>NZ_WIWC01000019.1 GCF_009600315.1 Pseudomonas helleri | reverse complement strand
GCACGCCGTGACGGGCCATCCTTGGCCCAACACGGCTCTCCCGGCATCCATGCCGGTCGACCCACTCCGCGAAACCTACACTCGGCCTCCCGAAGGGGCGGCAGATCAAAAGCCAGGTCAAAAGCCAGGTCAAAAGCTTTGTTCTGCTGGCTCTTATAAACATTTTTCAACATGACCCTTGAGCTGATTTGACCTACACATCCTGTAACACCACTGTCACGCACCTCTGTTCTGCTGAGCATCACTACGTTTTGGTAGAGCGCTCATGAGCTGGCTAAACATTCTTAAACACCATCGCTGGAAACTGGGCTTGCTGTTGTTAGCGGCCAATATTGACCTGTGGCTGACTCTGGCCTTTGGCACGGCCAAATCCTTCAGTGAATGGCAATGGCTGGACATCGTCGGCGAAGGCGGCACCGCGCTGTTTATGCTGTTTTGGCTGGTGCTGGTGCTGAAAAGTCGCCCCACCGGGCGAGTCACCAACTTTTTATCCATCGGCCTGAGTTGCATGTTCCTGTCGTGGTGGATGGACGTGCTCGATGAGTTTGTGCGCCTGCCCAAGCACATCCATTGGGACCACTGGCTGGAGTCCGGGCCAATGCCCATCGGCATGGTGTTGCTGACGATTGGCCTGTTTCACTGGCACCGCGAGCAACAAGCCATCAATCAGCAGATGGAGAAGCGTGAACGGGTGTTTCGCGAACATCGCCTGTTCGACAAACTCACCCCGCCGGGCGGCGCGGATTACCTCAAACGGCAAATCAGCGATTGCCTGAGCCAAAGCCTTGAGCAGCAACAGCCGCTGTCGTTGCTGGCACTGGATATTGACGACTTTAGTGCGATCAATCAGCACTACGGACACGCTGAAGGTGACGCCGTGTTGCAAGCACTCAGTCAGCTGATCCTGCTCAACCTGCGCCCCCATGATCTGCTCTGCCGATTGGCGGGCGACCGCTTTGTGGTAATCCTGCCCAATACCGGCGAAAGCCAGGCGCGGTTGCTGGCTCTGGAGTTGCAACAAGCGGTGCAGGGCCTGGCGCATAAAACCCGCCAGCAAGGCGAGCGGCTGTATTTGGCCGCCAGCACGGCCGTGGTGATGGCGGTCAGTGAAACGCCTGAAGCGCTGCTCAAACGTTTGAATCTGACGCTCGCCCGTGCCAAACCCTTGCGCAGGCAACGGGCATGAAGCGGGATAATCGCTGGTACGAAGCCGACAGCCGTTTTATTCCCGGCCATTACCAACCCGCCATGTTGATCGATCTGGCCTTGTCCCGCGGCATCGACAGCCACCGCCTGCTGCGTGGTACCGGATTGTTTTACGACGACATCGCCGCCGGTCACACCCAGCTCAGCCCCCAGCAGTTTTTCGGCCTGATCGAAAATGCCCAACGTTTATTGGCCGCCGATGACAGCAGCTTTTTGTTTGGCCAGCGTCTGTTACCGGGGCATTACGGGCCTGCCAGTCATGCCTTGCAGCAAGCGCAAACACTGCATCAGGCACTGGAGACCGTGATCCACAACCGTGCCTTACTCAGCCCCCTGCTGACGCCGCGTTTAGTGCTCGATGAGCACTATGCCTATCTGTACTGGCTCGACAGCTGCGGTGCGCAAGCGCACCTGCGTTTCGTACTGGAAGCCAGCATGACCGCGATTAAAAGCATGACTCAGTGGTTAAGCGGTGAACGCTTGCCGTGGGTCTGCAGCTTCAGTCATCCCGAGCCACGCTATGTGGAGCAATATTGGGTGCATCTGGGCGAAGACACTGAGTTTGGCAGCCAGCTCGACATGATGCGCATCCCCCGTGAATACCTGACGCGGGCTTGGCCCAACGCCTCGGCTACCGCTCGGCACGTGGCGCTGCAACAGACTCAGGCGCAGTTACAGGAGGTCGGCTTCAGCGCCAGCCTGCTTGACCGGCTGTACGTGTACCTGCGCAACAATGCCCGCCAATGCCCCAGCCTTGAACAAGCGGCAGCACAGTTTTCGATCAGCCAGGCCACCCTCAAGCGCAAGCTGAGCAAGCACGGTACGCACTTTCAGGCGCAGCAGGATCTGGCGCGCAAGCATGTGGCGCTGTACCTGTACCAGATCAAGGGATTGAGCAATGAAGCGGTGGCCGAACAGCTGAACTTCAACGACCCGGCCAATTTTCGGCGGGCGTTGAAGCGCTGGACGGGGTGTACGCCGAATTTGATCCGGCAGTTCTTGCGCGTGTAAACATTTGCCTTGAACAACCTGTAGTCGCTGACGAGGTACGAAGGCTGCGAGCCGTCACCTCGGTGCATCAAGCTAATCCGAGGACTCCTTATTTACGGGTGCTGCGCACGCCGATCGCAGCCTTCGTGCCTCGTCAGCGACTACACGTCTAACGTCTGACGCCCGCGCGACGTTGCAGGTCGCGCACCGCTTGTGCCGCATCGCGGCCTAGCTGCGCCATGTCCAGTCCGGGGATACGGTCATCTGTCAGCACTTGCCGGCCACCAATCAACAAGGCTTTAAGACTCGCCCGGCCGCCACAGGCTACCGGGCCAATCGCCGGGTCGTGCAGGCCGAAATAACGCGGATCGTCCAGCCGGTAAATCGCAATGTCCGCCGCTTGCCCTACCGCCAGACTCCCTAGCGCGGGCAAGCCCAACACCTGAGCGCCACCCGCGGTGCCCCAGCGCACCACATCTTCTACCGTCGCCGCATCGGCGCCACCTTCGAAGGTGCCACCAGCGTACCGGGGCCGGGCCTGTTCGCCCTTGCGTGCACGCTGCATCAACCACGCGGCATGGGCTTCCGATTGCATATCCGCCGCTTCATTGGACGCAGCCCCATCGACACCCATGGAGATCGGTACGCCAGCAGCTTCCAGCGCCATGATGTCGGCAATCCCGCTGCCGAGCCGGCCATTGCTTTGCGGGCAGTGAGCGATGCCGGTGCCGGTTTGCCCTAAAAGCCGGATTTCTTCGGGCAACAATTTGACCAGATGCGCCATCCACACATCCGGCCCCAGCCACTCATGCTCCGCGCAGAATTGCACCGGGCTCATGCCGAATTTGGCTTTGGCCGCGTCGAGGTAATCCACCGTTTCGGACAGGTGCGTGTGCAGACGCAAACCCCAGCTACGCGCCGCTCGAGCCGTCTCGCGCAGCTCTGCGGGTGTGGTGGAGTGCAAGGCCGTGGTCGGGGCCATGACCACCCGGCGAAATGCATCGGGCGCCGGGTCGTGGTAAAGCCCTACCAGCCTTTCAACATCGGCCAAATAATCATCCAGTTTTTCGGGCCGCAGCGCTTGGGGCAACTCGGCTTCCAACTGCCGCGTCTGGGTCGCACCACCCCGGCACAACACAAAGCGCATACCGAGCGCCTGAGCTTCTTCAAAAAGAATCGCCGCACTGTCGTAAGGCATGCCGGGGTAATACAGGTAATGATGATCAGCCACCGTGGCGCAGCCGGAGCGTAACAATTCGATCAGACCGATACGCGCCGCCAGCCTGAAACTGTGCTCATCGAACGCGCCGCGAAAACGGTACGGTGTGGCCGCCAACCAGGGTGTCAGGCTCTGGTTCAAACCCTGTGGCTCACCCTTGAGCAGTGACTGGAACAAATGATGATGGGTGTTGATCCACGCCGGATAGACCACACAATCACGCGCATCGATCAGGTTTTCGCAAGGCATGGGCTGCAAAGCCCCCATCGCCACAATACGCCCGGCCTGCACACGAATATCCGGCCCGGCATGGCGCGCCTCGGCACCACGAAGCCCGGTGAGCACATGGTGGGCATTGCGAATCAAACAGGCATTGGTGTCGATCATTGGCTTTCCACTGGAGGACATAGGTTATCCCTGCTCACTTTCATGCCAATGACCGAGGCAAAACTTCGCCAAAGCGGCCATCAGGCTGAACAACAAAATACCGGTCAATGCGATTAACACCAGTGCTGCAAACAGACGCGGGATGTTCAGTTGGAAGCCTGCCTGCAAGATTTGATACGCCAGACCGGCACCCGTACCGCCTGTGCCCGCGACAAATTCAGCGACCACAGCACCGATCAGTGCCAGCCCGCTGGCAATGCGCAAGCCACCGAAAAAGTACGGCAAGGCACTCGGTATGCGCAGCCGTGTGAGCGTCTGCCAACGCCCGGCCCGGTTGAGTTTGAACAGGTTGAGCAAGCCCGGATTGACGCTGCGCAAACCCAGCACCGTGTTGGAGATAATCGGGAAAACGGTCACCAGCGTGGCGCAAATCACTAACGCCAAGGTGGTGTTGCTGACCCAGATAATGATCAACGGCGCGATAGCAACCACCGGCGTAACCTGTAACAGAATGGCATAGGGAAACAGGCTGGCTTCGAGCCAGCGGCTTTGCACAAATACGAACGCCGCCACCACACCCAGCACCACCGCCAAAGCAAACGACAGAAAGGTGATTTTCAGCGTGACCCAGAGCGCGCTCATCAACAGCGGCCCGTCCTGAATCAGCGTCTGGCCGATGGCCAGCGGGCTCGGCACCAAGTAAACCGGGACGTTCAGGGACACACACAGCCCTTGCCAAAACCCCAGCAGCAGCGCACCGACCAACAAGGGCGCGAGTATTTTTTGCACGCGTGGATTGGCCAGCCAGGCTTTGGCTTCAGTATCCATACGCCGTGCTCCCCTGTTGCCCATTGGCTTGCGCCAGCAGCGCCGACAAACGACCGCACTGAGTGATAAACCCGGCGGACATGCGGAACGCCTCATCGCGCACACTCGGCCCCTCAATGGTCACATCCGCCAGCACCCGGCCAGGCCGTGCGCCCATCACCACTACCCGTGAAGACAGGAACACCGCTTCATAAATGCTATGGGTGACAAACACCACGGTCAGGTCACGCTCGGCCCACAGCTGGCGCAGATCGCTGTCGAGACGATTACGGGTAAATTCATCGAGCGCGCCGAAGGGCTCGTCCATCAGCAACAGATTGGGCTCGGTGGCCAGCGCACGGGCAATCGAGGCGCGCATCTGCATCCCCCCCGACAATTCGCGCGGATACACCTGCGCAAAGTCCCTCAACCCCACCCGGCTCAACGCCGCTTGCACCCGCCGTGCCTGCTCAGCCTTGGGCACGCCACTCAACGCCAAAGGTAAACCGACATTGGCGGCAATCGTCGCCCAGGGCATCAACGTGGCTTCCTGAAACACCATCGCCAACTTTTGTTCCGCATTGGCCTGACCGATCGCGCCCTTGCCCCACCAGCGCACATGCCCGGCGCTGGGTTGCTCTAGCCCGGCAAACATTTTCAGCAAGGTACTTTTGCCACAGCCGGAGGGGCCGAGCAGCGAGACAAACTCGCCGCGCCCCACGCTTAATTTCAGCCGTTGCAAAGCATGAGTGCCGTTGCTGTAGGTTTTTTCGACCTGATTAGCCAGCAATACGGGTGTTTGCGAGAGATTAAGTCCCAGTGCGGCGTTCATAGCGCTATTCCCGCCGGACGGAATTGTTCCTCTTCGCCGTGGGCCTGCAACAGATCAAACAACATCTTGCGCATGATCAGCCCCGGCTTGTCGGACTCCATATGAAACTCCACCCGCCGCCGTGTATCTACGCAGGCATCGTAGTCCGTGGCTTCGAGAATCTCCTGGTCTTCGCGGGTGATCGGCGCGTCCCAGGCAATCAACTCTGCACTGCTGCAATCGGCCTCGCTGTCGTTGCGGTACAGCCACTGCACCAACTGAATGGTTTTGTCATCGATCGGCGTAGCGCAGTTGTAGATGATGTGGTGCACACCGCTGTCCGGGTAGGTGCAACCGAAACGCCGGACAAAGGGCAGATCCCAGCGATTGAACAAATGCCGGGTGGTGGCCGGCGTATCAATACCGGTAATCCGGTGGCCTGCCGGTGGGTTGTTGATCGGCACGATGGTTTCGGCTTCAAAGCCCCACTCCTTCTTCACAAACTCATATTTGGACGGCGTGGGCTGGCTCAGCATGCCGAAGTTGGCTTTGTGGACGAAGGAAAAGTGCGAGTTATCGAAAGAGTTTTCCATAAACCGCAAGGGGCTGGTCTTCCATTGCTCGTAGAACTGAAAGATGCGCCGGTAAGCCGGAGCGCCGTCTTCTTCAAACACGGGTATTGGCTGCAAGGGTTCACCGAGACAGACCCACACATAGCCGTATTTTTCCTGACAGTGAAACGCGCTGGTTCTGGCGCCAGCGGGAATCGGAGCATTGTCGGCCTGTTGCGGGATACACACACAAGCGCCGGTCTGATCATAGCGCCAGCCGTGATAGCCGCACACAATCACGCCGTCCTCGACCCAGCCTTTGGACAGTTGCGCGGTGCGATGGCAACAGCGGTCGGCCAGCGCAACCGGGCCTTGCTGGCCCATAAACAGCACCACGCGCTCGCCAAGCAGGGTGAAAGGTTGCGGGCCGTTGTCCAGTTGCGACACGGGCATCAGGGCATACCAGAAACGACGCAGTACCGGTTGTTGGGTGACAAGCATGGGGGAGTCCTCAAATTTTTCGGCAAGGCCTTCTGCGAGGCCGGATCACGGGCAATCGGTTACTGGCTGGCCTGGCTCTGAGCGATGGGCAGCACGTTGAGGTCTTTGACAAAGCGCGTGTCGTACGCCTTGCGCCAATCAATGTCCGCCTTGAGCAAACCGGCCTCGACCATAAAGTCGCGAGTGGCCTGCCAGCGCGCATCGGTCATGACGCCAATGCCTTGAGTTTGCGCGTCGCCGCCGTCAACCAGGCGATACTGCTTGAGCGTGGAAACGCCCCAATCGAGCAACTCATCGTTCATGCTCGGATTGGCCTGTTTGATCAGCGCGTTGCCCGCTGCCGGGTTGGCCAGATAGCTGCGCCAGCCTTGCATTGAGGCCTGAATAAAGCGGCGTAACACCTCGGGCCGCTGCTCAATCACGTCGGGGCGGGTGACCAGCGTGGAGCCATAAGGCGGGTAGCCGGCGTCGGCAAACAGCAGGAAGTGAGTGCCGGGATCGGCCTTGCGCCCCTGAAACAGCTCCGAGCTGGCATAGGCTTGCTGCACGGTATTGGGATCGTTGAGAAAAGGCTGCAAGTTGAAGGTATAAGGTTTGGCCTGGGATTCATCCAGACCGTATTTTTGCTTGAGCCAGGGCCACCAGGTTTGCTGACCCGAGGTGGACACCAGAATGTGCTTGCCCTTGAGCTGGGTGAGATCCTGCACATCGGCATGCGCCATCACGCCTTGCGGCTCGCCCTGAAAGGCGGCGGCCACGGCAACGACTGGCAGTTGCTGCTCCATGCTTTTGAGCACTTGCAGGTCGTAATTGAGGATGACGTCAGCCTGCTTGCTGAGCAGCAATTGCATGCCATTGACCTGTGGGCCGCCCATGCGGATGGTCACGTCCAGGCCCTGTTTGGCGTACAGGCCTTCGGCCACGGCTTGATAAAACCCGCCGTGTTCGGCCTGGGCATACCAGGAGGTGAGCAGCATGACGGAGTCATTGGCGTGGACCAGAGGGGTGAATAGCAACGCCAAAGGCCAAAATGGTGTTCGAGCGAGGGTCATGGGTATTGCTCCTGCAAAAGCACTACACGGATAAGACCGGGAAGCAGGAGGCTTGAGGGGTGGTGCGGGGCAAGGTGCAATCCGGCCGCTGAGCCACTCTCCCGAGCCGACTGATCGCCAGGTTCAGGCACCCGCATTACGGGTGTGTGACTGAAGTCACAAGAGCAATGCCCGGCACAAAGTGGGATTTGTGCTGACCGCTTCTACTCGCTATTGGATCTAGCAGGAGGCGTGCCAGCTTTCAGAAGCCCCTCACCCTAGCCCTCTCCCAGAGGGAGAGGGGACTGATTTATGTGCGGCTGATGTTTCAGCGCAAGGCGTTCAGAGCGCAAGAAATCCCGAGTACCCCCCAATCAGTTCCCTCTCCCTTTGGGAGAGGGCTAGGGTGAGGGGCTTTTGAACTTTTAAGGTGCACCTAAGCACCAAAACAGCTCACGAATGCGCCAACGCCCGCAGTTTGGCCAGTTCGTCGCTCGCCAACGGTATACCGTCACTCAAGGATTTGGCCCGCTCAATAAACCGTCGATCCCCCGGCATGCGCTCCAATCCCACAGCGTGCATCTGGCACACCAGCTCAGCACTGCGCAAGGCAAAACTGTTCCCCCCTGACTTGCTCGGGTCGATAACGATCAACAACTGCCCGGTCCACGGCGTTTGCGCGCCCGGATGCTTAGACCAGTCAAACTCAAACGAGAAGTTGCCGCCCGTCAACGCCGCCGCCAGTAACTCCACCATCATCGACAAGGCCGAGCCCTTGTGCCCGCCAAACGGCAGCAACGCCCCACCGCTGAGAATGTCCTGAGGGTTTTCAGTCGCTTCGCCGTGCTTATCGACGCCCATCCCCGCAGGCAACATATGACCCTTGCGCGCCGCAATTTGCACGTCACCGTGGGCAATCGCACTGGTGGCCAAATCAAAAACAATGGGCGCCCCACCCGCACGCGGCGCCGCAAAGGCAATCGGGTTGGTCCCGAACAAGGGTTTGCTAGCGCCGTGAGGCACCACGCAGGTCATGCTGTTGACCACGCTCAACGCCACCAGCCCTTCTTCAGCAAACGGCTCAACGTCCGGCCATAACGCGGCGAAGTGATGGGAGTTTCGTATCGCCAACACGGCTATCCCGGCACTGCGGGCTTTTTCCACCAGCAACCCTCGGGCCGCTGCCAACGCAGGTTGGGCAAACCCATTGGCCGCGTCTACGCGGATAAATCCCGACGCCACGTCTTCCACCACCGGCACCGCCTGACCATCGACCCAGTTGCTGGCCAATGACGACAAATAACCCGGTATGCGAAACACACCATGACTGTAGGAGCCGTCGCGCTGCGCTCGCGCGCAGTTGTCCGCCAATACCTGGGCCACCGCCGCAGAAGTACCGTGGCGTTCGAAGATCTGTTGCAACAGGGCAGTCAGTTCGCCGAGGGTCAGCGAAGAGGTGGCGGGATGGGACATGAGGAGGCTCCAATCGAATTGTTTTTATCGGGGTGCAACGTCAAGGCCAACTATCCGGTCGTGACAGTTATCTGTCAATTGTTGACTTAATGACAGAAAACCTTCACTTTCTGCAACGCGCTGATACAACAACAGGATGCAGCCGTGAGCCAGTCGATTAAACAACGCCTTGAAAGCAGCCTGTCAACCGCCGCGCCTTCGGGGCGGGCGATTGCCAGTTATATGCTGGCCAACCTGTACGAGCTGCCCTTTCAGACCGCCGCCGACATCGCCGCCAAACTGGGCGTCAGCGAGTCCAGTGTCGGGCGCTTTTGCCGGGCGCTGGGCTACAGCCATTTCAAAGACCTGAAAAACGACCTCAAAGATGACCTCGGCGACGGGCCCTGGCTGGTCGGCGATCGCCTGCAGGAATTCCGCCTGCAGGCCAGTCATAGCCCGCAAGGTTTGCCGCGCAGCTTCGAGCTGGAAGTGGCAGCGCTGGTCAAAGTCTACGAATACAGCCTGACCCCGCAATGGCAAACCGTCAGCCAGCGTCTGGCCACTCGGCGCAAGGTGTTTGTCGCCGGTTTTCAGACCGAGCGCGGCATCGCCGACTCGATGGTGCATTTGCTGCAATACCTGCGCGATGGCGTGCAACGGGTGGATGGCGCTGCCGGGCATTACGCCGATGTGCTGCTGTCCCCGCCCGAGGACTGCGCACTGGTGGTGTTTGAAGCCCGCCGCTATTCACGCCACGCCCGGCTGTTATGCAGCAAGGCACGTGAAGCCGGTATCGCCGTCACGCTGATTACCGACACCTTCTGCGACTGGGCCGAGCAAAACGCCGATGAGGTATTTCGCGTGCCCACCGAATTCAATCTGTTCTGGGAATCCACCGCAGCCATGCTGTCGCTGGTGCACCTGCTGATCAACGAAATCTGCAAACAACTGGGACCGGACGTCGAAAAACGTCTTGAGGCAACCGCGGCCTTGCACAACGAGTTCGTGGGCTACACCTCCTCACCCGGCTCAAAACAATAAAACGAGGTGCTAGATGAATAACGTCATTCGCTTTGCCAGTGCATGTGCAATGGTTGCTGCCTTCGCGTCCTACGCGCAGGCCGAGAAACTGACAATCGCCACGGAAGGCGCCTACCCTCCTTTCAACTACGTTGACTCAGACAACAACCTGCACGGCTTCGATGTCGACATTGCCAAGGCCGTGTGCCAGCGCATGAACGCCGAGTGCACGATCGTGGCTCAAGACTGGGACGGGATCATTGCCGGGCTAATGGCCAAGAAATATGACGCCATTGTCGCCTCGATGATCGTCAACGAAGAGCGCAAAAAGAAGATCGCCTTCACCAACCACTATTACCGCACTCCGCTGTCCATCGCTGTACCCAAGGATTCGTCGATCACCGATGCCCAGTCCGACTTCAAGGGTAAAACCGTGGGCGCGCAAAGCGCCGCGACGCAAAGCATCTATGCCGAAGAGCACTACAAGGACGCCGACCTCAAGCTCTATCCAACCCTGGATGAAGCCAACAGCGAGCTGGCCAACGAGCGCGTCGACGTGGTGATTGCCGACAAATTCCCGTTGCTGGAATGGGTCAACAAGACCGGCAAGGACTGCTGCAAAATCATTGGCGACGTCGACGGCACAATGGCCGATGCCGCGATTGCCGTGCGCCAGCAGGACAACGCGCTGCGTGAGCGTTTCAACAAGGCACTGGACGAAATCGTAGCCGACGGCACCTATAAAAAGATTTCCAGCCAGTACTTCGACTTCGACATTTACTGAGTCGCCCGCCCTCGCGTGAGGGCTTGCCTGCCTCTTACCCTGCCCTGCGCACGCACTGTGCGCAGCGGCTGAAATCGGCCCATATTTGCCCGGGGATTCGAGCATGCTCGATCAACTCTCATTACTCTCCTTTGCCAGCGGCGGTTGGGGTTCGGCGTTGCTGGCCGGCTCGCTGGTGACCATTGCGCTGGCGTTGAGCTGCCTGCCCATCGGTTTGCCGCTGGGGCTGATCGTGGCCATTGCCGCACGGTCCAAAAACCGCTGGATGCGCGCCTGGGCAACGACCTTTTCCACGGTCTTTCGCGGCCTGCCGGAATTGTTGACGCTGCTGATCATTTATTACGGCTGCCAGATCGCCGCGCAGAAAATCCTCGCGCTGATGGGCTATGACGCGCAGTTCACGATCAATACCTTCGTCGCCGCAATGATTGCGTTCAGCCTGGTGTTTGCCGCTTTCTCCAGTGAAATCTGGCTGGGGGCATTCAAAACTATTCCCAAGGGCCAGTTTGAAGCGGCCTCGGCGCTGGGGTTGTCGCCGTTCACCACCTTTCGCAAGGTGGTGCTGCCGCAGTTGGCGCGCATCGCCCTGCCCGGCCTGTCGAATAACTGGCTGTCGCTGCTTAAGGACACGTCGCTGGTGTCCACCATTGCGCTGGTCGACTTGATGCGCCAAACCAATCTGGCCGTGAGCGTGACCAAAGACCCAATGCTGTTTTACAGCGTGGCGTGCTTTATCTACCTGTTCTTCTCTGCCATCTCGGGGCGTCTGTTTGCCTTTCTTGAGCGCTATTTCAACCGTCATTTACGGAGCGTGCAGCCATGAGCCTGGCGGAACTGCAAAACCTCTTTCTCAGCCCCGAGTTGCTCGAACGCTACGGCCCGCGCTTTATCGACGGCATGCTGGTCACCCTCAAGCTGGTGGCAATTTCATTCACCCTGGGTGCGCTGCTGGGGCTGCTGATTGCCTTGGGGCGCTTGTCGAGCAACCGCTTTGTGCGCAATTTTACCGGCGCCTATGTGTATTTTTTCCGTGGCTCGCCGCTGCTGGCCCAGCTGTTTCTGCTGTATTACGGGCTGGGTTCATTCAAAGGGTTGTGGCAAGACATTGGCTTGTGGTGGTTTTTCCGCGATGCGTGGTTCTGCACCCTGCTGGCGTTCACCCTGAACACGGCGGCGTATCAGGCTGAAATTCTGCGCGGCAGCATTCTGTCGGTCGCCCAAGGCCAGCGCGAAGCCTGCAAGGCGCTGAACCTGTCACGCTGGACCACCTTTCGCAAAATCATTCTGCCGCAATCGCTGCTGGTGGCCATCGGGCCGCTGGGCAATGAACTGATCCTGATGATCAAGGCCAGCGCCATTGCCTCCCTGGTCACCATTTATGACTTGATGGGCGTGACCAAAATGGTCTTCTCGCGCAGCTTCGACTTTCAGGTGTACCTGTGGGCCGCCGTGCTTTACCTGCTGATCGTGGAAGTGGTGCGGCGCAGCCTGAAACTGATTGAAGGCCGCCTCGGCCGCCACTTGCAATAAGCCCAAAGCCCTGGCTGCCCTGTCGGCCCACCGTTTTAAGGAAGTGACTATGCACTGCGACACTCTCGTTCTCGGCGCCGGCATTGTAGGCGTCAGCACCGCGCTGCACCTGCAGGCGCGCGGCCGCAACGTGGTTTTGCTCGACCGCGCGCAACCGGGCAGCGGCACCAGTCACGGTAACGCCGGGCTGATCGAACGCGCCAGCGTGATCCCCTACTCGTTCCCCAGAGAATTCTCACGACTGCTGCGCTACGGCCTCAATCAGCAATCGGACGTACGCTACAGCTTCAAGCACCTGCCAAAAGCGGGAAAGTGGCTGATGAACTATTGGCAACAGTCCTCCGCCCAAGGGCTGGCCAAAGCCACCGCCGCCATGCTGCCGCTGATTGAACGCTGCGTGAGTGAACATGACGTGCTGGCCGAACCGGCTGGCATGACGCATTTGATTCAGGACAGCGGCTGGATCGAGGTTTATCGCACCCAGGCCGACTTCGACAAGGCTCAGGCAGATGCCCGGGCCTTGAGCGCGTTCGACCTCAACTGGTGCGTGCTCAATCAACAGCAAGTGCACGCGCTGGAACCCGGTTTGCACAGCGATGTGATCGGCGCCATTCACTGGCTCGACCCCAAAACCGTCAGCGATCCGGGTGGCCTGACCCGTGGCTATGCCCACTTGTTCAAGCAGCGCGGCGGCACCTTTGTGATCGGCGATGCCGCCAGCCTGCGCCAGACCGCCGGGCAATGGCAGGTCGAGAGTGACAAAGGACTGATCGTCGCTAATGAGGTGGTGATCGCGCTCGGTCCGCAAGCCCGGGCCATTTTCGAGCCGTTGGGTTATCGCATCCCGCTGGCGATCAAACGCGGCTACCACATGCACTACGCCGCCAAAGACGGCCAGCCCATGCAGCACCCCATTCTTGATTCGGTCGGTGGTTATGTCTTGGCGCCGATGGTCGGCGGTATTCGCCTTACCACCGGCATCGAATTTGCCGACAGCGATGACCCCATCAACGAAATCCAGCTGCGTCGCTGTGAAGAACGCGCCCGGCGCCTGTACCCGCTGGGCGCGCGCGTGGACGCCGAGCCGTGGCTGGGCCGTCGCCCGTGCCTGCCGGACATGTGCCCAGTGATTGGCCCCGGCAGCCGGCATAAAGGCCTGTGGTTCAACTTTGGCCATGCCCATCACGGTTTGACCCTTGGCCCGGTGAGCGGTCGTCTGCTGGCCGAAATGATGACCGGCGAATACCCGTTCACTGACCCGACACCTTACAGCGCCGAGCGCTTTTACTGATCATTGGAGACGCACCATGCAGGCTCAACCCGCTTACATTCACAACCCCGTGTCTCCAGTCACTGACAGCCGCAAGGTCGTGGTGGATATTGCAGGCCTGAACAAATACTACAGCGCGTTTCATGTGCTCAAGGGCATTGACCTTAAAGTGCATGAAGGCGAACGAATCGTGCTGTGCGGCCCTTCGGGATCGGGCAAGTCGACCCTGATCCGCTGCATCAACCGGCTGGAAATTGCCGAAAAAGGCCGCATTCTGGTTAACAACACGGATCTGTCGCAGGCCAGCCGAGAAGCAGCTCGGGTGCGCAGCGAGATTGGCATGGTGTTCCAGCACTTCAACCTGTTCCCGCACATGAGTGTGCTCGACAACTGCATTTTGGCGCCCATGTCAGTGCGGGGGTTGTCGCGCAAAAAGGCCATTGAGCTGGCTGAGCACTTTCTGGAAAAAGTCGGCATTGCCACTCAGGCGCACAAGTACCCGAGTCAGCTGTCAGGCGGCCAGCAACAGCGTGTCGCCATTGCCCGCGCCCTGTGCATGGAGCCGAAAATCATGCTGTTTGATGAGCCGACCTCGGCACTGGACCCGGAAATGGTCAGCGAAGTGCTGGACGTCATGGTCAAACTGGCGGGCAGCGGCATGACCATGCTCTGCGTGACCCACGAAATGGGCTTTGCCCGCCAAGTGGCGGAGCGGGTGTTGTTCCTGGATGGCGGCATGATTATCGAAGACGCGCCGCCCGAGGCATTTTTCAATGCCCCGAAAAGTCCACGGGCCAAGGCGTTTCTTGCGCAAATCGTGCATTGAGCCGTCCAAAGCCCCTCTAAACTGATACAAATTATGTAGGAGACATAGCCGGAACTTGTAGTCGCTGGCGCAGGCTGCGATAAGATCGCCGGGATTTAGGCGAACGAGCCGTCCTGCGCGTTTCGGCGCGATGAGTTCAATTATCAGCAATCAGGAATTTTCGATATGTACGTGGTGATGGCATGAAATGGCTCAAGGGCATCATTCTGGGCGTCGCCCTGCTGGCGGTCGGCGCGGTCGGGCTTGGGCTGTTTTACTTCCTTCCTCAGCACGATGTGGTGATGGTGACGGGGGTTGAGGTCAAGCGGGTCGATCACAACGGCGTGATCAATGCCGAAAACCCGGCTGACGGGCCGACCCGGGATGTGTACTTCATCAACACCGAAGACCCGGTGACTAAAAAAGTCATGGTGTACCGCAACGAAGACACCGGTTGGTCATTCCCTTGGTACTTCAAGTTCGACTCCGCCGATATTCAGGCCAAGGCTCAGGGCTATTCCCGTGATGCCGAGCAGTTGGCGCTGATTCGTTATTACGGCTGGCGCATCAAGATTTTTTCGGTGTTCCCTAACGTGACGTCGATCGAAGCCACCACCAGCCGCGAAGAACCTTTCCCTTGGTTCAATACCGTCTTCTTCACAGTGCTGGCACTGGTGCTGATTGTGATTGCCGTGTTTATCAAGCGCCGCGTTAAACGCCGCCCGCAAATGCCGGTTAATTAATACCTGCGTCGCAGTGGCGCATCAAACCGATCGCAGCCTTCGTTCCTCGGCAGCGACTACAGGAGTCGCCAGTTAGCTTTTGATCTGGCTTTTGACCTTGACCTTGATCTTGATCTGCCGCCCCTTCGGAAGGCCGAGTGGAGGTTTCGCGGAGTGGGTCGACCGGCATGGATGCCGGGAGAGCCGTGTTGGGCCAAGGATGGCCCGTCACGGCGTGCCCACGGAGCGGGACCGGAGTGAGGGACACCTGAGCGAAGCGAGGGCCGTACGCAGGGGCAAGGCCTTTTGGGGTACTTTTGTGGCTGTTTGACAAAAGTGCCTCGCCGTAAGGGCGAAACCCGTAGAAAGATTCAATGCATCGAATGGATATGTACGCTGGCCAATAAAAAGCTTCGAGTACATATCCGTTATATGTGTCTAGCTGAACTAAGGGTTACGCCCTTACGGCGTGTCACTTTGCAAAAGCGGCAAAGTAACCAAAACGCTTCCGCCCCCGCGTACGGCCCTCGCTGCGCTCAGGTTCCCTCGCTCCGGTCCCGCTCCGTGGGCACGCCGTGACGGGCCATCCTTGGCCCAACACGGCTCTCCCGGCATCGACCCACTGCGCAGAACCTCCACTCGGCCTCCCGAAGGGGCGGCAGATCAAAATCAAAATCACAAGCCAGATCACAAGCCAGATCACAAGCTCGCTGGCGATTTTGCTTGCGTAGTCGCTGACGAGGAACGAAGGCTGCGATCGGTTTAATGCGCCACTTTCTGAACCGAGGACTACGCTAGAGGTGTTGCCGCCCCGAGGTTCTGCTGCTGATGATCGCCCCTTCCCGCCCTGTGCGCCTGTCCGGATTCACCCCGGCCACCAGCGACTGGTTTTTATCGACATTCCCTCAGCCCACCGCCGTGCAACTGGCCGCCTGGTCGGCCATTGCCGCGCAACACTGCGCGCTGGTCATCGCCCCCACCGGCTCTGGCAAAACCCTCGCAGCATTCCTGCACGCCATCGACCGTTTATTTGAAGAACGCGACGCCGCGGCCAAAGCCGATCAGACGCCAAGCAAACCAACGACACGGGTGTTGTATATCTCCCCGATCAAAGCCTTGGGCAGCGATGTGCAACGCAACTTGAACCTGCCACTCCAAGGCGTAAGTGCCCAGCGTGCTCTGCGCGGCGACAGCGCCTTGACTATTAGCGTGGGCATGCGCACCGGCGATACACCACAGGCAGAACGCGCCCGGTTGCTGCGCCGCCCGCCCGATATTTTGATCACCACACCCGAATCCTTGTATTTGATGCTGACCTCAAAAGCCCGCGAAACCCTGCGCGGTGTGCAGACGGTGATTGTCGATGAAGTCCACGCCGTAGCGGGCAGCAAACGCGGTTCGCATCTGGCGTTGAGTCTGGAACGGCTGGACGCCTTGCTGCCGCAACCGGCCCAGCGCATCGGGCTGTCCGCCACGGTGCGCCCGGTGGATCAGGTGGCGCGGTTCCTCGGCGGTGCCCGGCCAGTGACGGTGGTCAACCCGCCCTCCAGTCGTCAGCTGGAAGTGCGTATTGTCGTGCCCGTTGAGGACATGAGCGATCTGTCGGCGCGCAATCAATCATCGATCAGCAACACGCCGGGGCAGGCCGGCTCAATCTGGCCCCATGTCGAGGCCAGTATTCTGCAGCAGGTGCTCAAGCAGCGTTCAACGCTGGTCTTTACCAATGCCCGCGGCCTCGCCGAGAAGCTGACCGCTCGGCTTAATGAGTTGTATGCCGAACAGCTGAGCGACTCAGACCCGCCCGACAACTCCTCGCCCGAACATTTTGTCTCATCCGCCGGGGGCACCACGCGGCGCACGGCAGGCGAGCTGCCATTGATCGCCCGTGCCCATCATGGCTCGGTGTCCAAGGAGCAACGGGCCGACATCGAAAGCGCCCTCAAGTCAGGTGAACTGCGCTGCGTGGTCGCGACATCCAGCCTTGAGTTGGGCATTGATATGGGGCTGGTGGATCTGGTAATTCAGGTCGCCGCACCGCCTTCGGTGGCCAGCGCCTTGCAGCGCGTGGGCCGCGCCGGACACCAGGTCGGCGGTGTCTCGGCCGGCCTGATTTACCCGCGCACCCGTCGCGATCTGCTGGATGCGGTGGTCACGGTGGATCGTATGCTCAGCGGGCAACTGGAAACCCTTGAACCGCCGCGCAACCCGCTGGATGTGCTGGCCCAGCAGACCGTCGCCGCCGTCGCCATGGAGCCGCTGGCGGTGGAGGACTGGTTCGCCTGCGTACGCCGCGCCGATCCCTTTCGCGCCCTCACCCGCAGTGTGTTTGACGCCACGCTGGAGATGCTGGCGGGCCGCTTCCCGTCAGACGAATTCGCCGAGTTTCGTCCCCGTCTGGTGTGGAACCGTCAGACCGGGCAACTGACTGCGCGCCCGGGCTCGCACAAATTGGCAGTGATCAGCGGCGGCACCATTGCGGATCGCGGGATGTTCAGCGTGATGCTGCCCGAGGGCGAGGAGCGTGCCGGTTCGCGCCGGGTAGGCGAACTCGACGAAGAGATGGTCTACGAATCACGGGTCAATGACGTCATCACCCTCGGCGCCTCATCCTGGCGTATCCAGCAAATCACCCGTGATCAGGTGATCGTGACACCCGCCCCCGGCCGCTCTGCGCGTCTGCCTTTTTGGCGCGGGGATGGACTGGGGCGCCCGGCCGAGCTGGGCGAAGCCATTGGTGCCTTCCTGCGCGAACTGGACATTGAGCGAGCTGGCGAAACACCTAGCCAACAGCGAGAGCAGCGTCTCAAAAGCATCGGCCTGGACGATAACGCGGTCAACAACCTGCTGGCACTGGTCACCGAGCAGCGTGAGGCCACCGGCACTTTGCCGACTGACCGGGCCTTGGTGATTGAGCGCTGTGTGGATGAAACCTTGGACTGGCGCGTGATCTTGCATTCGCCCTACGGCCAGCGCGTACACGGCCCGTGGGGGCTGGCCATCGCCGAGCGGATACGTCAACGCCTGCGTATCGACCCCTGTGTGGTGTCCAGCGATGACGGCATTATTGTGCGCATCCCGGCAAGTGAAGGCCGCGTCCCCGGCGCCGAGCTGTTTGTATTTGAACCTGAGGGATTACAGCGCATCGTCGCGGATGCCGTGGGCGGCTCAGCCCTGTTCGCCGCGCGTTTTCGCGAGTGTGCTGCACGGGCCTTACTCCTGCCGCGCAACAGCCCCGGCAAACGCTCACCGTTGTGGCAGCAACGCTTGCGCGCGGGGCAGCTACTGGCCATTGCCAGCGATTACCCGGACTTCCCGATTCTGATCGAAACCGCCCGTGAATGCCTGCAGGACGTGTATGACTTGCCCGCACTGGATACCCTGATGCGGCGTCTGAATGACGGCACCGTGCAGTTCGTCGAGGTCACCACGCAAAGCCCTTCACCCTTTGCCGCAGGTTTGCTGTTCGGCTATGTCGGCGAGTTCATGTACCAGGGCGATGCGCCCTTGGCCGAGCGCCGCGCCTCGGTGCTGTCACTGGACAGCGGCCTGCTGGCTGACTTGCTGGGCCAGGTCGATATGGGCGACGTGCTCGACCCGGCCATTGCCCAGCGTGTCGAACAGGAGCTGCAACACACCGCGCAGGATCGTCGGGTGGCCGGTGCCGAAGGCGTGGCTGACCTGCTGCGTGAACTGGGGCCTTTGTCTGCGACGCAGTTGGCCCTTCGGGTTGATCAACCGGACGACCTGCACGCCGCTTTGCACACATTGAGCACCACGGGCAGAGCGATTGCCGTGTCGATGGCCGGGGAAACGCGCTGGGCGGCGGTCGAAGACGCTGCCCGCTTGCGCGATGCCTTGGGGGTGAGCTTGCCTGCGGGCATTGCCGAGGTTTTTTTGCATCCGGTCGCAGACCCGTTGCGCAACTTGCTGGCCCGCTACGCCCGCAGCCACGGGCCTTTTACCACCGGCGAGGCGGCCCGCTATCTGGGCCTGGGCGTGGCGATTGTCGACCACGGCCTTGAGCGCCTGCGCGAACAAGGCAAAGTGCTGTGCGGCAACTTCGGCGTTGAGCGCCGCCTTGAAACGACGCTGGACGCGACCCTGACAATTGCGCCTAAAGCTCGCCATGAATGGATTGCCGACGAGGTGTTCAAGCGCTTGCGCCTGCGCTCCTTGCAAGCCGCCCGCGAAGCGACCCGGCCAGTCCCGGAGGCCGCTTATGTGCGTTTGCTGCTGGAGCGTCAGGGGCTGATCGGACCCACCGAAGGTCATCCTGCCCGCGCTCAGGAGCCGCCGGTGAGCGGTGCTTTTTGCGGCATGGACGGACTGCTGCGGGTGATCGAACAACTGGCCGGGCGCGTGCTGCCCTTGTCGGTCTGGGAATACCCGGTATTGGCCATGCGCGTCAGCGACTACACAGCGGGCATGCTCGACGAGCTGATCAGCACCGGTGAAGTACTCTGGTCAGGGCACGGTGCGCTGGGCGATGACGATGGTCTGGTGGCCCTCCACCTGCGCGATTATGTCGGGGAAACCTTGCCACCGGCCCGCGATGAAAACCTGCTTTCGCCGCTGCAACAAGCCATTCTCAATGTGCTGGCCGATGGCGGCGCCTATTTCGGCCAGCAACTGGCCACACTGACCCAAAGCACTGAACCACGGTCCGCAGACGAGCTGCATCAGGCCATTTGGGACTTGGTGTGGCGTGGTTTTATCACGGGCGACAGCTGGGCGCCTTTACGTCAGCTGACGGCTGCGCAAGCGCCGCAACGCACACGTCACCTCAGCCACTCCCGTCATCGCCGCGGGCACTTGCGCGCAGCTTTTATCCCCCTTGCATCACCGCCCACAGCCACACGCCCACTCAGCGGACGCTGGTCAATACTGCCCCATGAGCCTGTCAGCGATACGGCTCGCGCACTGGCATTGGTCGAGGGCCTGTTCGACCGCTACGGGGTGGTCACGCGGGGTGCCGCGCTCCAGGAGGACGTGCCGGGCGGGTTTCCTGCCCTCGCGCCCGTGTTGCGCACGATGGAAGACACCGGACGAATTTTGCGCGGTCGCTTTGTCGAGGGTCTGGGTGGTGCCCAATTTGCCGAGCGCAGCACCATAGACCGGCTGCGCGCCCTCGCCGACAGCGTAGCCGTCAGGCCCGTGGCCATTGGCTTGTCCGTGCTGGACCCGGCCAACCCCTTCGGCGTTACCCTGACGTGGCCTGCCAACCGCACAAAAACCACCCCGGCCCGTCGCGCCGGGGCCTTGGTGGTCATTGTTGACGCCAGCTTGCTGTTTTACCTGCCCCAGGGCGGCCGTCAGTTAATAAGCTTTGCCGCCCGCGACACGCCCATCGACGCCGAACGCCTGAAAGCGGGCGCGCAGGCCTTGGTCGCCGCGTTGAGAAAACACAAACGACAGTCCTTCACGCTGGAACGTATCGACGAGCAGTCCACTTGGCACTCGCCGATAACGGCCGCTTTGCGAGAAGCGGGCTTTGCCAGTGCGCCCAAGGGGTTGAGCTGGTATGGCTGAGGGCGGGCCCGAATGGATCAGAAGCGATAGGTAATCGAAGAACCGAAACCGCTGGCGGTGTTTCTGAACTTGGCACTGTAGGCGCCCTTCGAGGCCGAACTGTCGTTGACCTTGACGCTCTCTTCCCACAGATAGGAGTAAGCCAGGTCGACGGTCAGATTGCTTACTGGGGTCCAGCCCGCACCAAAACTGATGGCCGTCCGGTCGCCAGTCGGAATACGCGGTGAGCGGTTGGTGTTATTGGTTGGCGACCCATCCACCGACAAGCCGGTGCGCAACACCCATTGCGGGCTCAACTGATACGCAGCACCAATGGCGTGAGCCCAGGTGTCATGCCAGTTTTGCTCTTCGGTGATGGTGTTCAGCGACCCTCCCAGCATCGGGCTGACGTTACTGTTCTCGACCGTAATGTCCTTGAAGCGGCTCCAACGCGTCCAAGTGCTGCCCATGTACAGGGTCCAGTCGTCATTGAGCTGGTGGGTTAACGAAACGTCCACCGATTCCGGAGTATCAAGGCCCAGCTTGGCGTCATAACTCTGACCACTGAGGCCCAGCAGACTGAAGCTGCCGCCGCTGACCTTGGTGTGGCCCTTGAGGTTGTAACTGACCTTTGAGTGGTACGTCAGGCCCACACGGGTTTTGTCATCGGCTTGAACCAAAATACCGGCGTTGAAACCGATTGCCGTGTCATCGCCATCAATCTTCACCTTGCCGTCGTTACGGCCAAGGGACTGGACGTTGGGCACTTGCGAGGTCAGCTCACCGTCGATGCGGTTGATGGTCGGGCCAAAGCCAATCGACACTTTGTCGTTAAAGGCATAGCTGACGGTTGGCTGGAACGTGATGACCTGGATCTTGCTCTTGTTGGCGAAGTAGCGACCGGCAAAACCGCTGCTGTAGTCCGTGATCAAACCGAAGGGCACGTAGAAGCCGACACCGAACGCCCAGTGTTCATCGATGGGCTTAACGTAGTAGCCCATGGGTACGGATGTCAGCGGCACGATATTGCCTTCTTCCTTGCCGCCAAAGGTGCTGCGGGTTTGGCTGATGTCCGTTTTGGCGTTGAGCGTGGCGGCTCCCAGGCTCGCCTGTTCCTGTTTCAGGCGTGCCATACCGGCCGGGTTGCCGTACACGGTGCTGGCATCGTCGGCAGAGGATGAGCGACCGGCAAAGCCCGTGCCCATCGCGCTGATGCTTTGTTCGTTGATGGTCAGACCGCTGGCCAATAGTGATGAAGAGGCAAGTGCTACTGCAAGGCCCAGCAAGGCCTTAGGCATGGTGTGTTTCATTATTAGAGTTCTCTCGGGTTATCGGCGCGCACGCTACCAACATTCACGGGCTCGCGCCATAGCCGGAGCGCTCTAAATCGGGCCTCTGTGTAGGACAATAAAACAAGAATGAGGTGTTATTCAGATTGGGAATAGAGGGTGATAGGTGGAGTTGATCGCAGGTTTTTGCGAGGGCTTCGCCTTCGATCGCAGCCTCGCGCTGCTCGACAGCGGCTACAGATCGTCACGTAGCCGCTGCCGAGGCACGAAGGCTGCGATCGACAAAGCTGCGCTGGCTGTTCAGACGCGTGGCACTCAGGGCCAACGGTTCGATGGTGAGTTGCACCGACTTGCGCAATAGAGGGCGTCGAGGTTAGCCTGCGAGCTCAGAAAAAAGATCACGCAGCGCTTATGACAGGATTGAAATCCCCAGCCTTGCAATAAGAAACACCAGCAGGATCAAAAAGAAGACTCGAACAAACCCACTGCCAAAACGCAATGCCAAAAAAACACCCGTGATCGAGCCTAATATATTGCATACCCCTACCAGGGCACCCACTTGCCATAACACATTGCCTGATGGAATAAAAAACAGCAGGGCCGCACTAAACGTGCCCAGGTTCACCAACTTTGCTGAAGCCGACGCATTTAAAAAATCAAAGCCAAAACACTTTACAAAAACAAATAGCAACAGGCTGCCACTGCCCGGCCCGAATACTCCATCATAAAAGCCGATGATCCCGCCAAAAAAAACGCCCAGCAGCACGTCTTTATTTCCATACTCAATCGCCACCTGCACCCGGCCAAGATTCTTTTTACAGAAGGTATACACAGCCATCACTACCAACACACAAAAAACGACGTACTCCATAGCCTCACGAGGAATAACAGAGACAAAAAGCGCACCTAAAAATGAACACACGAAAGCAGAAACAGCCATTGGAATCATCAGCTTCCAGACTATTTTTATTCTTCTTACATACCTGAATATGGATGACAGGTTACCCGCCAAAACCGCCAACTTATTGGTTCCAAAAACAGTGGCGAGGCTGTACTGAGGCAGCGCATGTAAAAGCGCCGGCACTTGCACCAAACCTCCGCCACCGACGGCGGCATCAATCAAGCCACCGCAAAAAGCAAAAAACCCCAGAACAACCATCGTCTGATCAAGCATCATAGGAGCACCGGTATGGAACAGGAGTACGTTTTAATTGAAAGTTGCGTGGAGTGCTTCGAATCATCATAGCGCGGGGGCATTACCCCAACACGTTACATAGTGCGCAGAAAGCTATTCCCACACGCTTGTTATAATCCAGCATCACCTCCCCGAGGGAGGCAGGTTCGAATCCTAAATCCCATGAAGATGCATACGCTTGCGCAGCCGCTAATGCGTGCAGGCCGTGCCTGTTTTCAACTTGACCGGCGTGCCCAATCACATAACTTTTTGCCTCTCGTAAGCTTTTGCTTTGACTCACCAATAAAGGATTTATTGACAACAGCTTGCCTTCAATAAACTGCGCAAAATAGTTATATTCTCGGCCATTCCAAATCTCCGATGAGACAGAGACCATCATCGCTTTAAGCAGTGATCGCATGTACGCGTCTGAGTGTATGGCAGCGCTATGATTTTCAACCCCTGTCTCATAGAGAAAACTAGAAAAATCAATACATTCAGCCATCGCATACTTCTTCCCTGACCAACCAACCGCATTAAACGCAGCCGCCATAACTTCATACATACCGTCATGCCCGGGATGTCCGAGCCCCATATCGTCTCTGACCACTTCATGCATGTGAGCCATAGCCAAAGCATAGGTATTTTGTTTTTCCGAAGAAACAAAGATGGAACCTGCCGACAACCGCACAGCCACCTTGGCGGAGACCAGACTTGTAGTTTTATGTGTTTCATTCCAACCATTAAAAAATCTTAAAAGTCCTACATCCACCCTCTCCTTTTCCAAGAACGCCCTGAACGCAAGCTCTGCATAGGAATGGGCTTCCTGAGTAATCGGATCACACAGCACTTCGAGCATGACTTTTTGAGTTTGAGTCCTGTTATCAACCTTGGCGCTGATGGGTTTAGCCCTCACATCACCGACAGTAAAGCGGTTTGCAATATTGAGACTGGCCACGTGTTTATCCAGCCCCCTAATAAATAACTCGCCAAATTTCTGCATTGATATTTTTTTATCGATCACACCCTGACTCTCTTTCAACGTTACATTCATTTTTTCACTCACTCCACATAGTGCGACCACCCTGCAGATACAGCCATTTTTTAATACTCAACCCCGACAAATAGGGCCTAGCCAAGCATTAAGGCGAAACACATGTCACAAACACCAGCATCTGCAAGAGAACTTATATAGCCCCTACAATGCTGGGCAATTGCGCATAGACGCAAGCCCTCTACACTACCAACAAAAATTTTCAATACTGACAACACAGTAAGCCATCAAAGAAAAACAATCAGATACAACCATTTACTGACAATGCCGTAATTTCCTACACGCAAAGACTACGCAACGAACGGAACTGTCCGACAAGACAATACCGACCCGATACGCTTTAAATTGAAAGCACCTTCGAGAATAAAAGGCCGATGGCAATACCCCGGCCTTTCATAAGCAGTTGCGGCATTTGCTCGTCAATGAGCAGTCCTGCCAATGGCTGGTTCGCGGGTGGACCTGACGCTTGATGTTTCACAGAATTATCAGCGATATTTTGCAGAGGGATGATCACGACCAGCCCGTGAACAAGTTTCGGGTCGATCAGATAATCATTGAAATGGATCGTGCCCTGAGCCAGCAGATGGATCAAATCCTCCACCAACCGCAGTTTCAGCAACTGGAATCAGCCTGACGCGGCCTCAAGTTAATGCCGGTGAGACAGCCTTGGAAAAACCGCTGCGCAGTTTCGGTTACAACGAAGCCATTGGCGGTCAGCACGAGCACTAGCTGTGGCAGACACCGTCGCTTTTGTGATCGCCACCCGCCTGACTGAAGGCTTCGCTGGTTACGCCTGGCAAGGCCGCCCTCCCCACCCACATACGCTCTCAACTCATCCAGTTGCCACCGTCGACGTTGTAGGTCTGGGCGACCACGTACTCGCTGTCGGGGGATGCCAGGAAAATAGCCATTCCGGTCAAATCATCGGCGGTGCCCATTCGGCCAAACGGTACTTCCTGCCCCACGCTTTTTTTCTTTTCGCCCAACGGGCGATTCTCATAGCGGGCAAACAGTGCATCAACGCCGTCCCAGTGTTCGCCGTCGACGACGCCGGGTGCAATCGCGTTGACATTAATGCCGTGCTTGATCAGGTCAAGGCCCGCTGATTGGGTCAGGCTGATGACCGCCGCTTTGGTGGCGCAATACACCCCCACCAGCGCTTCACCCCGGCGACCGGCCTGGCTGGCCATGTTGATGATTTTTCCGCCATGTCCCTGGCTAATCATCTGTTTGGCAGCGGCCTGCAAGGTAAACAGGGTGCCCGCGACATTGATCGCAAACAGGCGTTCAAAACTGTCCCGGCTGATGCCGACAATTGGAGCGAGGTCGAACAGGGCCGCATTGTTGATCAAAATATCCAGCTTGCCGGTCTGCGCGATGACCGCGCCCAGCGCATCATCAATTGAACCCTGGCAGGTGACGTCCATTTCGACCGCGTAAGCCTGCGGCCCCAGCTCGAGGGCCGTGGCGCGGGCACGCTCAAGGTTAATGTCCGCGATCGCCACTGTGGCCCCTTCGCGAATGTAGGCTTGAGCAAACGTACGGCCGATGCCGCGGGCAGAACCTGTTATCAACGCGCTTTTACCTTCCAGTCGTTTCATGAGGCGTTCTTCCGTTTTTATTAGAGGTATGCCCGTAGAGATCAAGGCGGGATGATTTCAACAGCTTAAAAACAACCGAACAAATGGACAGCGGATGCCTGACTGATACTTTTTTAATCGCGTAGCTCTGGGTTAAAAAAATATCAGTCTTGCGCAGCAGAGGATCTAGCCGCTGCCCACCACAAGGGCGTATGTTGCTGCGACTCATCGCACACATAACGATAAAAAAGGCATGCCATGTCTGATCATCGAGCCTCCCTGTTTGAGCAGCGGCCCGCCGAACTGGAAGTCATTCTCCCTGAGCCTCATCAGTGCTTTCGCTGGTATGAGCACGATTACCCTTACGCTCTCGCGCGCTGGAACCATCATCCCGAGTTTGAGATTCATCTGATCCGCCAAGGCACCGGCAAGCTGGTAGCGGGCGATTACATCGGTGCCTTTGCAGCGGGACATGTTGCGCTGATTGGTCCCGACCTGCCCCACGACTGGATTGGCGATGTGGCACCCGGTGAGCACTTGGCCGGGCGTGATGTGGTGTTGCAGTTTGATGGCGCTGCGCTATTGGCCTTGCGCGAAACATTGCCGGAGCTGGGTGGCTTGCAGGATCTGTTTGAACGGGCCCGCCGTGGCCTGACGTTTACCGGCTCAACCGCTGTCGAGGCTGCCCAGCTGCTCGAAGCCATCGGTCTGGCTCAGGGGCTGGAGCGGCTGATTCTGTTTCTGCAAGTGATCAACCTAATGATCAAAGCCCCTGTGCAAGAGGTGCATTTTCTGGCCAGCGCCTGCTACAGCCCCACCCTCAATGCGCATAGTTCAGAGCGCATAAACAAGGCCTTCGACTATTTACTGGCCGAACTCACAGGGGACATTCGGGTGTCCGTCATTGCTCGACAGTTGAAGATGAGCGAACCGGGGTTTTCGCGTTTTTTCAAACGAATTACCGGCCACGGTTTTATCGACCTTATGCGCAAGTTAAGGGTTCAGCGTGCGTGTCGGCTGCTGATGCAAACCGAACTGTCGGTGGCGACCATTTGCTTTGAAGTGGGCTATGAAAACATCTCCAACTTCAACCGCCACTTTCGCGTTGAAATGGGCCAGACGCCGAGCGAGTACCGGCGCGCAACGGGCATGACGCTGTTTAATTGCACCGTCCAAAACGTTAACCCATGATCCGCGCGCTCTCTTTTCAGGACCTAACAGCTACTCCTTCGACAGGTTATGAACGGTTCGCATCAAGTCCATGAGTTCACCGCACAGGGGAAACCGGGCCCAGCTGATACAGTTTTCTGCACAGCTCAACGCAGGGTTTTAAAGACTCGGCTTCAAAGAGCAACATGAAGTGAGTCGTACATTCGAGTTCAGTTATTTTGAAACGACGGCATTTGACCAGCCACTCGGCGTTGTAGTTTTCTTCAATCCCTCTGGATAAGTAATCACTCATTAATATATAAGGCGCGGCGGTGCCTTGCATGGCCCTGCTTCGATTGACGAAAAGATAGACTTGTACTTCACAGTGCTCAGGCAGGGAACGGTTGTAGCCATTGCATACCAGGCTTTCCAGCAATTGATGGTCCTGGATCACTCTGAGCATAAACTGATCTTTGGCAAGCCTTAGCCCGCGCTGCACACCCAGGTCATAAATCCGCTCGATAAAAGCATCCAGGTTGGTATAACCCGACACATCGTCTCGATGGATTAGCGAGCCGCGCGCAGTCTTGCCCTGCGTCGAGTCATCGTGCAGCAATGAAAAATTCATGGTTCTCAGCACCAGCGATTGCGCCCCAAGGTCACTGTTATTATGAGCCGCCGCCCACGCCTGAACACTCGACATGTCTGTCGGGTCGATCAGTACCAGTGATTGAACCTTGTGCCCCATCAACACCAACTGCCGGGTCACTTCATACGCAAGGGTACTGCCCATTGAGTACCCACCCAGATCATACGGCCCGTCAGGGTCGATTGAAGTTATAAGAGCCACGTAGTAGGACGCCCTGGCTTCAATCCCGGATAACCAATAATGCGTAATATCAATAGAGGGCGGCTTAATGGCATACAACGTTCGCTCACTCACATTGGCTATTCGTTGATACTGCCAAATGGAATTTCCTCCTGCTGCAGCATGTATCCAAAATACCGGTCGACCATGGGCAACCTGTTTGAAACACACCACTTCTTGTGGGAGCTGTTTGAACGCCAATATTGGAGCTGGCGCCTGATTCACATTACCGGTCATTGAATGCATTGACTGTTCCATCGCACATGAAAAGTGACCCTTGCCAGGCCCTTGGAAAGTTGATCCGCTACGATTCAATCTTGCGGGCGTACAAATAAAAGCTTCCAGACACTTTCAATCTCGACCTTCAAGGCACTTGAACCTGCCAAATACACTCTGTCGTTAGCCGGTTCGACGTTTGTAACATCACCCTCTGGTACAGGGGAGGTACTCTTCAAAATGTCGACAGGTCGTTCAGTGGTTTCAATAAACAAAGATAAGCGTTTGACACTGGGGTGATCATCCAGCACGGCATTGGCCAATGAAAGTCCAAAGTGTTCGTTGAGTGCTTTTACCAAGCCCATTCGAATAATCGAGTCGATCCCATAGCACGCAATATCAACGTCATCTCCCAACTGCTCATCTTTCAAGGCCAGCACACGCCTGAATATCTTGCGGACAGCCTGCCGGACTGTTGCTGACGCCTCGTTGCTCGCCGCTGGCAACGTTTGACTGACGCGCGTGACTGCAGCGGTTTGGGGTGTCGATGGCTGTGGCCAATACCGCTCACGGGCAAAGGGGTAAGTCGGTAATCGAATTCTGCGACGTGAGGCTCTGTCAAAGATCCGTTCCCAGGATAATTCAGCGCCTTGCACATACAAACTGGCCACGCTTGATAAGGCATCTTTCAATGCTTGGGGTGATGAAACGTTCTGGCAGGCATCCAATAATTGCCGCCCGGCAGGTTGCTCCTGTAAATCATACGAATCGGCATGACCACTGATCACATCTCGTGGTTGCTGTCCATCGAGCCACTGACTCATCTGTTCGCACAGTTGTGCAATGTCGGCTGCTACGCAGGCCAGTCGTACGTCATGATGTCGGCGCCCCATCAGCAGCGTGTAACTCATGGCGCCCATATCAACAGGGTTGCTACTGATCTGGTGCACCAGTTGTTCAGCCAATTGACGCAGTTGGTCTGAAGTGCGCGCCGATAGCACAATCAAAAAGAACGGCCGTTTTGATACAGGCTCAATACGCCTGGGTGCTTGTGCAACGACCACATGGGCATTGGTGCCGCTAAAACCAAATGAGCTGACGGCCGACATGCGTTCCCCCCCAGAAGGAACCTCCCAGGCAACCGCTTGGGTCGGGACATAGAACGGGCTGTGTGCGAAATCGATGTGGCGATTACCTTGATGAAAATGGAGCGAAGCTGGAATCTGCCGGTGCTCCATCGCCAGCAACACTTTGATCATGCCCACCACACCTGCTGCTGTCGCGGCATGCCCCAAATTGCTCTTAATTGAACCAATCGCGCATTTGGCCCTTGGCAACGTAGTGCCATATGCATCCGATAACGCATTGAATTCAATCGGGTCGCCCAATACGGTACCGGTGCCATGAGCTTCAACCAGTTGAATGGCTGCGCAATCAATCCCAAATCGTTCATACACTTCACGCACCAACCGCGTTTGCGCAGGCCCGCTGGGGGCGGTGATGCCATTGGTCGCTCCATCGTAATTAATGCCGGAACCACGTATGACGCCATAAACCGTATCGCCATCGGCTTGTGCCTGCGACAGTCGCTTGAGCACAATGGCCGCAACACTTTCGCCGGGTACAAAGCCATCCGCCTGGTCGTCAAAAACACTGCACCGTCCCGTGTTTGAGAGCATGCCGGCCTGATTGGCCTGGCGAAAAAGGCGCTGCGTGCACTGCACAAACACCCCACCCGCAATGGCCATATCCACTTCATCGTCACGTAGCGCCTGACAGGCCTGATGAATCGCGACCAACGAACTGGAACAGGCCGTATCTGTGGCTACGGCAGGACCTTGCCAATTCATGTGGAAAGCTATTCGAGCAGGAATGACCGACGCCGCATTCCCCCAAAAAGCCTGAGCAGGCGCCGCCTCGCCCAGCAGATCCAAGTAGTCGCCCGCCGAGCAGCCGACATAGACGCCGCAACGCGCACCTTCTATGGCCCGCCCTGCATGACCAGCATCTTCCAGGGCATGCCATGTCTCCTCGAGCAGCAGTCACTGCTGAGGATCCATCGCCGCCGCTTCCATGCTCGAAATATTGAAAAATAATGGATCGAAGCAGTCAATGTCCGTTAAAAAACCACCCTGCTTACAGGACGAACCCGCCGACACGGAACTCAATGACGACACCTCCCAACGCGACACCTGTTCAACCAAATCCACACCGTTGACCAGTGCGTCCCATAACGCCTCAGTCGACCCGGCACTCGCGAAGCGACCGCTCATACCAATGACGGCAATAGGCTCCAGATCATTTGAGTTTGTTGGAACCCTAACGCTTTCGTGGTGCTGCAGTGATGGGGGAATACTCACCACCCCTTTGCCTATATGCTCACGCGATTGCAGCCAACGGTAAGCACTGTGAATGTCATCGAACGGGAAGGTTTTGCTCAACGTCGGGACGATAGCGCCTTGCTCAACCAGCTCAACCATCGTTTGAAAATTTTTGCGTAAGAGCTCGGGCCGCTCCAGACCCAACTTGCGCATATCAACGCAGTACACCGATTGGTTGTTATCCAGCAACGACAGATCAATGGCGCGGGCCGACTTCAAGGCCGTCATTGCGATTTCGATATAGCGTCCGCCTGCACTGAGGCAGCTCAATCCTTTTTGCAAAGCATCACCGTCGAGTGTATTGAGTACCACGTCTACGCCCTGACCTTGTGTCATCTGGTGAATGGCATTGGCAAAATCCTCTTGCGGGTAGTTAATTAAGTGACGCACACCGAGCGTTGCCAGATAGTCGAGCTTGTTTCGAGAACCGGCCGTCGCATAGACCTCTGCGCCGATGTGTTGAGCCAGTTGGACAGCCATCAGGCCCACACCACCTGTCGCGGTCTGGATAAGAATCCGCTCACCCGCCTTGAGCTGTGCTCTGGTGAAACACTCGATTACAGTCAGAGCGGCAGAGGGCATGGCACACGCGGCTTCGAACGATAGACCCGAAGGACATGCAAAAACCTGATCCTGCGAACAGGTGACCACCGTGGCGTGCGCCCCCAGCGCGTGGTTAGCCAACGCCACGACGCGGTCACCCGGTGCAGCCCTTACGACTTCAGAACCCACAGCGGTCACAATGCCGCTCGCCTCATAACCGGGGGTAAACGGATACTCAGGTTGAGTGGGGTAAAGCCCGCGCACACAGAGCAGATCACCAAAGTTCAGGGAAAATGCCTGCACGGCGATCCGCACGTCATGGGGCCCCAAGGCGGCAAGGGGCTCATCAACCACGCGTATCTGGTCAATAGAACCGGGACGCTCCAGTAGAACGCGGCGGTAGGTCTGCGCAGGTGAAGGGGGTTGGGCACTCACCAAAAGCTCTTTCACAGGCGCCATCGTCACCTCTGAAAGCGGCGTTTCGCTCAACGTAGAGTCAACAATCTCTGGCTGTGGCACTGCGGTCTCTTGCAAGTGGGCACACAAACGAGCCAGTGTCGGATAGTCATACAACACGGTGGCCGCCAGCCGCAGATCTAATCGGTTATTGATGGTATTAACCAGCGCCACACTGCTGATCGAGTCCACGCCATAACTGATAAACGCTTGATCATCCTGCAAATGAGCGTCCTTGAGCCCCAGGGTTTGCAGTAAACAGGCACGAAGTGTCTGACGCAGGTTTGATTGCGCTCCCAAGGCTGCGGCTGTGATCCGAACCGGCATGGCAGATTCAACGCCAGGGGAAACCTGTTGAGGATCTTGCGCTTCCCCCTCAAAGCAAAGAATGGCGTCGCTAAATCCCTCTATGATGTGCTGCCCCAATTCACAGCTCGCCGGTTGCGTGATCCTGATGGAGTTAAAGCCTGCTTCTGTCAGTGTTTTACGCCAGGCAGCGGCACTGAGGGCAGGTGTGTCGGCGATACGTCGATCCTTGTCTTGCGCCAGCCACCAACCCTCCAGCAAGCCGAAGACCAGATGCTGAAAAAGGCTGACATCGGATAATTCGTTGAGTAGCAATAAACCGTTGCCTTTAAGCAGGGCCTTGGTATTGCGCAGCGTGTTGCGAATATCGCGGGTTGCATGCAACACGTTGGTGGCGACGACAATGTCGTAATCCCCCGGCCTGAAACCCTGGGCCATTGGGGAGCGTTCTATATCGAGCAACTCCGTGTGCAGGTACGCAACCGAAGCGCCGAATTGCGCTTGCCCATGCCCTAAAAAAACGCCTGCCAGATCGGTATAACAGTATTGGTCGATATGGGCGGCGTAAGGGCCAAGACGAGCAATCAAAGTGGCACTCGTGCCACCGCTGCCTGCGCCCACTTCCAAAATGCGCAAGCGTGCCTGCTGATCCTGGGCAAGCCGCTGCTCGATATATGCCTGCAGCCGATCCCCAAGCAAGCTGTTGAAGAAGTTAGCCACCGGATGCTTGCCGTACAACGCTTCAACTTGCTGCACCTGGCCTTGGGCAAATATCACCTGCGTGGCCTGGACCTCGTCGCGCAGAATCTCGGGTAATTGTTGCAGGACGTCATTGGTCAACCGAACCTGAGCCCCCGTCTGTGAGTCATCCTTGTGCGATTCCACGTATGCGCTCCATAGCACTCCAGAGGCCTCCCTTGGATAAGCACCCCGCTCGCCCATCACGCTGAATGTATCGACCAAGCGCAAACTTGCTTCGTACCAAGGGCGGTGCATGTGGCTAACAGACTGCGGTTCTATTGCCAGCAACCGCTCCCGAAACACAGGAGCCAGTTGCTGTTCAAAAGCGCGCTGCGCCGGCTCAATGCCGGCTGGCGGTGAGGGTGAGGGCTGATCGACAGGCAGCTCCACGCGGGGCAACCAAGGTGCCACTTCGACAAGCGTTTGCAGGCACACACCCAAGGAGGCCGGTAGCGCGGTCTGACTGGTTTTAAGGAACGCGGCTTGAGCAACAGGCGAGGCCAATAATTGATCCAGTACAGCCATTGCGTGCCCCGGTTCAATAGAACCCAAGCCCATGTGTGCCAAACGATCCTGATAGTCCGGGGTTGCAACCACTCCGACACTGCCCCAGTACCCCCAATGCATAACCTTGACGGGATACGGACGATGCTGCCCGAGCACGTAAGCCAAGGCGTCTGAATAACAGCAGCCTGCGGCATAATTGCTTTGCCCTGGAGCCTTCAAAAAACTCTGCAATGAGCCAAAAAACAGCACGAAGTCCAGCGTGTGATGCCCGAACACCTCATCCACTCTCTGTGCCGTTAACGCTTTGGCTGACACCGCCGCCTCGAACGTAGCTTCATCCATACTGGCCAGCCCTGTGTCAGCCAGCACCACTGCGCTATGAATCACCCCATTGGGTGGGCCAAAACGTTGCACTATCTCAATCTGTGCCAGTGCCAACGCATCCCGGTCTGTCGCATCGACCTGAAGATACAAGGGCGTTGGGCCAAGCTCGCCAAGTCGGCTGCGGGCTTGGGTGATAGTGTCATCCTCCTCCCGACGCCCCAGCCACACCATCTGTGCCCGGCACTGGCGAATAAGATGTTCACTCACCACCACACCCAGCCCACCTGCACCGCCGATCACCACATACACGCCGCTTTCTCGATACACCGCGCTGGTTACAGGCCCCAGTACACAACGCGCCAACTGCTGTTGATACCAACAACCGTCTCGCCACAGGCGGGCATTGCCATAAGTGTTGACGGGCTGCGCCAGCAGGACATCTTCGGTAAGGCTGTGCGCCTCAGGCAGGTCCAATAACTTAATGCGCCAATGGGCGTATTGCTTGGCCAGCGAGCCGATTAACCCATGCAGGGCTGCCTGCTCTGGGTCGATTTTTTCATTCGTACCCAGGCCCTGCGCCTGACGGGTCACCACCGTCAACTCCAAAGGCTTCTCAGCAAAGCCCAAAGCCAGCAACGCCTTGATCAGTCGCAGGCCCATTCTCGCCAAGTACACCTCACCCTGCGGAACATGCCACAGCAGATGTGTCACCGCGGTCAGCTTTTTCAGGTGTTCAAGCAATGTTTCACTACTGTCTCCAGCACGCCACTGCACGGACAATTGGCCTTCGAAAAGCTCAGGATCAGCCATCAGTCGCACGACCTGCCCCAACGCAGGAGTTGGGCTCACGATTTGCGATGGCACCGGCAACCAGACGGGCGTGAGGATCAACTCATCCGCTTCAGCCGGCTGTGGTGACGCCTTAAAACGCGCACTGAAACCACACATACGCAACGCAATGCTGCCATCGGCATTTACGATGTCGATATCAAACCTGGGCGTCACGTTTTCGCCATCATTTATTCGACGTGCAATCACCAAGGCCGTTTCAGGGATCGCCCCCCATTGCTCGACACTGTCTAGCGCAAACGGCAGGGCAAGCGTCGTCTTCGAACTCAGTTGCGCGCACACCTGCAAGGCACCATCAAGCACGTCGGGGGGTAAAATCCAGCCTTCGTCGGTTTCAAAACCTTTAACCGCGCTCACCTCTCCCAGCGCCACGGTTTCAGCGATTTTGACCTCACGTATTACCTGAAAGGCCGGGCCAAGTTCGAGGCCCGCCAAGGCAAACCGGGCATAGCAATCGTCACCGTGAATATGAGCCACACAGTGTTCACCCACATGGGCCACGTCAACCCACGGGGCCGCACGGTTGGGCGCGTGGATCTGCTGCACCCAACCTTGGCTATAGCGCACAACATCTGCACCTTCACCACTGTAGAGGTGGAAAGCGATCCGCTCTTGCCCATCCGGCACCAGATCGATATGCACTTGTAATTCGGTGTCGACGACCAAGGGCACAAGCCATGCCACTTGCTCCAGACGAACAGGTAGATCATTACCCTGCCACAACTGAACGGCCGCCCGTGCCCATTCCAGATGGGCAACACCCGGCAAAATACGCGCACCTGAAACCCGATGATCCCGTAGCACCTTTTCATCCCCCGTCAGCAGCGTGCTGTAACGCTGACGGTCCGCAGTGCGGGTATCTCGATGCACAAGGGGGTGCAAAACCTGTGCTGTAGGTTGGGCTATTGCCCAGTAGCGCTCGCGTTCGAACGGATAAGTCGGCAAATGGATACGTGCAGGCAAATGATCACCAAACAGCAGCTCCCACGGTAAGTCGTAGCCCTCGCAATACCGTTGACCAAGCGTTTCAAGGGTGGTGCTCAGGGCTTCAGGTTCATAACCTTTGGCGGTGCGTGCGAGCAGGGCGTGTGCCTGATCGAGCCGGTCTTTATCCACAGTAAAACTTCGAGAAACTTGCCCATATCCATTGGCGCAACCCTGCCCCGCATCAAGGCATCGTTGCAAAAGGCTAACGGCGTCGTCTTTGGCCTTAATCACCACGCAGCAACGCCAGGCAAAATGATGCCGGCCACTTTGCAAGGTATGACTCATCTTTTGCAGGTCGACTTGATTCCATTCGCGCGCTTGCAATGCCGCAATCAGGGCTTGGAGCTGCAACCGCAGCGCGGCTTCGGTTTTTGCCGAGACCACCAGTAAGGCATAAGCAAACGTCGGTGAGTCTTTTGCTGCGGGCAACGCCTCAGCCCCCCGAATGACCACATGGGCGTTGGTGCCACTCATACCAAAAGCACTGACGGCTCCCAGACGTACGGTGCCTTCTCTTTGCGGCCAGGGACGGGCTGCCGTATTAACGAAAAACGGACTGCTCGCCCAATTGACGTAAGTGCTCTGCTGTTCGGCATGCACGCTAGGCGGGATTGTTTCATGCTCAAGCGCTTGCACCAGGTTAACCACACTCACCAGACCCGATGCGGCCAGGGAGTGCCCCACGTTGGGCTTGTTTGACGTCAGCGCACAGAACTGCCGCCGTTGGGTAAACGGGGCAAACGCGTCACACAGGGCATTGACCTCAACCGGATCACCCAACGGCGTCCCTGTGCCGTGAGTAACGACATACTCCAACTGATCCGGATTGACGTTGTAGCGTTCATATACCGTCTGTAACAGCTTGGTCTGAGCCTTACCGCTGGGGGCGGTAATGCCTTGGGTTTTACCATCGTAGTTGATGCCGCTGCCTGCGATCACGGCCCGAATCGGGTCACCATCGGCCAATGCATCTGACAGGCGTTTGAGGACCACCGCCACTGCCGCTTCGCCGGGCACCATGCCGATAGCACGCTGGTCGAAGGCGTAACAAACACCCTGCTCTGCCAGCATGCCCGCCTCGGCCATCTGGTCGTAAAGCTGGGTACTGAGCAGCAGGTTTACCCCGGCCACCAATGCTGTATCGCACTCCCGCGTCCTCAAACTCTGGCAAGCCTGATGCAGCGCCACCAGACTGGAAGAACACGCCGTGTTGATGGCGATGGCGCCACCGCTCAGGTTCAAGACATAGGCCAGGCGAGAGGCCAATATGGCCTCATGATTTGCCGTCAGCGTATTGCGTTCGGCGATCAATCGACCATAGTCCCCTGCTTCTACCCCCACAAATAAGCTGATGGTGTGTTTGAGTAACTGGTGTTCACCGTAAGCCGCATCTTCCAACGCACGCCAGGCTTCCTGTAACAACAAGCGCTGACGAGGATCGATGAGGGCCGCATCATGCGGGGATATCTCAAAAAAAAGCGGATCAAACTCTTCCAACCCCGGTGCAGCGGCCAGCCATCGTTGATGTAATGCATCCGCCGTTGAGAGTCGTGTGCTGGGGAAATCATGAGCTGCTGAGCGTGCGTCGCGCAAAATATTCCATAGTTCATCCACGGTGCGGGCATCGGCGAAACGCCCACTCATGCCAATGATGGCAATCTCGTCATCACCTGCCAGGGGCGCTTGGGCAATCGCCTGCGCACGGGCAGGCTGTGATGGGGATGGTAGCGGCTCAGGTGCTACGCCGGGGGAGTAAAAGCTGATCATCGCGGGCGTAAAAAACTGTAAGAGGTAGGCGGCAAATTGCAGCAGATTGGTGTGGCTGAAAAACAGTGACGGCGACAGCGTCAAGCCATAGCGATCGCTTAATTGGCGGGCGTACTCCATCAACAAGATGGAGTCGAAACCGTAGGTGTTCAGGTTCAGGCTCGGGTTAATGCCGTGAGCGGGCAATTTCAGCAAGCGGCAGGCCTGATCAGTCAGGTCTTCAATCACGGACTGTTCAAGGTTAATCGGGGGGGCAATTTCGCCAAGAGCCGCACCTTGAATCGGCGTGACGGGAGACGCAATGGCGATGCCCAACATCCGGGCCACGATGTCCTTGGAGGTCCTGGCAAACACCATGCGCGATAACGGGCCGGCCAACAATTGCTCCAGCAGGGCCATCGCCTCTCCCGGCTGGGTGGACGTCATACCTATCTGCGCCATATACGCTCGGTACGCGGGAGAGCAGCCTCCTCCAGTATTGCCCCAGTGCCCCCAGTGCATGACCTTGACCGGGTAGCCACGACGCTGAAAGTTATGCGCGCAAGCATCAGCAAAACAGCACCCGGCCGAATAATTGCTGGCGTTGGCGGTTTTAAGGAAGCTGTTGATCGACGAGAAAAACATCACAAAATCCACAGACTGCGCGCCCACCACAGCGTCCAGATCTTGCGCCGTCATCTTGGCATTCAGCCCCAATACAAACGTTGCTTCATCCATTTGGGCAAGCGGACGGTCGGCCAATTGCATCACCGAATGGATCACACCGTGTACAGCACCAAAACGCTCGCGGACCACCTCATGTGCGCGACGCAACGCCTGGAGATCATTGGCATCTGCCTGCAGATACAAGGGCATCGGACCGTAAGCGGCCAAGCGAGTACGCTGTTGGGTAATCAGCTCATCTTCGGCCCGCCGGCCTAGCCAGACCATTTGTGCGCGATAGCGACGGACCAAGTAGTCACTGAGCACAACACCGAGCCCACCCGCACCGCCCACCACGACATAAACACCCCCCTCGCGGTAAATCGAAACAGGCGCATCCACCCACTCACAAGGCACCAGACGCTGCCTGTACCAACCCTCATTGCGCCATACCCGCACATTACCTTGCGGATCGGCTGAGTGACGAACCCACGTGTGCAAGGGCACATCACCCTCAGCAGGCCGATCAAATAAGCGAACCTGCCAATGAGGATATTCCTTGGCCAACGACCCCATAAGCCCTAGCACGCTCGCGTGATACGGGTCTATCGGCTCATCCGGGGCAATGGCCTGAGCCTGGCGGGTGACTACGGTCAGGTTCAACGCTTGATGCGCATACCCCAGGATCAGTAGCGCTTGTATGAGCCGAAACCCCATCACAGCGGCCTCAGGCTCTTCAGGTGGTACCAGCCACACCAGATGATCCCAGGCACGAGTTACCTGCAAGCGCTCAACCAGCATCGCACTCGTGTCGGCGACAGCAAAAAAAAGTGCCGAAGGGCGTTGCGCAGAATGGATGCTCGATGGATCAGCACTCAGCCACAGCACATGATTTGAGGTGCCCACCTCAGGTCCGTCAGTGTGCTCATCTACCCGTTCCCAGATGGGGGTGAGCAGAAGCGACTGTTCAACGGCCGGTGCGAGTGCAGTTGAAGATGACCTTATGTTGGGCAACCAATAGCGCTCATCAGCGAAGGGATACGTCGGCATGCTCAACCGTCGAGGTTTTTCTGCGCCATACCAACGGTGCCAGTCCACCTGTGTACCGGCGACCCAGTCCTCAATCAGCTGCTCAGACAATTGCCCTTCATATGCCACGAAGGGTGCGGCCGGTCTGCCAGCGCCTGATGCCAACCCGAGGAAGCCCCCCTGCGGCATGTGACCTGTGCCAAGCCAGCCGCTCAATATCGCCCTGACTTCAACGACTGAGCGTGCCATAAAGCCCAACCGGGCTGGCATCGCGTCACGGCCGGTTTGCAACGTATAAGCCAGGGCGTTTAATTCAACATCTTGCTGTTCAAGAAAACGGCATAACTGTTGTGCCCGTGAGACCAGTTGCGCCTCTGTACGTGCGGACAAAATAATGGCACACGGCAGATCGACGGGTACATCAACAACGGGACGTTGAGGATACGCCTCGACAATAACGTGAGCGTTGGTACCGCTGAATCCGAACGAACTGACCCCGGCGCGCTTATCACCTTGCGGCCATGCCCGGGTTTGCTTCACCACCTCAACCGCCAGTGTGTCCCATGGGATGTGGGGGTTGGGGCGATCAAAATGCAATTGTCCGGGTATCTGTTCATGTTGCAGGCACAGCGCCGTTTTAATCAGCCCCACAATGCCGGCTACGGCCTCCAGATGCCCTACGTTACTTTTCACTGAGCCGATAAGGAGCGGCCTGTCCGGTGCCCGGTTCAAGCTCAGCACCTGCATGGCCGCCTGGACTTCTATCGGATCTCCCAAGGGGGTTCCCGTACCATGCGCTTCGAGATAGTCAATCGACGGCGCGTCAACATCCGCACTCGCCAATGCGGCCTCGATTACCGCTTGCTGGGCCTTGGGATTGGGAGCCGTCAGACTCGCACTGCTCCCGTCTTGATTAATGGCACTGCCTCGAATCACAGCCACAATGCGGTCGCCATCCGCTTGCGCATCAACAAGACGTTTAAGCACCAGTGCTGCACACCCTTCGGCGCGGACATAACCGTCGCCACGCTCATCAAAGGTGTGGCAGAGCCCAGTGGACGAGAGCATTGCGGCCCGATCGAATGCCTGAAAGCGTTTGTCATCAAGCAACACATTTGCGCCGGCCGCCAATGCCAGACCACATTCACCTGTTTGCAGGCTGCGGCACGCCAGATGCACCGCCACCAACGATGAGCTGCACGCGGTGTCGACTGTCAGAGCCGGGCCTTGCCAGTCCAGAAAATAGGCCAGTCTCCCCGCCGCCACCGAGCACGCGCTACCCGTTGCAAACTGCGCCTCAATACCCTCGGATCCGCCCTGTCCCAGCAGAGCAGCATAATCACTGCCCATCAAACCAATGAAAACGCCATGCTTGCCCCCTCTGACGCTGTTCGGGGCAATACTGGCGTCTTCAAGCGCCGCCCACGACATTTCCAGCAACAGGCGTTGCTGCGGGTCTAACCACTCGGCTTCCTTGGGCGATATGCGAAAGAATCCCGCATCAAAGCGATCAACGTCCTCGAGGAAACCAGCCTGCCAACGAAAATCCCCATCAGCCTCCCGGCGCAGCGCTTGGCGCGCCTCAGGCATTGGACCTATAACATCACGCCCTTCCAATAGCGCATCCCAGAATTGCTGCGGATTGTTCAGTCCTCCCGGCAAGCGACAAGCCATGCCGATGATGGCAATGGGAACATTTGAGGTAGTTGGCGCAGCGCTTTCCAAAGCGGCGGTGGGCGTCACCCGCCGCTCAGCCCAATAACCCAGGATGGCGCCAGGTGTGTTGCAGTAAAAAAAGAATGTAGCATCCAGCTCAAGGCCAGACGCAGCACTCAACAGTCTGCGCAACTCCAGGAGCTCAAGTGAGGTGAGGCCCATTTCCATCAGTGGAATATGAGGACCATAAGCGTCAAACCGTTGCGGGCCCATCACTTCAAGCAGCAGGTTGCGGACCGTGTGCTCAATCTTCTCAAGGGTCTGGACCTGTGGCTTTGGCGATGAATTAACTATGTCTGGTGCCTGAGTACGTTGTGCCAACTCAAGCTCGTATTGGATCAAAACGCCAGCCCCTTCGTTGTCAACATCGCCGGGGCGAAAACCGGGTAAAACCTCACGTATCCGCGCCCCGTGTGAAACATGAAAATGCAGCATGGGATCAAGTAATTGACCGAGTGGGTTTTGTTCACGAATATAAGCGTGCATAGCAAATTCAAGGCGATGCTTAGGATAGTCGGCACAGCGGGTCACCCCCACCACCGATTTCACACTCCCCAACAGGCGGGCATACAAGAGCATCGAGTCAATCAATACATCGCTGTAGCCTCGCCCTCGCATTGAAGGCAATACATACAGCCCCAGCAATTGCACATGCTGGCCATCGTGACGCTGCAGACGAATACAGTCCGCATAATCAGTGGCGCGTAGTGCCTCTATGGCATCAATCCTCTGGCTATAGAGCGCGGCCCCAATACAACCCGAGACATCAAGCAGCAGCGTGGTGCGCGGTGTTGTTGTAACCCGCCGTATGAGTTCCTCCTCGGGCGTGTGCAACCCTACAGGCTGAGAGAGCCGGTCAAGCTCGATCAGTTGAGAAATATCATCCAGCGTGGGATGACGCAGAACGAAGGCATGAGAAGTGTCCAACGCGTCAACCAAACCCGGTGTCGTCCTGAATAGGGAAGCTGTGCGAGCGTTGAACGAGAACACCCCTTGGCGAGTAATGTCCAAATAGCCCCGCTCACACAAAAGCAGAAGTGATGCATGCAAATGATCACGTTGGGTTGGCTCATGGGAAAGGTCGTCCAAAGCAAACAGAGCATTTTCCTGAGTCGCCCCAAAAAAAGGTGTTCGAGTAATGGCTTCAATGGCCAGAACACCCACGCGACTGGCGGTCAAATCATCGATTAAACATTTCATGGACACCTCTAAATTACAGTTGCGCGCACAACTACTTCGCGCCAATACAGGCAGGCATCCATGTCACTGGGGGGGAACGCAGGCAAACAATAACTTTGTAGATGAGGGGAAAACCTTCACTTAAGAAAAGTATTGTTCACAATTGAACAAATGCAATAAACGCATGCACGTTATTCCCCACAAAAACTTTAATAAATAATCAATTCCTTTACAGCTATATAACCACTCCATCTATCAGGGCCTTTACATTGTTCAAGAGCACGCCAGACTTAAAATAATCAGTTTGCTTGAGAAGGTGGGTTGCCATGAAAACGCTACTATTCCCCGGTCAAGGCACACAATACAAGGGGATGGGCGGACAACTGTGGAATGACTTCCCGGAACTTGACGATATAGCCTCCAGCTTATTGGGGTATTCGCTCAAGAAGCTGTGCTTGGAAGACCCCGATAACCAATTACGGTTGACCCAATACACACAACCCGCACTCTTTGTCGTGAGTTCAATGCACTATTATCGTGCACGAGAATCCAACTTAGTGCACGAGGCAGTTGTTGGGCATAGCGTTGGCGAATTCGCCGCACTACTCGCCGCAGGTTGTTTTGATTTTGAAACAGGATTACGCCTGGTGCAAAAGCGCGGTCAACTGATGAGTCAGACTGGCGCTGGCAGTATGGCGGCTGTATTGGGTTTGCCGGCCAACGAGGTGCAAAACCTTCTAAACGCACTAGGATTGAAGTCCGTCAGCCTTGCCAATTTCAACTCCCCCACCCAGTCGGTCATTGCGGGTGATACGCCCTCTATCCTGGCGGCGGAGCAATACTTATCCAAACAAGGCGTGCACTGCATCGTCTTGAACGTCAGTGCTGCATTTCATTCCCCTCATATGCTCCCGGCACAAGCGCTGTTCGCAGATTTTTTAACCACTTTCTCGTTTAACGACCCCTCTCTGCTTGTCATTGCCAATGCCACAGCTCAGCCCTATCTCAGCGGTCAGGTTGTCTCCCTCTTGGCCCGGCAAGTGGCGAGTCCAGTCCTGTGGGTCGACAGCATCCGTTACCTGATCGCGCAGGGTGACTTCACTTATGAAGAAATAGGCGCTACCCCCGAACGAGCGGGCAGTTATGTACTCAGTAAGCTGGTTGATGAGATTCAACGAACGACCCCGTCACCGCCCCTACAACACTCGCCCACCAAACCCGCCTACGCCCCGCCGGTTATGACACCCGAGCATTCGCACACAGAGGCTCAACGCTTGGGTAGCGCTCTGTTTCGCGAACGCTATGGTTTGAAATACGCCTATGTGGCGGGAGGGATGTTACGCGGCATCAGTTCGCCAGCTCTTGTCGCCCGTATGGCACATGCAGGCATGCTTGCCTATCTGGGCACCGCAGGAATGAGTTTGGCAGAGGTAGAGAACGCGATAAAAGACCTTCAAGACACTCTTTCAAATAATGAACCCTACGGCCTGAACCTGATGGCTGACCCCGCGCTGCCCGGTAATGATCGAGCGTTAGTAAGCCTGTTTTTGAAGTGCCAAGTACAGCATCTGGAAGTCTCCTGGTTCGATAAAATCACTGCCGCTCTGGTCCTGTTCCGCGTCAAGGGACTCCGCCGAAATGCCACCATTATTCAGTGCACGCATCGGATTTTAGCCAAGGTCACCAACCTGTCGATCGCACAGGCTTTCATGAGCCCTGCACCAGACTATCTGGTTCAGGACTTGTTGAACGAAGGCGCTATCACTGCCGATGAGGCCGCGATGGCCAAACATATCCCCATGAGTGACGACCTTTGTGTCCAGACTGATTCAGGCGGTATGAATGCGCGCGGCAGCCCCTTCGTGCTGTTTCCCGCAGTCCAGGAGCTGCGTCAGGTGATGACAAAACGCTTTGAGTACCAGGGCGCAATTACCTTGGGCCTTGCTGGCAGTATTGGTACGCCCTCTGCGGTTGGCATCGCGTTCATGCTAGGGGCGGACTTTATTCTGACCGGCTCAATCAACCAGTGCACCGTCGAATCAGGTGCCACGGATAACGTCAAATCCTTGCTGGAAAAAGCCGGTATTGGGGACATGACCTACGCACCGAGCCACCTCCTGCGTGAGACCGACTCAACCATTCAGGTACTTAACAGCAGGTCATTATTCACCGCCCGGGCGACGTGGCTTACCACCCTTTACCAGCGCCATAATTGTCTGGAAGACATTCCGCCAAGCGAGCGCACGAGCCTGGAGCGTGATGTGTTCAGGCAGCCCCTGACAGAGGTGTGGAACGAGCTTTTGCAAAAGCTCATAAAAGAACACCGTTATCAGGACATCAAACACGCACAATCCAATCCTAAAGTGCGCATGGCCCATGTCTTTCGCGAGTACTGGCGTTACTCCATGGACCTAGCATTGAGCAGCTCAGGCGCAGACCAGCTCAACTACCAGATCCAAACGGGTACTGCGTTAGGTGCCTTCAATCAATGGAGCAGAAACACTCATCTTCAACCTTGGCAACACCGACATGTTGACGCTATTGCCCTCGCTCTTTTGAACGGGGCAACAGAAGATCGGCGGGTGGGTCTTTGAGCGATGCTGAGTCAAACGCCTTAGCCCCCCATACACTGTGCTGACCTGTTCATGGCTGTTTGTCAGAACGCCCACCTAATACGTCGTATGCAAATAATCCTTGAGCCGCTGCGCCAGGCTCTCAAGGGTCAAGGTGCTGTAATGCTGGCGATCCCAGGCCGCATGCAGGGTCACTCCCAGTTTCACTTCCGGGGTACGCGGTGAAGCTTGAATCAACACCCCATACAGCCCATAGCGCGGTAAATCAGTGACCACCCCCACGCCCCGGCCATTGGCGGCCAACGCCTGAATAATGGGCGATTGATCGCACTCCTCAATCGAGGCATAGCGCAGCCCTTCGCGGGTCATGGCCAGGTCCAGTTCGAGACGGCTCACGCTTGCGCGACTGGGCACCAGCAACGGCTGGGTGGCCAGTTCGGCGAGCGTTACCATGTCCCTGTTCGCCACCGCCCACGGGTGAGTGGCCGGCACGTAGGCGCGCAACGGCACCAGGCCTAGTTGCAGGGTGGCGCAATCGTGTTCCGGGGTCACGGGCGACACCACCATGTCCATGCCGCTGTGCAGCAGTTCGTGCAGGCCAAAATGTGAAGACTCGTGAGTGAGGATCAAAGGGTCGCCCGCTTTGAGGGTGCTGATAAAGGGCGCGATCAGGCCGACGATCGTGGCGTAGGTCGCACCCAATTGCAGGCGTTTGATATGGCCCTTGGACCAGCTTTGCGCCGCGGCTTTAACCGAGCGCGCATTGCTCAATAATTGCCGGGCCAGCGGCACCAGTTCGCGCCCGGCTGGTGTCAGGCGCAGGCGGTTGCGCTGATTATCAAACAGCTTGAAACCCAGTTCGCCTTCAAAGCTTTGCAGTTGTCGACTCAAGGCCGGTTGGGCCATGTGCAACTGCGGGGCCGCGGCCGTCACCGTGCCGAAATCAACTACAGCGAGAAAGCATTCGACACGGCGTAAGTTCATGGCGCGTTTACCTTTACCTGACTGACAAAAACCCGGCTCAAGCGCTGCGCTGTAAGGGGTTACGTGGTTTAACGGCGTACCGCTGTGATTTCGATCTCGACCAGAAAGCCCGGGTTGGCCAACCCGGCCACTTGGAACACCGAACGTGTGGGCAACAGTGGCTGTTCTGGCGTGCCGAAATACTGGGTGTAGCCTTTCATGAATCCGGCGAAATCCATCTTACCTGCGTTTGCCGGATCGCCTACCAGATAGACCTGCATTTTCACCACGTCGCCCAGGTTCAAGCCCAGACGCTTGAGCGATTGCTCAAGGGCGTTTAACACATTCAGCGTTTGCGCCTGCGTGTCACCGTAGGCAGCGACGGTGGTGTTGTCCTGATCGGCATGGAGCACCGAAGGCACAGCTCCGCTGAAATTCACAAGCGTGGCCGTGGGCGGAATTTCGATGGCCAGCGCCACGGGGAAATCGCTACCGGGAATGGGATGGCGTATCACTTCACTGGCATGGGCTTGCGCGTGCATAAACATGCACAGACTGACCACAAGGGCGTGATTGACGAATTGGCGTGACATTGGAACATTCTCCTCAAATGGCGGACGCATTCAGCGTCCGGTCAGTGCTTTAACCGTGGCCATATCGACCGGTTGATTAAACGTGTTGCCGTTGTGGGTGCGGATATAGGTCACCACCGCCGCTATCTGTTCATCGTCCAGCTGGCTTTTGAACCCCGGCATGCCGCCCTGCCCCTGTGCCACCATAAAAACCGGGTAGGCATCTGCCGAAAGGCGCGGGTTATTGGCCAACGCCGGGTAGGCCCCGGCACCGTGGGCACCCTGCCCCTGTGCCATGTGACAGCCCTGGCAAATGGCCTTGAACAGGTGTTCGCCCTCGCGCTGTTCAAAGTGCTGGCCGGGAGCCGACACCTGCGGGTCTTGGGCATAGGCCTGCACGCCAGTCAAAAACAGCAGGCCACTGGCGGCCAGATACAGTCGTCTCATGATCAATTCCTCAAACGTCAGCGGCCGGGCGGGCAACGATGTGCGCATGCAGCCGGGTGATGGCGTCCTGGGCGGACAGCACCGCGCCTTCCTGCCAGGCGGGCAGCTGCGAGGCATGCTCACCCGCCAGCACCAGACGCCCGTCGATCTGACACAGAGAGGTGTAATGCGTAGCTCGCGATGCTTCGGTCCAGGCCCCGTAACAGCCGTTGCTCCACGGCACTCGATGCCAGCCCACGGCAATGCCGTTGTCGAATTCTGCCGGGTACTGCGCGTGCACCTGCGCGCCATACTCCACGGCTTTTTTGATGCGCTCGGCAGGGCTCATGGCGGTGAACTCAAAAGCGTTGTTGTTTTCCCACAGATAGCCGCCCAGCAGCACACCTTTGCCACGGCTGCCGTAATCGCAATTGGGATAGCCGATTTGCTGCATGGGTGAGTCGGTGTAGCTCACGCCGCCATAAATCTGCTCATCCTGTTCCCAAAAGCGTCGCTTGAACTGCAAGCCGATTTTCACCGAGGCGTTGTAAGGCACTGCGCGAATCGCCGCCTGCATCGCCGGGCTGCATTCCACCGGCAGTTGGCTGAGAATCGACAACGGCAGCGTGCACACGCACCAGTCGGCCTTGACCTGACGCGATGGCCCGCCCTGGCTGTTTTCACAAGTGACGGTGACGCCCTGATCACTCTGCTGAATACGGGTGACTTTGGTGTTGAACTCAATCAGACCGTCGAGCTGCTTGGCGAAGGCACGGGCAATCATGTCCATACCGCCCACGGGCTGAAACAAGGTGGTCTGGAACTCATGCAATTGCCCCACCATGAGGTACAGCCACATGCCCGAGTGCAACAACGCCTGGCGATCCATGACCGCGGAAGGTTGCGCAGCCGGCATCAGGCCACCGCCCGCATCCACGGCGAAACCACGTCGCAGGCTGGTGGCGGGCGATGTACGGTACAGGTTGTCGGCATCCAGACCGGCCCAGACCCGCAAACTTTCCAGCAGCTTTTGTCGATCCTCGGCGGTGACGTCCTGATCCAGTGCGCCCTGATTGACCGCCTTGCTCAACAGCTCGGCGATATGCCCTTGATAGTCGGCCTGAACTTCGCGATAGCGCTGTGGCTTGCCGGCGAAGGCCTGGCTGTTGTGTACCCAGGCGTTGTGATTGACCTGAACGAAAGGTTCGAGTTTGACCTCGAATTTTTTGCAGTAATCCAGCAGCGCGTAGTGATGGTAAGGAATGCGCCACGGGCCCGGATTGAAATACAGCCCCTCGTCAAACTGGCATTCCTGAACCTCACCGCCCAATTCGGTGTAGCGATCACCGCCGCGTATCGTCCAGCAGCGGCCCCCGGCCCGGGCGTTGTATTCCAGCACGCGTACCTTGTAGCCCGCGTTGCGTAACTCATAGGCCGCGGTCATGCCAGCCAGACCGGCGCCCAGCACCAGTACAGTCGAGCCTTTGGGCGCCTGACCCAGCGCGAATTCACCGCGCCAGGTCGACTCACCGGCCACGCTTAAGGCCGTCATGGCCTGATACATCGCCGCAGCACCGGCGGTTTGGCCGATCCAACGCAGCAAGGTGCGGCGGGTCACCGTTGTGTGTTCAGTCATTTCGACTTGCCCCCCAGTCCCGCCATCGACGGAATGAATGTCATAAGAACGCTCTTTAACGAACAGGCACCGTGGACCCGCCCCGGTTAACGGCAGGCCCACCCGGCGTGTTAAAAAAAAGGAAGTGTCCTGGCGGCCACCTCCCTGAGGAAAACTCAGTCAGGCTGATGCCGTGTGACGTACAAGGTGGCCAGCGTGGCGATCAAAGAAATCGCGGCGATAAGGCTCAAGAGCAGCGCCGGGCCCCATGACTGACCATCGGACAGCATCAAAAACCAGGTGGCCAACGCGGGCATGAAGCCTGCGATCAAGCCTGACAGGTTGGCCGACAAACCCAGGCCGCTGTAGTGCAGATGCGGTGGAAACAAGCGCGTCAGCACGTTACCGATGGGCGCATAGGCCACAGTTGCCAAACCCAGCCCCAGCACCATTGCCAGGTTGATGTACATCGGTTCGCGGGTGTCCACCAGCCAGAACATGGGGAACGCCAGCAGCAGAGTGATGACATAGCCGATGATCACCGTTTGCGTCGACCCGATGCGGTCCGCCAGCTTGCCCGACACCACCAGCGTGACCATCTGCATGATCGCTCCGCAGGTCAGGGCAGTGAGGATCACATGGCCGGGTAATTTCAGCGTGCGGGTCACGTAGCTGATCATGAACGCGGTGATGATGAAGAACCCGGCATTGCAATACAGGTACGTGGCAATCCCCAGCAGCAACCGCCCCGGCACCTGGCGAAACAGTTCCAGCACCGGCATTTTTTCGGTTTTGTTTTCGCTGGCCAGTTGCTGGAACGTAGGGGTTTCTTCGACTTTCCAGCGCAACCAAAGGGCCACGCCCACCAGCACGATGGAGATCACGAACGGCACGCGCCAGGCCCATTCCAGAAACGCATTCCCCGGCAGGGAGGCGGCCAGCGCCACAGCCCCCGAGGACAACAACGTGCCCGTGGGTGAACCCAATTGCACGATGGCGGCGTACAGGCCGCGCTTTTTGGGCGGTGCATACTCGATCGCGAGTAACGTCGCCCCGCCCCACTCCCCGCCTGCCGCAATGCCTTGTACGGCACGCAAAATGGTCAGCAGGATGGGAGCAACCACACCGGCGGTGGCATAGGTGGGCAGAAAACCGATCAGGGTGGTGGCCAGTCCCATCATCATCACCGTGATGACCAAAGCACTACGCCGCCCGTACTTGTCGCCGATGTGACCGAATACCACAGCCCCCAGCGGCCTCGCTGCAAAGCCGACGCCGAAACTGAGGAACGCGCCCATGATCGACATGGCCGGTACGTCGCCCGGAAAAAACAAGGGCGCAAAAACGATGGCCGCCACGGTGCCAAACAGGAAAAAGTCGTACCACTCCAGCGCCGTACCGATGTAGGCAGCCAATACAATCTTGCGGGTTTGCGCGGCATCAAGGCTGACCGGGGCCGCCGCGGGCTCGTTGCTTGAAGTCACGGTGAGGGGGGTGGATTTCATGGACACTCCGATGTACTTGGCGGTTATGAGAGGGGACGGTCAGAAAATCTTGAACGGCATGTTCACGATCAATCGAAACTCTTCGAGGTTGCCTTCAATCTGGTTTTCGCTGGCCCGATGCCAGGCGTAGCCACTGAGCAGGTTCGCGCCTTTGAGGCGCCCGGACTGCACCACATAACTGACGAAGGTGCCGACCTCATAGTGACTTTCATCCTGTTGCTTGAGCACAGAGCCGTAGATGCCGTTGGGGCCACCCTCATAGTGACTGCCATCAATGCCCCAGCCTTTGATGTACCAAAGAATGGTCTTGAAGCCCGGCACGCCATAGGCCGTAAAGTCATTGATGTAATTGACCTGAAACGAACGCTCATTAGGCCCGTTGTAATACGAGAGCATGGTATTGGGCAGCGTGATTGCATTCGATTCGCCGACGTAATCGAAGTACTCGTCGCCCTTGATTTGCTGAAAACCGAACTTGAGGGTGTGGTTTTTATAAGTCGGTGTAATGCTCAAACCGTAAGCTTGCTGGTCGATGCGACCGGCCAGTTGGCGACCACTGGATTGCGTGTTGTACACGTCCAATTGCACATCGGTGCTCATCGACAGACCGATAAACGTCTGACCAAGGCCCACGTACTGGCGATCCCAGATGTCCTCGAAGCGCGAGACATAGCCGCTGGCACGCCAGCCCGTTTTGGCCAGGTAATCCGCCCCGGCGTAAGCGATCCAGTCACTGGCGACCAGCCGTGTGCCGAAACTGGGGGTCAGGTCCTGTGTGCCCGCTCCGGTGCGCGGCGACGCCTTGTCAAAGCGCCCGGCCTTGATGGTCAGGCCTTCGACCTCATGACTGTCCAGCGAGATGCCGTCGAAGGATGCCGGCAACGTACGGGTGTCGGAATAGCCCATCACCGGCGTTCTGACCTGCTGCCGGCCGACTTTAACGACGCTTTCGGAGAGTTTGAATTTCAGTGCGGCCACGCCAATCTTGCTCCAGTCACCCACCACGTCCCCGTCTTTGTTCACCAACACCCGGTTACTGCCACCGGCTGTTGCCAGTTTGCTGCGCTCCAGCGCAACGGCGGCGTAGGCCGACAGGTCGAGACCGACACCCACCATGCCCTGGGTAAACCCGGACACATAATCGAGCTTTAACCCCTGCACCCAAGCTGTGCGATCACGCACCTTGCGCGGCCCCTCAGCGGTCTGCGCGGTAAAGTAGGTGTTCTTGCGCCCGATTTCGTGGGAGTACCACTGACGCGTATTGAGCGTCAGTGAGCTGTCTTCGATAAAGCCCGGCGCCTTCGCTTGCACGAACGTTGGCGTCAAAAAAAGTGCAGCCGCAAGGGGACCGACCATCGCAATGGCCGAACGTACGAGAGTCATAACTGGCGCCTTATAGTTTTTGTGATGGCAGGCAGAAAGGATAACGCTGACGCTTTTTTAGTCGGAGACGCTTCGGTTCAGACCGCACCAGCGCGCCATAAAGACGGCCAGTACCTTGGTGACATCCATCATGCTGTTGATCGACACCCACTCGTCAATGCCGTGAATGGAGCCACCCACCGGGCCATAGCAGGTTGCCGGAATACCGCCGTAAAGATTGAAAAAACGCGCATCGGTGGCGCCTTCAAACGTCACCAGCGGCAAGGCTTCACCCGTCACGTCGGCATAGGTTTGTTGCAGTGAAGTAATCACGGGCTGGTTCATGTCGATTTCGCAGCCCTGGGCCTGGAACCCGCCATAGATGACCTCGTAATGTGTCGAGGCATGCGCCGGGTGCGCGTCAAACAGGGCTTGGAGCCGGGCTTCGACTTCAGCTTTGATTTGCGCCACGGTTTTTTCAGGGTAAAAGCCGATCCGGATATCCAGCCGACACATCGACGGCACCGATGACGTCCACTCCCCGCCCTGAATCTTGCCCAGATTAAAGTTGATCGGCTTCGGATGATGGCTGTAGCACGGGTGACGATTGCCGGGCTCGTTCCACTCGCTCTCCAGGGTTTTAAGCCCGGCAAACAAGTCCAGAGCCACATCAACCGCACTGCTGCCTTGCGTGGCCATGGCCGCATGGGCCGGTTTGCCGCTGATGTGCAACGACAACCACAACACGCCCATCTGGCAGGTCATCAAACCTGCGGTGGGTTCGGTGATGATGGCCGCATCGGCGGTGTGCCCGGCAACAAGGCAGGCCAGCGCACCATTGCCAGTGCATTCTTCTTCGATCACCGATTGCAAAATGACCTTGGCGGCCGGTTCATAACCCAGCTGCTTCAAAGCCTTGAACGCCATGATGTAGCTGACGATACCGGCTTTCATATCCGAGGCACCGCGTCCGTAAAGTTTGTCGCCTTTGACCCACGCCTCGAACGGCGGCCGCGTCCACAGACGCTCGTCGCCCACCGGCACCACATCAATATGGCCGTTGAAAATAATCGACTTGCCCTGCTCAACCTCAGGTTGATGGATACCGATCATATTGACCCGGCCGTCATAGGACACCAGCGATGGCGAGTAACCCGGATGATCCTTGATCAAGGCTTCGTCGATGGTCAGCGCTTGCACTTCAAGCCCCAACTCTTCGCTGAAGACCCGTTGCACCAGCGCCTGCGCCGAGTGTTCTTCACCCAGCAACGACGCGTGGGAAACCAGTTCGCCAAGTAGGCTAATGGCCCGCTCGCGCTGCCCCTCGACCATGGCGATGATGTCGTGTTCAAGGGCATTTATTGTTGTTGTTTTCATGTTCATTCCATCGGTAACTGGATGTGAGCCGAGGTTAAATTCACCTAACCATGCCGTCCAATGCTGATTTGTTTGGCTTTCGATACCCTAAAAGCATGGCTTGGAGTGTTTCAAAGCAGCCGCACCCGGGTACAGCCGCAATGCTTCAGCGATGCAAATCACTCATGCGCAAATCCGGGCCCAGCAGCGCCTGCGGCACGCGAATTTCGATCAGGCTGAAGGTGTCACTGGACAAGGCCCGATCCAGCGCCGCAGCAAATTCTTCGGTTTTGAGCACCGTTTCTCCGTGACCACCGAAGGCACGGGCATAGGCGGCAAAGTCCGGGTTGGCCAGATCAGTCCCACTTATTCGGTGCGGATGATGCATTTCCTGATGGGTGCGAATCGTCCCGTACATGCTGTTGTTCAGCACGATGATCAAGGGTTTGACGCCCAAACCTCGGGCCACGGCCAGCTCCTGACCGTTCATCATGAAACAACCATCGCCTGCCACCGACACCACCTGGCGCTGCGGCCACGCAAGGGCTGCAGCCACGGCAGCGGGTATGCCATAGCCCATCGAGCCGTTGCGTGGGGCCAGGTGCGAGGGGTAACCGTTGAAACGCAAATAACGGCCTGCCCACCCGGCGTGATTACCCGCGCCCCAAGTGCCAATCGTGTCCTCGGGCAGCGCACGGCGCAGGTACTCGAAAATCACATTCAGATCGATTTCGCCGCCCAGCTCCGGCGGTTGGCGAAAGCGCTCAGCTGCCTCGCGCAACGCTCGCGTACGCAGGCCCCAGGCCACGGGCGCCGCCGGCGATAACGTCAGCAAGGCTTCGGCAATGGCGGGCATGTCGGCAATGATGTGCAGCGCTTGAGGGTGCATGGCCCCCAGACAATCGGTGTCGGGCAATACCGTCAACATGGTCGCGGCATGGCCGTGCAGGGGCAGCAGTGTCCAACTGTCGGTGACGATGTCGCCCAACGGCGAGCCAATGCCGATCACCAGATCAGCGTCACGCAGCGCATCCGCCAGAGTTTGCGACCGACCGTAGCCCAGCGCACCGACAAAACAAGGCGAGCGGTGGTCGATCAAGTCCATGCAATTGAAATCAACCGCAACCGGCAGCTCAAAGCGCTCCGCCCATTGCTGTAGTTGTCGGGCGGCCTCGGGCGTCCAGCCGCCACCCCCGAGAATCACCAGCGGATAGCTCGCTGTCGCCAGCAGCGCTTGAAGGTGCCCGAGGGCTTGTTCGCCGGGCACGCTGGGCAGCGTGCGGACAGGCTCCACGGCCTGTGCCTGCACCTGATCACGCAGCATGTCTTCAGGCAGGCCAATCACCACCGGGCCGGGGCGGCCGGTGCGAGCCAGAGCAAAGGCCCGGGACACTATCTCCGGAATTCGCTCGGCGTGTTCGATCTGAAACACCGCTTTGCTGGTCTCACTGAACCAGCCCTTGAGGTCGAACTCCTGAAAGGATTCGCGGTAGGTTTCTGCGCGCGGAATAAGCCCGACAAACAGCACCAGCGGCACGCTGTCTTGCCAGGCCGTATGGATCGCGACCATAGCGTTGGCGGCACCGGGCCCGCGCGTCACCATGAACACGCCAGTGCTGTTGGTGATCCGGGCGTGAGCATCAGCCATGTAACCGGCGCCACCTTCGTGACGACACACCACCAACTGGATCGGCGAGTCATGCAGCGCGTCCAGTACTTGCAGGTAACTTTCACCCGGTACGCAGAATACGGTCTGCACACCCTCTTTAGTCAGTTGATCAACGACCAGCTGGCCACCACTGCGCTCCGACATCGCCCATTCCTCGATTATGTGAAAGTGACGAGCGTGCAAGGCGCAGCTAGTCATGGGGCGAAGCCTAAAGTTGAGGAGCAATGCCGTCTAATGCTCAATTGTTAAAGCCTCCATGCTTTTTAAGCATACTGAAAGCTAAGTCTTGAGGATCATTTCCCGCCATGGCTGATCATGAACAGCCCTAACGATTTAGTGAAATCAATTCATTGTATTCCCCGCAATAGCCCAGCCTAAACTACGCCTCAATCAACACTCTCAAGACAACTGAGTGAGCCTTATTATTATGAACAACCCCTTTACCTTTACGATAAAGCGCATTCGTTTCGACGAAAATTATCACCCGGCAGAAAACACTCGCACGACCACTAATTTTGCTAACTTGGCCCGCGGTCAGAGTCGTCAGGAGAACCTGCGCAATACCCTCAGGATGATTAACAACCGTTTTAATGCGCTGGCCCATTGGGACAACCCCACCGGCGATCGCTATTGCGTTGAACTCGACATTATTTCTGCCGAGATGAACATCGAATCGTCCGCCAATGGGACTGCAATACCCCTGATTGAAATTTTAAAAACACAGATTATTGACCACACTACCCAAGCGCGTATCGACGGCATTGCCGGGAATAACTTTTCCTCTTATGTGCGCGATTATGATTTCAGCGTGCTGTTGCAAGCGCACAACAAAGACCGCGCCGAATTCAGTTTGCCCGACACCTTTGGTGATCTGCATGGGCAGTTGTTCAAGTGCTTCGTAAACTCAAGCAGTTACACCGACAACTTCAATAAGCCGCCCGTTATCTGCCTGAGTGTTTCAAGCAACAAAACTTACCATCAGACAGAAAACCAGCACCCCATTCTGGGTGTCGAATATCAGCAAGACGAACATTCCTTGACGGATGACTACTTCAAAAAATGGGGTTAACCGTTCGCTACTTCATGCCCCCGCAGAGTGTCGCGCCCTTGGCGTTTTATTTCTCCGGCGATTTGTTGAAAGATTACACGGCACTGGAACTTATCAGCACCATCAGCACGATGGACACCTTCCAGAAGATCTACCGTGCAGAAATTTACAATGCCAATTCCGCCGCAGGTAAGTCCTACCAACCGAGTTTGAAGCACCCCGATTATTCACTGACTCGAATTGTTTATGATCGAGAAGAACGTAGCCAGCTGGCCATTGAACAGGGCAAGTTCGTGGAAGAACACTTCATCAAACCCCACCACGCCCTGCTGGAGCAGTGGTCCTCTCATTACGCCCTTTGACTGATACGACCTACAAGGCTAACTTTCATGAAAAAATTACTGCCCACTTCGACCGCTGGCAGCTTGCCGAAACCTTCCTGGCTTGCTGAACCCGAAACATTGTGGTCGCCTTGGAAACTGCACGATGAAACGTTGGTTGAGGGCAAACAGGATGCGCTGCGTTTGGCCTTGCAAGAACAACAACAAGCGGGCATCGATATTGTCAGTGACGGTGAACAGACTCGCCAACACTTCGTCACCACCTTTATTGAACACCTCAGCGGCGTAGATTTTGAAAAGCGTGAGACCGTCCGAATTCGTGATCGTTATGACGCCAGCGTACCCACGGTGGTAGGTGCCGTGACCCGGCAAAAGCCGGTGTTTGTTGAAGACGCCAAATTTTTACGGCAACTCACTCACCAGCCGATCAAATGGGCGCTGCCTGGGCCCATGACCATGATCGACACCCTGCATGACGTGCATTATAAAAGTCGCGAAAAACTGGCCTGGGAGTTCGCCAAAATTCTCAATCAGGAAGCCCATGAATTAGAGGCTGCCGGGGTGGACATTATCCAGTTCGACGAACCCGCCTTTAATGTGTTCTTCGATGAAGTTAATGACTGGGGGGTGGCGACGTTAGAAAGGGCCATTGAAGGCCTGAAATGTGAAACGGCGGTGCATATTTGCTATGGCTATGGCATCAAGGCCAATACCGACTGGAAAAAGACATTGGGTTCAGAGTGGCGGCAATATGAAGAAGCATTCCCCAAGCTGCAAAAATCCAGCATCGACATCATTTCACTGGAATGTCACAACTCTCATGTGCCCATGGAACTCATGGAACTGATTCGCGGTAAAAAAGTGATGGTGGGGGCGATTGATGTGGCCTCTCACATTATTGAAACACCCGAGCAAGTTGCCCAGACCCTGCGACAAGCCCTTCAGTTCGTGGATGCCGACAAACTGTATCCCTGCACCAACTGTGGCATGGCACCTCTTCCTCGTCAGGTCGCAAGAGGCAAGTTACAGGCGCTAAGTGCGGGAGCAGAGATCGTGCGAAGAGAGCTTACACACTCAATTCTGTAAGAAAATCCCTATCTTTGACTCGAATAGAAGCCGCCGCCATTAATGCCATGAGGCCACGATGGCAAGCGGTATTCATTGCTCGCTTCGATAAGTTAACAACATTTTTTGCGACGATGTTCATTAGCCTGAGCCATGAGGCCTTTACGACAAAACCATGACTGGATATTAGAAAACGTATAACACACTCAAGTTGAATATCATTAAAACAACATTTCCGCCCAGAACATTCTGCAATCCCTCCTCGCTTTATATCAAATTAATAGCAACCGAAAGCGAATCCTTTTGAAACCTATTCGAACTCCCCCCCTTCGAAAAGTCTGCGCATAATCGCCACCTCCAAATCAACAAAAAAATCCATTACAACTTACTCGCCATACACTCACTGCCATCTTGCGTTTTAGAGGGTGAATTGTATTGCCAGAATATCGAAGCGATTAATAGTGTATGAAAGCAATCAGCTTGATTGACACGCAACGCCTTGGCCTGATAAATCACGAACCTGTAGATGAACTTGTTGCTGGGCATGTTGAAATAGCCATTGTGCTCTCCGGCATTTGTGGAACCGACCTCGCTGTCCTCACAGGACGTGAAGAGGGACACATAGGTGTCATCAGAGGTCACGAAGCCGTAGGTATCATCATCAATGTCGGCAAGCATGTAACAAGTCTGCAACCTGGTATGCGGGTTGTGATTGATCCTAATGAGTACTGCGCTAACTGTGAGCCCTGTCGCTCAGCTAAAACTCATTTGTGTCATGGCCAACATAACAATGGATTGGCTATTGCTGGGGTCAACAAAGACGGAACCTTTGCACAGCGTTTCATTACCCACGAACGTTTCGTGCATGCATTGCCAGATAATATAAGTTGGGAAACTGGCGTACTGATTGAACCCATTGCCTGCATTTTAAACAATATTGATCAAGCGTCACTCACATCAGGAGAGCGCGTATTAATCCTGGGCTCAGGCCCCATGAGCCTGGTTGCACAATTGATACTTCGCTCTGTTGGCGTCATTACCCTGACGACTGATTCAAACACCTCACGCATTGCGTTTGGCCGATCACTGGGCTTGGACATTATCCACCCTGATGAGCTTGCGACGCGCCTCAGCACTTCGGAAACAATAGATGCGGTCATCGATACGGTTGGAAATCAACTTGAGACAGCCGCTCTCGCTGTACGCCGAGGCGGCAGAATAATTCTGTTCGGGTTCAACGGAAACTATCAATACCCGCTCCCCGTCAAACACTTTCTCGTCAACGCCATCAGCATCATTGCTGCTGGTGAATATAATCAGCACTTCCCTCGGGCACTGGATATTGCGCGCAGACTTCCGGAACTGGGGAAACTTGTGACACACCGCTACTCTCTTGAAGACTATTCACATGCCTTCGACGAATTACTCAACAACCCCTGCACGCCTGCCGTAAAGAGTGTATTTACACCCAACCCCCATTATCTATAACCCTCGACTTAATAAAGGATTCACTGTGAAAATCACTGTATTTAGCCAAATTTCAATTGATGGGAAATTGACCCTTGGCAATGGCGGTTCCAGTAAAGGGCTGTTCACTCGGTTCAATGATGAAGACATGAGTTTCATTCATAAATTTCGCGGTGAAGTAGACGCCATCATGGTAGGGCGAAATACCATCATCACAGATGACCCTCAATTATCCAATCGTTACGGCGCTGGAGGCAACCCTGTTAGGATCATCCCGACCACGACGTTAGATTTCCCCTCCTCTGCAAAAATTTTAAGCTCTCCGGGGGACACCATTATCGTGACCACTGAACAGTCGCGTGACCACCAGATGATTGAGCAGATCCGCACATCCGGAAAAGAGGTGCTGTTCGCCGGCACCGAGAGCGTCGATTTCAACCTGTTGTTTCCAGTGTTGGAGTCACGTGGAATCAAACATATCATGGTCGAAGGTGGCGGCCATTTAAACTGGCACATGTTTAATCTCAATCTGGTGGATGAAATCATCCTTATGCAACTGCCTATTATCATCGGCGGCTCGGCGACGACCACACTCACTGATGGCGAAGGCTATGAAGACATTGAAATGACAAAGTCCTTTAATCTGCACAACTTCGAAGCCCGCACCAATTACAATTTACTGCACTTTACACGCCACCCTGCTTTACAGAGCGTGCACTAATGATGGCCATCAACGCCGTCATTTTCGACATGGACGGGGTCCTGATTGATAGCGAACCGTTTTATATGACTCAAGAGACCCTGTCTTTTGAACGCCATGGAGTAAAACTTGATAAATATGAGTTATCGCGTTTTGTCGGTACCACGCAACGCTCTATGTGGGCCTCCATCAAAAAGGAATTCGGGCTCTGCGAACCAGTAGACGTTCTTGTCGCTCAGCACTTTCAGCAACTATTGCTCGCCATGCGATCTGAACCGCCGCCGAGTATGCCCGGTGTGCACTCGCTACTGAACACATTAAATACAGCTGAAATTACGTGTGCCGTCGCTTCATCCTCTTCCAGTGACCTTGTAAATATTATTTTGCGTGAAACGTCATTACGCCCCTGTTTTGATCATGTGATCTGCGGTGATGATGTCAAACAGAGCAAGCCTCATCCTGAGATTTTCCTGTTAGCTGCCGAATATTCAGGTGTTGACCCTCACTCGTGCGTGGTCATTGAGGATTCCCATCATGGCGTTACAGCTGCAAAGGCAGCCGGTATGTTTTGCATCGGCCTGATCAATCCCAACTCAGGCCAGCAAGATTTAAGTGCTGCAGACCTTTGCTTTAATAATCTTGATGACATCAGGCAATGGTTTGCCGAGAACCTACCACAATGAAACCATTCACTACGTCCGCCTTGACCTGGATCAATCCCCCCGAATACTCGACTGTCACGCAGGGCGAAGTTGTTATTCACACTTCGCCGGACACTGATTTCTGGCGAGGTACTTACTACGGCCTTGAGTACCATAACGCGCCTGCTGCTGTGCTGTTCAGTGAAAATCAATTCTGGACACTAAAAGCCAAGGTGTGTTTTGAATCAAACGTCTTTTTTGATCAGTGCGGGCTCTTCATTTATCTGGACGAAAATAACTGGATGAAAAGCGGCATTGAATATCAAAGCAATGGCTTCCAACAGCTATTCTCTGTCATCACCAACAATGGTTTTTCTGACTGGTCCATGGCCAACTTTGATCGACTGACACAACGCATGTATTACCGCTTGAGTCGGCGGGGCAGTGACTTTTTACTCGAAAACTCTGTAGACGGTATCAACTTTGACATGATGCGTATGTTTCATATGTTCCATGCAAAAGAGAGTATCCAATTCGGGTTCTTTGCCAGTAGCCCTGGAGACTCTTCTTTTGCCGCGCACTTTTCTGAAATCGAGTGGACCGAATGCCTCTGGAAAGAGCACACCTCTTCTCGTTTTTAATCTCAAGAGCCGCATCAGTAATGACGATTTCATCCAACCAACACCGCCATGCGCTTTATGCGTGTTATGGCGCCATGATGTGTCTGGCCATGGCGCTCAATTTTTTACCCGTTTATCTGACTACGTTTAGCCAAACCTTCGGTGCTTCTGCAGGACTGACAACGGAGCAACTAGGGCGAATACCTGCGATCATGTTTCTCAGTTTCATCATTGCCATTTTAGCTACCGGACCTTTGGCAGATCGGTATGAGGCCAGAGTGTTTATTTTCTTTGGCCTCGCGACCACAACGGTGGGGTTGGGTGCTGTAGCTGTTGCTCCGTCCTACACCCTGCTGCTATTCGCGGTCGCGCTGATGGGCTTTGGTGCAGGGGTGCTGGATATGATTCTCAGCCCTCTCGTTGCAGCGCTACAGCCCGAGCGTCGAAGTGCTGCCATGAACTGGCTGCATTCATTTTTCTGTATCGGGGCTGTCAGCGCGTTACTGCTGGCAAGCGTCGCCCTGAAATGGGACATCTCATGGCGCATGGTTGCACTGGGTTTGATGGTTGCGCCGATTGTGACCTTTGTCATTTTTCTACGACTGCCTTTGCCGGCCTTGATTCACGAAGACAGGCAGCGAGAATCAATGCCAACCCTTTTTAAACAGCCTTATTTCATCGCTTGCCTGATCGCTATCTTTCTAGGTGGAGCCACCGAAATGGGCTTGTCGCAGTGGCTGCCGACCTATGCCGAACAAGGTCTTGGTTACTCGAAAGAGGCAGGAGGTCTTGCCTTGGCCGGCTTTTCCATCGGTATGGCCATCGGCCGCATTGCAGCGGCCATGCTACATGAACGAATACCGGCTATCCCCTTGATGATGGGCTGTTGCGTCGTCACTATTGTCCTGTTTGTTGTCATCAGCCTTGCACCTACCCCGGCTATCGCATTAGCCGCCGCTATCGGTGCAGGTGTATCCGGTAGTTGCCTGTGGCCGACGATGCTCGCCATTACTGCTGACGCCTATCCACAAGGCGGCGCAACCATGTTCGCGGTGCTCACGGCCTTTGGCAACGCCGGCTGTAGCCTGATTCCGTGGTTGGTAGGGATCATTTCAGAGCAATCGAACCTGAGTATTGGCCTGTTGGCAGTGACACTTTGCCCAGCAGGCATGCTGATATTGCTGATGTGGATGTCACGCAAAAATACTGTGCGAGGGCTTTAACCTGCCCGACTCAACGCTTGGGACTGTCCATTTTCGCTTGATTTAAATCGGTTGCACCGTTACACAAGTGACCTGTCGAGGTTATGGGGCCGCACGCCTATACACTGTGCCCCCTGCTCGAATCGCAGCAAGACCTGAACCGAAGGGATGCGCCAGGAACACTTATGCCAGAACCTACACCAGACACCACCCCCCGAACCCGCCGGGCGCCCAAAGGCGAGAAACGCCGCGAAGAACTGCTCGATGCCGCGCTGGGCATGTTCTCTATCAAGGGGTATGCCGGGGCGTCGATTGCCGGGATTGCCGAGCACGTCGGTATCTCGGTTGCGGGTGTGCTTCATCATTTCCCCAACAAAGTCTCGCTGCTGATGGCCGTGCTGACCCGGCGCGACGAAATCAACCAGAGAGCCTCCGACGCGGTGCAGACTGAGCCGACGCTCGATGGCTTTATTGAAGGGTTGCAACAGATCAATCGTTCGAACGCGACAGCGCCGGGGGTGATTCGGGCGTTCAGTATTCTGAATGCCGAGAGCCTGGTGGACAGCCATCCGGCCTGGGAGTGGTATCAGTCGCGCTACCAGACCATTCATGGACGGATGCGCGCCCGCCTCGACCATCTGGTGGCGGCTGGCGAGGTGCGCGGGGATGTGGACCTGGATGCAACCATTACCCACGTGCTGGCCATGATGGACGGCCTGCAGTTGCAATGGCTGAGGTTTCCGGAAAAAGTCGACCTGATCTCGCGCTTTGAAAGCTTTATGGCTCAGGTCAAACGGGAGATTAAAGCGTAAAGCCCCGGAATATGCCTATTCCGGGGCTTTTAGTCGCTTCATTGGTAATAAAGACCGGGGCTGGGCTTTAACGCCCTGCCCCGCCCCTGCGCCCACTCCGATCAGTAAGCAGCGTTGCCTTCGTAATCGGCATTACCGTTGTTGTCATTGACGTTTTCGCTCTGGTCGAAAACACCGCCGGTGGTGATCGCCGGCAGCGTGACCTTGACCGAGTTCAACGCCGAACGTGGCAACGGGTTGCTGGTGGTGGTCGACAGTTCCTGACGGAACGAGTTGACCAGCTTGGCTTTCAGACGAATATCGTCCGAGGCTGCGCCCAGGCTGATGTTGAAGGTGTCGGCATCAACGACCCATTGCTTGCTCTTCTCGTCGTAGTAAGCCAACGAACGGTCATTGAGTTCGATGGTAACGTGACGGGTTTCACCCGGCTGCAGGAAGACCTTCTTGTAGCCCTTGAGCTCTTTAACCGCACGCTCGACAGTCGGGCTCTGCTGACCGACATACAGCTCGGCCACTTCGGAACCGGCGCGCTGGCCGCTGTTGGTCAGGTCGAAGGACACCTTGATCGGCGTATTGCCCACCGCAACACCCGGCGTCACCGAGATGTTGTTGTAGGTGAAGTGGGTGTACGACAGGCCGTGACCGAAGGCGAACAAAGGCTTGGTGCCGGTTTTGTCGTAACCACGATAGCCGAGCATGGTCAGGTCGTTCTTGTAGCTGATTTCCTTCAGGGTGCGGGTGTTGTCGAAGTTCGGGAAGTCCGCGTACAACGGGTTGTCTTCGATGTTGCGCTCGATACTGATCGGCAGCTTGCCCGACGGGTTGACCTTGCCGAAGAGAATCTCGGCCAGTGCCTGACCGCCGTTCTGACCCGGGTAGAACGCATGCAGCGCCGCCGGGACCTGATCGATCCAGTCGCTCATTTTCAAACCCGTACCGCCGTGCATGGTGACGATGGTATTAGGGTTGGCCTTGGCAATGTTGCGGATCAGATCGTTCTGGTACTCAGGCAAGTCGAAGCTGTGGTCGAAACCCTCACCTTCGTATTCATTGCTGTTGCCCACGGCAACCACGACCGCGTCGTATTGGGACAGGTCTTGTGGCGCAGCCAGCGACGCCCAGGCCATTTGCACGCCTACCAGGCCGCCCATGGTGGACAGGTAACCGTCGCGGCGCGAGTACTCAAGCTTCACGTCATAAGACTTGCCGGCTTGCAGTGTGATCTTGCCCGACACAGGAATGGTCGGCGGGATGCTCTTGTTGGTGATGTTCTCGCCATCGCCGTTGTCGATGATCTTTTCACCGTTAACCCACACACGCACAGCACCGTCAGCGCGCACTTTGAACACCTGCTCGCCACTGGTGACCGGCGTCATCTGGCCGCTCCAGCGAATGGAGGTGTTGGCCGTGTCGCCGTTGCTCGGCAGATCGTCAGTGGACCAGTCCATGTTGACGTGGTTGTCGATGCGCGTCGCCGTCGGGTCACCGGACCAGTTGGCGTTGGCAAAGAACTCGGTTTTCATCCCGGCAATGGCGTTGCCCTTGCTGTCGCGGGTGGTCCAGTTCGATGCAGTCGGGTCCAGTGACAGGCCGTCGAGGAACTCGACCTTGGCGCCGGGGGCCATTTGCTGCAAACCGCTCAGTTCACTGATGTAACGGGTCGCGTCAACATGGGCACTGCCGAAACCGGTAGGCGGCGCGTACTTGGCCAGATCGCCCACTACGGCGATGCGCTTGACCTTGGCTTTGTCCAGCGGCAATACGTCGTTCTGGTTCTTGAGCAGCACGATGCCTTCACGGGCGATGTTCAGCGCAACCTTGTTGCTGGTGGCGCTGTTCATGTTGTGGGTGGTCAGCGGTGCAAACTTGTCGAACTGGTACAGGTAGATGTTCTTGAAGATGCGGCGAACCTTGTCGTCAATGGTCGCCATGTCCAGCTCGCCGCTGTCCAGGTACGGCTTGAGCACCGAGCTGTTCATTTGGCCGCCCATCATGTCCAGGTCGGAACCCGCCTGCGCCGCTGGCAGACCGTTGACGATGGCGTTGTAGTCGCTTTGTACCAGACCTTTGTAACCCCATTCCTTTTTCAGGATCTGGGCGATCAGGTGTTTGCTTTCGCACGCGTACTCGCCGTTCACCTTCTGGAAGGCACACATCATCATGGCCACGGTGCTGTTCTTGGTGGCCGACTCAAAAGGCGGCAGGGTCATCTCACGCAGCACACGCTCAGGCATGATCTGATTGAGGATGAAACGGTTGGTTTCCTGATCGTTGGCCGCGTAGTGCTTGGCTTCAGCCCAGACACGGCGCTGCTGGATACCGTTGATCACCGCAGGGCCAAGGCTGGCCCCCAGGAACGGGTCTTCACCGGAGAGGTATTCGAACGCTCGACCGCTCCACGGCATGCGATAGAGGTTCATGCCCGGCCCGGTCACGAACTGATAGCCGCCGGTGGCGGTGTCATAACCCAGCGCGCGGCCAAAATCGATGGCGCGGCGCGGGTTGAAGGTGGCCGCCAGGTTCTGCCCGGAGGGATACACCACACCCGAGTCGTTGCCTTCGCTGGTGTAACGAATACCGGCGCCGCCGTCGGCACCATGAATCTGTGGAACGCCGTATTGCGTCAGCGGTTTAACGTCCCAACCACCAATCCCGCCGATGTAGGCCAGCTTCTCTTCCTGGGTCATCTTGGCCAGGGTTTTTTCGGCAGCCTTGTCGGCACGCACTTCCTTGGCGGCCAATTGCTCTTGAGTCGTGGTGGACGCCGCGTTGGCATGACCGATTGCCAGACTCAACAGCGCCAGTGCCGAATGAGCACCTAAAATTCTACGGGTTCGCATCTGTATAACGCTCCATATATAGCCGCGCGCAAATGTCGCAGTTGACACGCCAAAACCTTTTATTCAAGGCAATACTTCACCTATACCGAGGTTTCAAATTGAAACAGCGGACAAAGAAAAATGACGCACCTGCAAGCAATGAACTTGGGCGACAGACTAAATAAAAACAAAGTTACTGGCACAGTGCCAGTTAATAGCGAGGCAAACCCTCACTCCATTTAAATTAACGCAATTGTTTTTAGTTGAAGTCAAACAAAAATACACATTTAGTAAAATATTGAAATTTTTAGATACAAGTGCTGAACTCTTGCTAAACCAACATGTCTGTAGGTTTAGCAAAATTTAGAGATGACGTGTGAAAACCCCTAAACACGGGCACTCAAGCAGTAAAAGGCCTAGACTGTGCCCTCCCCCAGTAGCGCGCCATCATTTCAACACTATTGCCCACATGGAGATGTTTAATATGAAATTGCCACTACTTGGTGCTGTTGCTGCCATGACATTCGCAATGGCCACTACGGCGCTGGCCGCCGAGTCAAATACGACGGATACAGTATCTGCCGCACCTGACTCCACCGTGATGACTCAAACCCACACAGTAAAAATCGACAAAAAAGTACACAAACAAGTTAAAGCGGACGAAAACAAACGCGGCCGCCCAACAGCTAAATCCGACACCCGCAACAACTAACGTTACTCGCCCTTAATAATGACCCACGAATAACAAGGGCCATGATTTAGTCCCTTGTTATTCGTCGTTAATTGAAGTCACTTCGTGCCCAAATTTTTGAATCCTGTCCACCTCGAACACCTGAGTGAGCACTCGGCCGACGCCTTGTGTGCCTGGTTATTGGCCCATGCAGGACTCAAGACCGGCGATCTGGATCGGGCACGCCGACTTGCACAAGAATCCGCAGTCAGTTCATTGACTGAACTGCTGACACGCTTGGGGTTGGTGTCCGAACTGGATGTCGCGCGGGCATGGGCCGCGACCCTTGGCGCACCGATGTTGTTGGCAGACGCCGTGACGCTGCCCGGCGATGCACTGCCAAGCCTGAGTGAACGTTTTATGCGTCACCACCGAGTGCTGCCCATCGGTATCCATGCCGACGGCGTGCATGTGCTGGCGGCCAACCCCGGCAACGCCTATGCGCTGCAAGCCGTGCGCTATGCCTGCCAGATCCCGGTGTATGTGTCGGTCGGGCTGGCCAGCGACGTGGACGTGCTGATCGAGCGTTTCTACGGCCAGGGCCGCTCGGCGATGGGCTCACTGATCGAGACGATGGACGATCACAGCGGCACCGAAGATGACATCGAACACCTCAAGGACCTGGCCTCGGAAGCGCCGGTGATCCGCCTGGTCAACCTGATCTTGCAACGCGCCGTTGAACAGCGCGCCTCCGATATTCACATTGAGCCTTTCGAAAACCAGCTCAAAGTGCGTTACCGCGTGGACGGTGTGCTGCACGAATCCGAGGCGCCGCCCTCCAGCTCTTCGGCAGCGATTATTTCGCGCCTGAAAATTCTGGCCCGGCTGGACATTGCCGAGCGCCGCTTGCCTCAGGACGGTCGAATCATGTTGCGCATACAAGGCAAGGAGCTGGACCTGAGGGTCAGTACGGTGCCCACCAGCTTCGGCGAATCCGTGGTGATGCGCCTGCTCGACCGGCAGACCGTCAGCTTCGACTTTCCCGCTCTGGGCATGGACGGCGAGCGCTTGCAGAACTTTCTCGACGTGCTGGAAAACCCCCACGGCATTCTGCTGGTCACCGGCCCCACCGGCTCGGGCAAGACCACCACCCTGTACACCGCGCTGTCACGGCTCAATACCGCCGAACGCAAGATCATTACGGTCGAAGACCCGGTGGAGTATCAGCTTGAAGGCATCAACCAGATTCAGGTCAAGCCTTCCATCGGCCTCGACTTCGCCGGGGCGCTGCGCTCCATCGTGCGTCAGGACCCGGACGTGATCATGATCGGCGAAATGCGCGATCTTGAAACCTGCCGCATCGCCATTCAGTCGTCCCTCACCGGCCACCTTGTGCTGTCCACCCTGCACACCAACAGCGCGGCAGCGAGTATCACGCGTCTGCTCGACATGGGCGTCGAAAGCTACCTGATTGCGTCGACGGTCAAAGGCATTCTGGCCCAGCGGCTGGTGCGCAGGCTTGATCCCGCGACGCGCATCGCCTTTGAAGCGCCCGCAGAACTGGTGGCTGCCCATGGGTTGGAGCGTTTTACCGATCAGCGTCCGATCATGCTTTATCAACCGGCCAGCGATCAGGCCAACGGCGGCTACCACGGGCGCAGTGCGATCACTGAGTTGCTGGTGATGAATGAAGAGCTGCGCAGCCTGCTGATGCGCCAGGCCGATGCCTCCACCCTCGAACAGGCCGCCCGTCGCGGTGGATTGCGCACGCTCTACGAAGAAGGGTTGCGTCAGGCCGTGGCCGGTGTCACATCACTTGAAGAGGTGCTGCGCGTGACGCGTGGCGATTGATCATGGCGCATTTCAAATACCGCGCACTGGACGCTGACGGCGTTGCGCAAAACGGCACGCTGCAAGCCGTTGATCAAAACGCAGCGGCGGCCACCCTGCAAAAGCGCGGGCTGTTACTGCTCAGCCTGAACGCCAGTGCCAGTAGCGGACCGGGCATCGTCATGCGGCGCAGTGCCCTCAACGGTGCGGCGCTGGTCAGTTTTACCCAGCAGTTGGCCACGCTGATCGGTGCTGGCCAGCCGCTGGAGCGGGCGCTGGGCACGCTGCTGCGACAAAACCACGAGGCCAAGCGTCAAGCCCTGCTGGAGCGCGTGCGCGAGCAGGTCAAGGCGGGCAAGCCCTTGAGCCAGGCGCTGGAAGAAGAACACGGGCAGTTTTCCAGCCTCTACATCAGCATGGTTCGCGCCGGTGAAGCCGGTGGTTCGCTGGAGAATACCCTGCGTCAGCTCAGCGACTATCTGGAACGCAGCCAGAAACTGCGCGGTGAAGTGATCAATGCGCTGATTTACCCGATTTTTCTGGTGGTTGGCGTGCTCGGCTCGCTGGCGTTGCTGCTGGCCTACGTGGTGCCGCAATTCGTACCGATTTTTCGCGATCTGGGGGTGCCCATCCCGCTGATCACCCATACCATTCTGTGGCTCGGTGAGTTTTTGAGCGCTTACGGGCTGCTCATCCTCGGCGCCCTTGTGGCGTCGATCTGGGGCGTTGCGGTGCTGCGACGTGACCCGCAACGACGTCAACGACACGACCGCCGCGTGCTGACCCTGAAAGTCATCGGCCCGTTATTGCAACGCATCGAGGCCGCCCGACTGGCCCGCACGCTGGGGACGCTGCTTAACAATGGCGTGCCCCTGCTGCAGGCCATGAGCATTGTGCGTCAGGTGTGCGGCAACCACGCACTGCGCGCTCAGGTCGAGCACGCCACCGAATGGGTCAAGGGCGGCGGCACCCTCGCGCAAGCCTTTGGCGAACATCCCTTGTTGCCTGAGTTGGCGTTGCAAATGATCGAGGTCGGTGAACAGGCCGGCAACCTCGACAGCATGTTGCTCAAGGTGGCTGACGTTTTCGATGTCGAGGCCAAGCGTGGCATCGACCGCATGCTCGCCGCCCTCGTACCCAGTCTGACCGTGATCATGGCCGTCATGGTGGCGGTGATCATGCTGGCCATCATGCTGCCGCTGATGAGCCTGACCAGTAATATTTGAGGAAATCCCTATGACTCGATTCAAACCCGCCCAACGCCGTCGCCAGGGCGGATTCACCCTGCTGGAAATGCTCGCCGTGATCGTGCTGCTGGGCATCGTGGCCACCATCGTGGTGCGTCAGGTCGGCGGTAACGTCGACAAAGGCAAATACGGCGCCGGCAAGGCGCAGTTGGCCAGCCTGGGCATGAAAGTCGAAAGCTACGGGCTGGATGTGGGCACACCGCCGGCCAACTTGCAGCAGCTGGTCACCAAACCCGCCAATAGCAGCGGCTGGGCCGGGCCGTACGCCAAACCGAGCGATCTCAAGGACCCGTTTGGCCATCCGTTCGGCTACCGCTACCCCGGTGAGCACGGCAGCTTTGACCTGATTTTCTTCGGTCAGGATGGTCAGCCCGGCGGCGAGGGTTACAAAGCCGACCTGGGTAACTGGGAATAACATGCGCCCCCTGCCCCGCACGCGCGGCTTCACCCTGTTCGAGCTGCTGGTGGTGATCGCCTTGATCGGCATCAGCATCGGGCTGGTGGGCATTGGTGTGGGCAAAGGTTTGCACAGCGCCCATGAACGCCGCGCCTTGGTCGAGGTGGTGCAAGCACTGCGTGCGGCACGGGTACAGGCGATCGTCACGGGGCAACCGGCACAGACCCGCTTCGATTTGAACAACGGACTTTTTCAGGCGCCACAGCAAAAAGCTCGGCAGTTACCCGCGGACATGCAGATGCAATTGCACACCGCTGAAGGGCTAGGTTCGGCGTTTGAGTTTTACCCCGATGGCGGCTCAAGCGGCGGCAATCTGTTGCTGACACGTGAGGCCAAAAAGTGGCGTATCGATGTCAACTGGCTCACGGGCAGCGTTCAGCTGCGCATGCTCAAGTGAAGGGCCAGCGTGGTTTTACCTTGCTGGAGATGCTCGCCGCCCTCGCCGTGCTGGCGGTGTGCAGCAGTGTGCTGGTGGCCGCGTTCGGACACAGCGCCCGCGCCCTGCAACAGGCCCAACGCAGCGATCGGCTTAGCCTCACCGCACGCTCTCTGATGGCCGAAGCCAACGTGGGCCGCTTGCAGGCGGGCGTCACAGAGGGGCGCTGGTCGGGGGTGACCTGGCGCTTGAACGTCAGTGCGCTACCGGCTGGCAATGCCGCGCTCTCGGTCTGGCGGCTCGACCTTGCCCTCAGTGACGGCAGCCGACAGGCGCACTACAGCACGTTGCAAGTGCGCAGCGCAGGTTCAGAGGCTGTGCCATGAAACGTGCAGTGCAAGGCTTCACCTTGCTCGAAGTGCTGGTGGTGTTGAGCCTGCTGGGCATTTTGCTGACCCTGATTGCGGGGGCCATCAGCGGTGCCAATCGGGCAATGGCCAAGGCCGAGCGCTACAGCACGCGGCTGGACGAAGTGCGCTCTACGCAGAACTTTCTGCGCGGCGCGCTCGGCCAGAGCTTGCCGCTGGCAGCCGCAGCATCCGGCGTTACGCAGTCGCCGGTATTCGTCGGCGAGCCACACAGCGTGCATTTTTACGCGCCGCTTGCGGCCCATCTGGGCGGCGGTTTGTATCGCTACAGCGTGACGCTGGCGGGTCCACGCTTGCAGGTCATGCTGGAACGCCTGCGCGATCAGACGTTGCAACCGGCGCAAGAACCGCAGGTGCTGCTGCATCAGGTAGAGAGCGTGCAATTCAGCTATCGCGGCATCTCGCCCAAAGGCGAGGCCACCGACTGGCTGGACCATTGGCCCTGGCCTACGCGCTTGCCCGTCAGTGTGCGAATTGATGCACACCTAACTGGACCAGTGCCTTGGCCGCTGCAAAGTATCGACCTGCGTCTCGATCTGTCGTCAGAGGCTCGAACTTTATGAAGCGCCAACGCGGTATCGCGCTGCTGTTGGTGCTGTGGGTGCTGGCGCTGTTGAGCACCTTGCTGGCCGGACTGGTGGGCTGGGTGCATCTGCAAAATCGGCAAGCCCTGTGGCAGCGCCAACAGACCCAGACATTGCTGGCGGCCGAAGCGGGCATCGGTCTGGCAGTCATGGCGCAACTGGACCGCGATCCGCAACGGCGCTGGAACGCAGACGGCCAGCCGCACAAGCTGCAATTTGACGAAGCATCGTTGGCGGTCAGCCTGACCAGCGAAGCGGGAAAACTGGACATCAACGCCGCCCCCGTCGATTCGTTCGCCCGGCTGATCAAGGCCTGCGGCGGTTCGCCCGAGCAATCGCGAACATTGGCACAAGCGCTGACCCAGCGTAGGGGCAACGACCGCGCGCCGCTGCGCACGATAGAAGAAGTGCGCGAACTGCCCGGCATGGATCAGCGCCGCTACACGTGCGCCAGTCAACACCTGACCCTGTGGAGCGGACTGCCCACACCGGACTCGAAGTTGGGCTCGGCGTGGCTACGCAGTGCCCTGAACCTGCCTCACGGCGCAGGTAACACCAAGGATGCAGGCTCGGTTATCACCCTACAAAGCCGGGCCACATTGCCCGGCGGCTTTAGCAAGACGCTCAGCGTCACCCTGTTACTGAACCCATCGAAGGAGGGTGTGAGGCCTTACCGGGTCCTGCGCTGGCAAGAATGAAGCACTTACTTTCAAAGCGGCTCGCCCCGCTTCAGGCCCAACTGCATGGCCAATGGCGCGACAGCCGTGCAAGACAGTTATGGCAGGCATGGCTGAATGAATTACGCGCCCTGCTGCCCGCCGCCGTGCGCGCGCGTGTGTTCAAGCAGGCCCATGAACGGCTGATCGACTGGCCGCTGACCGGGGCTTGCGAGCAGCACAACGACGAGCGTTTGATTCTGCTGCTTCCTGCCGACCAATTGCTCACTCAAACGCTGTTGCTGCCCACCGCGGCCTTGCGCGACGTGCACACAGTAATCGGCTTCGAACTCGACAAATACACGCCCTACCCCCGCGATCAGTTGCAGTACGTTGCACGGGTAACCGGCAAACAAGGTGCGCTGGCGCAGGTGCTGCTGGTGGCAATCCTGCGCGAGCGCCTGCAACCGCTGCTCGAAGCCTGCACGGCACAAGGTCTGGTGCTGCATGGCATCGATGGACGTGATGAACAGGGCCGTCGACTGGGTGTCGACCTGCTGCCCGCCGAGCAAAAACCAGCGCGCCAGCGACATTCGCGATGGCCGCGCTATCTGGTGCTGGCGTGCTGCGCCCTGCTGATCAGCTGCATGGCGCTGTGGCTGAATGCCCGCACGCGCATGGTCGAAGCCATGCAGCAGCACGTTGATGAACAGCGCGTACAGGTGCAGGCCGTACAAAACCTGCGCCGTGAATTGATCAACAGCCAGGGCGCTGCACAGTACCTGGCCCGCCTCAAAGCCGGGCAGCCCACCCTGTCCAGCGTGCTGGTGGACCTCACCGGCTGCCTCGGCGCCGACACCTGGGTCGAACAACTGGAAATCGCCGACGGCGGTGGCGTCTCCCTTTCCGGGCAGAGCGCCAAGGCCAGTGCGCTGATTACCCGCATGAAGGACTGCAAGACCCTGAGTGACGCGCAGTTCCAGGGCATCATCCAGCCCGATGCCGACACCGGCAAAGAGCGATTTTCCCTGCGCGCGCAACTGCGCAAGGAGGCCGCCGATGCGCCGTGAATTAACCCCCCGAGAACGCCGTGGCGCAGCCTTGATCGTGCTGGCCCTGTTGCTTTGGCTCGGCTGGTGGCTGCTGGTACAAAGCTGGTTCCTCAATCCGCTGATTGACCTTGAGGAACAGGCCGACGCACTGCGTGCGCAACAGCAACGCTATGCCGGGATAGTGCAACAACGGGCCAGCCTGCAACAGCAGTTGCAGGCTGCGCGCGGCGACCCGGCCAGCCGCACCAGCCTGCTGCCCGGCGAAGACCCCAGTGCGGTCGCCGCCGACCTGATGCAACGCAGCCTGGATCTGGTAAAGGCACACGCCAATCAAGGGCCGGGCTGTCAGGTCACACAGCGCATGCCGATCACCCCGGAGCACGACAGCACCGAGCCGTATCGTCAGGTTAAAGTCAGTCTGACCCTGGAATGCGCCCTGCAACCGTTGGCCAACCTGCTGCACGACTTTGAATACGGCCAACCCTTTCTGTTCATCGATAACCTGAGCCTGCGTCGCGCCACATCGACCCCCGCCACCGGCGGCGCCGGGCGCTTGCAGGTGCACTTGTTGCTGCGCGGTTATCTGCAACAGGCAACGGCACACCCCGCACGGCCAGCCGTCAAGACCGGGAAGCCTGAAGCATGAAGTTCAACCGCCTTACGCTGACCCTACTGGCCACTACGGCCCTGCTCACCGCAACGGCCATCAGCCTGCTGATGGGCGCTGGCCAGACCGTGGACTGGTTACCCGCTGGCGCGCCGCGTGAAGCAGCACCCGCCAAGCCTCCCCAGGTCTTGAAGGCCTTGTCGTCGCAAGCACTGGAGCTGACCTGGCAACAGTCAATGTTCAGCCCGCAGCGCAAAGCCGATCGAGTGGCAGGAAAAGGCCAGGCATCGCTCGACGGGATCCGCCTCAGCGGCGTGATCATCACCGGGCCTGCGCAGTGGGTACTGCTGCGCATGCCGGACCAACACACCCTGAAACTGGCCGTCGGCAGCACGCTCGATAACGGCTGGACGCTAACCGGCGCCACGCCACAACACGCCACCTTCAGTCATCAGGGCCAGACGCGTGAACTGCGCTTGCCCCTGCTACGCCTTCCGCCCCCCTCGAAAGCGCCCCTAATTACCCTTCCAGACGTACCCACACCATGAACAATCGCTACCTTGAGTTTCCCCGTTTGCGCAGCCCACTGCTATGCCTGGCCACCGCCGTCGCACTGGCCGGTTGCGCCACCACACCGGAGCATTTTGAAAACGACCCGGCGCTGATGCAGGAAGCACTCCAGGGCACCGGGTCGCAGCGCGCGCCCTTGAGCGAACCTGATCAACTGCCGCCGCCGAACGGCGCGAGCGTCAAAGCCTCACCGCGCCAGCAGATCAAAACCGGTAACCAGACATTTGTCCGTCCGCCTGCCTCGACGCCCATCAGGGCCGCCGCGAACAGCCCCGCCGAGGATAGCGGCGACATCGTGTTCAACTTCACCAATCAGCCCATTGAAGCGGTGATCAACAGCGTGATGGGGGATTTGCTGCACGAAAACTACAGCATCAATCAGGGCGTCAAAGGCGAAGTCAGCTTTTCGACCTCCAAGCCGGTGAACAAGCAACAGGCACTGTCGATTCTGGAAACCCTGCTGTCATGGACCGACAACGCGATGATCCGTCAGGGCGGGCGCTACGTGATCCTGCCCGCCAATCAAGCGGTGGCCGGCAAACTGGTGCCCGAGATGCCGGTGGCGAAACCTTCCAATGGCCTGTCCGCGCGGCTGTTTCCACTGCACTACATCTCGGCCACCGAGATGCAAAAGCTGCTCAAGCCGTTCGCCCGTGATAACGCCTTCTTGTTGGTCGATCCGGCGCGCAACGTGCTCAGCCTCGCGGGCACGCCCGATGAGCTGGCCAACTATCAGGACACCATCGACACTTTCGATGTGGACTGGCTTAAGGGCATGTCCATTGGCTTGTACGGCTTGCAACGGGCCAGCGTGGGCGAACTGATGCCGCAATTACAAAAAATCTTCGGGCCTGACAGCGGCATGCCGTTGGCGGGCATGGTGCGTTTTCTGCCCATTGAACGCACTAACTCGGTGGTGGCCATCTCATCGCAACCGCGCTACCTGAGCGAAGTTGGGGACTGGATTCATACCATTGATGAGGGCGGCGGCAATGAGCCGCAGATGTACGTCTACGACGTGCGCAACATGAAAGCTGCAGATTTGGCCAAGTACCTGCGCCAGATCTACGGCAACGGGCAAATCAAGGACGAGAGCGCAGCCAAGGTGGCGCCCGGCTTGCGCACCCGCTCACTGTCCTCTCTCTCGGGCGGCGCCAGCAGCACCAGTGGCATGGGCCTGAACGCCAGTCACGACAGCCAGGGCGGTCTGCAACAGACCGAAGAAGACACCGAAGGTGAAGTGGTCGACGATAACGCCGGTGGCATGGAAGGCACCAGCCTTGAGACGGCGGGTAGCGAATCGGGCGCCAGCCAGCGGCTGGATAACAGCACGCGCATCACGGCGCAGGTCAGCAGCAACCAGTTGCTGATCCGCACACGCCCTGCGCAATGGGCCGAGATCGAAGCGGCGGTCAAGCGACTGGACAATGCGCCGATGCAGGTGCAGATCGAAACGCGGATTCTTGAGGTTAACCTCAGTGGCGAGCTGGACCTGGGGGTGCAATGGTATCTGGGGCGTCTGGCCGGCAACTCCGCCAGCACCACTGTGGCCAATGCATCCGGCAGTCAGGGCGCGCTGGGCGGTGGCGGTGCGGGGCTGGGGGCAGCGGACTCGTTGTTCTACTCCTTCGTCAGCAGCAACCTGCAAGTGGCACTGCATGCGCTGGAAACCAACGGCCGCACGCAAGTGCTGTCGGCACCGTCGCTGGTGGTCATGAACAACCAGCAGGCGCAGATTCAGGTCGGCGACAATATTCCCATCAGTCAGACCACGGTCAACACCAACGTCTCGGACACCACCCTGAGCAGCGTTGAGTATGTGCAGACCGGGGTCATTCTGGATGTCATGCCGCGCATCAATCCGGGTGGCCTTGTGTACATGGACATCAAGCAGCAGGTCAGTGACGCCAACACCAGTACCGGATCGGACAACAACGGCAACCCGCGTATTTCCACCCGCTCGGTGTCCACCCAGGTGGCGGTGCAAAGCGGCCAGACGGTATTGCTCGGGGGGCTGATCAAGCAGGACAACAGCGACACCGCGTCAACGGTGCCGTACCTGGGGCGCATTCCAGGCTTGCGCTGGTTATTCGGCACCACCAGCAAAAGCAAGAAGCGTACGGAGCTGATCGTGCTGATCACTCCGCGCGTAGTGACCAGCAACAGTCAGGCGCGGCAGGTGACGGATGATTACCGCCAGCAACTGCAACTGATCAAACCGATGCAGTAGTGCGCGCCTCGACGCCCATGAGTGAAACGCTGTTGCTGGCCGGGCTGAAGATACGGGTTAGCACCAGCATCGCCACCACTGCGGCGGTCAACACCCACCAGGCCAGAACAAAGCTGCCTGTCAGTTCCCGAAGCCACCCGGTCATCCACGGCGACAGCGCATTGACCAGAAAACCGACGCCTTGGACGAAGCCTGCAAGCTGCGCGGCATCACGCGGCTTGCGGCAATGATCGAGGATAAGAATCAGACTCAGGGCAAAACAGGCGCCCAAACCGAAACCGATCAGTGCCACCCACACGTGCGGCGCAGCGAGCGGCCACATCACCAACCCGACATAACCTATTGCCTGTGCGCCAAGGCTGAGCGCCAGTAGCGGGCGCCTGTCAGTGCTGCGGTGGGCAATGGCTGGCATCAACAGCGCAGCGATGACCTGAAAAATCGTCATGAACGCCAGAATCGAACCGCTGCGAGTGGCACTCCAGTCCATTTGCACATAATAGGCGGGCAGCCAGGCCACCATGCTCATGTAACCCGCGTTAACCAGACCAAAATACAACGCCAGCAACCAGGCCCGTCGGCTGCGCAACGGGCGGATCGGCGCGTGGTCAGCGGGGGTGACGAGGCCGTCAGTGGCGGTGCCGGTAAAGGGAAACCGCCACCACATCAGCAGCGCCACCGCCGCCGGAATCAGCCAGATTCCCAAACCGCTCTGCCAGTGATTGAAATGCCCCGCTACCACAGGGCTGATCAGCGCGGCCAGTCCACCGCCGGCCATCAATGACGCACTGTAAACGCCCAAAGCCAATGCCACGCGGTGCGGGAACTGCTGCTTGACCAAGGCTGGCACCAGGACTTGAATCAGCGCAACACCGGCCCCGCCGAGCAAGGCTGTCGCCACCAGGGTCTGCCCCTGCTGACCATAAAACCGCCACAGACAGGCCCCCAGAATCATCGACAAGCCTAGAGCCACGCCTTTACGGTCGCCCAAACGGGCTTGCAGGCGCACTCCGAACAAGGCCACCAGCCCCATGCAGACCACGGGCAAGCTGGTGAGCCAGGCACTGGCTTGATAACTCATGCCGGTTTCAGCACGAATCTGCACCAGCAATGGACTGATCGAACTGAGAATGGGGCGCAAGTTAAGCCCCACCACCACCAGCAAAGCCCAACTGGCAAGCACCCGTGCAGGGTTTTCAGCGCGCCCCATGACGCGCCTGCCAGTCGCGATAAATGTCTGCCATGGCCGGCTGCTCAAGGTGGATTACAGGCAACGCCTGTTCGCCCACGGGCAGCGCCATCTGTTGGTAAATCGCGGCGGTAGACAACCCGTAGGGTTCGCCCTGCTCATTACTGGCGCCATACACCACCCGTGAAACACCGCACAAGTGCATCGCGCTTAAACACATGGGGCACGGATGGCCACTGGCGTAAATCACACAGCCGTCCAGACGCGCCCCCAGTTGCTGGCTGGCACTGCGAATCGCCAGCAATTCAGCGTGCGCGGTCGGGTCCTGGGTGAGATGAATGCTGTTGATTGCCTCCACCAGAATTTGATCGTTTTTCACCAGCACCGCGCCAAAGGGCCGTCCGCCTTGCGCCACGTTGTTGGCCGCCAATTGCACGGCCCGGTTCAAGTAATACTCATCGTTGTGCATACAACCTCCTGTCATCAATCAGTGGGCGCCAGCGTTGCGCAGCATCAGTGCGATCTCGCTCTGACCGCGTTTTTGCGCCTGTTGCAACGGGCTCATGCCGTTGCTGTCGGGCAGGTTCAGATCGGCCCCGGCGTCGATCAATTGGCTGACGATCTGCTGATGAGCTGGCCCTCCGTCCGACAGCACGATGGCCTCCATCAAACAGGTCCATCCCAGTCGATTGACATGATTCAGATCAACCCCGGCGGCAATCAACAAGCGCACCGTTTCAACATGACCGCGCTCACAGGCCGGGATCAACGCGGTGCCGCCATAGCGGTTGGTACTCTTGAGATCGGCCCCGTGGGCCAGAGCCAGTTGAAGAATTTCATTGCGCCCGCTGGCACCCGCCAACAGGTAAGGACTGTCGTGAATCAGGTTCTTCTGATTCACGTTGGCACCGGCTTCGATCAATGCCTGAGCGATATCAATCTGGTTGTCGCGGGTGGCCAGCAGCAGCGCACTGCTGCCATCCAGTGTGCGCACGTCGAGGTCGGCACCCTCAGTGATCAGTTGCTGCACCCTGCCCAGCTCACCGTCTTTCACAGCCGTCAGCAATGGCGCGTCGCTGGCCATCACCGCCCCGGCCATCAACACTGCGGCCGCCAGCACTGCCTTTTTACCGGTAATACCTGCCATGGTCCTTCCCCTCTTATCAACGCCATGAAAAGACAGTATGGTCAGCGCTACAAGCATTCTGAAATTAAATATAAACATGCCTTTCAGTGGCGTTGTGAATGGCGGTAACGATGTTTGATCCTATCCTGCTACGCAGCTTTATCGCGGTGGTGGACTGCGCCAATTTCACCCGTGCGGCGCAACGTTTGCACCTCACCCAATCCACCGTCAGCCAGCAAATACGGCGATTGGAAGACAGCCTTGGGTGCAAATTGCTGGACCGCGAACAGCGGCGGGTCATGCCTACGCCCGAGGGCGAACGCTTGCAGGCATATGCGCGGCGCATTCTGGCGCTTCAGGAAGAAGCCCGCGATGTACTGTCCAATTTGAAAAGTGAGGGCGTGCTGCGTCTGGGTGTGCCTGAAGACTTTGCGGCGGAGCGGCTGATGCCGATTCTTTCGCAGTTCGGTCTGGAGCATCCGGGTGTGCGACTGGAAGTCACCAGCGGTTTGGGCCCGGAGTTGATACGCCTTTACCGTCAGGGCGAATTCGACCTGCTGCTGGTCAAACAGATGGGCCCGGGCACAGATTGCCTTGGGTGCTGGCCTGAGCGCATGTGTTGGGTGGACAGCCGCGCGACCCCGGCTTTGGGCCGTGAACCTTTGCCACTGGTGGCCTTCCCCGTAGACGGGTTGTACCGCAATGAAATGCTTCATCACCTGGAAATGGGCGGCTGGAACTGGCGCATCAGTTATTCGAGTGCCAGTTTGGCCAGCGTCTGTGCTGCCGTGGCCGCCGGGCTGGGGATCAGCTTGCTGCCAAGGCGGGTCATCCATGCGCAGCATAAAGTGCTGGAGGCGGACAGTGGCCTGCCTGATATTCAAGGTGTTTTTTTGGCGCTTTATGGCCAGCAGGGGCTCAGCCATGCGGGTAATCTGCTGAAACTGCAACTCGTGACACTGTGCGAGACACTGGCAGGCGCGGGTTGATCCAATGGCCCAGCGTCAAGCCTGAGCACTTCAAACACTCATCACCAAGGCCTCACTATGATCACGCCGCCTTCGCCTGTCGTCCTTATCCTTGCTGCGGGCCGCTCAACGCGGTTCATCGCTTCGGGGGGCGCATTGAACAAGTTACAGACGCCGCTGTGCGGACTCACCGTGCTCGATCATGTCATTCGCGCGGCTGAACTGTCCGGTTTGCCGTGGCACGTGGTGAGAGAGGCCGATGGCGACGGCATGGGCGATTCCATCGCCGCGGGTGTGCGGGCCACGCCCAACGCGGGCGGCTGGCTGATCCTGCCCGGCGACCTGCCTTTGATTAGCGCCATGAGTTTGCGCGCCGTCGCCGAGGGACTTGGTTCGGCGCTCGTTGTGGTGCCCACCTGGAACCAGCAAAAGGGCCATCCGGTGGGTTTCGGTGTGGGGTGTTTTGATGAGCTGGTGCAGCTTTCCGGGGATCGGGGCGCGGCACGTATTGTTGAGGCTCATCGTGCCGATGATCAGGTGCTTATGTTGACGTTGGGTGATAGGGGTACTGTGCTGGATGTCGATACGCTGGACGACTTGCAGTACGTCCAGACGCTGATGACAACAGCTGGAAAGTAGGCTGGCTTTTAGCTTTTAGCTTTTAGCTTTTAGCTTTTAGCTTTTAAAGAATGTCACTGCCGCCACCTAAATAGTGAAACCAACTCCGAGGCCCCTCACAGGAGGCTGAACGCAGGTGCTGTTATGGGGGTGGCGAGGCAGGACGCCGAGCCAGCCGCGATCGG
>NZ_WIWC01000195.1 GCF_009600315.1 Pseudomonas helleri | reverse complement strand
CCCCCCAGCCAGTGTGCTCGATATTAAGCGCAAGTATCTGGCCCTCAGGTTCGAGTGCGGTTCGATTGGGCGAGGTATGGGGGCGGCGAGATTGATTATTCATCCCGTCGCTACCCTCACTTTTGTAGCGCTTCAGCCACTTGTAGGCAGTTGTGCGACCAATATTAAAGTCCTCGCACAAAGCTGTGATGTTGGCACCCTCGGCTAAAGCCAAGGCGACGAATTTGATTCGAAGATCCA
>NZ_WIWC01000194.1 GCF_009600315.1 Pseudomonas helleri | reverse complement strand
GCCGTACGCAGGGGCAAGGCCTTTTTGGGTACTTTTGTGGCTGTTTGACAAAAGTGCCTCGCCGTAAGGGCGAAACCCGTAGAAAGTCGTTATACATCGAATGGATATGTACGCTGGCCAATTAGAAGCTTTGAGTACATATCCATTACATGTGTCTAGATGAACTAAAGGTTTCGCCCTTACGGCGAGTCCCTTTTGGCAGACGCCCCAAAAGGAACCAAAAGGTCTGCGCCCTACCATAC
>NZ_WIWC01000193.1 GCF_009600315.1 Pseudomonas helleri | reverse complement strand
TGGGGTAGCCTTGCTCCGGCAACTGACGCCGGTGTGCCTCGGTATAGCCATAAGACTTACGAGGCTCGGGAGGCTGGAAGCTACCTTTGGCACGTTCCTTTACTCGAACGATCCCGGCCAGTCTCAGCGCTTTTGCAAAGGTGTCGGGATGCGCGGTGATGCCCGTTTCTGCATGGAATGCTTGCGCCAGTTCGGCTTGACTGGAATAAGGCTGCGTATGAGCGAGCCTGGCCAGCAGAGGAT
>NZ_WIWC01000192.1 GCF_009600315.1 Pseudomonas helleri | reverse complement strand
GTCGGGGTAAGGGGATTCGAACTCCTGACATCCTGCTCCCAAAGCAGGCGCGCTACCGGACTGCGCTATACCCCGGTAAAAAAAAGGCACCTTCAATAGGCGCCTTCTGCGATCAGCGCTTTTGGCCTCTGATCTTAAGATCTAGCTTCAGCGAACTGAAACCAAAAATGGTGGGTCGTGTGGGATTCGAACCTACGACCAATTGGTTAAAAGCCAACTGCTCTACCAACTGAGCTAACGACCC
>NZ_WIWC01000191.1 GCF_009600315.1 Pseudomonas helleri | reverse complement strand
TACGATGGCTTCCCCAGAACACATCGTATTGCCCATCCTGAGCACCTTCTCTTACCCCCACGCGCTCGCCTACAAACCCTTTTCCCAGTTTCCAGGCTTGGCCTTGCCAGTAAATCTCACCTTTGGCCTGCACTTTTCGTACCTCCAGTTCACTGCCGTATTCGATCTGAGTCAGCACCTCCTGATACGCCCTGGAGCTGGACGTGTACCGAGAAGCCGGAACCTGCATGCCTATACCGCCATG
>NZ_WIWC01000190.1 GCF_009600315.1 Pseudomonas helleri | reverse complement strand
GGCCGTATGGTAGGGCGCAGACCTTTTGGTTCCTTTTGGGGCGTCTGCCAAAAGGGACTCGCCGTAAGGGCGAAACCCTTAGTTCATCTAGACACATATAACGGATATGTACTCCAAGCTTCTAATTGGCCAGCGTACATATCCATTCGATGTATAACGACTTTCTAAGGGTTCCGCCCTTACGGCGGCTCACTTTTGCCAAACAGCCGCAAAAGTAAGCAAAAAGGCCTTGCCCCTGCGTACGG
>NZ_WIWC01000189.1 GCF_009600315.1 Pseudomonas helleri | reverse complement strand
GCCAAACCCTTCTATTGGTACGTCGGAGCAGCGCTCGGTCAGGAAGTACCAGCGCCAATAAACAGCCCCTCAAACAGTGGTTTGTACAACCGTAATGGCCGTGCTTTCGAACGTCTCAATCGCCTGGTTCGGCTGCAGCGACATCTGAAGGTATTGTCGTTCGCAGAACTGGACTGGCTGATCAGTCAGGCCAACGAAGATATAACGGCTCACCCATTGACGCAGACGCTGCAGGCACTCGCAGTC
>NZ_WIWC01000188.1 GCF_009600315.1 Pseudomonas helleri | reverse complement strand
AGCACCGCGATTCTTGATCCAGACCCAGCGGCCTTCCAGTCGCTGTGCGCCGTCCGAATCCGCGAAAGGAGATAGGTCGGAGTGCGGCTGCTTCGCTCCTTCACGCCGCCGCCTTCGGCCTGCGCGCTCCGCTTGCGGGCGATCAGGTCGGGGTTGATCTTGCTTTTGTCGTGGCTTTTCGAACGATCTTTGCGAAGCAAAGTCTAGTGAGTACACTTCTAATGAAGTGGCCCAGCGGAGCTAGGC
>NZ_WIWC01000187.1 GCF_009600315.1 Pseudomonas helleri | reverse complement strand
GACGTATTGCATACTTACCAGTAAGTTGGGCAACTTGCTTAATTTGATAACTAGTAAAGTGTTGTTCTAGACGAGTGATAAGAGGGACAACATCAGGTGCAAAAGTAATTTCTAGCGTTGCTGAATCGTCAATATATTTGATACGGCTAACCCATCTTGATTTTACTGTTCCGATTTTCCCATTTCTATCTTCTTCTTTAAAAGAAAATTGGCGATCAAAGAGATTTAAAACAGCATTTTTTAAAGC
>NZ_WIWC01000186.1 GCF_009600315.1 Pseudomonas helleri | reverse complement strand
GTAGTTCAGTCGGTTAGAATACCGGCCTGTCACGCCGGGGGTCGCGGGTTCGAGTCCCGTCCGCTGCGCCATATTTGTACAAGTCAGGCTCGCCTGGTTTGCGATTGAAAAGCACCGAAGCTATTCAGTCACAGGTTTAAAGATTTCAAACGGACGCAAGTCCGAGCGATACGCAGCGGTAGTTCAGTCGGTTAGAATACCGGCCTGTCACGCCGGGGGTCGCGGGTTCGAGTCCCGTCCGCTGCGCC
>NZ_WIWC01000018.1 GCF_009600315.1 Pseudomonas helleri | reverse complement strand
CAGAAAGCCTTGGCTATGCAATATGATGCTCCTGCGTCAATTCAATAACCGTGTTGCACTCAGCTCCTGCAACCGCCGGGGCTAAGGCCTCTTTAATTGTTTCTGTACCTGGCTAAGGATGAAGAAAGCGTTATCCGTGATAGCCAATTTTCAACGCAATGCCTTTGTATTTGAATACGATAGTTAGCTTGCTATATATTTTTCTGTGCAGGCAAATAAAAAAGCCACGCCTCTAAACAGGGGCGTGGCTTTTACGAAACATCATTACCCGGGAAATACCCGGAGCATTAATTACAAGATGTTCAGTGGGTATTCAACGATTACGCGAACATCGTTGGTGTCAGCCTGGTAGTTGCTGGTAGAGCGATAGATCGCGCTACGCAGACGGAAAGACAGGTCTTTGGCCGGGCCTTCCTGCATCACGTATTTGCTCTCGAAGTCGAATTCGTGCTCTTTGCCTTCGCCAGTGTCAGTAGAGATGTTGTCGCCTTTGACGTAGCGAGCCATAAAGCTCAGGCCTGGTACACCGTAGCTGGCCATGTTCAGGTCGTAGCGACCCTGCCAGGAGCGTTCGTCTTTACCGTTAAAGTCGGAGTACTGAACGGAGTTGGCTAGGAAAATAGTGCCGCCGCCATCTACGCCATAGTAGTAACCGCTATCACCGGTGGAGCGCTGGTGGGCGAGGGTGAACTTGTGGGCGCCGATGCTGTAAGCCGCTGCCAAGCTCCAGATTTTGTTGTCGACATTACCTGCGCGCTCTTCACCCTGGCTCGACGTTCTGTAACCGTTGAGGTCAAAGTTAAGGGCTTGGGATTCTGCGATAGGCAGGGTGTAGTTAAGGTTGACGTATTGCTTCTTGAAGTACTCATCAACGTCGGATGCAGCCACGCCACCAACCAGATTGTCAGTGAACTGATAGGTTGCACCTGCAATGTTTGCGGCGGTCAGGCCAGGCTCGTGCGGGCCGTTGATGCTGTCACGTGCCATACCGGTCTGCGAACTTAGAGCGGTGAAGCGGCCGGCGGACAGCTCCAGACCTTTGATTTCCTTGCTGGTAATCAATGTGCCGGTGGCGACTTCTGGCAGCAAGCGGCTGTCATCGGTCGAGAAAACCGGGCTTGCAACAAACTGGTTGCCGTATTTCAACACGGTATCGGAGAGGCGGAATTTAACAGCGCCACCAATTTTCGATTGGGTATCTTCCGGAGAGCCATCGCTTTTGGTGCCAAACAGGCCGTTGCCCTGACGACCCGCACCGCCGTCCAGGCGCAGAGTGCCCATGGCGAACGCATCTACACCGACACCGACGGTGCCTTGGGTGAAGCCGGATTCGTAGTTAAGCAGCTCGCTCAGACCCCAATCTTCGCGATAGCCGCTTTTATACGGCGCTGCACCGTCTCCGTTCTTGCTGATGTTACCTGCACCATTACGGTAGTCACGGTTCATGTACAGCATGCGGGTTTTGGAAGTCAGGGTGCTGTCTTCGATAAAACCTTTGGATTCGTCCTGGGACGAGGCCATTGCGAACTGCGTAGTACCAGCTGAAACAGCCAGTGCGATCATGCTCCACTTCATCACGCGCATCGTGATTTGCTCCTTTGGTTTTAGGAAGAGTACTGCCGTCCCCACCTTGATTTTTATCTGGGGCGGCTCTTTCTTTTTGTGTCGGCGAAAACTTATATCACGCCGGCCATGTTGGCGATACTTGCTCTCATACGCTTCTGTTTCTTTACAGCAATGCCGCAACAGCATAGCTGCGAACGGTATTTCAGCTATTTTCTTGTGTCATTAATACTCATGCGCACATAAAAAATATTCTGAATCCATTTCAGAAATATCAGGCGCCGTTGAGTGACCTGTTGTTTGTTATCTGGTCACTGCGTTTAACGCATGCCCAAACGGCTGTATTGAGAGGTTATGCAACAAGCATGCTCAAAATGGACGGCAGCAGTGAAAATATTTTTGTGGGTGTTCTGATTCAGAAAACACTCCGGATGCAGCTCTGAAAGGTCGTAAATTCTGCAAACGTGATCAGGGCGAATACCCTTCGCAGGTCAATGCCTAAGTGATGTCAGCGATTTAAGCGTTACCGGTTAACACCTGTTGGGTTAGTCGGTGACGTTTTGTGGGCATTCAATCACTCATGCTGTTCAATTTTGGTGCAAAAATGTTCGGCCTGTGTTGGTTATCCTTTGAGCCACATTCCACGTGCGAGTCCGGTGGGTGTCGTGATACGGAACCCAATCAAGGGTATCCTTTCAGTTTTGAGCTTGCACCTCGTGAGCCTTGGGTGCGAGCTCGGAACAAATCCCCCGAAAATCAGGAGAGCACGCTGTGTTTACTTTGGATGCACGCCTTGAACAAGACACTTGGCTGATTGGTGATCTACCCTTGTGCCGCTTGCTCCTGTCCAATGATTCGAATTACCCGTGGTTTATCCTGGTGCCGCGGCGTGAGGGTATTAGTGAATTGTTTCAGCTGGATGACAGTGATCAGCAACTGATGTGGCACGAAACAACCGAGTTGGCGCGAGCGCTCAATGTGCTGTTTGGTGCGCACAAAATGAACGTAGCAACGCTGGGTAATGTGGTAAGCCAGTTGCACATGCATGTGATCGTGCGCTATCGAACGGATGCAGCGTGGCCTGCTCCGGTATGGGGCAAACTCCCGGCAAAGCCTTACGCAGAAGCACAAGTGAGCGAAATGCGCTGCAAGCTAAAACAGGCTTTCACTTTTTTGGAGGATAAGTAGTGACACTTGAAGAGCGGGTTATGGACCTTGAGAGCCGTTTGGCCTTTCAAGATGACACCATTCAGTCATTGAATGATGTATTGGTAAAACAGCAGAACACAGTAGATCGTTTGCAGGCGCAGATGGCCGTTTTGCTCAAGCGTCAGGAAGAAATGGGCGGGCAGTTCGAGTCGTTCGAGGAAGAGGCTCCGCCGCCTCATTATTGAGGTTTGGTGCAGGCCATAAAAAACCGCGATCCAGCTGTGCTGGTCGCGGTTTTTTTACAGGCTTGAATCAGCGACGCGGCAGTGCGGCAATCACGTCTTCAGCTTGCAGGCCTTTGTCGCGGTTCATGACCGAGAACTCCACGCGTTGTCCTTCCACCAGTACTCGGTGGCCTTCGCCACGGATGGCGCGAAAGTGGACAAAAATGTCATCCCCAGAATCCCGGGAGATAAAACCGAAACCCTTGGAGGTGTTAAACCACTTCACAGTTCCGGTGTCGCGGTTGGTCATGTCATAGCTTTGCGAGGATGAAGCAGGTGACGATTTATACAGGTTGATGATCAGGTGCAGCGCAACAGCAAGTACGGCAGGAACCAGGCTAAGCAATACAGCCGGTTGCTCGCCAATCGGCAGCAGCAGGCCGAACAGGGTCAGCGTTTGCAGAACAACAGACAGCACCAGCAGAGCGCTGACCAGATTTTGCAGTTGATGGCGTGGGCCTTTGTTCCAGTACGGAATGACCGGAGCCAGTGTCAGGTTAAGCAGGCCAAGAAAAGCCAGATAAAGAGCATCGTTGTGTTGCAGGTAAGGTACGGCGTCGGCTTGAAGGCCAGGAATGAAGGACAGCAGCAAGGCAGCTGCGCCCGTTATCAGGTGAACGATTTTCAACATTTCAATTAACTCGCATTAAGACGGATCGCAAGGAAGAGCTGATTGCGCACGGTTCGTTTTGAAAAAAATGGAGAAGTCAGGCACGTGCGGGTATCAGCCTATGCGCCCTCGCCAGACACTTGGCGAAAGCGACACGCTGCCTATTTAACAGCAAACCCAAGGCCTTCTCAAATTAAGTGCATGGGTAAGGCCGTGCTCGAGATTACGTACAGGGTTCCTGCACAATTGCCTCTTTTTTGATAGGACTCCCGGTCTAGAGGGGTTTTGCTCCATTCTGCGGCTGTCTTGGTAATCTGTTAATTGCGCTTTGGGTGTGGGGATGATGGTCTGTTCGGTAGGGATAATTACCGTTGGTCGTTTTTGTAGGGTGTCGGCGCCAGGCGGGTGAGAAGGCTCTGACTTTTAATGCGATTCAAACTTTGTGTAGTTAAAAGATAGAGGTGAAACGAGGTTTAACTCTGGTTGTGGTAAATAAAGTTGGCGCAGCAGTGCTGGATTAAGAGGAGAGCCGCAAGTTATCCAGTCGCATCATGGCGTGCGGTAGTTTGTGGCGATTGCTTTGTGCAATGCACTCTGACTGGGCGGACCTGCAGCCAGTTTTCGCTTGGCAAGGGGCGGGCGCGATGGTCTTCTGCTGTTTGACCCAGAGCTCTCCTACAGGCTTGAGGGTGAGGTCTGCTGGTTAAGAACCTTTACATAATGTTTTATGAGGTGTGTCCGATTGGAAAATATAACTAACTTTAATGGCGTTGCAATGGAGTATTTTTGGTATGGGACGATTATTGCGGCAGGAGAGTACGGGGGGCAGATTATTGCAGAGAGTTAGAATAGATCCCGTTATTCTTGATTTTGGTATGACCCTGGCTAAGCCACTTTCAAGGTCGGTAAGGTTAAATGGTTTTGCCACCTGTTTAAGGCTTGAGGAGGTGTATTGGGATGTATTGTCCGATATTTCGCGAAGTAACGAGTGCTCAATAAATGCGCTGCTTTCCTACATCGATAGAGAAATTCATCTGCGACATGGCGGTGTGAAAAATTTTAGCGGCCTCATCCGTGTCGTCTGCGTCATGCATCTGCTGAAGGCTGCGCGGGCTTCGCACAGTGCGGCACCTAGACAAGTATTTATGGTTTGATCCGATGCGTCAGGCCGAGCGGGGATGTTCGGTGACTTGTATTCTTTCGAATTTCATGGTGCATTTGAAGCGCAATGGCGATTCCTGCGGCTGCAATAGCTCGATTTACCAGATATAATCTCGCGCTTTGCTGTGTGGCCCTCTGTCTATAGGGTTGCCGCTAACGGATTGTCGAGATACGCCGATGCCTATGTACGATTACCAATGCGCTTCCTGCGGTCATCAGCTGGAAGCCATTCAAAAAATCAGTGACTCGCCACTGGTTGATTGTCCTGCCTGTCAGGCTCCTGAGCTGAAGAAGATGCTGTCCATGCCAGGTTTTCGCCTAAGCGGTACTGGCTGGTATGAAACAGACTTCAAGACAGGCTCGAAAAAGAATCTGGCAGGCGGCGACAAGTCCGACTGAGGTCGGGCGAAGGCAGTCTGAACACAAGCGGGCTCTTGCAGTGTTATCAGCACCGACGGTGCGCAAGACCTCCATCGAATTTCGAATTACGAGAAGTGAAACCACTACCATGATGCGCAGCCATTATTGCGGCCAACTGAACGAAAGCCTGGACGGCCAGGAAATTACCCTTTGCGGATGGGTTCATCGTCGCCGTGACCACGGTGGGGTGATTTTCCTCGATATCCGTGATCGTGATGGTCTGGCCCAAGTGGTATTCGACCCGGATCGCGCTGAAACCTTCGCCGCTGCTGACCGTGTGCGCAGCGAATACGTCGTTAAAGTGACGGGCAAAGTGCGCTTGCGTCCTGCCGGTGCCGGCAACACCAACATGGCGTCGGGCATGATCGAAGTGCTGGGCTATGAGCTTGAAGTACTGAACGAAGCGGAGACCCCGCCGTTCCCGCTGAACGAATTTTCTGATGTGGGCGAAGAAACGCGCCTGCGCTACCGCTTTATCGATCTGCGTCGCCCTGAGATGCTCGAGAAGCTGCGTCTGCGTTCGCGCATGACCACCAGCATTCGTCGTTACCTCGACGAAAACGGCTTCCTGGACGTCGAAACACCTATTCTGACCCGTGCCACCCCTGAAGGCGCGCGTGACTATCTGGTGCCTAGCCGTACTCATGCCGGTTCGTTCTTTGCTTTGCCACAATCTCCACAGCTGTTCAAACAGTTGCTGATGGTGGCCGGTTTTGACCGTTACTACCAGATTGCCAAATGCTTCCGTGATGAAGACTTGCGTGCTGATCGTCAGCCTGAGTTCACTCAGATCGACATCGAAACCAGCTTCCTCGATGAAAAAGACATCATGGGCCTGACCGAAGGCATGATCCGCAACCTGTTCAAGGAAGTGCTGGATCTGGAATTCGGTGAGTTCCCGCACATGACCTTCGAAGAAGCCATGCGCCGTTACGGTTCCGACAAGCCAGACCTGCGTAACCCGCTGGAACTGGTAGACGTTGCCGACCAGCTTAAAGACGTCGACTTCAAAGTGTTCAGCGGCCCGGCCAACGATCCGAAGTGCCGCATTGCTGCCCTGCGTGTTCCGGGTGCAGCAAGCATGCCGCGCAAACAGATCGACGACTACACCAAGTTTGTCGGCATCTACGGCGCCAAAGGCCTGGCGTACATCAAGGTCAACGAGCGTGCCAAGGGCGTTGAAGGCCTGCAGTCGCCGATCGTCAAGAACATCCCTGAAGCCAACCTCAATGTGATCCTGGATCGCGTCGGCGCAGTAGACGGCGACATCGTGTTCTTCGGCGCCGACAAGTCCAAGATCGTTAGCGAGGCACTGGGCGCGCTGCGTATCAAGGTCGGTAACGACTTGAACCTGCTGACCTGCGAGTGGGCACCGATGTGGGTGGTCGACTTCCCGATGTTCGAAGAGAACGACGACGGCAGCTTCAGCGCCTTGCATCACCCGTTCACCGCGCCAAAATGCTCTCCTGAGGAGCTGGCAGCCAGCCCGGCCACCGCGCTGTCTCGTGCCTACGACATGGTATTGAACGGTACTGAACTGGGTGGCGGTTCCATCCGTATCCACCGCAAGGAAATGCAGCAAGCTGTTTTCCGCCTGTTGGGTATCGACGAAGCCGAGCAGGAAGAGAAGTTCGGCTTCCTGCTGGATGCTTTGAAATACGGTGCGCCACCCCACGGTGGTTTGGCTTTCGGTCTGGATCGTCTGGTTATGCTGATGACTGGCGCTCAGTCTATTCGTGAAGTGATTGCCTTCCCGAAAACCCAAAGCGCTGCCTGTGTCATGACTCAGGCGCCTGGCGCGGTAGACGCTAAAGCGTTGCGCGAGCTGCATATCCGTTTGCGTGAACAGCCTAAGGCTGAGTAAGACTGACCTCAAGGGCGCATCTTCGGATGCGCCTTTGTCATTGGGTCGAGAATTTTTATTGCGGGTTCATGGCATGTGCCGAACCGGCAAGGTTTCATAAAGGATTCGGAGTAGGTTATGGCAGGTCATTCTAAGTGGGCGAACATCAAGCACCGCAAAGAGCGTCAGGATGCCAAAAAAGGCAAAATCTTCACCAAGTGGATTCGTGAGCTGACGGTTGCTGCCCGTCAGGGTGGCGCAGATCCCGGCTCCAACCCGCGCCTGCGTCTGGCGCTGGACAAAGCCCTTGGTGCGAACATGAGCCGCGATATTATTGATCGTGCTGTCGCCCGTGGTGCGGGTGCCGCCGATACTGATGATATGGTCGAGCTGAGCTATGAAGGCTATGGGCCGGGTGGCGTTGCCGTGATGGTCGAGTGCATGACCGATAATCGCAATCGCACTGCCGCCGCCGTCCGCCATGCATTCAGCAAATGTGGCGGCAATTTGGGCACCGATGGCTCTGTGGCGTATTTGTTCGAGCGTAAAGGCCAGATATCCTATGCTGCGGGTGTCGATGAAGATGCCTTGATTGAAGCTGCGATGGAGGCAGATGCCGACGACGTGGTGACGAATGAAGACGGTTCCATCGATGTGTTCACTTCGTTCACCAGTTTCTATGCCGTGCGTAATGCATTGGAAGCGGCGGGCTTCAAGCCGGCAGACGCCGAAATCGTGATGCTGCCGACCACCAGTGCCGAGCTGGATCTGGAGGGCGCCGAAAAAGTGCTCAAGCTGATCGATATGCTCGAAGACCTGGATGACGTGCAAAACGTGTACTCCAACGCTGAAATCCCTGATGCAGTGCTGGAACAGCTAGCCTGATACCCGCATGATCCTGAAAGCCGGAGCTGCACCGTCGCGATGATCGCGGCGCTGTGCACCTCCGGCTTCTGCCTTTAAGCTGTCCGGGTATGTGCCGGTGGGCGTCACTTCATAAGCTGTAGGCGTTATGACTCTTATTCTTGGTATCGATCCTGGTTCGCGAATCACCGGTTATGGCGTCGTGCGCGACACGGGCCGTGGCTGTGTGTATGTAGCGTCGGGCTGTATTCGTACAGGCAGTGGTGAACTGCACGAGAGGTTACAAATTGTTTATCGCGGCGTTCGAGAGGTTATTCAGACGTACGGGCCAGTGACGATGGGCATCGAAAAAGTCTTTATGGCCCGCAACGCCGATTCCGCGTTAAAGCTGGGGCAGGCGAGAGGCGCGGCTATTGTGGCTGGCGCGGAAGAAAGTCTGGAAATTGCGGAGTACTCCGCCACTCAAGTTAAACAAGCAGTGGCCGGCACGGGGGGCGCCAATAAGGAGCAGGTGATGATGATGGTCATGCATTTGCTCAAGCTGACCACCAAGCCGCAGATCGATGCATCGGATGCTCTGGCCATTGCGCTGTGCCATGCCCATACCCGCTCCAGTCTTTTGCCCCACGGTCTGGGGGCGGCGCGCAGTCGTGGTGGTCGCCTTCGTCTTTGAGGCCGTTTTAATGTTATTAAGCTAGCCGACAGGGTGTTATGCGCAATGATGCAGCCTTGTCCTTCTAGGTGTCAGCCAATGTACTGGCCAGAGAAAAGGATCTGAAACGTGATTGGACGCTTGCGCGGCACCTTGGCTGAAAAACAGCCGCCGCACCTGATTCTTGATGTAAATGGCCTGGGTTACGAGCTTGAAGTGCCGATGACCACGCTCTACAGGTTGCCGCTCCTGGGTGAACCGCTCACCTTGCATACTCATTTGGTCGTTCGCGAAGACGCGCAGTTGCTCTATGGTTTTATAGGTAAGCGCGAGCGCGACTTCTTTCGCGAGCTGATCCGGCTGAATGGCGTTGGCCCCAAGCTGGCGTTGGCGTTGATGTCCAGTCTGGAAGTGGATGAGCTTGTACGCTGTGTTCAGGCTCAGGATACGTCCGCGTTGACCAAAGTGCCCGGCGTCGGCAAGAAAACCGCCGAGCGCCTTTTGGTCGAGCTCAAGGATCGCTTCAAGGCGTGGGAGCAAGTGCCGAGCATGTTTGCTCTGGTGCCTAATCAGCCGGATGCGCCGGTTCAAGTGGCGAGCGCGGAAAGTGATGCCGTTAGCGCTCTGATTTCCCTGGGTTATAAACCTCAGGAAGCCAGCAAGGCGGTGTCTGCCATCAAAGACAAGACATTGAGCAGTGAAGACATGATTCGCCGCGCCCTTAAGGGAATGATTTAAGTGATTGAAGCTGATCGTTTGATAACCGCTTCCAGTGGACGGGATCGGGAAGAAGTCCAGGATCGTGCGATCAGGCCTTTGAGTCTGGCGGACTACATTGGCCAACCCACCGTGCGCGAGCAAATGGAGCTGTTCATTCAGGCGGCTCGCGGACGTTCGGAGTCATTGGACCATACGTTGATTTTCGGCCCTCCAGGGCTTGGCAAAACCACGCTGGCCAACATCATCGCTCAGGAAATGGGCGTGTCGATCAAAAGCACCTCGGGGCCAGTGCTGGAACGACCGGGTGATCTGGCGGCATTGCTGACCAACCTTGAGCCGCACGATGTGTTGTTCATTGACGAAATTCATCGCTTGTCGCCCATTGTTGAAGAAGTCCTTTACCCGGCCATGGAAGACTTCCAGCTGGACATCATGATTGGAGAGGGGCCTGCAGCGCGATCGATCAAGCTTGATCTGCCCCCGTTCACCCTGGTGGGAGCGACAACGCGTGCCGGGATGCTGACCAACCCGTTGCGAGACCGTTTCGGGATTGTGCAGCGGCTGGAGTTTTACAGCACCGACGATCTGGCAACGATTGTCAGTCGTTCGGCTGGTATCTTCGGTCTGCCCCTGGACCCGGAAGGCGCTTATGAAATAGCGCGGCGCGCGCGTGGTACGCCGCGAATCGCCAACCGCTTGTTGCGTCGGGTGCGCGACTTTGCCGAGGTGCGTGCCAAAGGGCACATCACCAAACCGGTGGCAGACCTGGCGTTGAACCTGCTGGACGTTGATGAACATGGTTTCGATCATCAAGACAGGCGCTTACTGTTGACTATGATTGAGAAGTTCGATGGTGGCCCGGTGGGTGTCGACAGTCTGGCGGCGGCAATCAGTGAGGAGCGCCATACCATTGAAGATGTGCTCGAGCCCTATTTGATTCAGCAGGGTTACATCATGCGCACGCCCCGGGGGCGAGTGGTCACGCGGCATGCCTACTTGCACTTTGGTCTGAACATTCCGTCGCGCTTGGGGGATATGCCTGTAGCAGACGACTTTCCAAACGTTTCAAACGATTAATAAGCATTTTAAAGTCGATTTTTTTGGGGTTTCTGCTGTCCTAAGGTCTGGCGCTGGAAAACTTCCGTCTTAAAGTCGTAATAGCGTAAAAAACAGTGGGTTGGCGGATTGGCAACCTGAGGAGTAAGCACTAGAGTATGCGCGCGCAAAACAGGCTTGAGCCGTTCGCACATCGATGTCGCGTTTATTACGAAGACACCGATGCGGGTGGCGTCGTGTATTACGTAAATTACTTAAAGTTTATGGAGCGGGCTCGAACCGAAAGGCTGCGGGAATTGGGATTTTCCCAGTCCGCGCTGGCAGGCGAGAACCTGTTATTTGTCGTGCATTCCAGCGAGGCGCGTTACCACGCACCGGCGCGGCTGGACGACGAACTGTTGATAAGCGCGCAAGTGATTGAACTCAACCGCGCCAGTCTGCGTTTCAAGCAGCAGGTGTGGCGAGCGGCGGATGCAACGCTGCTCTGTGAAGGGCAGTTTTTGGTGGCCTGTGTGCGCGCCGATAGTTTTAAACCCCGGGCCATTCCCGAAGCTTTACGTACGGCCTTTGCCGACGTGAGCGGCACGGGTAAACATTTAGAGCAGGAGATACAGCGTGGAAGCTAACGTCGTCGACCATTCCTCCATGTGGAGCTTGGTCAGCAATGCCAGCATTGTAGTGCAGTTGGTAATGTTGACCCTGCTGGCCGCATCGGTTACCTCGTGGGTCATGATTTTTCAGCGCAGCACTATGTTGCGCGCCGGTCGACGTGCCCTGGAAAGCTTTGAGGAGCGCTTCTGGTCGGGTATCGATCTGTCAAAGCTGTATCGTCAGGCGGGCAGTAATCCAGATCCGGATTCGGGCGTTGAACAAATTTTCCGCGCCGGTTTCAAAGAGTTCTCGCGTCTGCGTCAGCAGTCGGGTGTCGACCCCGAAGCGGTGATGGAAGGTGTTGCGCGGGCTATGCGCGTTGCGATTTCCCGTGAAGAAGAAAAGCTGGAGCAAGGTTTGCCGTTCCTGGCCACTGTCGGCTCGGTAAGCCCTTACATCGGTCTGTTTGGTACGGTATGGGGGATCATGAACTCCTTCCGTGGTCTGGCTACCGCGCAGCAAGCTACGTTGGCGACAGTTGCACCCGGCATTGCCGAGGCCCTGATTGCGACGGCTATCGGTCTGTTTGCTGCCATCCCGGCGGTCATCGCTTACAACCGCTTTGCCGCCCGCAGTGAAACCCTGATCAGCCGCTACTACACCTTCGCCGATGAATTCCAGGCGATCCTGCACCGTAAAGTGCACACCAGCGAAGAATAAGCAGGTAATTTCCAATGGCTTTAATCGCTCGAGCTCGCAAAAAGCGCAAGCCGGTCGCTGAAATGAACGTAGTGCCCTACATCGACGTGATGCTGGTACTGCTGGTCATTTTCATGGTGACTGCACCGATGCTCAACCAGGGTGTGAAGGTTGATTTGCCCAAGGTCTCCAGCGAGGCTTTGCCGCAGGACAACAACACACAGGTTCTGACCATCTCGATCAAAGCTGACAAGACCTACTTCTGGAACCTTGGCAGCGAAGTTGACACCGAAAAACAGATGGACAAGGCCATGACCTTGCCGCAGATGACTGACGCCGTGACTAAAATCATTCGCGCGGGCAATGAGGGCGGCAAGCAAACTCAGGTCTTTATTCGCGGCGACAAAACCGTTGATTACGGCGCGGTGATGGGTGCCATGGGCGGCTTGCAGAAAGCCGGGGTCGGGAACGTTGGCTTGATAACCGAGGCTCCCTGATGCGCGAACAGCGGGAGCCGTCCGCCTCTGAAAATTATTTTTGGCCTACAGTCTGGGCGGTAGGTTTGCACGTTCTGATTTTTGGCATGCTGTTCGTTAGCTTTGCCATGACACCAGAGCTGCCGCCCTCCAAGCCGATTGTTCAAGCCACCCTGTACCAACTGAAATCTAAAAGTCGGGCGACCACCCAGACCAATCAAAAGATTGCGGGTGAGGCGAAGAAATCTGCCGCGCGTCAGACCGAAGTTGAACAAATGGAACAGAAAAAGGTTGAGCAGGAAGCTGTAAAAGCCGCAGAGCAAAAGAAAGATGAGGCTGCTGATAAAGCAGCTGAAGCCAAGAAGGCAGACGAAGCCAAAGCGAGCGAAGCCAAAAAGGCGGATGAAGCCAAGAAGGCTGATGACGCTAAAAAAGCCGATGATGCCAAAAAGGCAACAGAAGCCAAAAAAGCCGAAGAGAAAAAACTCGCGGATATAGCCAAGAAGAAGTCCGAGGAGGAGGCCAAGAAGGCCGCGGAAGAAGAAGCCAAGAAAAAGGCTGCTGAGGACGCCAAGAAAAAAGCGACCGAAGATGCGAAAAAGAAAGCTGACGATGCCAAAAAAGCTGCTGAGGATGCCAAGAAAAAGGCTGTAGCAGACGAAGCGAAAAAGAAAGCCGCTGAAGATGCGAAGAAAAAAGCGTCTGCCGATGCTGCGAAGAAAAAGGCAGTAGAAGCAGCACGCAAATCGACCGAAGAGAAAAAGGCCCAGGCCTTGGCGGATTTGCTTTCTGATACACCGCAGCGTCAGCAGGCTTTGGCCGATGAGCAGGGTGATGAGGTTGCCGGTAGTTTCGACGACCTGATTCGGGCTCGTGCAGCAGAAGGGTGGGCTCGTCCGCCATCGGCTCGCAAGAACATGACAGTTGTTCTGCAAATCGGCATGTTGCCGGATGGCACTGTAACGTCAGTCACAGTGGCCAAGTCCAGTGGTGATGGCCCGTTTGACAGTTCGGCTGTGGCAGCGGTCAAGAATATTGGCCGTTTAACGGAGATGCAGGGTATGAAGCCCAGCGATTTTAATCCTTATCGATCGTTCAAGATGACATTCACACCTGAGGATCTAGCCTTGTGATTAAACTTTTTCGAGGACTGTTGGTTGTTGTCTGCTGCTTGGCAGGGATGGCAGTGGCAGATGAAAAGAACATTCTGGTCACCAGTGGCAGCGACCGGGCGACCCCCATTGCAGTAGTGCCGTTTGGCTGGCAGGGCGGTACCGTTCTGCCTGACGACATGGCTGAAATCATTGGTAATGACCTGCGTAACTCGGGTTATTACGCGCCGATTCCAAAGCAGAACATGATTGGTTTGCCGACGCAGGCCAGTGAAGTCATCTTCCGTGATTGGAAAGCGCTGGGTGCCCAGTACGTCATGGTCGGTAATATTGTGCCCGCGGGCGGCCGTTTGCAGGTGCAATATGCCTTGTTCAACGTGGCGACCGAGCAGCCGGTATTGACCGGCAGTGTTTCGGGTACCACCGAGCAGTTGCGTGACATGGCGCACTACATATCTGATCAGTCGTTTGAAAAACTGACCGGTATTAAAGGGGCTTTCTCTACCCGTCTGCTCTATGTAACGGCTGAGCGTTCCAGTGCAACTAACACCCGTTATACCTTGCAGCGTTCGGACTACGACGGTGCGCGTGCGGTAACGCTGTTGCAATCGCGTGAGCCAATTCTGTCGCCGCGTTTTGCGCCGGATGGCAAACGTATTGCTTATGTCTCGTTCGAGCAAAAGCGTCCGCGCATCTTTATGCAAAACATTGATACCGGTAAGCGTGAGCAGATCACCAACTTCGAAGGCCTCAATGGTGCGCCTGCCTGGTCGCCGGATGGTTCCCGACTGGCATTTGTATTGTCCAAAGACGGTAATGCCGAGATTTACGTGATGGATCTGGCTTCCCGTGGGCTGACGCGAGTCACCAATAACCCGGCTATTGATACTGAACCGTTCTGGGGTAAAGATGGCAATACCATCTATTTCACCTCTGACCGTGGCGGTAAACCGCAAATCTACAAAACTACAGTGGGTAGCGGTAACGCCGAACGCGTGACCTTTATTGGTAACTACAACGCCAGTCCGAAGCTTTCGGCTGACGAAAAGACCCTGGTAATGATCCACCGTCAGGATGGTTTCACTAATTTCCGAGTTGCAGCACAAGATTTGCAGCGTGGAAGTGTAAAAATCCTAACTAATACCAACCTTGACGAGTCAGCTACTGTTGCGCCCAACGGCACCATGGTAATCTACGCCACCCGTGATCAGGGCCGGGGAGTCTTGATGCTCGTGTCTATTAACGGACGCGTAAGGCTCCCTCTTCCTACCGCTCAAGGCGAAGTCAGAGAACCTTCCTGGTCCCCTTACCTGAACTGACGTGGTGATAGCTGTACGTTGCATATAACACTTGGGGTTCATTAGGAGTTTTACGATGGAAATGCTGAAGTTTGGTAAATTCGCTGCGCTGGCACTGGCCATGGCTGTAGCTGTAGGTTGCTCGTCCAAAGGCGGCGACAATGCCGGTGAAGGCGCTGCTGTTGATCCAAACGCTGGTTACGGCGCAAACACTGGCGCTGTTGATGGTTCCCTGAGCGAAGAAGCTGCTCTGCGCGCTATCACTGTTTTCTACTTCGAATACGACTCTTCGGACCTGAAACCAGAAGCAATGCGCGCTCTGGATGTTCACGCTAAAGACCTGAAAGCTAACGGCGCTCGCGTTGTTCTGGAAGGTAACACTGACGCCCGTGGTACTCGTGAGTACAACATGGCACTGGGCGAGCGTCGTGCGAAAGCCGTTCAACGCTACCTGGTACTGCAAGGCGTTTCTCCAGCACAACTGGAGCTGGTGTCCTACGGTAAAGAGCGTCCAATCGCTACTGGCAACGACGAACAGTCGTGGGCTCAAAACCGTCGCGTCGAACTGCGTAAGTAATTCGTCATGCGAACGTGCCGCCGTGCTGTAACTATTCTGACTCTCAGCCTCATGCCGCTAGCGGTATGGGCTGCGGTTCCTGTGGTCGATGACAACTCTGGCTATAACAATAGCGGGGGGAGTTATCCGTCAACGGGTTACGGTGCGAGCGGCGCCTATGCCGGGGGAGGGGTTTCGGCCCCTGTCTCGGCACAGGGCGAGCTGTTCAACCAGTTGCAACAAATGCAGGAGCAGATTGCGCGCCAACAAGGTGTGATCGAAGTTCTGCAAAATGATGTTTCGCGCATGAAACAAGAAAACCTGGAGCGATACCAGGAACTTGATCGTCGCATTGGATCTGGCGTTGCTCCTGCCGCCGCTCCTGATAATTCTTCTGCGGGTGGTGCTTCTGCCGCCGGCAACAATGCTGCGCCTGCACCTCAGGCCGCTGCCAGTTCGGAACCCGGCGATCCGGCGAAAGAAAAGCTCTATTACGATGCTGCTTTCGACTTGATCAAAGCCAAGGATTTCGACAAGGCCAGTCAGGCATTTACAGCCTTTCTGCGCAAATACCCCAATAGCCAGTACGCGGGCAATGCCCAGTATTGGTTGGGCGAAGTGAATCTGGCCAAAGGCGATCTTCAAGCTGCTGGCCAAGCGTTCGCCAAGGTGAGCCAGCTTTACCCCAAACATGCCAAAGTGCCTGACTCCCTTTACAAGCTGGCTGATGTTGAGCGCCGTCTTGGTCACACCGATAAGGTGAAAGGCATTTTGCAGCAAGTTGTAGCGCAGTACCCAGGTACTTCTGCGGCCCAGCTGGCGCAGCGTGACTTGCAGCGCATGTAACCTGTAATTGGCTTTCATCGAGAAACCCGCGCTTATCGCGGGTTTTTTCGTTAGAATCCACGCCCTTTTATGAAATACGCTCTTCTGAGTCCTGCGCAGGCAGATTCTTTGGAGTGCCTGACGGAGGCGGACAGCCTGTTTAGCTGTTACGCCCGTGGCGGATATGCAAGACACATTAAGAATTACCGAAGTTTTTTACTCCTTGCAGGGTGAAACGCGAACGGCTGGCCTGCCCACCGTTTTTGTACGCCTGACGGGATGCCCTCTGCGCTGCCAATATTGCGACAGTGCGTATGCGTTCAGCGGCGGAACAGTCCGCATGCTCGACAGCATTCTTGAGCAAGTGGCCGATTTTCGCCCGCGTTATGTATGCGTCACAGGCGGCGAGCCTCTGGCCCAGCCTAATGCCATTCCTTTGCTCAAACAGCTCTGTGACGCCGGCTATGAAGTGTCTATCGAGACCAGCGGTGCGCTGGATATCTCGGCTGTCGATACCCGTGTAAGCCGGGTGCTCGACCTCAAGACGCCGGGCTCCAAAGAGTCTCATCGCAATCTTTACGAAAATATCGGCCTGCTGACTGCAAATGATCAGGTGAAATTCGTGATTTGTTCGCGCGAGGACTACGACTGGGCGGTTTCCAAGCTGATTGAATACGGCCTTGAGCGCCGAGCGGGTGAAGTCCTGTTTTCGCCGAGCCACCATGATTTGCAAGCGAGCGATCTGGCTGACTGGATCGTGGCGGATAACTTGCCCGTGCGCTTGCAAATGCAGCTGCACAAATATCTTTGGAATGACGAGCCGGGGCGCTGAAATGACTGAACAAACGCTAAACACTGAAAAACGTGCTGTCATCCTGCTGTCAGGCGGCCTCGATTCCGCGACCGTTGTAGCCATGGCTCGCGCTGAAGGCTACAGCTGTTACACCATGAGCTTCGACTATGGCCAGCGCCATCGCTCCGAGCTTGAGGCCGCTGCACGCGTTGCGCGTGACCTGGGCGTCATTGAGCATAAAGTGATAGGCCTCAATCTTGACGGTATTGGCGGCTCGGCGCTCACAGACAGCTCAATTGATGTGCCCGAGACCTTGGGCGAGGGCATTCCGGTGACTTACGTGCCAGCACGCAACACCGTGTTTCTGTCGCTGGCGTTAGGTTGGGCAGAAGTGCTGCAAGCGCGAGATATCTTTATCGGTGTCAATGCCGTGGATTACTCGGGTTATCCCGATTGCCGTCCCGAGTTTGTAGAAGCGTTCGAAGTCATGGCGAATCTGGCGACCAAGGCCGGTGTAGAAGGCAATGGTTTTCGCATCCAGGCGCCGCTGCAAAACCTGAGCAAGGGGCAGATCGTCGAGGCAGGTACAAAGCTGGGTGTGGATTATTCATTGACCGTGTCTTGCTACCAGGCCGACGCGCAGGGCCGTGCATGCGGTAAATGCGATAGCTGCCGGCTGCGCGCGCAAGGCTTTGCAGAAGCAGGGATTGCCGATCCTACCCGTTACTTTTGAAGGTTTTCGAAATCAATTCGAATAAAGTGTTGAATTATCCTTAAAAATCAGTATTATACGCCCCACAACGAAGCGGGTCGTTAGCTCAGTTGGTAGAGCAGTTGGCTTTTAACCAATTGGTCGTAGGTTCGAATCCCACACGACCCACCATATCGCGACACCAAAACAGCCGGTCAAATCCTCAGGGTTTACCGGATTTTTTGCGTCTGCGATTTGGTGATCTATTGGATTGGCAGTACCTCGGTATCACTAAGTTATACGAACGCAGTGGTTATAGAGGATAGACGCAAGCGTTCTATGAGCTCACGCAAGGTGGCGTAAACAGTTCGCAGCCTGCGGTATGTCCTACGCCAAAACCGTCTTCATCTTTCGTAATCTGTTATTCCACTCCTACATATGTTTTCTCCTCACTTACTTAGAGTTCAGCCTTTTACAGCGGCTAAAGGACTCGCATGCCTAATAAAAACGCACCGCGCAAAATTTGGCGCCATGTAGGGGGGGAGGGAGGCTATCGCTACCTCGACGACATGAACGCCCAAGAGCTGGCTGATTTGGAGGCTTTAAACCGCAACTACGAACTTATTGCGGCGGCCGATGCGGCTAGCCACCAAAAGTGTTTTGACTATTACGAACAAAAACAGCGCGAAGAGCAGGCCAAGAAGTTCGATCTGCGCTTGCGCATTGGTGTGTTCTTCGATGGTACGGGCAATAACGCCAGTAACACCTTTGACGGCAAACGCTGCGGGGCCCATCACCCCGTGCGGGCGGAAGATCTGGACGGTAGCTGCAAAGCGTATATGGCTGATCCCGAGAGCAGTTACGGGAATGAACTCAGTAATGTGGCCCTGTTATCAGGCCTGTATGAATCAGATAAAGAGTTGAAGGGCAGCGGTAAAAGCAGAAGTCTTCAGCGCAGATTTTATATGGACGGCATTGGCACTGTGCGCGGCGAGGAGGACAGTGGATCGGTTCGGGTACGGGGCGTGGCGAAACCGGAGTCGAGGAGCGAGTCGGGAAGATGTTTCAGTATCTCTTGAGGTGGATGCATGAACTTCGCAGTTTATATCTGGACGCCGAGATCAGCGCCGTGACCTTTGATGTGTTTGGTTTTAGCCGGGGTGCAGCCGCTGCGCGCCACTTTGTTAACGAAGTCACCAGTGGTTATCAGGGTTATTGGCGTGAACTGATGGACCGTTCCCAGCTTAAGTTCAGTGCTGGTTTGCGCCTTATACCGATGTTCATCTGGGTTTTGTCGGCCTGTTTGATACTGTTGCTTCAATAGTGGGGTGGGACAATCTGGGTAATTTAAGCAGCCAGCATATCCCCCTCCTTCAACTGTACTTAAGGCCGAACAGAATAGGCAACGTGGTGCAATTGGTCGCCCGTGATGAAAAGCGCTTCAACTTCGCATTAAGTGAGGTCGGCCCCGACCATCTGGAAATAACCTTGCCGGGCGTGCACTCGGACATCGGCGGGGGCTATCGAGCACTGTTGCAAGAAGAGCTGATGGTCACGCCCCTGCAATCGCTGGAGGTGGCGCTGGATCAGGACGTCACCGATACATCGATTTATCGTGATGCCCTGGAAGCTAAAGCATGCTGGATCGCCGAGGGCTGGCCTGATGATGCGCTGCATATAGTGACACCCAATGCAGAGCGACTTCCTCCCGACAGTGAGGATCGTATGGCCCCGCCACGAAAAAGGGTCTATGCGGGCCTGCAAATCAAAAGGGAAGTGAGAGGCGAATTGTCACGGGTTTATTGCCGGGTAATGCATGCACTGGCCAAGGCCAAGAATGTACCGTTTGAAGATATTGATGATAAACCTGAATTTCAGATATCCGAGGAGCTTGAGCCGCTGTGCGACAGGTTTGTCGCGGGGGATTACACCCTTACCCCTGCAGAAGAAAGTCTGTTGCGACGCCGCTATATCCACACTTCTGCCCATTGGAACCATCCCTTGGCCAAGGCCAGCGGCAAGGTCATCACGCTGCTTTATATCAACTCCCCCATGGAGAACGGAATTCGCGTTCGCCATCCCCATGTGCGAACCAGGTGAGCATTATGAAACGACTTAAAACAGGGTTTTTACTGTTGAGCCTATTACTGATGTCTGCCTGCAAAAACGACCCGCTGTCCGGGGCGGGCGATCCTAAAAGCGATACCTGGAGCATTGACTTTAGAGGGCCGTCTTTCATGCAAGGCTGGATTGAGCAAATCGTCGTGGAGGACATCAAAGGGCAACTAATCAGGGGGCCGAGTGGTGGCGGACTAGGTTCCAATAATCTTGGGCTGGATAAGGAATACGCACGGGGTTGGCGCCCAAACATAGGTAATGTCTACACCATGACCGGAGCTGATCTACCCAAACGTGTTTACGTACGATGGCAGTCCATCATTGAACAAATTACGTACAGCGGTTGGGTCAGTATTTCTGAAAACGCTCGCAGCATCATGCGCGGGTCTACAGCCCGCCGATGCCCGAAATGGCCTGAGCAGCAAGCCAGTTATTATGCATCACTTACTTTAGGCTTGGCGCCAGGCGGGGTGATTCGGGTGTGGGTGCAGGATAATTGTTATAACTATGTTTTGGTCGATCAGGATCAGGCTCAAGTGGAGCCATTAGGGCCGTATCAAGGTCGTAATCAGGGTCGTTACGCTCACCCCATCGATGAAAACTCCAAACGTTACGTCGAGCGCTGGGGCATTCCCTATGGAAGTTGGTAGTGCTCAATAGGCCGTCTGCTGAATTCGCACACAGGTATCCCCGCTTCCGGCGCAGGTAAGGGGAAGCGAGGCATCAAGCGGGTGGCATACAGGCATTTACGGGTTCAAGTAAGCACTCAAACGCTCTACGGCAAACCCCTCGAAACCTTTCAGCGCATCGCTGGCCATCAGTTGCTCCTTGCCGTTGAATTCAACCACGGGTACGTAGAAGCAGGCATGTTGGCTGATCTGGTCGACAGGAATGTTTTGCTGGCCCACAAAGGGAAAGCCGCAGCCCATGCCCAACAGCTGCAAGCGAACTACCTTGAGTTTCTGGCCCACCACCGAGGCGTCACACATCTCCCAATCGATGTTGCGTTTTTCCAGGACGTCGGCCACCGGCTTGTTTCCCATGCGGATAAAGTGCTCGGCCTCCATCGCGAAGTTGATCGGGTTGTCTGGGTCGGCGCAGACGCTTGCCACGCGAGTCACCTCGAACTCGCCGCTGCCTTGAAGTTGCGCCGGAAACTTGTTTTTCTGACTTTCAAACCCGGGGTACGTCGTTGGGAACGGCTCGCTCGGCATGAGCTGTTTGACCGTCATGCCCTCGGGCATTTCAGGTGTGGCAGCCATGACCACAGGGGCCAAAACGGCAGAGAGAAGGGTGAGGAGGGTGTTGCGTTTCAGGGCTTTGTTCAACATCTATTCCACCTTGGAAAGTCAGAAGTTACATCCTGTTGCGTAATCTGAGTTGTCCCGGCCTTCAAGGCAACCCCCACCCAAGCGTCTCTCAGGTTGTTTGCCTCACGTCAGTCCCCTCTGGCTCAGGCACTCTGCGCAGCCGCGACGCGTATGGCAGTAGCAACGCTACCGTGAGCGCCGCGAGGGAGAGGTTGCCGAGCCAGGCAACCGCGCCCATGGGCCCGCCCCAGGCTTGAATACAACAGGCCAAGCTGGCCAGCAGGGCAACCCAGCCCGTGCCGCGTAATGTTCGCAGGACGACAGGGGCAGGCGTGGGTTGCCTGAGCTGTTTGTAATACCGTTCCAGCCCCAGGCACAAACCCAGCATGCCGCTACAGGCCAGCAACATACCCGCGATCAAGGCAAGGTTCATCTCAATGCTGCTCCAGGGTTTTAGAGGATTTACGCGGTATCGGTTGTCTGGCCGGTTGCCCTGTCTGCCAGGCTGCCCAGGCCAGCAATGCGCCTATCACTACGAGGGTAAGTTCCAGGTAGAGCCCGTCCCCTCGATTGACAAAGATCAGGTTCAGCAGGGGCAAGCTCAAACACATCAGGGCCGCGAGGCCCAACTGTTCGCGCCATGCAGCGAGTCTGGGCCTGACGATGGCATGGCCCAGACTGGCGAGCCACACCAGAAAGAAAACCCGCACTTCCCATTGGTCACGCGTGGCCCATTGCAACGGCAGCAGCCGGTTGGCCCACAGCAGCGCGATAGACGCCATCGCCAGCCCGGCCACGACCGCTACGTTGATGCGTTCGGCGGCGTGATACAGCATCGCACCGATCACCCCTTCGTTATCGTGACGGCGGCGGCGCTTGACGGTAAACAGCACCACGCCGGTGGCCAGCATGGCGCAACTGGCCAGGCCACAGAGGAAGTACAACCAGCGCATGGGATAGCCGCCGAACTGAGCGAAGTGCAAACCCGACATGACTTTCTGGGTCAGCAGGCTCGGTCGGCTTTCTGGCGGCAGCCGTAAGACTTTTCCCGTGACGCCGTCGAATACCATGCTGACGCCTTTGCTCAACTCGATGCGGTTGCCCAGCAAGGGGCGCGCTTCAATCCGAGCATCACTGCGGCCGGGATTTTTAATCGACAGCCCGGATACGGGTCCCATGACCCGCTCTGCTTCGGCCAATAAAGGTCCAATCGCGGTCAGCGGTATGGTCTCTGAGGCAGGGCGACGAGTTTCGCCACGCCCCGGCGCCGATCCATCACGGCGCTCACCCGCGGTGGCGATGCCTTGATTGCCAGGCGCGTGAATGTGCTCGGCACCGGCGCGTGGCTGTTGCTCTTTTGGTTGCCCGCCAACGGCAGGTGGTCGTGCCTCGCCGTGCTGTTCGCTCGGCGCCCCGCGCAACGCTCGACTGGCCGCGTCACGGTCGCCATCGAAGAGTGCATCCATCGCCCCCGGCATGTAGATCAGGTAAAAAATCACCAGGCCGGTATAGGTAATCATCCGATGGAAAGGCAGCACCAGCACCCCGGTGGCGTTATGCGCATCCAGCCAGGAGCGTTGCCCCTTGGCCGGGCGGAAGGTGAAAAAGTCCTTGAAGAATTTTTTGTGAATGACAATCCCGCTGATAAGCGCGACGAGCATGCCCATAGCGGCCAGTCCGACCACCCAGATGCCAATATTGCGCGGCAGGTCGAGGGTGAAATGGAAGCGAAAAAAGAACCCGCCGCCCGCTGTCTCGCGAACGTCGAGCGGGACGCCGCTTTCCGGGTCCAGGTTCACGCCACCGCCACGCCGCTGCTCACCGCTGGAGACGGTCAGCCCAGGTGAGCGCTCGGTGGGCAGGCCGATGTTCCAGCTGCTGGCATTCGGCTGCTGCGCATGCAGATAGTCGAGTGCGCGTTGTGCGGCTTCGCTTGGCGTGAGCGTGTGGGCCGGTATTTCCGGCCGCATCCAGCTATCAATTTCCTTATCAAACACCGCGAGGGTGCCGGTGAGGAAAATTGCGAACAGGATCCAGCCGAAAATCAGCCCGCCCCACGTGTGCAGCCAGGCAAGGGACTGGGTGATGGTTTTGGTTTTCATCCCGGTATCTCCATCCACTGCGGCCAGAAACCAATCGCCGCCAAGGGCACAGCCAGGCTTAGCCCGGCCCATGCGCGGCGGGCACTGCGGCAGGCAAATGCCCAAAGAATCGCCAGGCTGTAGACCGCAAATGACACCAGACTGGCCGTCACCAGCGCATCGACTTTATTCATCGGCAGCACGCGCGCAAGTGCTGCAGTGAAGGCGTATGTGAACAGGTAGCCGCCGAACAGCGCCGCAACGATACGCGACACGGTTGGTCCGTAAGGGGGAAGTTTTTTCATCTGACATGCTCATCAGTTCCCGGTACGACACCGGGTGTTTTTATAGGGCAATACGCTAAAACTCAGCCGGGTCAGTGGCTGAGTTTGGGGTGGGCGATCAACCGTAGCGGTGAGCGCTGCGATCAGAACGAGGTGGTGATGGACGCATAGAACGCGCGCCCCGGCTCGTTGTAAGTACTGGCCCCGGCTGTGGTGCCCGAGCCCTCGCGGTATACGCGCTTGTCGAACAGGTTGTTGATGCCGGCACCGAGCGACAGGTTCTTGTTCACCTCATACGTCCCGCCGACGCCCCAGATATGGTACGGCGCAAGGGTTTGCAACTCGTTCAAGGCGGTGACGGCTACATCACGTGTAGGGTTGAATACCCGTGGTTCTTGTTTGCCGTAATAGGTTGCGGTCAGGCTCAAGGCAAGCGCTTGGGTGGCCTGCCAGTCGAGCATGGAGTTCACCGTGTACTTGGGCACCACCGACAGCGGGTTACCGTCGCCGTCCTTGTTGGACTGCATATAGGTGAAGTTGGTGTTCCAGCTCAGCGTGTTGCCATGCTCGCCGAGCAATGGAATGCCGACGTTTCCTTCCCATCCCTTGACCACGGCATCCTTGGCGTTATCCCATTGCAGGATGGCCTCGTTGGCCAGCGTCTTGTCGACCAAATCGTTGGAAGCCACGATTTTGTTGTCGTAGTCATTACGGAAGTAGGTGATCCCGGCGCTCCATCCATCCCGGGCAAAACTGATGCCCAGCTCTTTGTTTATGCTGATCTCGGGCTCGAGGTTTTTATTGCCCAACACATAGCAACCCGTGCTGAACAGCGTGGGCGCACACCCGTTGCCGTTACTGCGATACAGGTAGTTGGGGTTCAACTGGTACAAATTCGGCGCCTTGAAGGCGCGGGCAATGCCGCCCTTCAGCGTGATGTCGTCGGTCAACATGTAGGAACTGTTCAGGCTCGGGCTCCAGTTGGCGCCGAACTGATCATGATGGTCCAGGCGCAGTCCGGGCGTCAGGAACCACGTGGGGCTCAACTCGATATTGTCTTCCATGAACAGCGCCATGATCGTCGCGTCCATATAGGACGAGCGTGCGCCCAGCGCCGAGTTGGGTAACGTGGTGCCGACGGCGCGGTCGAACGTGCTCGGGTCGTCCAGCTCCTGGCGATTCCATTCCGCACCGAGGGTCAACGTTTGGGGCAGCAGCACTTGCAGGGGAATGTTCAGCTCGCCCTGAACGAGGTAGCTGTCGTAGGTACTGGTGCTCTTGTCGGCGTTGGTGCTGATGTCGCCATCGACCGCACCGGTTTGCCCTTCCAGCAATCGGTTGTTGCGGGTTTTTTCGTATTGCGCCAATACCCGTGACGTACCGAACGCCCAGTCACCCCGATGGGTAACCGAAAAATTCTGCCGGTACATCGTGTTGGTTTCTCGACCCAGCCATTGGTTGATCGTACTGCCGGGCGTCTGTGAATCTGTTCCCCCAGTGCCGACATCCCCGGTGTAAATGTTGCCTTGTCGGCTAAAACCGGTCTCGAAATCGAGGGTCTGTTGATCATCCAGCGCCCAGCTCAATAACGCGTTGATGTCTTTATTGCGCACGCCTTCGCGGCCAGCACCCAATGCAGAGCCGGAGGCGGTGTCGGTGTGCGCCAGATTGATGTCGGAGTCGTCGGCGTCAGTCTTGTTCAGGTTGCCGTAGACACGAAATGCCAGCGCTTCGGTGAGCGCGCCGGAGAGGCTGAACGTGGTGCGTTTGGTCATGCCTTCGGCATCGTCCTCGGGCAGGTTGGTGTACGCCGAGAGCGAACCGCTGAGTTCCTGGGTCGGGCGCTTGGTGATGATATTCACCACGCCGCCCATCGAGCCGGAGCCGTACCGTGCGGCCGCCGGGCCTCGCAGCACCTCGATGCTCTCGACTTCGTCGGCGGGCACCCAATTGCTGTCGCCACGGGTATCGCGCTCGCCGGAACGGGTGTAACGCACGGCGTTGCGTGAGGTCACGGGCTTGCCGTCGATCAGGATCAGGGTGTTCTCCGGGCCCATGCCGCGCAGGTCGATCTGGCGGTTATTGCCGCGTGTACCGCTGGCGCTGTTGCCGCTCAGGTTGACCCCTGGCATTTTGCGGATGATGTCGGACAGGTCATTGACGGGCGGGCGTTTCTTGATGTCTTCGGCAGTAATGATCGATGCCCCGGGGGCTTGTTTGAGCTCTTGCGCGGCAGTGGCCACGACATGGGTATCATCGAGTTGCAACACATTGTCTGACGCCGGCGACGCCAGCACTTCGGTTTCGGCCAGCGCAGCGCCGGGCGAGCAGGCCATCAAGGCGAGGACTAGATGATTGAGCTTAAATCGCGGGTACATCGACAACACTCCTGTTAGTGGATGAGCCCAATGAAGTGTCTGAGCATCCTGTCAGCAGGGGCTCGGTAAAGCCTGAATCTCCATGGGCGGCGCTAATAGAAGTGATTCGCAAACGTGAGTAAATCTTATTTACATTTTATACATTTGTAATTTCAGATTTATGCGCAATCCGCTGTCAGTGTTTTCTGCCCAGATTTCGCCGCCTTGCAGTTGCACGACGCTGCGCGCAATTGATAAACCGAGGCCGAAGCCACTGCCGCCGGGGCGTGCGGCGTTGAGTCGGGTGAAGGGCTGAAAAATCTGTTCGAGTTTGTCGGGGGCGACGCCGGGTCCCTGATCTTCAATCCACACGTACCAATATGCGCCCTTGCTGACCCCGGTGAATGTGACTGCGCCGTGTTGCGGCGAATGGCGGATGGCGTTGCGCAAGATGTTTTCCAGCGCCTGAGCCAAGCTGTTCAAGTTGCCCATGACGCGACAGTCAGGGGGCAGATCACAGCGCAGACGTTCGATCGGCCAACCGCTCTCGAAGCTGGCGTCGCCACTTAACACGTCCCATAGCTGGTCCAGCTCTACCGGCTCCAGCGCCAGGGCGGGGCGCTCGGTGTCCAGCCACACCAGCTCCAGCGTATCGCCGATCAATCGGTCCATGCTCTGTACCTCACGTTCGAGGCGCTGGCGCATGGCATCCATGTTTGGTTCACGTTCACCCGTCACGCGCAGTCGACTCAATGGCGTGCGCAACTCATGGGATAAATCACGCATCAGCCGGCGTTGCAGCGCCAGGGTGTTTTCCAGTCGCTCAGCCATATGATCAAAGGTTCGCCCTAAATCGCCCAGTTCGTCGCGCCGCCGAGCCACCTGCGGCCCTGCGCGGGCCGACAGATTGCCCGAACTCAATGCTGCCGCCTGGCGGCGCAGGGTTACTACGGGGGCGATCAATACACGGTAAAGCAGCAAGCCGAGCAGCAGCGCCAAACCCGCTGGCAGCACCCATTGCAGCAACACCTCCCACAGTCGCAAGTGCTCGCGCGGGTTGAAACGATGCGGCAGCTCCATCACCAGACGCGCTTTGTCGTCGCTGAAAGGCACATAGAACGTTGGCCAGCCGTTTGGCCGTCCTACGGTCCAGTGAAGCGGACGGACGAAGTCGAGTTTACGCCGCTCATGGTCATCCAGAGGCTGTGAAGACAAGGATTGCTGGTGCTCATCGACGACGGCGGCCCACACCCGTTCATGTTTGCGCAAGCTGTGCAGGAACTCGTCAACGCCTTGTTTACCACGTTCCCGCCACGCCGTTTCGGCTTGCCTTGCGTAAGCGGTATGGCTTTGCTTGGCCGGCTCGGAGAGCAGGGCCGTGGCGTCCTTGAGTCGCTTGCTCAGGTCGGCTTGCAAGCTGATCACCAGCATGCACAAGAGCGCGAGTACGCCGACCAGTTGCCACAGCAGCGAGTGCCGATTCGGCAGCGTCATGACTGCAACGGTGCCAGCACATACCCCATGCCGCGTATGGTCTCGACCCGCCCGGCGCTGTAACCGATGGCCTGCAATTTGCGGCGAACCCGGCTGACATGCATGTCCAGGCTGCGGTCATGTTGTGAGTGCGCCCGATGCATGACCTGTTGGTACAGAAAGGCTTTGCTCAACACCTCGCCGGGGTGCTGCATGAGAATTTCCAGTACCCGGAATTCGGTGCTGGTCAGCTCGGCCCAGCGGCCGTTGCAGCAAACATCCATGGCCTGCTGATCAAGCTCCAACTGCGGATCGCTGCCCACTTTTACCTGGGCCTCATGCTCGTAGGCCACGCGCCGCAGAATGGCATCAATGCGCACATCCATCTCTTGCATGCTGAACGGCTTGGGCAAGTAATCGTCCGCGCCCTGACTGAAACCTGTTATCCGGTCCTGCTCGGCACCCAGTGCCGACATCAGGATGACCGGTACACGCTGGCACTGGCGCACTTGAGCGAGCACCTCCAGACCACTGCTGCCAGGCAACATGATGTCCATCAGGATCAAATCGAACGCCTCGGTGCCGACCAGATGCAGAATCTCATTGGCATCGTGACGCAACGTGACGGCAAACCCCCTCTGGCCCAAGTGACTATCAAGATCGGCGGCCAGCACCGGATCATCCTCAATGGCCAGAATTCGCGTGGGCACATGAGAGGGAGAGGCATAGTGCATGAGGTAAACCTGCGAATGAGAATGATTGTATTGTGCGATTCTGACAAAAAAAGTCGCACATTCCCATCCCCTTAAGCCGCGTCCTCAAACTCCAGCGAAGCGGACACTCGGGCCGCATCTTCAATAGCCGAAATACATTCGTCGCGTTTTTGCTTGTTGGAAAAGGTCATGCCGCGCGAGCCGAACTTGCCGTGGATAAACAGCTTCTTGCCGCCTTGTCGCGTGATTTTTCTGATCTGATCCAGCGGCACTTGTTCCATCGTGCCCAAGTCAGTGATGAACTTCAGGTTGAAGTAATCAGTGATTGAGTAGTTGGCCATGTCTTTGGGCAACAGTACGCGGTTGTTGAAGGGGTCAACGAAGACGCCGAAATAGGTGGCGGCGATGGACTGGGCGATTTTTACGCAGATCAGTCCGGTGCCGATCAAGGCAATAGGTCCGAGCACGTAACCGATGGGTGAGCCGAATGAATAAGCACACACGATATAGGCGAACAATAAAAACGATCCGGCGGTGATGAAGGCCGGGGCCAGGTTGCCAATATCAAAAATGCGTTGTGAGTATTCGTTCTCGGTGTAGGTGGTTTTGAAGGTTTGATAGCGGATAAATGAAAAGATCATCAAGGGTATGAATACAACGAATCCAACCAGCAAACATATCGCGCGTGCGTTGTCTTGCTTTTCCTTTGCGGTGGCCATCCGAATCTTCCTGTGAGTAGTGGGTATTATTCGGTAATGGCTATCGGCCTGCACAGGTCATTCTTTAAGGTTTTGAGCCCATGCAGAGCCACCTCTGCGTATACTCGGCGCCCTCGAATTTACCCCGATCAAATGAACCGGGATTTCTCATCAGTCGTTCTCTCTCCCTGCCGTCTGCGCGCGTATCGGCTGCGCCTGTGGCGGCTTTTGTCCTTTTGTAGCTGGGTACGGTGGTGCTGTTCTTCCCCGCGCCTGTCCCGTCATTAACCACAGAGCACCACCTCACCGCTGCCTGTTAGCGGCTTTTTAATACTTGGCGGGCCTTTTCCAGCGCCCATGTTGCCCGGTCTAATGCACTGACTCCCTGCTCCAGCAATTGCTGTGTGGGGATTTCCAAGCTGAGCGGGATACCGGCGGGCAGCGCGTTTAACAGCCCGCGCAGGTCACAATCGCCATCTCCTGGAAATCTCCGTTCATGGCGAGCCTGACGCAGGATTTCATCCATATCTTCCGGGCGCGGACCCGCCACGTCGCACAGTTGAGCGTAGCGAAATCGTTGCGGCGCACGGGAAGTCGCAGCTGCCAGTTCCTCAAGTGATGAGGCAGACCGATTGAAGTGAAAAGCGTCAATCAAGACACTCCCGTTGGGATGTGCAGCACTCTGCACAATGCGCCATGCTTGCGACAGATCGCGCACGTCTGTCCAAGGCATGAATTCCAGATGTGGGTGTAGGCCAAACGGCGCTGCCATCTCGCACAGGGCAGCGAAGTTGTCTGCGAGGCGAGATTCGTGCGGATCGTTGCCCGCTATCAGCAATTCAGTCGCACCAAACTCGGCACCGACCTCCAGATAGGCAAGGAAATCCTGCACGCAGGTTTCCGGCTTCAATCGCAGAATCTCTATATCCAGCACCTTGATGCCGGTTTCCTTCAGGCGTTGGTGCGTTTGACGCCGCAACTGGGCATCTGTCATCAGAGGAAAGTGATGTTCCTGGGCTGTTGCCGGTTCCAGCCGCAAACCGAGGTGGCTGTATCCGGCGCGGGCAGCAACCTCGACCATGTCTGGGGGCGATAGCTCCAGCACGGTCAAGGCGGCAAGGGAAAATATCTGATCGCTCATGGTCGACTCTCGTTTTCTAATTCTAAAAAGACACGCGCCCTAACTTGAAAGACGACGATTTGGTCAGCTGTCTCTTTTTAGTTAGAACTGAGTTCCAGTTTCAAATCAAGAAAAAAAGTTTGCCCCGCATGAATGATTATTTCGGTAGCGGCTTGTGTTCGTTAATCGCACACAAGCCCTGTTTTACGGTTGACCTTTCTACGTCTGGCACCCAAAAATAAAAAACAACAACTGACTGAAACGCCCGTAATTCGGGGCCCGGACTCTTCCGTCGTAAAAATTGCTCAAAATAATTTCGGTTGTACCTCATGGCACCTCGTACGGTTGAGAGTCTGAAAACTGACCTTGCCAAAGCGTTGATCACCTATCTGAACCTGCTGTTCGACGTATCCAGGCGATTCTCTGCACAAGCATCAAACTCCCCAGAATCTTCGACGCCTCACCTGAGGTAACGGGCGAATTGAGATCATTGCTGAAACTGGAATGGTTTTCCAGAATCATCAAAAATGAATCTCAACACACATACAGGTGCCATGACGGCCCATGAGGAAACGCCATGCCAAGCGTGCTGAGCAACCCGCAGTTGAGTTACACAGGACTGTTTGACCGTGGTCTTGCCATTATGGAAATGCTGGCCAGTAGCGGTGAAGGGATTGCACTGACTGAGATTTCGGAAAAACTGCGTATCCCACGTAGCGCTACCCATCGCCTGTTGAACACCTTGTGTGAGACCGGATATGCGCGTCAAGAACAGGAGCGTGGCACCTATGTACTGACCTCAAAGTTGCAGGTCCTTGCCTTCACCCATCTAAGCGCGGACGGGCTGATTGATTCAGCCCAGCCGGTTCTCAATCAACTAGCCGCCGAGGTAGGAGAGCTGGTGCGACTGTCGGTGGTGGACGAGGACAGGCTGACTTGGGTTGCTCGTGCGCAAGGGGCACGCTCTGGTCTGCGTTATGACCCCGACATGGGCATGGCTGCCAAGTTATCGTGTTCTGCGACTGGATATGCCTGGATGGCAACCATGGACAACGAGCAGGCGCTGGCGCTGGTAGGGCGGCAGGGTTTTGGCTCGACTCAAGAGTACGGCCCATACGCCCCACAATCCGTTGACGCGTTGCTGCCAAGAATCGAGTCAGCCCGCGCGCTCGGTTATGCGTTAGCCATTCAAACCTTTGCTGACTGGATGTCAGCCATCGCCGTCCCCTTGCTTCATCCCGTCAGCCGCAAAGTGATTGGAGTGGTGAGCGTCGCGGGTCCTGTTTTCCGGCTTGGCGAAGAGCGTCTGCATCAAATTGCCCCGTCTCTGATCGCTGCTGTGGCGCAAATCCAGCAGCTGATTCCGGGCTCCGCGGCCCTTATGAGCCCAAGGCTCTCGGCACTCCATAGCAATCAAGGTGGCTAAGTGTGAACACCCAGACTAACGCAGATTCCAGATCCCTCAATTGTGATCTGCTGGTGATCGGTTCGGGGGCTTCCGGCCTTGCCGCTGCCGTAACCGCAGCGGCCCAAGGCCTTAAGGTCATTGTGGTGGAAAAGCATGAAACATTCGGTGGCGCGACCGCCTGGTCGGGTGGGTGGCTGTGGATTCCTGGCAATCCTTTGGCCAAACGGGCTGGCATTCATGAAGATCCGCAGCAGCCGCGTACCTATTTGAGGAATGAACTGGGTTCCCGTTACAACGCCGAACGCATAGATGCTTTCCTGGACAATGCGCCTCGTATGGTGTCGTTTTTTGAGGAAAAAACGACTTTAAAATGGGTCGATGGTAATGGCATCCCGGATATTCATGGCCGCGTTCCCGGCGCCGCTGTTCAAGGCCATCAGGTGATCGCTGCGCCTTATGATGCGAGAGAGATGGGACCGTTGATCCATCGCCTGCGCAAGACGATGAGAGAGACATCTTTTCTGGGCATGCCCATCATGGCCGGTCCCGATCTCGCTGCTTTTTTGAGCATGACCCGATCGCTAAAATCTTTTATTCATGTCACTAAACGTTTTCTGTCGCACTTGCGGGATTTGACGCTCCATGGTCGGGCAATGCACTTGGTCAATGGCGTGGCGTTAGTGGCACGGCTAGCCAAATCGGCGGTCGATCTCGGTGTGACGCTGATCGAGTCAGCACCCGCGCGCGAATTGATACTGAATCAAGGCAAGGTCGTGGGGGCAATCGTCGACACACCAGACGGTCCGACGCAGATCCACGCCAATAGAGGGGTGGTACTTGCAACAGGTGGTTTCCCCAACGACATGCATCGGCGTAAAGCACTTTTCCCGCGCACGTCTACAGACGAAGACCACCTCGCATTGCCCCCGGTGGAATGCTCTGGCGATGGTATTTCGTTGGGAGAGTCGGCCGGTGGTGAGCTTGATATCGACGTGGCATCACCTGCTGCGTGGGCACCCGTGTCATTAGTGCGCCATCGCAATGGCACAATTGGACACTTCCCCCACATCATTGACCGAGCTAAGCCCGGTTTGATCGGCGTGTTGTCCACGGGCAAGCGGTTCGTAAACGAAGCTGACGGCTATTACGATTACACCGCTGCTATGGTTGCAGGGGCCCCTGAAGGTGAAGAAGTAGCATCATGGCTGATCTGCGATCACCGCTTCCAGCGCCGTTTTGGACTGGGTCATTCGCGTCCATTTCCGCTGCCCGTCGGGCCTTCGGTTCGTAGCGGGTATCTACAATGCGCCAACTCCATTAAAGCGCTGGCCGAGGTCTGTGGTATCGATCCGGCCGGATTGCACGTGACTGTGCGCAATTTCAACGAGCATGCCCGCAACGGTGAAGATCCAGAGTTCGGTCGCGGCTCGACACCTTACAACCGCAAGCAGGGTGATCCGCTCATAGCGCAGGGTAACCCTTGTGTGGCCCCAATCGAGCAAGGCCCCTTTTATGCGGTTAAGGTTAGACCGGGCTGCTTTGGAACATTTGCGGGCCTAAAGACCAATGGTCATGCTCAAGTGTTGGATCGTAGCGGGACCGTAATTACAGGGCTTTATGCAGTAGGTACAGACATGGCGAGCGTTATGGGTGGTTTCTATCCCTCAGGAGGCATCAACTTAGGACCTGCCATGACATTCGGGTATATCGTTGGGCTTCACGCGGCATCCGAACACCCCCTCAAAGGACAGACACCCAGTCATCAGTCTTGAGAAGTGTCAGCCAGATACTCGTCATCACTGACGGGCTCCAGCCATTCGACATTTTTGCCGTCGAGGTATTCGGTAATAGCGATATGCGTCATGGCGGTGGTTGCCGTGGCGCCATGCCAATGACGTCGCTGGCACGGGCACCATATGATGTCACCCGCCGCAATTTCCACTTTTGGGCCACCCTCACATTGGGTCCAGCCTTTGCCTTGAGTCACAATCAGCGTCTGCCCCAGAGGATGTGTGTGCCAGTTAGTGCGTGCACCCGGCTCGAATGTGACGATAGCGCCGGCAATCCGTGCCGGTTCTTCGCCCTGAAAAGGGCTGTCGATGCGCACCTGGCCGGTGAACCAGTTGGCGGGGCCTTGTTGCGAAGGTGTCGAGCCGACCCGAGTGATTTTCATAAGAGTGCTCCTGAGGTGAGGTGCAGCAGAGTAAAGCTGAAATTTCAGATTTACCCCCCCGAACGTCGCTGGGTTATGCGAGATCAATCTGGGTGAGTACTACGTCAGCACCGCCGATGTTTTCTTTCTGGCCGCTCCAGCCCATGTTGCATTGTCGAACCTGATGGCTCTGTAAGCGCTCTGATTGCTTCGCTCAACGGTATACTGCGCCCCTCCGCTTTTACCCCAATCAACCGTACCGGAATTCTTCATGAGCCGTTCTCTTACTCTGTCACCTGAGCGCAGATCCTTCGCGCCCTGGCTGGCTATTATCCTTCTGTTGCTGGGCGCTGTATTTCTGCAAAACAGCGTCGGTTCGCATCAAGTGCTATTGCTGATCGTCGGCGCCGCGCTGGGCTTGACGCTGTACCACGCGGCCTTCGGTTTTACCTCGGCCTGGCGGGTGTTTATCAATGACCGGCGTGGCGCCGGTCTGCGCGCACAAATGGTCATGCTGGCCGTGGCGGTGGTGCTGTTCTTCCCCGCGCTGGGTGCGGGCACGTTATTCGGCCAACCGGTGGTCGGGCTGGTGGCGCCGGTAGGGGTTTCTGTCCTGTTCGGGGCGTTTATTTTCGGCATCGGTATGCAACTGGGTGGCGGCTGTGCGTCGGGCACCCTGTTCACCGTCGGCGGCGGCAATGCGCGCATGCTGGTGACGCTGTTCTTTTTTATCTGTGGGTCGTTGATTGCTACTCACCACGTAGACTGGTGGTTCGCGTTGCCCTCGTTCCCGGCAACGTCCATCGTCCAAACGCTGGGCGTAGTGCCAGCCTTGCTGATGAGCCTGGCCGTGTTTGCGATCATTGCGGCGGTGACCGTGCGGCTTGAAAAAGCCCGTCATGGCACGCTTGAAGCGGGTGTGACCAGTGAATATCAGGGTTTGCGCCGTTTCTTGCGTGGCCCGTGGCCATTGGTGTGGGGGGCTATTGGTCTGGCGCTGCTCAACTATGCAACCTTGGCGCTGGCCGGTCGGCCGTGGGGCATTACCTCGGCCTTTGCCCTGTGGGGCGCCAAGGCGGCCAGCGGGTTAGGCGTCGATGTCAGCAGCTGGGCGTTCTGGCAGATGCCAGGCAATGCCAAGGCCTTGGCCGCACCGGTGTGGGAAGACATCACCAGCGTCATGGATATCGGTATCGTGCTGGGTGCGCTGTTGGCCGCAGGTCTAGCCGGGCGCTTTGCTCCCAGCCTGAAAATCCCGGCCCGCTCCTTGGTCGCGGCGGTCATTGGTGGGCTGCTGCTCGGTTATGGTTCGCGTCTGGCATATGGCTGCAACATTGGCGCGTATTTCAGTGGCATCGCCTCGGGCAGTCTGCATGGCTGGGTGTGGTTAGTGGCTGCATTTATCGGCAATAGCGTGGGTGTGCGCCTGCGTCCTTTGTTCTTTGGGGCCGAACGAAAGCAACTGGCGTTGGGTGGATGCTGAGAACAGGTCATCACCGTTTACACCAGTCTTGAAATAGAAGGAACTCCTGCCCCGTTGTGACCCTCACACGCTTACCACGTGAGGATTGCGTATGACTGACGCTCTGGACGACTACCAAAAGAAGCGCAATTTTGCGGCGACGCCTGAGCCGTCCGGCGCTGTCAAGAAAAAGTCCTCGGGGCAGGCCTTGCAGTTCTGTATCCAGAAGCATGATGCCAGCCATCTGCATTATGACTTTCGCCTCGAACTGCAAGGCACCCTCAAAAGCTGGGCGGTGCCTAAAGGGCCGAGCCTGGACCCTCACGTCAAACGTCTGGCTGTAGAGGTGGAAGACCATCCGCTGGATTACGCTACTTTCGAAGGGAATATTCCTGAAGGCCACTATGGCGCGGGCGATGTCATCGTCTGGGACCGTGGCGTGTGGAAACCCATCGGTGACCCGGTAGAGCTGCTTAAAAAAGGCCGGCTCAAATTTGAACTGGAGGGCGAGAAACTTCAGGGCATCTGGAACCTTGTGCGCTCTAATCAGGAGGGTAAAAAACAACTGTGGTTTTTGATCAAGCATCAGGACGAGGCGGCCCGGCCTGAGTCTGAGTTTGACGTGACAAAGGCCATGCCCGATTCGGTGCTCAGCGACCGCACCCTTGGCGAGAAAAAGCCCAAGGCGGCTGCGACACAGAGCAAAAAAAAGGCCAGCCAATCTGCGCCCAAACCCCGCACAACAGGGCAACTGACGGGCGCCAAAGCCGGTCCGCAGCCTGCCAGTCTGAAACCGCAACTGGCGACGCTGGTGGAGCACCCGCCCACGGGCGACTGGCATTACGAAATCAAATTCGACGGCTACCGCATGTTGGCACGGGTCGACAAGGGTGAGGTCAAGCTGTTCACCCGCAATGGCCATGACTGGACTGCAAAGTTGCCCGAATTGGCCAAGGCCATCGCGACATTAAAGCTGGAGTCAGCCTGGCTGGACGGTGAAGTGGTGGCACTCGACAGCGAGGGCGTCCCCAGTTTCCAACAGCTTCAACAGGCTTTTGACGCCGATAAAAGCGGCGATATCGTCTTTTATCTGTTCGACATGCCGTATCTCAATGGAGCAGACCTGCGCAACGTGCCGCTGCAAGCGCGTCGATCAGCGCTGAAAAAGGTGCTCAACAGCACTAAAAATACCGTTCTGCGTTATTCCGACGATTTTGCCGAAGATGCCGCAAGCCTGCTGCGCAGCGCCTGCCAAATGAACATGGAAGGCTTGATCGGCAAGCGCGCGGGCAGCCTTTATGTATCCCGGCGCTCGGATGACTGGATCAAACTCAAATGCAAGCAGGGCCAAGAGTTTGTTGTGGTGGGCTTCACCGAGCCTAAAGGCAGCCGCCACTATTTTGGGGCTTTACTGCTGGGGCTACACGACAAGGACAGTGGTGAGCTGCGCTATGCCGGCAAAGTGGGCACTGGATTCGATGGCGAGACCCTGCGAACGGTGCATAAGCAACTCAAACCGCTGGAAGTCAAAACGCCCCCCGTCGTTAATCCGCCTACCGGGTTTGAAGCCAAGGGAGTGCACTGGCTCAAACCGCAGCAGCTGGCGCAGGTGAGCTACGCGCAGCTCACGGAGGATGGCGCTGTTCGCCATGCCGTATTTCAAGGGCTGCGCCATGACAAGCCAGTCAAAAACATCACCCGCGATGTGGCTCAACCCACACCTTCGGACAGTCACCCCAAGCTGACTCATGCAGAGCGGGTGATTGATGGCAAAAGTGGCGCGACCAAAGGCCAGCTTGCTGACTATTACGTCAGTGTGGCGGACTGGCTATTACCGACCCTCAAGGATCGCCCGCTAGCGCTGGTGCGAGCGCCGGAGGGCATCGCGGGTGAATTGTTTTTCCAGAAGAATGCCCATGGTTTGGCCCTCGCCAGTGTCGACTCGCAAAAAGGCGAGTCGGTGATTGTCATTAATAGCGTGAAGGCACTGCTCGAAGCGGTGCAGATGAACACGGTGGAGTTCCATAGCGGGAATGCGAAAGTGCCTGAGCTTGAGCGGCCCGATCGGTTTGTCCTCGATCTTGACCCGGACCCTGCCTTGCCGTGGAAAAGCATGGTCGAAGCGACTCAGCTGATCCTGACTCTGCTTGATGAACTGGGTTTGACCTCGTTTATCAAAACCAGCGGCGGCAAAGGCGTGCATATCGTGGTGCCGCTGACCCGCAGAGACTCTTGGGACACCGTTAAAACCTTTACCCATGCACTGGTGAAGTACATGGCCCACCTGATGCCCGGCCGTTTTTCGGCGGTCGCCGGGCCTAAAAACCGCGTGGGCAAGATTTTTATCGATTACCTGCGCAACGGCAAAGGCGCGACCACAATTAATGCTTACGCAGCCAGAGCGCGTGAAGGCCTGCCCGTGTCAGTGCCCATCGCCAAAGATGAGCTGAGCGAGATCAAGGGCGCTGATGCCTGGACCATTTTCACCTTGCCCAAACGCTTGGCTGCATTGGCGCAAGACCCTTGGGTCGAGTACGGCAAGACCCGGCAGATGATTACCAAAAGCATGCGTAAAACCATCGGTCTCGATGAATAAAGGAGCGGTACAGATGAGAACCCTCTGGAAAGGCGCTATCAGTTTTGGCTTGGTCCACATCCCTGTGGGGTTGGTGTCGGCCACCTCGCAAGAAGGCGTCGACTTCGATTGGCTGGACAAACGCACGATGGACCCGGTCGGTTACAAACGCATCAACAAAGTGACCGGCAAGGAAGTGACCAAAGAAAATATTGTTAAAGGCGTGGCCTTTGAAAAGGGTCGATACGTGGTGATCAGCGAAGAAGAGATTCGCGCTGCACATCCTGACTCAACTCAAACTATTGATATTTTCGCCTTTGTCGACAGCGCTCAAATTCCATTGGTGAACATCGATACGCCTTACTACCTGGCGCCGCAGAAGCGCGGCGAGAAGGTCTATGCGTTGTTGCGACACACTTTGGTAGACACCGGCAAAGTCGCCTTGGCGCATGTGGTTATTCGCACCACGCAGCATCTGGCGGCGGTGATGCCGGTTGACTCAGCGCTGGTGCTGGTGTTGTTGCGTTGGCCAGCCGAGGTGCGCAGTCTGGACACCCTTGAGCTGACCGAGGCGGTCACTAAGGTCACACTCAGCAAAAGCGAACGTGATATGGCCAAACGTCTGGTCAAGGACATGTCTGCCGATTGGCAGCCAGATGAGTACGTCGATACGTTTCAAGACCAGATCATGCAACTGGTTGAAACCAAGGCGCGGGAAGGCAAGATCGAGAGCGTCGAGACGCCGGGCGATGCAGATGAGCAGAAGTCAGCCGATGTGATTGACCTGACAGAGCTGCTGAAAAGAAGTTTGAACAGTAAAAAGCCACGGGCCGCCGAGTCCGCTAAAACGGCCGCGCCGAACAAGAAGAAAGCAGCCGAAGCACCAGCCCCTAAACGGCGCAGCCCGGCCCGCAAAAAAGCCACCTGAGTGCCAAAAGGCAGGGCGGTCGAGTCCGCCCTGCCGATACTCCGATTATTGGTTCGGCGTCACGCGCCACACGGTATTGGCAAGGTCGTCGGCAATAATCAGGGCACCTTTTGGATCAACCGTCACACCGACCGGTCGGCCGCGGGTTTTGCCGTCAGCGTCACGAAAGCCCGTGGCAAAGTCGACTGGATCACCCGCCGGGCTGCCATTTTTGAAGGGTACAAAAATCACCTTGTAGCCCACCGGGTTATCGCGGTTCCAGCTGCCGTGTTCACCCACAAAGGCGCCTTCAGCGAACTGTGTGCCCATTGGCGGGATGGAAAAATCCACGCCCAGTGCAGCCACGTGTGAACCCAGGCTGTAATCAGGCTTGATGGCAGCGGCCACTTTTTGCGGGTTTTGCGGCTGCACGCGGGGATCTACGTGTTGCCCCCAATAGCTATAAGGCCAGCCGTAGAAGCCACCTTGCTGCACAGAGGTCAGGTAGTCCGGCACCAGATCAGGCCCCAGCTCATCTCGTTCGTTAACCACCACCCAGAGCTTGCCGGTGTTTGGCTCGATGGTCAGCGCCGTCGGGTTGCGCAGCCCCGTGGCATAAGGCTTGTGGGCGCCGGTTTGGGCGTCGATCTGCCACACCTGAGCGCGGTCGGCTTCAACCTCCAGACCGCGTTCGGTGATGTTGCTGTTGGAACCGATACCCACGTACAACGAGCGGCCATCCGGGCTGATGGTCAGTGCTTTGGTCCAGTGGTGGTTGATGGCCGAGGGCAGATCCGTCAGCTTGATGGCGGGGCCACTGGCCTTGGTTTGACCGTCTTCATAATCGAAGCGCACCAGTGCGTCCTGATTGGCGACGTAGATTTTGCCATCGGCGTAGGCCAGCCCGTAGGGCGCATTGAGGTTCTCGGCAAACACCGATTTGACTTCGTAAACACCGTCGCCGTCAGCATCGCGCAGCAAGGTCAGCCGATTACCGCCTTTGACCTGCGTGTTGCCTTGCGCCTTGATGTAACTGGCAATCACATCCTTGGGTTTGAGTTTGGCCGCATTACCGCCACGCCCCTCGGCCACGAGAATGTCGCCATTGGGCAAGACCAGGGTTTGACGCGGGATTTTCAGGTCAGTGGCAATCGCCGTGACCGAATAGCCCTGGGGCACGGTGGGCTTTTGCTCCGCCCATTTCACCGGCTCGGCGATTTTCATGCTGGGCAACAAGCCACGTTGTGGCTCAGGCAAATTCGGATTCGGGCCTACCGCCAGCTTACTGTCGGCTTCGCCGCCACAGGCGCTTAACAACACCGCCATGGCGATTACTGTGAGTGCATGTTCAGGCTTCATTTTGCTTCTCCCGAGCGCAGGCCGGTCAGGCCGACCCACGTGGTCACACAGGCCAGCACGGTAACAATGACTGAAAGAAGCAAGCCATACGGCATGGTCGCCATGGCGTCCTTGGCATGTTCAAACGCGTTCACCAACCCGAGTACCCAGGTGCACAGCAGCAACAGAAAATAGATCACCGGACGGCCGCTTTTGGGCTGCGCCCTGAGCAGATTGACCAAGGCGAACAGCAGGGCCAGACCTGCAAACAACAATCCTCCGGCGATCAGCCAAGCGGCGAAATTACTCCACTGAATTTGAAAGGAATTGAAGTAGGCAATGTCACTGAACATTGCACCCATAAACAGCGGCACGGTCCCGGCCAGCAGGGTCGCGTGCAGCGGCGAGGGCGTGCATCGGAAGGTAAGGGGGGCTGAAACGGTCACGACGGCTCCTTGTTGTTGTACGACCCGCCGGTTTCAGTGCGCATGCACTGGCCTTGAAGGTCGCGCTAACGTGCTAAGTACGGATTGTGATGAGTTGGCGAAAGTTCAATTAAACAGGTATCTACTTGTGTCAGTGTCAACAAAGGGCGGGCAAAATCCCTGTAGCCGCTGACGAGCTCCGCGAGGCTGCGATCGGCGGCGTAGCCGTCGTAAATCCATTCTAATCCGGAGCAACAGGCTCACCTTCATTGCGGGGGTTTAGGTTTTGCGACGATTGCATCGTCGAACGTAGCCTCGCATTACTCGTCAACTGCTACGAACGCTCATGATCACGTCACTTTTGGCGCCCATTGAACGCCATTGATATGCGCGCCACCGTCGACAAACAGGGTATTGCCGGTGAGGTAGCGGCTGTCGTCACTGGCGAGGAAAACTGCCACCGGAGCAATGTCAGTCAACGGATCACCTATTCGTCCCATCGGGTTTGCCTTGGCCATTTCGGCGGCATTGTCAGGATGATGGCGCGCAAAGCGTTGATAAGCGTCGCTGGCTGCGCCTGGGCAGATAACGTTGCAACAGACCTGATACTGCGCCCACTCACGCGCAGCGGTTCGGGTCAGCGTACGCAGCGCTTCTTTGGCGGCGTTGTAATCGGCGCTGTAAAGGTGTGCATTCACGCCATTGAGCGAACACAGGTTAATCACCCGCCCGGAACCCACTTGCTTGAAATGCGGGAGAGCGGCTTGCATGGCCCAAAAGGCTGCCATCACCGCCATGTCGAAGGCACCGCGCAGTTGTTCGTCAGTCTGCTCTTCCAGGCGGGCAAACCCCGAGCCGCGCCAGGCATTGTTGACCAGAATATCCAGACGCCCAAAACGACTGACCGCTTGAGCCACCATCGCCTGAACCTGTGTTTTTTCGGTGACATCCACCTGCATGAAACTGACCCGCTTGCGTAGCTCGGCAGGCAGGTTGCTCAAGCACTCATCGCCCGCCGCCACATTGACATCAGCCATCAGCACATACGCACCGGCGCGGGCGTATGCCTCTGTCATGCCGCGGCCAATGCCGGCGGCGCCGCCGGTCACTATTGCCACCCGGTCTTCAAGCGTTCCCATGCTGTCTCCGTCATCAGTCGTTCGCTGCAAGGGCAGGCGAATAGATGAAGAAACTGTGCTGTGCGACGTTAGGAGCTACATCGTCTGTTCGAACTAGGGGCTTGCAACACAGGGGTTGCCAGAGATATATGCAAAGCCGTATATTCGGTTATCCGCATGTTATGAGCGTCAGATGTACACACCCTGCGATGTATTCAAGAGCTTGTCCGACGAAACCCGGGCTCGTGCCACCTTGCTGATAGCGCATCAGGGTGAGTTGTGTGTCTGCGAACTGATGTGCGCGCTTGACGACAGTCAACCCAAAATAAGCCGCCACCTTGCGCACTTGCGCAGCAGCGGCCTGTTGCTGGATCGCCGTCAAGGTCAGTGGGTTTATTACCGTCTCAATCCGGATCTTCCCGAGTGGGTTCGCGAGGTTCTAAACGTGACGTTCGAAGCCAATACGCAATGGCTCAAGGACAATATTTCGCGGCTGCAACACATGAAGGGTCGTCCCGTTCGTGAAGCCGCCCGCTGCTGACGCCCCCCATGCGCACCAGTTTACGGCCCGGCATTGGGTTCCAGCGCACTGTTTAATAGTTGACGCTCTTCAGGAGGAGCCATGTCAGAACACTTGCCCAACCTCGATACATCCCTTTTTAAAGGCCTGCCCTCTTCGGACGCGCCAGAGCACATGCCACGCATCCTGTTGTTATACGGCTCAACCCGCGAACGCTCTTTCAGCCGTCTGATGGTGGAGGAGGCCGCTCGTTTGCTGGAGCATTTCGGTGCCCAGGTGCGCATCTTCAACCCTTCAGGCTTGCCGTTGCCCGACGATGCCCCGGTGGAGCACCCGAAAGTACAAGAGCTGCGCGAGCTGGTGCTGTGGTCGGAAGGTCAGGTCTGGTGCTCGCCGGAGCGGCATGGCGCAATGTCGGCAGTGTTCAAGGCGCAGATCGACTGGATACCGCTTGAGATGGGGGCAGTTCGTCCCACGCAGGGCAAAACCCTAGCGGTGATGCAAGTCTGTGGTGGCTCGCAGTCCTTCAATGTGGTCAACCAACTGCGTGTGTTGGGCCGCTGGATGCGCATGTTCACTATTCCCAATCAGTCTTCGGTCCCCAAGGCCTATATGGAATTCGACGACAACGGTCGGATGAAGCCATCTCCGTTTTACGACCGGCTCGTGGATGTGATGGAAGAACTGGTCAAATTCACCCTGTTGTTGCGTGATCAGCAGGCCACGTTGGTAGACCGTTACTCAGAGCGCAAGGAAACGGCGGAGCAACTGATGGCCCGAGTCAACCAGCGTTCGATCTGAGGGCTGTTGACCAGTGCGCGGATCAGCTTTCGGACGGCGTCGCTGGCTCCTGATCGGCTTCAACGGCCAGTTTTAAACGGTCAGCTTTGCTAATGTATTTCACTTTATTTTTTGGGGCCAATTTGGCACTGGCCTTTTTAGCGTGAGCCTTCAGAAGCTGAGTGATTTTTTTACGACGATTCATGGTGTTCATTCCGGTATTGCGAAGGCCGGAATGATAGCAGTTTGGAAAATCGAACCGCAGCATGGGGCTGGCGGCGCACGTCGTTTTTATTTAAGAAGTTCAGATATTCGTGAACATTAAGGATTTGCAGTGAATCAGCACACATTGTCCATGCGCCTTGAGCGGGTGGCGGCCCATATGCCTGTCGGTGCGAGGCTGGCAGATATCGGTTCGGATCACGGCTATTTGCCGGTGGCATTGATGCGCCGGGGGCTTATCGCGGCGGCCGTGGCGGGTGAGGTGGCTTTGACGCCGTTTCAGGCGGCGCAACGTACCGTGCGTGACAATGGCCTTGAACAACAGATCACTGTGCGCAGGGCTAATGGTCTTGAGGCGATAGAGCCGCAAGACGCCATTACGGCGATCAGTGTATGCGGCATGGGCGGTGAAACTATCCGCGACATTCTTGAAAACGGTAAAGCGCGTTTGAGCGGCCAGGAGCGTTTGATCTTGCAGCCCAACGGCGGCGAGCAGCCTCTGCGTTATTGGTTGATGGAAAACGGCTACCGCATCGTCAGCGAAGAGCTGCTCAGTGAAAACAGCTTCTACTACGAAATCATCGTCGCCGAGCGTGCCGGGCCGGTGCTGTATAGCGCCGAGGAACTGTACTTCGGTCCCTTGCAGATGCAGGCGCGTAGCCCTGCGTTTCTGAGCAAATGGCAGCGCATATTGCGCCACAAACAGCAGACCCTGGCGCAGTTCGCCAAGGCGCGACAGGCCGTACCAGACGTGAAAGTGCACGAGGTGGCTCAACAGGCCCGGTGGATTACCGAACTGCTGGCCTGAAAGCGATGCACGGTGTTTGATTGACCCTAACCTCGTCCGCGATAAATGCTGCACTTGTGCTCGCGTGCGTGGGTATTCGCGGAACACCTCGTTTAATGAATTATTAGTTAGTTGTCCCGATACTGGCCCGAGACGACGATAGCGAATATTCATCCACATACGAGGCAAACCCGTCCCATGCAGCAACCAAAACAATCGGCCCGGCATTTTTCTATTCAACGGTTAGGCCTGAGCACGGCGGGGGTTATCGCGCTCATCTTTGCTGGCATGACCGGTGCTCAAGCGGCCCCCTCCGGGACTGACACCATCAAGGCCTACAAACTGTGTACCGGCGCCGATAACGCCTCGCATGTTCTGCAAGGCACCATCGACCAGACCCAGCGCAACGATGTGACCTCGATTCACTTCAAACAAACCCCGGCCCATGCATCTTTTGACTGGCATAACGACCCGGAGCCGCAGTACGTCATCACGCTGTCCGGAACCTTGGCGTTTGAAACTCGTGGCGGCGAGACATTCACCCTGCATCCGGGTGAAGTACTGGTCGCGGAAGACAATACTGGCTCGGGGCACCGCTGGAAGATGGTCGACGACCAACCCTGGCGCCGCGGCTATGTCGTGCTCAAGCCCGGCGCGCGTGACTCGTTCGTGCCCAATGATCCCGAGGCGGCCAAAGTGTGCATAGCGCCTTAACGCCGTTACGAACCGTCAGTTGAGCGGCTGCGCGCCGGTTGCAAACCCGCGTGCAGTCCCTCTTCAATGTGCATCTGCGCCTGCGGATGACTCCCTTTGTCGGGCCTGGGTTTCGACGAGTTACGATTTGTAAAATCTTCGCGGGCGACGAAAGACGTTCTGAGCCATAGGGTGTTTTTTTAAAAAACCTATGAGGTATTTCAGATGCTGGTACGTCTTTTAACGCTACCCATACTCGCCGCATTGGCCTCACACGCAACGGCCAGCTGTGATGTGCCGGACTCACTGGTTAACCAAACCATGATCAATGTGGCCGATCCTCATTACTCGCCCAGCAACCCGAACGCTGGCAACTTGCTGCGTTTGAAACTGGATGAGGGCCGCTATCAGCTTGAGGTGCTGGGCACCGAGAGTGTGTCCAGCGGCGAATATACCTATCGCAAACACGCGCCGGATTTGGGCCAGCTGGTGATGCATGAGGTTTACCAGGGCGCCCCCGTGGATTACACGTTGACGCTGGTGTGTGAAACCAATCGTCGTGGCACTTTTGTGTTCAGCCAGCAATCAGGACCGATCAAGCCCGATGTTCGGCAAAATACCGGGCGTTATACGTTGTCGCACTAATCCCTTTACCGGCATCTGCATTTGATCCGTATGCACTGGCCACACTTCAATACGGTTTCGACATGTTCGGGCGGACAGAAAAGTCGAATGGCTTTGGCGAGTATCGAGTAGCTATTGCTGTATTTCTGATCCGCCGATAAACATGCGGCTACTAACCGCCGCTCGCAGCCCAGCGCGTCAAATAATCGCGCGTACACTTGCTGAGCGACTGAGGGACATTCTCGGGAGAGGGGGCTGTTCTGTAGTGATGCACAGAACGCACGCGCTCAGTTCCTGCTTTTTAAGGGCTGAATGGCGGTGATGGTGCGGCCACACGCGGTCAGTTCCCTCTCCCTCGGGAGAGGGCTAGGGTGAGGGGCTGCCTTACCCTCAAAGCTCCAATTTGTACCCCACCCCGTACAACGACTGAATCGGATCCTGCCCCGGACACGCCTGCGCCAGTTTGCGGCGCACGTTGCGAATATGGCTGTCCACCGTGCGGTCAGTCACCACGCGATGGTCCGAGTACAGTTTGTCCAGTAACTGATCCCGCGAAAACACCCGCCCCGGCGCCCGCGCAAAGGTACTCAGCAGCCGCAGTTCCACCGGCGTCAAGTCCAGCGCCACGCCATCAAAAGACGCCCGGTAGTGCTCTTCATCAATGTGGATACGGGCTTGAGCCACCACTTCCAGCTGCGGACTGCGACGCAAAATAGCCTTGACCCGGGCCACCACCTCGCGCGGGCTGAAGGGTTTGCAGATGTAGTCGTCAGCGCCAATATCCAACCCCAGCAGGCGGTCCACTTCTTCCACCCGCGCGGTGATCATGATCACCGGCACGGCGCTGAAACCGCGCAGTTCCTTGCAAATGTCCAGACCATCACGCCCCGGCAACATCAGGTCGAGCAGGATCAACCGAGGCGTGTGGCTGCGCACCCACGGGATCACCTCCAGGCCATTCACCAGGCAATGCACGGCGTACCCCGCCATTGACAGGTAATCGCGCATCAGCGTCGCCAGTTTTGGTTCGTCTTCAACAATCAGAATCTCTGCGTGCTCTTCCATGCTTACACCTTGCGTGGCAAACGCAGGCTAAGCCACAGGCCGCCCAGCGGTGAATGATCGGCCGTCAAACTGCCGCCGTGGGCAAGGACGATGCTGTGACAGATCGCCAACCCCAGCCCCGCACCGCCACTGGCGCGGTTGCGCGAAGCCTCGCCGCGATAGAAGCGCTCGAACAGGCGCGGCAGTTGTTGCGGGTCGACGCCAGGGCCCGAGTCCATCAGGCTAACCCGCACGTCGTCGCCGTCCGCGCTGGCGCTGATCACTAACAAGCCCCCCGCATCGGTATAACGCACAGCGTTTTCCAGCAGGTTGCCAAACAGTTGTTGCAGGCGCTTGGCATCCGCCTCAAGCAACAGCGACTGCTCCGGTAGTTTCAGTTCAACTTTCAATCCGGCCGCGTTGCAGCGTTCCTGAAACATCGCCACCACGGTTTCCAACAACTCATTGAGGTCGCATGGGCTTTTACGGTAGGTCAGCGCACCAACGTCGGCCAAGGACAGCTCATACAAATCGTCCACCAGCTTGCTGAGCATGCCGACTTCACCTTGCAGCGATTTCATGGAGCTGTGATCAAGGCTGCGCACACCGTCTTCAATGGCTTCCAGTTCACCGCGCAGCACCGACAGTGGGGTGCGCAGTTCATGGGACACATCGGCCATAAACTCGCGGCGCATTTTCTCGTTACGTTCCAGGGTATAGGCCAATTGGTTAAAGTCGCGGGCCAATTGGCCCACTTCGTCATTGGACGACACCTGTACCCGATTGCTGTATTCCCCGGCGGCCAGTTTATGGGTCGCCGCGGCCACGCGTTTGACCGGGTCGAGCAAGGTTCGGGCAATCCACCAGGCAATCAGCATCGCCAGCAGCAGCGACACAAAACCCATCGCCAGACTGGTTTGCAGTTGGTATTGCTGGAAGCGTGAACCACCCGCCTCGGTGACGCTTTGAAACGGCGTAACGGCCAGCCAGCCCACGACTTTGCCGTCCACTTCAATAGGGCGCAGCAGGGCGTCATCGGCGATGGACGGGTAGCCCGTCACGCGTTTTTTGTCCTGATCGAGCAGGGCGATGCGAAACAACGCGCCGGTCAGGTCGGAGGCGGAAGGGATTCGCAAGTCATGGGTCGTCGGCTCATCGGTGTGGTCAGGGCGCATGATTTCAAACCAGCGGTCTGGCTTGTTACGCAAAAACTCCCAGCTGCCTTCGCGCTCATAAGCACTGGCCAAACGCGGCAACACCGGCGCCATGCGCTCCAGCGCCTGCTCATTGAGGTAGCCGAGAAAGCCGCGGGTAAAGCTCCAACTGGTGGCCAGGCCCATGCTCAGGATCACAAACAACACGCTGGCCAGAACCGCGCTAAACAATTTGGTGGAGATACTCAGTTTCATGGGCTCGTGCGGGTCGGTGAATGACCCGCTCATTTAGGCCCCCGGACGACGAAGATTCAAGACGTGCAGACAATCTTCAATTTTCCTGCACATTTGTCTCGCAGCATGGGTCATGGCTAACGCCCCCCGTCATGCAGAGGCAGATATGTCGTTCAAACTCTTTACCAAATCCTTGGTCACCGCCGCCGTGGTGGTGTCGTTACTGCTGCTTATTGTGCTGAGCGGCTGTTCGGCGGGTGATTCCGCCCCCGTTGCGCAGACCCCCAAGGTGTCGGTGCTGACCGTGCAACCGCAACCTCAGGCGCTGACCACTGAACTGGCCGGGCGCACCCAAGCCTTTATGGTTGCGCAGATCCGTCCGCAGGTCAGTGGCATTGTGCAGCAGCGCCTGTTTGTCGAAGGGGCCGAGGTCAAGGCCGGTGAGGCGCTGTATCAAATTGACGCGGCGCCGTACAAGGCGGCCTTTACCCAGACGCAGGCCACCGCCGCCAAGGCCCGCGCCACGTTGAAGTCCACCCAGGCCACGGCCCGTCGCGATGCGCAACTGGCGAAGATCGATGCCATCAGCCAACAAGACAATGAAGACGCGCAGGTCAGCCTGCAAACCGCCGAGGCCGACCTGCAAGTGGCCTTGGCCGACGTTGAAACCGCGCGCATCAATCTGGCTTACACGCGCATCAGTTCGCCGCTCAGTGGCCGCATCGAAACCTCTACCGTGACCCCCGGCGCTTTGGTGGTGGCCAGTCAGGACACCGCACTGACCACCGTGCAGCAACTGGACCCGATCTATGTCGACGTCACCCAGTCGACCAGCGAGTTGCTGCGTCTCAAACGCGATCTGGCCAGCGGCACCCTGCAAAACAATGGTCAGGGCGAAACCCCGGTGCTGCTCAAGCTCGATGATGGCAGCACCTACAACCATGCCGGCAGCCTCAAATTCAGCGGCGTCACCGTCACTGAAGGCACCGGCACCGTGACCCTGCGCGCCGTGTTCCCCAACCCCGATCACCTGTTGTTGCCGGGCATGTATGTGCGCGCCGTGCTGGATCAGGCCATCGACGACAAAGCCATTTTGATCCCGCAAAAAGCCGTCATCCGCAGCGCCAGTGGCGTGACCTCGGTGCTGGTAGTGGTCGCGGGCAAAGTCGAACAGCGCGTGCTGACCATTGACCGTGCCGTGGGCAATCAATGGTGGGTCACCTCCGGGTTGAATGCCGGTGATCAGGTGATTGTCGAGGGCGGGCAGAAAGTCCGAGTGGGCAACGAGGTATTGGCACAAAACAGCGAAACCCGTTCGCTGCCGACCCGTGCGGCGCCCACTGCAATTGCCAAGGAGGGTTGAACATGGCGCGTTTCTTTATTGATCGGCCGATTTTCGCCTGGGTGATTGCCATTGTGATCATGCTCGCGGGCGCGCTGTCGATCACCCAATTGCCCCTTGAACAGTACCCGGACATTGCCCCGCCGACGGTGAAAATCGCCGCCACCTACACCGGTGCTTCGGCCAAGACGGTGGAGGACTCGGTGACTCAGGTGATCGAGCAGCAAATGACCGGTATCGACAAGCTGACCTACATGTCGGCCTCCAGCAGCTCGGCGGGCAGCGCCAGTATCAACCTCACCTTTGAAGCTGGCACTGACCCCGACGTCGCGCAGATGCAGGTGCAAAACAAACTCCAGCAAGTGGAATCGCGCCTGCCCAGCTCGGTGCAGAGCGAAGGCCTGACCGTGACCAAGGGTGGCTCGGACTTTTTGATGATTGCCGCGCTGGCCTCGGATAACCCGAGCGTGACCGGCACGCAGATTGGCGATTACATCTCCAGCACCTTGCTCGACTCCATCAGCCGCATCGACGGCGTGGGCGAGGTCAAGGCCATGGGTTCGGGCTACGCCATGCGCATCTGGCTGGACCCGGCACTGCTGGAAAAATATTCGCTGATGCCGTCCGATGTGAGCACGGCGCTGGAAGCACAAAACACTGAAGTCTCTGCGGGCCAGCTCGGCGCTTTGCCGGCAACGGCCGGGCAGCAACTCAACGCCACCATCACCGCGCGCAGCAAGCTGCAAACCGCTGAAGAATTTCGCAATGTGGTGGTCAAGTCCAACAGCGCCGGTGCCGTGGTGTTGCTCGGTGAGGTGGCCACGGTCGAGCTGGGCAGTGACAGCTATGACGTCAACTCGGCCCTTAATGGAAAACCGTCCGCCGCCATGGGCGTGCAACTGGCCACCGGCGCCAATGCGCTGAAAGTCGGTGAAGCGGTCAAGGCCAAGCTGGCCGAGCTGGAACCGTACTACCCGAGTGAAATGCAGCTCAAAAACGTGATCGCCTACGACACCACGCCGTTTGTCAGCCTGTCCATCGAAGAAGTGGTCAAGTCGCTGGGTGAGGCCATCGTGCTGGTGGTGCTGATCATGTTCCTGTTCCTGCAGAATTTTCGCGCCACGCTGATCCCGGCGATTACCGTGCCGGTGGTGCTGCTGGGCACCTTTGGTGTGCTGGCGATATTTGGTTACTCGATCAACACCCTGACCATGTTTGCCATGGTATTGGCCATCGGCTTGCTGGTGGATGACGCCATTGTGGTGGTGGAAAACGCCGAGCGGGTGATGAGCGAGAAGGGCTTGTCGCCGCTGGAGGCGACGCGTCAGTCGATGGATGAAATCACCAGCGCCTTGATCGGTATCGCTCTGGTGCTGAGCGCGGTGTTTATTCCCATGGCGTTTTTCAGCGGTTCGACCGGGATTATCTACCGCCAGTTTTCAGTGACGATTGTGTCGGCGATGGTGCTCTCGGTGCTGGTGGCCATGACCTTGACCCCGGCCCTGTGCGCAACCTTGCTCAAGCCGGTTGACCCTAACGGGCACGGCCCGCAGACCGGTTTCTTCGGCTGGTTCAACCGCACCTTTGAGCGCGGCGCGCAGGCGTATCAAGCCGTCGTCGGCAAGATTTTGCAGCGCAGTGGCCGCAGCCTGATGGTCTACGTGTTGGTGGTCGCCGCGATGGCGGTGGGCTACATCAAGCTGCCCACCTCGTTCCTGCCCGATGAAGATCAGGGCATCCTCATGGCGCAGATGCAATTGCCGGTGGGCGCCACCGATGACCGCACTCAAGCGGTGCTCAAACAGTTCGAGAGCTACATCCTGCAACAGCCGGAAGTCGAGGCCATGATCAGCATTTCCGGCATGGGCATGGGCGGCAACAGCCAGAACTCGGCGCGGGCGTTTATCCGTCTCAAGGACTGGAGCGAGCGCACTGGCGCCGGGCAGGATTCTGCGTCCATCGCGCAGCGCGCCACGCAGGCGCTGTCGAGCATCGGCGATGCCGATGTATTCGTGATGCAGCCGCCGGCCGTGCGCGGGTTGGGACAGAGTTCCGGGTTTGATTTGCAACTCAAGGACGTCGCCGGGCTGGGCCATGAAGCGCTGGTGGCGGCGCGTGAACAATTGATCGAGCTGGCCAAGCAAGACCCGCGCCTGCAAGGCGTGCGCAGCAACGGTCTGGACGACACGCCGCAGCTCAAGGTGACGATTGATGACCGCAAGGCCGGGGCGCTGAGCCTGACCACCAGCGACATCAACACCACGTTATCCACGGCGTTGGGCGGCAGTTACGTCAATGACTTCCTCAATCAGGGCCGGGTGAAAAAGGTTTATGTGCAAGGGCAGGCCTCGTCGCGGATGCAGGCTGACGACCTTGATCATTGGTTTGTGCGCAACAGCAATGACGAAATGGTGCCGTTCTCCTCGTTCGCCAGCAGCTCATGGACTTCCGGGTCGCCACTGCTGGAACGCTACAACGGCAGTTCGTCGCTGGAGGTGGTGGGCGATCCGGCACCGGGCGTGAGTTCCGGGGTGGCGATGGACGCTGTGGAGTCGATCATCAAGCAACTGCCTGAAGGCATCAGCTACGAATGGACGGGGCAGTCCTATCAACTGCGTCTGTCCGGCTCGCAAGCGCCGTTGCTGTATGCGATTTCGGTGCTGTTTGTGTTCCTGTGCCTGGCGGCGTTGTACGAGAGCTGGTCGGTGCCGTTTTCGGTGATGCTGGTGGTGCCGTTGGGCGTAGTGGGCGCAGTGTTGGCCACCCGCTTTAGCGGCCTGAGCAATGACGTGTACTTTCAGGTCGGGCTGTTGACCACCGTGGGGCTGGCGGCGAAGAACGCCATTCTGATCGTCGAATTCGCCAAGCACCTGCAAGAGCAGGGCAACAGTTTGATCGACGCCACGCTGATCGCGGTGCGCCAGCGCCTGCGGCCGATTTTGATGACCTCGCTGGCCTTTATGTTTGGCGTGTTGCCGCTGGCCATGAGTTCCGGCGCAGGTTCGGCCGGGCGTCAGGCCATCGGCACCGGTGTGCTGGGCGGCATGTTCAGCGCCACGGTGCTGGGGATCTTCTTTGTGCCGCTGTTCTTCGTGTTGATTCGCCGCCGTTTCAGCCGCGTGTCGACCCCCACCACTGACCGTACAGGTGAAGCATGAGTCGCTTTCGTTGGCCGCTGCTGGCCGTTTTCGCGCTGCTGGCTGGCTGCATCAATCTGGCGCCTGAATATGAGCGCCCGCAAGCACCGGTGGCCGAGCAATGGCTGCCGGGTGCCAGCACGCCCAAAGGGCAGGTGGCGGCGGACATTCAATGGCAGCAGTTTTTTACCGATCCGCGGCTGGCGCAGTTGCAGACCCTGGCCTTGGCCAACAACCGCGACCTGCGGGTGGCCAGCCTGAATATCGGAAAGGCTCAGGCGCAATACCGCATCCAGCGTGCCGCCTCGTTTCCGGGGATCGACGCCAGCGTCAGCGGCAGTTCCAGCCGGGCCAACAGCAGCACCAGCCACAGCTACAGTGCCGAACTGGGGTTGAGCAGCTATGAAGTGGACGTATTCGGGCGGGTCAAAAACCTTCAGGACGAAGCGCTGCAATCCTATCTGGCGCTGACCGAAACCCGGCGCAGCACCCAGATCAGCATGGTCGCCGAAGTGGGCACCGCATGGTTGACGTTGGCGGCGGACAACGAGCGCCTGAAGTTGGCGCAAGAGACGCTGACCAGCCAGCAGTCCACCTACGAACTGACCCAGCGCAGCCATGGTTTGGGCGGTTCATCGGGGCTGGCGGTCTCTGAGGCGCAAACCACCGTGGAATCGGCGCGGGTCGATGTGGCCGAGTACGCCAGTCAGGTGCTGCAAGATCAGAATGCGCTGCGCCTGTTAGTGGGCAGCGACATCCCGGCCAACCTGCTGCCGGGCGACAGCCTGGAATCGGCGGCGATGCTGGTGCAAGTGCCAGCCGAGTTGCCGTCCACCTTGTTGCAGCGTCGCCCGGACGTACTGGCCGCTGAACATACCTTGATGTCCGCCAACATCGACATTGGCGCGGCGCGGGCAGCGTTCTTCCCCAGCATCACCCTGACCGCCGGTGCCGGGTCAGCCAGCACCAGCCTGTCGAGCCTGTTCAAGGCCGGCAGCGGCGCGTGGAGTTTTGCGCCGAGCATCAGCCTGCCGATCTTCGACGCGGGCAGTAATCGGGCTACGCTGGACTCAGCCAAAGTGGAGCGCCAAATTCAGGAGCAGACCTACCAGTTGACCTTGCAGACCGCGTTCAAGGAAGTGGCCGATGCACTGGCGGTGCGCAGCACCCTGGACCAGCGCCTGAGCGCCCAGCAAGCGCTGACCGAAGCCAGCCGCAAAAGCTACGAACTGTCGGATGCGTTGTACCGGGGAGGCTCGCAAAGCTTCCTTGAAGCGCTGGTGTCCCAGCGTTCGCTGTACAGCGCCGAACAAGACCTGATCACCCTGCGACTGGCCGAACAAAGCAACCGCGTGACGTTATACAAAGTGCTGGGCGGTGGCTGGAACTGAGTGCAGGCCTACCTTTTACGGTCGCTGCGCAACCGATCGCAGCCTTCGGCAGCGACTACAGGTTTTACGTCGGATATTTCATTGAAAAGGAGCTGTCATGATCGCCCTTCAAACCCTGCGCCGGTTATTACTCGGCAGCACAGTGCTTCTCCTGCAATTGCCCAGTTTGGCCCATGCCCAAATGCCCATCGCGGCGCTGCCCGTGGTCAAACCCGCCATCAGTTGCGCGGCCCTGACTCAGACGGATTTGCAGCCCATCGGCGGCAAAGGCAGCCAAGTGCTTTCGGCCAGCGAAACCACCACCGACGGCATCACCGCCTGCGAAGTGCAGGGCACGCTGGCGCCCAGCATCGGTTTCAAAGTCATCCTGCCGACCCACACCTGGACTCAGCGCTACCTGCAAGTCGGCTGCGGCGGCCTGTGCGGGCGAATTTCGATGCAGGTGGGCGCGGCGGACAGCTGTGCGCCACTCAACAGTGGCGGCTTTGTTCTGGCGGCCACCGATATGGGCCATGAAGGCATGGACAACAGTTGGGGCAACGACCCGCAGAAGCGCGCAGACTTCGCCCACCGAGGCGTGCACCTGACGGCGCTGGCGGCGAAAAAACTGATCGCCACGTTCTACGGGCAACAGCCGACGTATGCCTATTTCACCGGGTGTTCCGATGGCGGGCGCGAGGCCTTGATGGAAGCCCAGCGTTACCCGGACGATTTCAACGGCATTATCGCCGGGGCCCCGGCCCTGAATTTTCAGGTGCAGAACTCGATCTATCACGCCTGGCAGGCGCGCTCCAATACGGACGAGCAGGGCAAGGCGATTTTGATCGCGTCGCGTTTGCCGATCCTGCACAAGGCGGTATTGCAACAGTGCGACGGGCTGGACGGTCAGGTCGATGGCCTGATCAGCGACCCTCGGGCCTGCCATTTTGACCCCGGCGTGGTGCAGTGCAAGGCGTCAGCCACGGACACTTCGGCTTGCCTGACGACCGCAGAAGTCAACGCGGCGCGGCGCTTTTATGAAGGCCCGCGTGATCCTGCGAGCGGCGAACGCCTGACCATCGCCGGGCCGCAGCCGGGTTCCGAGTTGGCGTGGGCCGGGGTGTTTGTACCAGACAGCGTCGATCAGCCGATCAACAGCGAAAAAATGGCGCTGGATGCGTTGCGCAATCTGGCTTTCGAGCACAACCCGGGGTCGGATTTCAGCTTGGCGGACGTCAAGTTCGATCGCAGCACCTTTGATCAACTGCGCCCGCTGCACCCGTTGTACGACGCCACCAACCCGGATTTGTCGGCGTTCGCGCAGCGTGGCGGCAAGCTGATCCTGTGGCACGGCTGGGCCGACCCGCATATCTCGCCGCTGAACACCATCGCTTATCACCAAGCGTTAGAGGTGCAGATGGGTAAATCGAAGGCCGAGTCCTTTGAGCGCCTGTACCTGTTGCCGGGCGTTTACCACTGCGCCGGTGGTGAAGGCCCAAGCCTGCTCGACCTGCTGACGCCGATGATGTCATGGGTTGAAAAAGGCCAAGCGCCGGGTGCCATCGTGACCCTGCAAGCCAGCAGTACACAGTCGGGCCCCAGCGAGTTCGGCGCGCCGACCAACCTGCCGGCCAATGCCGAGAAAAAACCGCTGATACCTGAGGTGGCGCAAGACCCGGCCAACGAAGGGCGCACGCGTCTGGTGTTCCCGTACCCGGATGTGGCGGTGTATGACGGCAAAGGCGATGTGAAATCAGCCGACAGTTACGTACCTGGCAAGGCCAGCGCGGATGAAAAAACACCGCAATGGATGGGCTCGGACTTCTTTACCCCCTATGCGCCGCTGCAACGCTAAGGGTGTGGGCCAAGACGTGAGGGACCCGCTTAACATCACCTGATAAGTAAAACCGATACCCGCTTAAGGATTTCCCAGAGGCGGGGAAGGCCCGTGCGGCTTTAGAGTCACGCCCAGGATTCGAGGGTGTGGCTGCTGTCTGAAGTCGCGTTGGTGTCTGCACCCATCGGTATGACTACAAAAATAATAAGGTGAAAAATATGACTCTCGAAACGGTCGATATAAAAGCCTGGATCGACGACAGGCCCGTGGCCAAATACCAGTGGCTGATTCTGGCACTGTGTTTTTTCGTGGTGCTGTTCGACGGCTTTGATGTGGCAGTGATGGGCTTTGTCGCGCCGTCGCTGATTCAGGAATGGGGTCTGTCGCGGGCTGCATTTGGCCCGGTGATGAGTGCCGGTATGGTCGGTCTGGCCATCGGCGCACTGACCGCGGGCCCCTACGCGGACCGTTTGGGTCGCAAGAGAATCATGCTGTTTGCGGTCACCGGCTTCAGCATCTTGAGCCTGGCTTGCGCCTTCGCCCGCAACCCCTATGAACTGGCGTTCCTGCGTTTGCTGACCGGCGTGGCGCTGGGTGCCGCGTTGCCCAACACCACCACGCTGTTGGCCGAATACCTGCCTGAGCGCAACCGTGCGTTGTTCATCACCATCATGTTCACCGGCTTCAATATGGGCTCGGGGCTGGGCGGTTTTGTCGCCGCTTGGCTGATCCCCAGCCACGGCTGGCAGTCGGTGTTGCTGTTTGGCGGGATCATGCCGTTGCTGCTGTTGCCCTTCCTGTGGCTGTTGCTGCCCGAATCCGCACGGTTTTTGGCGGCGCACAATGCCTCAGCCAGTCAAATCGCTAACGTGCTGAACAAGTTGGGCGGCACCTTTACGGCGGCCACACGCTTTGTCATGTCCGAACCTCAGGTACAACACAAAGCACCGGTGCGTATGTTGTTCACCGACCAATACCGCTTTGGCACGCTGGCTCTGTGGCTGACGTATTTCATGGGCCTTTTGGTGATCTACCTGACCATGGGCTGGATGCCGACCTTGCTGCGCGACGGTGGTTTGTCCATCGAACGGGCGGCGACCATCACCGGGCTGTTCCAGATTGGCGGCACCGTGGGTGCCATTGTGGTGGGCTGGGCGATGGACCGGCACAACCCCAACGCCGTGATCGCCACGTCCTATGCCTTGGGCGGCGCGTTTATTCTGCTGCTCGGCGCGTTCAGTCTGGAGTCCAGCCTGTTGGCCGTGGGCGTGATTGCCGCGGGCTTTTGCATGAGCGGCGCGCAGACCGGGCTTAACGCCTTTGCGCCGGGTTTTTACCCGACTGATTGCCGCGCCACCGGGGTCAGCTGGATGCTCGGCATTGGCCGCTTCGGCGCCATCTTCGGCTCGCTGATCGGCGGTGCCGTGCTCAGCCTTGGGCTGGGCTTGCCGTTACTGTTTGCGATGCTCTCGGTGCCGGCCTTTTTTGCCGCGCTGGCGATTCTGGGCAATGGCCGGGCACGTCGCCGCGCCATCAGTCGCGCAGCGCTGGCGCACTAATTCGTTTATTTCAAGGAACTCGTCATGGCACGCATTATCGGTGGCCTCGCTGTCTCTCATACCCCGACCATTGGCTTCGCCGTCGATCACGACAAGCAGCATGAAGCGGCGTGGGCACCCATTTTTGAAGGCTTCGAGCCGATCAAGGTGTGGCTCAAAGAGCAGCAACCGGACGTGTTGTTTTACATCTTCAATGACCACGTCACCTCGTTCTTCTTCGACCACTACGGCGCGTTCTCGCTGGGCGTCGACGAACGTTATGAAGTGGCCGACGAGGGCGGCAACCCGCGTTCGTTGCCGGGCATTGGCGGTCACGCGGCCTTGTCACGGCACATCGGCGAAAGCCTGATGGCCGACGAATTCGACATGAGTTTTTTCCGTGACAAACCGCTGGACCACGGCTTCTTCTCGCCCATGTCGGCGCTGCTGCCCCACGAGCCGGACTGGCCTGTAGAGATCGTACCGTTGCAGGTTGGCGTGTTGCAGTTTCCCATTCCCAGTGCGTTGCGTTGCTACAAGCTGGGGCTGGCGCTGCGCCGGGCGATTGAAAGCTACCCCGAGGATTTGAAAGTGGCCATCGTCGCCACGGGCGGGGTGTCGCATCAGGTTCACGGCGAGCGCTGCGGTTTTAACAACCCCGAGTGGGACGCGCAGTTTGTGGATCTGCTGGTCAATGATCCGGTGCGTCTGACCGAGATGACCCTGGCCGAATTTGCCACGTTGGGCGGGCTGGAAGGTGCGGAAGTGATCACCTGGCTGATCATGCGCGGTGCGTTGTCGGCCACCGTGAAAAACCTGCATCAAGACTATTACCTGCCGTCCATGACCGGAATTGCCACGCTGTTGCTGGAAAATCAGGACCGCCCGGTACCCGCCGAAGTCAACGCGCGGCATCTGGCGCACATGCAGCACCAGTTGGCCGGCATTGAAAAGCTCGAAGGCACTTATCCGTTCACCCTGGAGCGCAGTGCCAAGGGTTATCGGCTCAACAAATTCCTGCACCGCATGATCGAGCCAGAGTGGCGGGAACGCTTTTTGGCCGAGCCTGAAGTGCTGTTTAGCGAGGCTGGACTCAGTGACGAAGAGCGCGACCTGTTGCGCCGTCGTGACTGGCGCGGGCTGATTCATTACGGGGTGATTTTCTTCGTGCTGGAAAAACTCGCGGCGGTGCTGGGCATCCCCAACTTGCAGGTGTATGCCGCGATGCGTGGTGAGCGCCTTGAAGACTTTATCCAGACCCGCAACCAGCAAGTGCTCTATTCAGTGGCGGGCAAAGCCAAGCGCTGATCCCGGCGCATTAAACCGATCTGCTCAACCAAAAAACGGAAAATAATAACAATGAATTCCACCCTGAACGTTCGCACCTGTTGCGCGCTGGCGCTGGCCTGCGCGCTGCCTTTACCGACTCAGGCTGCCGGGTTTGTCGATGACGCCAGCGTCAACCTCAACCTGCGCAACTTCTTCATCAACCGCAACTTCACCAACCCCGGCAATGCCCAAGGGTTGGCGCAGGAATGGACACAGAACTTCATTCTGGACGCCAAGTCCGGCTTCACCCAAGGCACGGTTGGCTTTGGCGTGGATGCTTTGGGGCTGTACTCGATCAAACTCGATGGCGGCAAAGGCAGCGGCGGCACCCAACTGTTGCCGGTGGGCAGCGACGGGCGTCCGGCTGACGACTTCGGGCGTCTGGCGGTGGCTGGCAAAATGAAAATCGGCAAGACCGTGCTCAAAGTCGGTGAATGGATGCCGGTGCTGCCGATCTTGCGTTCCGACGATGGCCGTTCATTGCCGCAAACCTTTGAAGGCGCTCAAGTCACGTCGCAGGACATCGACGGCCTGAGCCTCTATGGCGGCCAGTTCCGCAAAAACAGCCCGCGTAACGATTCGAGCATGGAAGACATGTTCATGCAGGGCAACGCCGCGGTCACGTCCGATCGCTTCAACTTTGTCGGGGGTGAATACACCTTCAATGAGAAGCGCACGCTGATCGGGCTGTGGAATGCCGAGCTGAAGGACATCTACCAACAGCAATACCTGCAAGTGACCCACAGCCAGCCGTTGGGCGACTGGACGCTGGGCGCCAATCTGGGTTATTTCCGCGGCAGCGAAGACGGCAGCGCCAAAGCCGGCAACCTGGACAACCGCACGATTTCGGCGCTGCTTTCTGCGCGGTATGGTGCCAGTACTTTCTATGTCGGCCTGCAAAAGGTCAGTGGCGACGATGGCTGGATGCGGGTCAACGGCACCAGCGGCGGCACCTTGGCCAACGACTCGTTCAACGCCAGCTACGACAGTGCCAAAGAGAAATCCTGGCAGGTGCGTCATGACTACAACTTTGCGGCGCTGGGTGTACCGGGTTTGACGTTGATGAACCGCTACATCAGCGGCGACAACGTACACACGGGCACCATCACAGACGGCAAGGAATGGGGGCGCGAAACCGAACTGGCGTATGTGTTGCAGGAGGGGACGTTTAAAGACCTGAACCTGCGGGTGCGCAACTCCACCATGCGTCGGGACTACAGCACCAACGAGTTTGACGAAACGCGGGTGATCGTCAGCTATCCGTTGAGTATTTTGTAGCAGCTGCCGAAGGCGGCGTCCGATTGCGTAGCGATCGCAGGTTTTACGACGGCTACGCCGCCGGACGCCGCCTGCGGCAGCTGCTACGGGGGGGGGGTTATTCGGTCACTCGGCGGATCATGTCCATCAACGCTTGAGCAACCGGCGACGGCAAGCTGGCGGTGCGTGTGGTCAAACCAATTGGGCGGGTGGTGTGTTTGAGTTCCAGTGGCAGGATGCACAGTTCGCCGCTGGCGATCTCCGGCTCAAGCTGGTGGGCCGACACCGCCGCCAGCATGTCTGAGCGCAACAACAAGCCGCGAATGATCGCCATGTCGCCACTTTCAACCACAGGACGTGGCGGTGCGATGCCGAACGCGCTGAAACAATCATCCAGCATATGCCGGGCGGGCGATCCCGCGCGCGGCAAAACCCATTGCGCGCCGCTCAGTTCACTCGCCAACGCACCTTGCTCAGTCAGCGGATGACCGCGCCGTCCCAGCACCACCATCTCCTCCGTCAGCAACGCTTCGCCTGTCAGGTCACTGGCGTACGCCGTCGAGCGCAAGGCGCCGAAGATAAAATCCACGTCGCCTGCACGCAGTTCAGTCGCCAGTAAATCAAACGGACTTTCGTTGGTGATCACCTGAATGCCGGGGTGCAACGCCATCAACTGCACAATGGCCTCAGGCAGGATGCGGGTGCGGCCCAAGGGCAGGGCGCCGACCTGGACAACACCTTGCAAGCGGCCGCGAATGGCGGTGAGGTCAGTGTCAATGTGGCGCAGCTCGTTCAGCGCCCGGCGGATCGGGAACAGAATGTCCAGACTGGCCCGTGTCGGCAGCAAACCACGGGGCGTGCGCTCGAACAGCGCTTTGCCGCAGCCGCTTTCAAGTACCTTGAGGGTCGAACTGACGGCGGGCTGGCTCAGGCCCAGCAAGCTGGCCACGGTTTGCATATGGTGGGTTTCGCAGAGTTTGACGAACACCTGCAAGCGTCTGGCCTGAAACAGATACAGCGGCTCGTTGAGGTGTTTGTCGGTCCCAGCCAGCAATGCCGGCACCGATTCCAGCTCGGCCAGTACGCGCCGCGCCCGAGGCAGCAAACGGGTGCCGTAATCGGTCAGGCGCATGCCGTTGGCGTGACGTTCAAACAAGGGCACGCCGAGGCGCGTTTCCAGTTCGCCAATCGAGCGGGTGACCACGGACTGCGCCCGGAACAGCGCCTCAGAGGCTTTGGACACGCTGCCGTAATCGGCTACCCGGACAAAGGCGCGCACGTGCATCAGGCTCGGCAGTTCACGGGTTTGCATAAAGGTCGGCTCGCAGGTCAGCGTGTGAGGCGGACTATGCCTCTGGTGCCCTGGTCTGGCAATAAATAAAACGCATACCTGAAACAGGCTTACGCATTACTGCGGCGCAGCCCGGGGGTGCGATCCTTCGACCACTGTTGAAGGAGCCTGTCAATGAACTCAAACCCGAAAACCGCGCTGGTGGTCAGCGCTCATTCCGCCGATTTTGTCTGGCGTGCGGGCGGTGCCATCGCCCTGCATGCGCAACAGGGTTACGCGGTGCATATCGTCTGCCTGTCGTTCGGTGAGCGAGGCGAGTCGGCCAAGCTGTGGCGCAAAGGCGAAATGACCGAGCAGTTGGTCAAGGATGCGCGCCGCGAAGAAGCGCAGCGCGCCGCCGATATTCTGGGTGCCTCGGTGGAGTTTTTTGACATCGGCGATTACCCGATGCGCGCCGACAAGGACACGCTGTTCCGTCTGGCCGATGTGTATCGCCGGGTACAACCGGAATTTGTCCTCAGCCATTCGATCAAAGACCCGTACAACTATGATCATCCGCTGGCCATGAACCTCGCCCAGGAGGCGCGGATCATTGCGCAGGCGGAAGGTTATCGTCCGGGCGAAACCATCATTGGCGCCCCGCCCGTGTACAGCTTTGAGCCGCATCAGCCCGAGCAGTGCGAATGGCGCCCGGATGTGCTGCTGGACATCACCGAGGTGTGGGACAAAAAGTACGCGGCGATTCAGTGCATGGCCGGTCAGGAGCATCTGTGGGAGTACTACACCCGTGTCGCGTTGCAGCGCGGTGTGCAGGCCAAACGTAACGTGGGCATCGCGTCCAGCCGCAACATTGTTTACGGCGAGGGCTATCAAAGCCTGTTCCCGCGAGTAACGGAGAATCTGGCATGAGTGATTTGATCGGCAAAACCGGCATTGTGTTGCGTCATATCCAACGCGCCGAGGCGGCGCTGGTGGACGAACTTGGCCGTTACGGTGTCGCCACGATCCATGAAGCGCAAGGCCGCAAAGGCTTGCTGGCCTCGGCCATCACGCCGATTCAGCGGGGCACGGTGATCAGCGGTACGGCGGTGACGGTACTGGTCGCGCCGGGTGACAACTGGATGTTTCATGTGGCCGTGGAGCAATGCCAGCCCGGCGATATTCTGGTGGTGGCGCCGACCTCGCCCTGCACTGACGGTTATTTCGGTGACTTGCTCGCGACTTCACTCAAGGCCCGTGGCGTGCGTGCCCTGATCATCGACGGCGGGGTGCGCGACACACACACCTTGCGCGGCATGGGTTTCCCGGTGTGGTCGCGGGCCATCAGTGCCCAAGGCACGATCAAGGAAACGTTAGGCTCGGTCAACTTGCCAATTGTGTGCGCGGGCCAGTTGGTCAATGCCGGCGATGCGGTGGTGGCGGATGACGACGGGGTGGTGATTGTGCGTCGCGCCGAGGTGGCGCAGGTGGTTGCAGCCAGTCGCCAACGTGCCGATCTGGAAGACCAGAAGGCCTTGCGTCTGGCCAAGGGCGAGTTGGGGCTGGATATTTACAACATGCGCGAGCGGTTGGCCGAGAAGGGCTTGCGCTATATCGACAGCCTCGACGAGCTTGGGGACTGAGCATGGCGCAAACCCGTATTCCCTGTGTGTTGATGCGGGGCGGCACCTCCAAGGGCGCGTACTTTCTGGCCGCAGACCTGCCCGCGCAGGCCGACCTTAGAGATCGCGTGCTGTTGGCGGTGATGGGCTCGCCGGACCGGCGCCAGATTGACGGCATCGGCGGCGCGGATTCACTGACCAGCAAGGTGGCGCTCGTCCAGCCATCGCTGCGCCCGGACGCGGATGTCGATTACCTGTTTGGGCAAGTGTTGGTGGATGAACCCCGGGTCGATTACGGGCAGAACTGCGGCAACATTCTCGCCGGGGTTGGGCCGTTTGCCATTGAGCGCGGGCTCGTGCCGGTGACGGGCGAGCGGACGGTGGTGCGTATTTTTATGCAAAACACCGGACAGATCGCGGTCGCCCACGTTCCGACGGCGGCGGGTGAGGTGGTGTACACGGGTGATGCGCGCATCGACGGCGTTCCGGGGACGGCGGCGCCCTTGATCGTCGAGTTTGAAGACATTGCTGGCTCCAGTTGCGGGGCACTGTTGCCCACGGGCCATGCACGCGATGTGTTTGACGGGGTCGAAGTCACCTGTATCGACAATGGCATGCCGGTGGTGCTGCTACGCGCGCAAGATGTTGGTTGCAGCGGCTATGAAAGCCCACAGCAGCTTGAGGCGGACAGCGTGTTGAAGGCGCGCCTTGAAGCCATACGCTTGCAGGCCGGGCCACGGATGAATCTGGGGGATGTCAGCCAGCGCAACGTGCCGAAAATGTGTCTGGTGGCGGCGGCTCAGGCGGGTGGAGCGTTGAGTACACGTTCGTTTATCCCTCACCGTTGCCATACCAGTATTGGCGTGTTTGGTGCGGTGAGCGTTGCTTCGGCATGTTTGATTGAGGGGAGCGTGGCGGCGGAGCTGGCGGATGCGAGCGAGGGTGACGTCAGGCGTCTTTCGATCGAACACCCGACGGGCGAGTTCTCCGTGGAGTTGCGCTTGCACGATGGGCAGCTTGTGGGCTGCGGCTTGATCCGCACGGCCCGCGCATTGTTCGACGGCTTTGTGTGTATCTCGGCGTCTGTGTGGCCGGGCAGGGGGAACGCCATTACCTGAGCAGGGTCCACTGATGGTCTATGCTCCAGAGCCACACCTGCCGGTGGGCTCTTCGGCGGGATCAGACCCGGAACTCAGGAGGCTAGCGATGAGCAAGAAGATACTCGTGGTACTGACCAGTGTTGAAAAATATCCCGACCTCAAGCGGCCCACGGGCTTGTGGCTGGGCGAAGCGGTGCATTTTGTGCAGAAGGTGGAGGCGGCCGGGTATGAGGTGGACTACGTCAGTCCGCAAGGCGGCTACACGCCTATCGACCCGCACAGCCTGTCCGAAGACATGACGTCCGAAATTGATTGGGAGTGGTATCACAACAAGGCCTTCATGAATCGTTTGGGCGCGACGCTCAGGCCAGACCAGGTCAAGCCGGACGATTACGTGGCGATCTATTACGCAGGCGGTCATGGCGTGATCTGGGATTTCCCGGACAACGAACAATTGCAGGCGCTGAGTCGGCATATTTATGAAAACGGCGGGGTGGTTTCGTCGGTCTGCCATGGCGCTGTGGGCCTGCTCAATATCAAGCTGTCCGACGGCCAATTGCTGATCAAGGACAAACGGGTGACCGGTTTCTCCAATGAAGAGGAAGCGTTGGCCGGGCTGGATAAAGTGGTGCCCTATTTGACCGAGACAGAGCTGGTTAAACGCGGTGCTCACTATCAAAAAGCGGATAAACCCTGGGCCCCGTTTGCCCTTGAAGACCAGCGCTTGGTGACGGGCCAGAATCCTGCGTCGGGTGGCGCCGTAGCCGACCTCGTATTGGCGACCCTGTCATAAAGTAGCCTGCCCTTTGTCTGATGCCGACCACGTCTGTCGGCATCAGCGTCTCTCCAGCCTTCGTCCAGGCCACATTAAACTTTTGAATCCCCTGCATATTCTGTAGCCTTGCGCGCGCAGTAGATCACCCGTGCCTGATAACCCACACTCTTCCGGCCGGACTTTAAAGGTCCAGAGCCGGTGGTACACTCGACTTTCGCGCACTAGCGCTTGCAGGTCTTGCGAACATGACGCAAATATCCGAACGACTTCTGGTTCAAGCCCATCTCGATGCCAAGCAACCCAAACCGTTGACTGAGGCACAAGAGGCCACACTGCGCGCCGCGATTGCAGCGGAACTTAAAGCCCGCGATGCGGTGCTGGTGGCGCACTTTTACTGTGATCCGGTGATTCAGGCCCTGGCCGAAGAGACGGGCGGTTGTGTGTCCGACTCGCTGGAAATGGCGCGCTTTGGCGCAGCCCATCCCGCCAAGACGATTCTGGTGGCCGGTGTGCGGTTTATGGGCGAGACGGCGAAAATCCTGACCTCTGAAAAACGCATTCTGATGCCGACACTGGAAGCCACGTGCTCGCTGGATCTGGGCTGCCCGGTGAAAGAGTTTTCGGCGTTTTGCGACCAGCACCCCGAACGCACGGTGGTGGTGTATGCCAACACCTCGGCGGCGGTTAAAGCCCGGGCGGACTGGGTGGTGACATCAAGCTGCGCGCTGGAGATTGTCGAAAGCCTGATGGATAACGGCGAAACCATTATCTGGGGCCCGGATAAGCATTTGGGGCGCTACATCCAGCGTCAGACCGGCGCCGACATGCTGCTGTGGGATGGTGCGTGCATCGTTCACGAAGAATTCAAGTCCAAACAGCTTGAAGACATGAAGGCGCTGTACCCGGACGCTGCGATTCTGGTACACCCGGAGTCGCCGGAGTCGGTGATTGATCTGGCGGATGCGGTGGGTTCGACCAGTCAGTTGATTGCGGCGGCGCAAAACCTGCCGAATAAAACTTTTATCGTAGCGACCGATCGCGGCATTTTTTACAAAATGCAGCAGCTGTGCCCGGACAAGGTGTTTATTGAAGCGCCGACTGCGGGTAACGGTGCGGCGTGCCGCAGTTGCGCGCATTGCCCGTGGATGGCGATGAACACGTTGGAGCGTACGCTTGAGTGTTTGCAGCAAGGCACGAACGAGATTTTTGTTGATCCGGCGCTGGTGCCGAACGCGGTGCGCCCCCTTAAACGGATGCTGGATTTTACACAGGCGGCACGATTGAAATTGGCGGGGAATGCCTGACCCTCACCCCAACCCTCTCCCAAAGGGAGAGGGGGCCGGTCAGTTCCCTCTCCCTCCGGGAGAGGGCTAGGGTGAGGGGCTTTTCAGTCAGTTCATCATTTCCTTGAGCGCCCGCTCCTGATCCATCAGCTCGCGCTTGCGCGCATCCAGCCTTGCCGACAACTGGAAGTTGTTCGTCAGCTTCTGGGCATAATCCAGCTGTTGTATGGCCTGCCGGTAATCCCCGACCAAGGCAAAGTATTCGGCCCGCGCTTGATGCAGACCAATAATGTTGCCCGACAAGCCTCGCGTTTCAGCCACTGAATACCAGACATCCGGGTCATCCGGCCGGCTTTTGAGCAGGGCTTCCAGCGCCTTGTCCGCTTCCTTCGGTTTGTTCTGCTTGAGCAACAGGTCGACGCGCATCTGGTTGAGCGGGTAATTGCCAGGATACAAGGTGCGCATGCGATCAACCCGTTGCTGAGCGTCATCCAGCCGGTTGTTGGCCATGTCCAGCTCGATTTGCGCCAGGTTGTAGGTGATGTCGTTGGGCGACTTGTCCAATAGCACCTTTAAATTGGCGCGCGCATCGTTGAACTGACTGCCTTTTATTTGGGCGATCGCCAAACCATAACGGGCAACGTCATTTTTCGGATTTTCATCCAGCTGCTGGCGAAAGCGTTTGGCCGCGATGCCGGGCGTTTCTTCGTAATTGAGCTGCACGCGGGCGCGAATCAACTGGTAACGCAGGCTGTCTTCCGTGCCCCCAGGCCGGGCTTGCTCGGCACGGTTGCGGGTGTCGGCAATACGCGATTCGGTCACCGGGTGAGTCAGCAGAAATTCAGGTGGCCGGGAGTCAAAACGGTATTGGCGCATCAAACGCTCAAACATGGTGGGCATGGAGCGTGGGTCGTAGCCGGCTTTTTCCAGATTGAGCAGGCCGATGCGGTCGGCCTCTTGTTCATTTTGGCGCGAGAAACGCCGTTGTTCCTGCACAGCAGCGGCCTGAGTGCTGGCAATCGCGGCAATGCCAGCGTCACCCGCACCGGCCGCGGCGGCGACGATTCCGGCCAGCAGGGCGGCCATCATCGGCAGTTGCATGCGTTGTTGGGCTTCTACGCCCCGAGCGAAGTGGCGTTGTGACAAGTGAGCCAGTTCGTGAGCCAGTACCGAGGCATATTCACCTTCGGTTTGCGCATTGAGAAACAACCCGCCATTGACCCCAATGATCCCGCCCGGCGCCGCAAAGGCGTTGAGCTGCGGGCTGTTGATCAGAATGAATTCCAGACGGCGGTCTTGCACTTGACTGGTTTCAACCAGTTTATAAACGCTGGTTTCAACATAATCCTTGAGCTGCGGATCGTTGAGCTGCGACACCTGCCCGCGCAGCATGCTCAACCAGGCACGGCCCAGTTGGTACTCTTGTTGGGGGGAGACAATGGACGAGCTGGCGTCGCCCAGAGACGGTAAATCGTCGGCGAAACTCGGTGATGCGAGCAGGCAAGCGAGCGTCAACAAGGTCGGGCGCAGAAAAGTCATGCACAAAGCTCTGGTCGATAAAGCGCTTACTGTAGCTGCACACGTGGCTGGCGACCAGTAGCGGCTCGGCTTGGGGTATTCTAGCCGGCCGCAAAAGGCCCACTTCAGAGGAATCCATCATGAATGAAACCTTCGCCCATGATGTTGAGCTGGATGCGTCAGGCTTGAATTGCCCGTTGCCATTGCTCAAAGCCAAGATGGCGCTGAACAAAATGCTCAGTGGTCAGACGCTTAAAGTGATCGCCACGGACGCAGGCTCTGTGCGCGACTTTCACACATTCGCGCGTTTGGCCGGACATGCGTTGTTGCATGAACAGGCCGATGCCGGCACTTACCGTTACTGGCTGCGCAAGGCTTGACGCCTGCTCAGCCTTCTCCCGAGGAAAACTGATGTTCAACGTGTTGCGTGGTTGGGTACAGCGCTATTTTTCAGATGAGGAGGCCGTGGTGCTGGCGGTACTTCTGGTGCTGGCCTTCACCGCCGTACTGACTTTGGGTGGCATGCTGGCGCCGGTGTTGGCAGGCATGGTGCTGGCCTATCTGATGCAAGGGCTGGTGGTTGCGCTGGAACGCCTGCGGGTGCCCGCTGCGGCCGCTGTCGGGTTGGTGTTTGCGCTGTTTATGGGGTTGCTGCTGGTGTTTCTGGTGGTGGTATTGCCGTTGCTGTGGCACCAGTTGATCACGCTGTTCAACGAGCTGCCCGGCATGCTGGCCAAGTGGCAATCGCTGTTGCTGCTGTTACCGGAGCGCTACCCGCATCTGGTCTCGGATGAGCAGGTGTTGCAAGCCATTGAAGTGGCGCGTAGCGAAATAGGCAAATTCGGCCAGTTGGCCCTGACCTTTTCCCTGTCCAGCTTGCCGCTGCTGGTCAACATCATGATCTATTTGGTGCTGGTGCCGATCCTGGTGTTTTTCTTTCTCAAGGACCGCTCATTGATCGGGCGCTGGGCGCGGGGGTACTTGCCTCGTGAGCGGGCGTTGATTACCCGTGTCGCCGAAGAAATGAATCGTCAGATTGCCAACTACATTCGCGGCAAGGTCATCGAAATCTTTATTTGCGGCGGTGTGACCTACATCGCTTTCGTGACGATGGGCCTTAACTACGCGGCTTTGCTGGCATTGCTGGTGGGTGTTTCTGTGGTGGTGCCTTACGTGGGCGCAGTGGTGGTCACGGTGCCGGTGCTGTTGATCGCGCTGTTTCAATGGGGGTGGAGCGATCAGTTTATTTACCTGATGGCTGTGTACGGGATCATTCAGACCCTGGATGGCAATGTGCTGGTGCCGTTGCTGTTCTCCGAGGCGGTGAGCCTGCACCCGGTGGCAATTATTTGCGCCGTGCTGTTGTTTGGCGGGTTGTGGGGTTTCTGGGGGGTATTCTTTGCCATCCCGCTGGCCACTCTGTTCAAGGCCGTGCTCGACGCTTGGCCGCGTGAACAGCAAGCGGTCGCACCGCTGCTGTGAATCGCTGAACGCAAGACATGAAAAAAGCCCCGGACTTCGCAGCCGGGGCTTTTTCGTTACAGCATCACGTTACGCTTGAATAACCGGGATATTGGCATTGGCTGCCGCTTCACGGAATTCGGCGATCTGATCAAAGCTCAGGTAGCGGTACACGTCCGCTGCCATGGTGTTGATCTCTGCCGCGTAGGCCATGTATTCCTCAACGGAAGGCAGGCGACCCAGGATCGAGGCCACCGACGCCAACTCAGCCGAAGCCAGGTAAACGTTGGCGCCGTCACCCAGACGGTTCGGGAAGTTACGGGTCGACGTCGATACAACCGTCGAGTTCGGTTCTACGCGTGCCTGGTTACCCATGCACAGCGAGCAACCTGGCATTTCCATGCGTGCGCCCGCTTTGCCGTAGATGCCGTAATAGCCTTCTTCGGTCAGTTGGTGAGCGTCCATTTTGGTCGGAGGCGACAGCCACAGACGAGTTGGCAGCTGACCTTTGACCTTGTCCAGCAACTTGCCCGCAGCGCGGAAGTGGCCGATGTTGGTCATGCACGAACCGATAAACACTTCGTCGATCTTCTCACCGGCAACGGTGGACAGCAGACGGGCGTCATCCGGATCGTTTGGCGCGCAGAGCACAGGCTCATTGATGTCGGCCAGATCGATTTCGATGATGTGCGCGTATTCGGCGTCAGCATCGGCTTCCATCAATTCAGGATTGGCAATCCAGGCTTCCATCGCTTGAGCACGACGCTCAAGGGTGCGTGCATCGCCGTAACCTTCGCCGATCATCCAGCGCAGCAGGGTGATGTTGGAGTTCAGGTATTCGGTGATCGACTCTTTGGACAACTTGATGGTGCAGCCAGCAGCCGAACGTTCTGCCGAGGCGTCGGACAGTTCGAACGCTTGCTCGATGCTCAGGTTGTTCAGGCCTTCGATTTCCAGGATACGACCCGAGAATTCGTTGATCTTGCCTTTCTTCTCTACTGTCAGCAGACCTTTTTGGATCGCGACGTAAGGAATGGCGTGAACCAGGTCACGCAGGGTGATGCCCGGCTGCATTTCGCCTTTGAAGCGAACCAGAACCGATTCCGGCATGTCCAGTGGCATTACGCCAGTGGCTGCGGCGAATGCCACCAGACCCGAACCTGCCGGGAACGAAATACCCATTGGGAAACGGGTGTGGGAGTCACCGCCAGTACCAACGGTGTCCGGCAGCAGCATACGGTTCAGCCAGCTGTGGATGATGCCGTCGCCCGGACGCAGGGAAACGCCGCCACGGGTCATGATGAAGTCAGGCAGGGTGTGGTGGGTGGTCACGTCGATCGGCTTTGGATAAGCCGCGGTGTGGCAGAACGACTGCATCACCAGATCTGCGGAGAAGCCCAGGCACGCCAGGTCTTTCAGTTCGTCACGGGTCATTGGACCGGTGGTGTCCTGAGAACCTACGGTGGTCATCTTCGGTTCGCAGTAAGTGCCCGGACGTACGCCGGTCACGCCGCAAGCCTTGCCCACCATCTTCTGCGCCAGGGTGAAACCCTTGGTGCTTTCGATTGGAGCTTCCGGCTTTTTGAACAGGTCGGATGGACCCAGACCCAGTTCGGCGCGAGCCTTCTCGGTCAGGCCACGGCCGATGATCAACGGAATACGGCCGCCAGCACGAACTTCGTCCAGCAGAACCGGCGTTTTCAGTTCAAAGGTGGTGATGACTTCGTCAGTACCGTGCTTGCAGACTTTGCCAGCGTGCGGGTACAGGTCGATCACGTCGCCCATGTTGATGTTGGAAACATCGAACTCGATTGGCAGTGCGCCGGCATCTTCCATGGTGTTGTAGAAGATCGGAGCGATTTTGCTGCCGAAGCAGAAACCGCCGGCACGCTTGTTCGGCACGTAAGGGACGTCGTCGCCGAAGAACCACAGTACGGAGTTGGTGGCCGATTTACGCGACGAACCGGTACCGACCACGTCGCCAACGTAGGCAATAGGGAAGCCTTGGCCGCGCATTTCTTCGATTTGCTTCATCGGACCGATGGAGCCTTGCACGTCCGGCACGATACCTTCGCGGGCCATTTTCAGCATGGCCAGGGCGTGCAGCGGGATGTCAGGGCGCGACCAGGCATCAGGTGCTGGCGACAGGTCGTCGGTGTTGGTTTCGCCGGTGACCTTGAACACGCGCAGGCTGATTTTGTCAGCCAGAGTAGGGCGGTTCTTGAACCATTCGCCGTCAGCCCATGACTGCACAACCGCTTTAGCGTGCGGGTTGCCGTTTTTGGCTTTTTCAGCAACGTCGTGGAAGGCGTCGAACATCAGCAGGGTGTGCTTGAGTTGCGCAGCGGCAACCGGAGCCAGCTCTGCGTCGTCCAGCATCTCGACCAGAGTCACGATGTTGTAGCCGCCTTGCATGGTGCCCAGCAGTTCAACAGCGCGCTTTTTGTCGATCAGGGGGGAAGTGACTTCGCCTTTGGCGACGGCGGACAGGAAGCCGGCCTTCACGTAGGCAGCTTCGTCAACACCTGGTGGAACGCGGTTGGTGATCAGGTCAACGAGGAACGCTTCTTCGCCAGCTGGCGGGTTTTTCAGCAGCTCGACCAGGCCTGCGGTTTGTTCGGCGTTAAGCGGCTGGGGAACGATACCCAGGGCTGCACGCTCTTCGATATGTTTGCGGTAGGCTTCAAGCACAGTTATTACCCTCATCATTGGTCCCAAATGGGTGTCCGGGACGCTCATCCAGGAATGCCGAGTTCTCATGCGCTGCGGGGCTTTTTGAGCCGCTTAGCCAGAGTTTCAAGGATTCCCAACAGAAGCTGTTTTCAAAGTTTTACGCCTTCGGAACGGGGAGGTGATGCAGGTTGGTGCGGGCATTTGCATGACAAAGGCCCAACACCAACACCGTTCTTTGGGATCAACTGTGCTCGTGACGCTTTGAAAACAGCTTCCAACGGACATTGGCGCCTTAAAAGGCAGGCTGATTCTACGGTAAAAACTTGTTAAAGGTAAGTTAGGCCCTGAAGGTTGAGGGGTGATATGCGTTAGACAAAGGGCTAACATAGGCGCCTGTTTCGTTCTCAAGTGCTCTATTGCGCCATGTCCAATCAAACCATCAAGACTCCCTGCATCGGCCTGTGCTCAACGGTTTATGGCGATCTCGTGTGCCGTGGTTGCAAGCGTTTCCACCATGAAGTGATCCATTGGAATGGCTACAACGATGAGCAAAAACGCGCTGTCTGGCTGAGGCTTGAGCAATTATTGGTGCAGGTGATGGCGGGCAAGGTGGAAGTTTTCGACCCTGGCGCGCTGCGTACCCAGTTAGTGACGCGCAAAATCCGCTTTGTGCCGCATCAGTCGGAATATTGCTGGGCTTATCAATTGATTGCCCGCGGCGCCCGGGTGATCAACCAGCTGGAGATGTACGGCATGGTGTTGTTGCCTGAGTTCCGCGACTGGCCCTTGCCTGACCTGCGGGACGCCATTGATCGGGAATTCTTCCTCCTGTCAGAAGCTCACTACGAACGCTATATCGCACCAGGTTTTCTGCGCGACGTGATGGGCGAATAGAGCCCCTTTACAGTCAGGCTGGCGGCGTCGCAGTTGCTGGCGGCAACTGCGACGTGATCGGCCTGTCGCTGGGCAATCAGATTTTTGCGTTCAAGTCAGCTTCCAGCTGCTGGATTCTGTCTTGCGGTTTAATCACCAGAACGTCGGTTTCGACCGCATCGATGACCGATTCGGCCGTATTGCCAATCAAGGCACCGGACAGACCCGTACGGGCGACGGTTCCCAGTACGGTCACTACAGCGTTCAGTTTGTGGGCCAGCAGCGGAATAATCACATCAGGTGGGCCTTGCTCTATATGCAGGCGGCTGTCACTGATGTCGCTGGTGCGCTGAAATTCCTTGCAGGCTGCGCGATAACTCGCTTCATAGTCGGTAACGATGGGGTAAACCGCATCGACCGTGGCCAGCATGGGTGGTGGGAAAGCGCTCACCACATGCAGTTCGCCCTTGATCAGGCTGGCGATATTGAAGCCGCTGTCGACAATGCTCTCGTGCAATTGCCGATGCTCAGGTTCGGTATTACCCACGTCCACCGCGGCCAGCACCACGCCGCCTTCCCAGGGTCTGCTGTGTTTGGCAATCAGCACCGGGCATGGGCAGGCACGCAGCAGTTTCCAGTCTTCTGGCGTCAATAGCAGGGCTTTGATCGGGTTTTCGGGAAGGTGTTGCTTGATGACCAGTCCGCAGTTGTGGGCTTGTTGGGCATGAATGATGGTTTCGTGCTCGCTGCCGTGCCAGGCGCATTCTGTGCTGACACTGTAACCGCTCTCCACCAGTCCTTCTTTAAGCAGGTCCAGCAGCGCCAAGTGATCGTGATTTTTGTCGGCTATCAGTAAGTGCAAATGAGCTTTGGTTTGATCGGCGATCTGTTTGGCGCGTTTAAGAGCCGGGCTGTCATTGTGTTTAGGGTCTATCACCACTAACAGGTTGCGAGTGTTTTGCATGACCGATAACTCCATCTGGAATGAAGGTGCAGGCGCTCACTATAGTTGTTCGGTGCAGAACGCCATGTTGATGCAGGTCAAATCTGGCGGTTGGTGCTGCACCGCGTGCGCCCGTATAATCCGCCGCTTTTGTTACGCCTCCATCCAGTCTTAGTGAGCCTCATGTCAGCCATTCCCCAAAGCATTGCCCCTCTGTTGTGCAACCCCCAATGGTCTGGAGCCTGCGCATGAACCTGCCTGAAATTCATGAGTTTTTGGGTTGCCGCACGCCGGATGGCTGGATTCAAGCCGCACTGGCTGATCAGGAAACCCTGCTGATCGACCATAAGAACTGCGAATTCAAGGCGGCCAGCACCGCGCTAAGCCTGATTGCCAAATACCACTCCCATGCGGACCTGATCAACATGATGTCGCGTCTGGCCCGTGAAGAGCTGGTGCACCATGAGCAAGTCATGCGGTTAATGAAGAAACGCAAAATCGAACTGCGCCAATTGTCGGCAGGGCGTTACGCCTCGGGTTTGCGCAAGGTGGTGCGTAATCACGAGCCGGTCAAGCTGGTCGATACGCTGGTGGTCGGGGCATTTATTGAAGCGCGCAGTTGTGAGCGCTTCGAGGCGCTGGTGCCGCATTTGGACGAAGAACTTGGTACGTTCTATTTCGGTTTGCTCAAGAGTGAAGCCCGGCATTTTCAGGGCTACTTGAAGCTGGCCTATCAATACGGCGACGCCAAAGACATCGCGCACGTGATCGAGCGGGTCAGGGCGGCCGAGCAAGATCTGATCGAATCACCTGATGTGGAGTTCCGCTTTCACAGTGGCGTGCCCACTGCCGCTTAAGCGCCCTTAGCGGCCGCCGAAGGCTGCGTCCGGTTGCGAAGCAGTCATAAAACGGGGCAATGCGGTCTTCCTGAAGGATCGCACACCCCCATTTCACGAAGGCTATGCCTTCGAACGCCTTCGGCAGCTGCTACAGATTGATCCAGACGCCTAAAAGTCGCGCCCCAATAGATAGCCACCTAATGTTCGTCTTGACATTAACTGCCTAAGCAGTAACATCTTGAAACATTACTGCCTTGGCAGCTTTCTGGTGGCCAAATGAAGCATTTCCATCCCGATAATTTTCAAAACTGCACGCTGGGTTTGCTTTTGGGCAGAGCCGCCATGCTCAAAGACCGCATCATTGACCGCCACATGGAGCCTTACGGCATCACGGCGGCACAGTTCAAAGTCCTGATCATCATGGCTCAGTTCGAGGTGGATACGCCGGCCGAGCTGTGTCGGCACCTGTCTTTGGACAGTGGCGCCATGACCCGCATGCTGGATCGCCTTGAGCAGAAAAATCTGTTGGTTCGCCAGCGTTCCGAAGCCGACAGGCGTCAAGTGCGACTGGTGCTGACCGAGGATGGCCAAGCGCTGGCAGACCTGCTGCCACAAGTGGGCGCCGACGCCATGAACCAGTTGGCAGGGGCGATCAGCCCGCAAGAGTTGCAAAGTCTGGAACAGATTCTCAAAAAAATACTGCTGGCGGCCGGTGATCCGATCACCATTCTGCGTGTGGGTGAAAAATGAGCAACAAAACGCTAAGTACAGGCCTGAGCCTGGTGTTTGTGTCCATGGTGTTGGCGGGTTGTGCCAACTACAGCGGTCTTGGCACAGAAGGTAAAAGCCTTGAGGCGAAGAACCTTAAGGCCGCGCAATCGCTTGACGGTGTCAAGGTCACGCCCGCCGCCTGGCCTGAAAAGAACTGGTGGCAGCGCTTGGGTGATACCCGGCTCGATGGCTTGATTGAAGAGGCCTTGCGTGACAGCCCGGACCTGCAAATGGCCGCCGCCCGAGCCCATCAGGCCGCAGCGGCGGCGGGTGCAGCGGATGCGGCGCGAATGCCGACGCTGGACGCCGGGGCCGATGTCACGCGTTCACGTTTGGCGCGCGCGCAAGATCCTGCGGGGCAGGGCGGGCGTTACAGCACTGAGCGTGACCTCAATCTGACGTTCAATTACACCTTCGACCTGTGGGGCGGTCAGCGTGATGCCTGGGAAGCGGCATTGGGCCAAGCCCGCGCAGCCGAAGTAGACAGTCAGGCGGCGCGGCTGACGCTGGCGGCCGATGTGGCGCGCGGTTACAGCAATCTGGCCCACGCGTTCAGCGTTCGCGATCTGGCTGGCGATGACTTGAAGCGCACCCGGCAGATGCTTGAGTTGAGCCAGCGTCGGCTGCAAGCCGGCATCGACAGTCACTATCAATACCAGCAAACCGAAAGCCTTGAAGCCAGCTCCCAAGCGCAGTTGATCAATGCTGAAAAGCAATTGAAAAGCGCACGCATCGCACTGGCTGTTTTGCTGGGCAAGGGCCCGGATCGCGGGGCTGACATCGCACGGCCCAAAGTATTGCTGCCCAGTGCGGTCGCCGTGCCCAGCACATTGCCTGCCGAGTTGTTGGGGCGTCGTCCCGATCTGATCGCCGCGCGCTGGCGTGTCGAAGCGGCAAGCAAGAATATTGCCGCAGCTAAAACCCGCTTCTACCCCAACCTCAACCTGACCGCCGCTGCCGGCACTCAGTCATTGTTGGGGGATGCGCTGTTTGGTTCAGCCAGCCGCTTCTTCAATATTGCGCCAGCCGTATCGCTGCCGATCTTCGACGGCGGGCGCCTGCGTGCGGGGCTGGATGCCGAGGATGCCAATTACGATCTGGCCGTCGCGCAGTACAACAAAACCCTAGTGGCTGCATTGGGTGATGTCAGTGACAGCATTGAGCAGCTCAGCGCCCTTGGTCGGCAAATCAGCACGCAACAGCGCGCAGCGGATATTGCGCAAGAGTCCTACAGCACCGGGTTGCAACGCTATGAATCGGGTGTCGGCAACTACCTGGATGTGCTCAGCATTGAGCAGCAATTGCTTGGGGCCCAGCGTCAGCTGGCGGACCTGAATGCCGAGCAGATCGACCTTTCGATTCAACTGATGCAAGCCCTGGGCGGCGGCTATGAGCCCGGCAACACGGCTGCGGCCGTTCCTACTCAAGCCTCCCTGGCAGAATAATTTTAGGTACTTGTTATGGCTACTGATCACACACCGAATCAAGCGCAAGACGCTCAAGACGCTGGCAATCAGCGTAAACGCAAACTCTGGCTGGGCGGTCTGGCGCTGCTGGTCATTCTCGTTGGCCTGGGTGTTTGGGGTTGGCACGAAATGTACGGCCGCTGGAGCGAAAGCACTGACGACGCTTATGTGAATGGCAACGTGGTGGAAATCACGCCGCTGGTGACGGGCACCGTGGTCAGCATTGGCGCGGACGATGGCGACCTGGTTCACGAAGGGCAAGTGCTGCTCAATTTTGACCCCAGCGATTCGCTGGTGGGTTTGCAGAGCGCTGAGGCCAATCTGGCGCGCACTGTGCGTCAGGTTCGCGGTCTGTTCAGCAATGTAAACGGCACCAAGGCGCAGGTGGCTGCACAGAAAATCGAAGTGCAAAAAGCGCAGGACAACTACAACCGTCGTAAAAGTCTGGCAGTGGGTGGGGCGATTTCCCAGGAAGAACTGTCCCATGCACGGGATGATCTGGCTTCGGCGCAAAGTGCCTTGCGCAATAACGAGCAACAACTCGATACCACCAGCGCCCTGGTGGATAACACCGCAGTGGCCAGCCACCCGGATGTGATGGCTGCGGCTGCGAAAGTGCGCCAGGCGTATCTGGAACATGCGCGCACCACCTTGATTGCCCCCGTCACCGGCTATGTGGCCAAACGGACAGTGCAATTGGGACAGCGTGTGCAGCCGGGTACAGCGCTTATGGCCGTTATCCCGCTGAATCAGCTGTGGATCGACGCCAACTTCAAGGAAACCCAGCTGCATCAGATGCGCATTGGTCAGCCAGTGGACATTGAGTCGGATATTTACGGCAGCGGCGTTAAATACAGCGGCACCGTCGACAGCATTGGCGCGGGCACCGGCAGCGCGTTTGCCTTGTTGCCTGCGCAAAACGCCACGGGTAACTGGATCAAGATTGTCCAGCGTGTGCCGGTGCGTATTCACATCAATGCTGACCAGTTGGCCGAGCATCCACTGCGCGTTGGCCTGTCGACCACGGTCGAGGTGAACCTGCATGACCAGAGTGGGCCGGTATTGGCGCAGCAACCGCCGCAAAAAGCCATGTTCACCACCAATGTCTACGAGCAGCAATTGGCTGAAGCCGAAGCGCTTATCACGCGTTTGATTGACAGCAACAGCGCTGCAACCGCTCAGCGCTGATTCGCCAATCCATAAGCCTCGCTCAACAGGCGGGGCTGCACACCCGGTTTTAAAGGATTAGCGATGAGTACAAACGCGTCTTTCACGCCGCCGAGCCTGGTGCTGGCCACCATTGGCCTGTCGCTGGCAACCTTTATGCAGGTACTCGACACCACCATTGCCAACGTCGCTTTGCCGACCATCTCCGGCAATCTAGGGGTCAGTTCAGAGCAGGGCACTTGGGTTATTACATCATTTGCGGTGAGTAACGCCATTGCCTTGCCGCTGACGGGCTGGTTGAGCCGGCGCTTTGGTGAGGTGAAGTTATTTTTGTGGGCCACGATCCTGTTCGTGCTGGCCTCGTTTCTGTGCGGTATTTCGACGTCCATGCCTGAGTTGGTGGGCTTTCGGGTGCTGCAAGGGCTGGTGGCCGGGCCGCTTTACCCGATGACGCAAACTTTGTTGATTGCGGTGTATCCGCCCGCGAAACGGGGGATGGCATTGGCATTGCTGGCGATGGTCACGGTGGTTGCGCCCATTGCCGGGCCGATATTGGGTGGTTGGATCACAGACAGTTACAGCTGGCCTTGGATTTTCTTCATTAATATCCCGATTGGCATCTTCGCTGTGATGGTGGTGCGTCAGCAGTTGAAGGCGCGCCCTGTGGTGATTACCCGTCAGCCGATGGATTATGTGGGGCTGATCACCCTGATCATTGGTGTTGGCGCGCTGCAAATCGTGCTCGACAAGGGCAATGACCTGGACTGGTTTGAGTCCACATTCATCCTGATGGGCACGGCATTGTCTGTGGTGGCGCTGGCGGCCTTTGTCATCTGGGAAATGACCGACAAGCACCCCATCGTCAATTTGCGCCTGTTTGCTTACCGAAACTTCCGCATTGGCACCATTGTGCTGGTACTGGGCTATGCCGGATTCTTCGGCATCAACCTGATCTTGCCGCAATGGTTGCAGACTCAGATGGGCTATACCGCCACGTGGGCGGGGCTTGCAGTGGCGCCGATTGGCATCTTGCCCGTGCTGATGTCACCTTTTGTCGGCAAGTACGCGCACAAATTCGATTTGCGTCTGCTGGCCGGGCTGGCATTTTTGGCGATCGGGTTGAGCTGCTTTATGCGTGCAGATTTCACCAATGAGGTGGATTTCCAGCATATTGCGATGGTGCAACTCTTTATGGGGATTGGCGTAGCGCTGTTCTTTATGCCGACGCTGAGTATTTTGATGTCGGATTTGCCTCCTCATCAAATTGCCGACGGTGCGGGGCTGGCTACGTTTTTGCGAACGTTGGGCGGCAGTTTTGCGGCGTCATTGACCACCTGGATCTGGATTCGCCGCGCGGATCAGCACCATGCCTACTTGAGCGAAAGCATCAGCGCCTATGACCCGATTACCCGGCATACGCTGGAGAGTCTGGGTGGCGCCAGTACACCAGCCTATGCGCAGATGGATCAAATTCTGACCAGTCAGGCGTATATGTTCTCCACCGTGGATTACTTCACCCTGATGGGCTGGATGTTCATGGGCTTGATTTTGCTGGTATGGCTGGCGAAACCGCCGTTTACCGCGAAGGCGGGGCCAGCGGCGAGCGGGCATTGATGGGTCACCCTCACCCTAACCCTCTCCCAAAGGGAGAGGGGACTGACCGCATGCAGACTCAAGAACACCACAAATCAGTTCCCTCTCCCTCTGGGAGAGGGCTAGGGTGAGGGGCTTCTAGGCCGGCGGCAACATCAAAGCCGGCGCAAAATCAAACGGCGCCAGTTGCATGCCATTCTCATCCACTTGCAATACCCAGCCTTGTTTGTCCCAGTCACCAAGCACAATGCGCTTGGCGGCCTGCTCGCCGATTTGCAACTTGTGAATCGCCGGGCGGTGGGTATGGCCATGGATCAAGGTGTGCACACCAAAGTGCGCCATGATTCGTGGCACTTCTTCGGGCGTCACATCCACAATGTCATTGGCTTTCATGCGGGTCTGCGCGCGGCTTTCGCTGCGCAGCTTGCGGGCCAGCTTATGGCGCGTACCCAGGGGTAGATGGCGCAGCACCCACATAGTCACAGGGCTGCGCAGGTAGCGTCGCAGGCGCATATAAGCTTCATCACGGGTGCACAGGCTGTCGCCGTGCATCAGCAATACCGGCTCGCCATAGAAATCAACCACAGTGGGGTCTTTGATCAGGGTGCAGCCAGCCGCTTTGCAAAACGCCTGGCCGAGCAAAAAGTCGCGATTGCCGTGCATCAGATAAACCTGAGTGCCGCTGTCGCTTAATGATCGCAGCGCTTCACAGATCGAGCGCTGAAAGGGTGTCATCGCATCGTCGCCAATCCAGGCTTCGAAAAAATCGCCCAGAATGTACAGCGCCTGAGCCGAGCGCGCACGCCCGGTCAGGAAATCCAGAAACGCCCGGGTAATGTCCGGGCGCTCCTCTTCCAGATGCAAATCTGAAATCAGCAGTATCACTCAATGATCTCGGCTTTCTCGACAATCACATCTTCAACAGGCACGTCCTGGTGGCCGGCTTTGGAGGTGGTTTGAACGCCTTTGATCTTGTCTACAACGTCCTGGCCTTCAACAACCTTGCCGAACACTGCATAACCCCAGCCTTGGGTGTTTTTGCCGCTGTGGTTCAGGAAGCTGTTATCAGCCACGTTGATGAAGAACTGCGCGGAAGCCGAATGCGGCTCCATGGTGCGCGCCATGGCAACGGTGTACTTGTCGTTCGACAGGCCGTTGTCAGCCTCGTTCTGGATGCTTGGACGCTTGTCTTTTTTCTCTTTCATGCCAGGCTCGAAACCGCCGCCCTGAACCATGAAGTTGCCGATAACACGGTGGAAAATCGTGTTTTCGTAGTGGCCGGCTTTCACGTATTCGATGAAGTTGGCAACAGTGATCGGTGCTTTTTCAGCGTTGAGTTCGATCACGATGTCGCCGTGATTGGTGGTCAATTTTACTTGGGTCATGATGAGTATCGCTCTATCAGGGAATTCGTAGGGTCTGGAGGATGCGCGCATCGGGCCCCGGACTGGCTGGGTAGATACAGCCGCGGGCGGAGTTTAGCGTGCTCGCAGTGCATTTCGATGGTGTTTTTGCCATATGGGGGTTAAAAGCCGGCATTTCAATTGCTTTGATTCAACACCTGCTCTGTCAGGGACTTGACAGCATCGGCTATGATAGGCGCTTTGATTTAGTCGGCCGACCCAGGCCGCGCACCTGTTACGTTCAAGGATCCTATGAGCAAGCCCATTGTCGACCCCACTCTGAATTCAAAGGCTGGCCCTGCTGTCCCGGCTAACTTCCTGCGTCCAATCGTTCAGGCGGACCTAGACTCGGGTAAATACACACAGATCGTGACCCGTTTTCCGCCGGAGCCAAACGGCTATCTGCACATCGGTCATGCCAAATCCATTTGTGTGAACTTTGGGCTGGCTCAAGAGTTTGGCGGCGTGACGCATTTGCGTTTTGACGACACCAACCCGGCAAAAGAAGACCAGGAATACATCGACGCCATTGAAAGCGACGTCAAGTGGCTGGGCTTCGAGTGGGCCGGTGAAGTGCGTTACGCGTCGCAATATTTCGATCAACTGCATGAGTGGGCGATTTACCTGATTAAAGAAGGTAAAGCCTATGTCTGCGATCTAACCCCTGAGCAAGCCAAGGAATACCGTGGCAGCTTGACTGAGCCTGGCAAAAACAGCCCGTTCCGCGACCGCAGTGTCGAAGAGAACCTGGATCTGTTTGCCCGCATGAAAGCCGGTGAGTTCGAAGACGGCAAGCGTGTACTGCGTGCCAAGATCGACATGGCCTCGCCCAACATGAATCTGCGCGATCCGATCATGTACCGCATTCGCCATGCTCATCACCACCAGACCGGTGATAAATGGTGCATCTACCCGAACTATGACTTCACCCACGGTCAGTCGGATGCGATCGAAGGCATTACGCACTCGATCTGCACCCTTGAGTTCGAAAGCCATCGTCCGCTGTACGAATGGTTCCTCGATAGCCTGCCGGTGCCGTCGCGTCCGCGTCAGTATGAGTTCAGCCGCCTGAACCTCAACTACACCATCACCAGCAAGCGTAAGCTCAAACAGCTGGTCGATGAAAAGCACGTCAATGGCTGGGATGACCCGCGCATGTCGACGTTGTCGGGTTTCCGTCGCCGCGGTTACACGCCTAAATCGATCCGTAATTTCTGCGACATGGTCGGCACCAACCGTTCCGACGGTGTGGTTGACTTCGGCATGCTGGAATTCAGCATCCGTGACGACCTTGATCACAGCGCGCCGCGTGCCATGTGTGTATTGCGCCCGTTGAAAGTCGTGATCACCAACTACCCGGAAGGTCAGGTCGAGAACCTTGAGCTGCCTTGCCACCCTAAAGCCGACATGGGTGTACGGGTACTGCCTTTCGCCCGTGAAATCTATATCGACCGTGATGACTTCATGGAAGAGCCGCCAAAAGGCTACAAGCGTCTTGAGCCAGCGGGTGAAGTGCGTCTGCGTGGCAGCTATGTAATCCGTGCCGACGAAGCTATCAAAGACGCCGATGGCAACATCGTTGAACTGCGTTGCTCCTACGATCCTGAAACTCTGGGTAAAAACCCGGAGGGTCGCAAGGTTAAAGGTGTGGTGCATTGGGTGCCTGCTGCGGCCAGTGTCGAGTGCGAAGTGCGTTTGTATGACCGTCTGTTCCGCTCGCCGAACCCTGAAAAGGCTGAAGACGGCGCGGGCTTCCTGGAAAACATCAACCCTGATTCGTTGCAGGTGCTGACCGGTTGTCGTGCTGAACCCTCGCTGGGCAATGCGCAGCCGGAAGACCGCTTCCAGTTCGAGCGCGAAGGTTACTTCTGCGCAGACATCAAGGACTCGAAGCCCGGTCATCCGGTATTCAACCGTACCGTGACCCTGCGTGACTCCTGGGGCCAGTGATCAAGTTTTGAAGGAAGTCGTCGTGCTAACGATCTACAACACGCTCACCAAGAGCAAAGAAGTTTTCAAGCCGCTGGATGGCAACAAGGTGCGTATGTACGTGTGCGGCATGACCGTGTACGACTACTGCCACTTGGGCCATGGTCGCAGCATGGTTGCCTTTGATCTGGTGACCCGTTGGTTGCGCTTTAGCGGTTATGACCTGACTTACGTGCGCAATATCACGGATATCGACGACAAGATCATTAATCGCGCACGTGAAAACGGTGAAGCGTTTGAGGCGCTGACCGAGCGCATGATCGCCGCGATGCATGAGGATGAAGCTCGTCTCAATATCCGCAAGCCGGATATGGAACCGCGTGCCACGGATCATATCGCCGGTATGCATGCCATGATCCAGACCCTGATCGACAAAGGTTATGCCTACGCGCCGGGTAATGGCGATGTGTATTACCGCGTTGCCAAGTTCATGGGTTACGGCAAGCTGTCGCGTAAAAAGATCGAAGACCTGCGCATCGGTGCACGCATTGAAGTCGATGAGGCCAAGGAAGATCCTCTGGATTTCGTGCTGTGGAAGGGCGTCAAGCCGGGCGAGCCGAGCTGGGCCTCTCCTTGGGGGGCGGGTCGTCCGGGCTGGCACATTGAATGCTCGGTGATGTCCACCTGCTGCCTGGGCGAGACGTTCGATATTCATGGTGGTGGCAGTGACCTTGAGTTCCCGCATCATGAAAACGAAATCGCTCAAAGCGAGGCGGCGACGGGTAAAACCTACGCCAATGCCTGGATGCACTGCGGGATGATTCGCATCAATGGCGAGAAGATGTCCAAGTCCTTGAACAACTTCTTCACCATTCGCGACGTCCTGGAGAAATATCACCCGGAAGTGGTGCGTTATCTGTTGGTGTCCAGCCATTACCGCAGCTCGATCAACTACTCCGAAGACAACCTCAAGGATGCGAAAGCGGCTCTTGAGCGGTTCTATCACGCGCTCAAAGGGCTGCCAAAAGCGGCTCCGGCCGGTGGTGAGGCGTTTGTTGAACGCTTCACGCAGGTGATGAACGATGACTTCGGCACGCCGGAAGCCTGTGCCGTGCTGTTCGAGATGGTTCGTGAGATCAACCGCCTGCGCGAAACTGACTTGCAGGCGGCGGCTGGTTTGGCCGCGCGCCTCAAACAGTTGGCTGACGTGCTGGGTATTTTGCAGCTCGAAGCGGATGATTTCTTGCAGGCGGGCGCTGAAGGCAAGGTCGATGCGGCTGAAGTGGATGCTTTGATCGCAGCCCGTTTGGCGGCTCGTGCAGCTAAAGACTGGGCCGAGTCCGATCGGATTCGCGACCAGCTCGCAGCGATGGGCGTGGTGCTGGAAGATGGTAAAGGCGGCACAACCTGGCGCTTGGCTGACTAGGTTGCCCGTTGCGTGAACAAAAGCCCGCCGCGTGCGGGCTTTTGTTTGTTCGTCTTTTGTTGGAGGAACTAAAAACGGCACCCTGAGGTGCCGTTTTTATGCGGGGGCAAACACTCAGTCGTGCAGTGTTTCGGCCGCGTACAGCGTGTTTTCCAGCAGGCAGGCGCGAGTCATCGGGCCTACACCGCCCGGCACCGGGGTAATCCAGCCGGCGCGGGGCAGGGCGGTTTCGTACACCACGTCGCCCACCAGCTTGCCATCCGCCTGACGGTTGATGCCAACGTCGATGACGATGGCGCCTTCCTTGATCCACTCGCCTTTAACCAGGCCCGGCTTTCCGGCTGCCACGACCACCAGGTCAGCGCGGCCAACGTGGCCAGCCAGGTCCTTGGTGAAACGGTGGGTCACGGTCACGGTGCAGCCAGCCAGCAATAGCTCCATGGCCATGGGGCGGCCCACGATATTGGAGGCGCCGACAATCACTGCATCCATTCCGTACAGGTCCTGGCCGGTGCTTTCCAGCAGCGCCATGATGCCTTTTGGGGTGCAGGGGCGCAGTAGCGGAATGCGTTGTGCAAGACGGCCGACGTTATAGGGGTGAAAACCGTCAACGTCTTTGTCCGGGCGGATGCGCTCAAGTAGTTTGGAGGCATCCAAATGCTCGGGCAAAGGCAGTTGCAGGAGAATGCCGTCGATATTCGCGTCGTCATTCAGACGGTCGATCAGGTCGGTCAGTGCTTGCTGGGTGGTGTCTGAAGGCAAGTCATAGGCTTGAGAGAGAAAGCCTACCTCTTCGCAGTCTTTACGCTTGTGCGAGACATAAACCTGGGAAGCAGGATCGCTGCCGACCAGAATCACTGCCAGGCCGGGCGTTCGCAGGCCTTGCTCGTGACGCTCGGCAACACGTTTGGCAATCTGCTGGCGCAGGCTGGCGGCGATCGCTTTACCGTCGATTAGTTGTGCAGTCATTACGCGTGATTAACCATCGTAAAGGGTGGAAAAAGGACGAGCATTCTCGCATGCCGTGACGTGAGGGCAAAGGCGCTTGGTCTGCTTATTCCCCTAACTCCTTTATATTTCTGAACTTTTTTTAAAAAAGAGTTGACGACCTACGGGGTCGTCTATAAGATTCGTCGCACTTGTCGGGCACAGCCTAGCACTGGTTATGAAAGTGGAGCGAAGTTGTTGTCCAGCTTGGTGATACTGAAAGCACTTAGTTTGTAGTCGTCACAGAGTACAGATTATTAAGGCGCCCGTAGCTCAGCTGGATAGAGCATCCGCCTTCTAAGCGGATGGTCGCAGGTTCGAGTCCTGCCGGGTGCGCCATTAGGCAGCTTTGGCACAAGTAAAGCAGTACAGGCAATATGGTGGGCGTAGCTCAGTTGGTAGAGCACGGGATTGTGACTCCCGTTGTCGAGGGTTCGATCCCCTTCGTCCACCCCATATTTAGAAGGCCGCCAGATTAATAATCTGGCGTCTTTGCTTCAAGTGTTTGAAATGCGGATGTGGTGGAATTGGTAGACACACTGGATTTAGGTTCCAGCGCCGAAAGGTGTGAGAGTTCGAGTCTCTCCGTCCGCACCAAATATGGGTTTGTAGCGTTACTGGCTATAAATTCGCGGAATAGAGCCGCTATAGCGGCTTTGTTCTTTAAAGATTCATGCAATATGGTGGGCGTAGCTCAGTTGGTAGAGCACGGGATTGTGACTCCCGTTGTCGAGGGTTCGATCCCCTTCGTC
>NZ_WIWC01000185.1 GCF_009600315.1 Pseudomonas helleri | reverse complement strand
CACAGTAACTGATCCATAAACCTCACCTATCCAAACAGGCGGCGTCTGAGGTGGGGAGGAATCAAATCATGCTGGCGCGGAGGCCATTCACGGCGCAGCTACTTCATTTTTTGTGGCTTGATATCCACCACCGTCCCCGCTTGTACGTTTTTGATCGGTGAAAGCAAGTGCGGCGAAATATTCCAGCGTTGGCTGGTGTCGGTTACCACTGTGACGGTCTTGCGGTTGAACTTCATAACGGTACCGGAC
>NZ_WIWC01000184.1 GCF_009600315.1 Pseudomonas helleri | reverse complement strand
AGCGCGCCAAGGCTGCCATCACCTGCTGGTCATCGTTGAAGTCCAAGTTCGGCTGCACCTACAAGGAGATCAGCCCGGAGCAGTTCACCGATGCTGTCAGCCTGATTGCCCGCGTGGTGCTGGAGGGCGAGCTGCTCGATCCTGAGGAACCCAAGGTGGTTGGTCGGTTGGACATCAACTACCCCATCGAGGACTGGCAGGCCAAGAACCCCCAGCAGTTCCGCCGTGACGATCCGAACAGCCCAGACC
>NZ_WIWC01000183.1 GCF_009600315.1 Pseudomonas helleri | reverse complement strand
ACGGCGGCCTTCTTTGACCACGCTCAAGAAGTTGGAGGTGCAGTTGCTGCATTCGCTGCTCTCGAACTGCGGGCTCTCTTGAAGCGCGCAATACAGCAGGAATGCATCCAGAAAGCGCGCTTGCGGCAGGTCGATGCCCACCGGCAGGAACGGGTTGATGTCCAGCAGGCGCACTTCAACGTACTGCACGCCACGGGCCACCAAGGCCTGGATCGGGCGCTCGCCGGTGTAGGTCACGCGCTTTGGGCG
>NZ_WIWC01000182.1 GCF_009600315.1 Pseudomonas helleri | reverse complement strand
CCGTCAACGCCGCAGATGCGACCGCGACAAAGCGTAACACCACGTCAGACCTGGTTTTAACAACCAGCGGTGCACGTCTTTACTGACGAGCCTTACAAGGCTACCGACGAGCACACTTTTCCTGATTCTCCCAAGACAATCAGCCCAAGGTACTTCTCCTGTGCCTGCTTATGAGCCACCCGAGACCCACCACAGGTCAATTCGGACTCAGAGCGCAACACCTATCGAACATATTCGTACTGATTAAAAC
>NZ_WIWC01000181.1 GCF_009600315.1 Pseudomonas helleri | reverse complement strand
GATAGGCGATCAGGATGACGCAGCAAAGGTGCTCAAGGGGTTCGGTGGTGCCGGCGTGCTGGAGGTCGTCGAAGACGATGCCGGCGGCACCTATCGAGCGGTATACACGGTCAAGTTTGCGGAAGCGGTGTTCGTCCTGCACTGCTTCCAGAAGAAGAGCAAGAGCGGAATCGCCACGCCAAAGGCCGACATGGACATCATCCGCGCTCGGCTGAAGGTGGCCGAGGTATTGGCACAGGAGCTACGAAAT
>NZ_WIWC01000180.1 GCF_009600315.1 Pseudomonas helleri | reverse complement strand
GATCTCACCAGGTCAAGGGCCGCGCCCCCGGCTTGTCGGGGAAGCGCTCCACCTCCCCGGCAAACGGAGGCACGGGCGAAGCGCACCCTTGAACCCCCACCGAAAAAATACCCTCTGGGTGCTCTGCTCCTGGCCGACCGGCCGGGAGCGGAGGCCCCCAGCATGGGATGCCGTTGATCTTGCCTTTGACTTTTGGGATTTGCCGTTAGATCATGAGATTCAAATCGAAACTCATGTAAATACTCGGTATATAC
>NZ_WIWC01000179.1 GCF_009600315.1 Pseudomonas helleri | reverse complement strand
CTGGAACGAGCTGACCTGCCTGACACTGCTCAGCGTAGCGTAAGCAGTGCCAGGCAGGCCTGCCCGTTTAACTTCAACGTCTAAACACGTCCAACGGACCGCCTGCAAACGTAGTTTGCGTAAGTGCGCCCTTGCCTTGGTTGGCTTGAACCATGCGCGAAAAGTTGACAGGTCAGGGGCCGCGCTCCCGGCTTGTCGGGAAATTGTCCCACCTTCCCGGCAAACGGAAGCACGGGCGAAGCGAACCCTGACCCG
>NZ_WIWC01000178.1 GCF_009600315.1 Pseudomonas helleri | reverse complement strand
TGACAACTTCACGGCACGCGTCACCCTGCAAGTGGAAAAGGATGTGAATAACCTGCCGACGGACTCGACGGCGTCTATCCTCACAGCCGGGTCGTTGGGCGAGAAGTACATCGGTATCAGCGTGGGCGGGGATGACGTTGTGCTCAAAGATGGTGGCACCATTCACGACACGCAATCGTCGCTGGTCCTCGAAGACCTGATCGGCAAGTTCCTCATGAACACCGTTAGCAAAGAAGCCAAATAAGGAGCCTTAAGA
>NZ_WIWC01000177.1 GCF_009600315.1 Pseudomonas helleri | reverse complement strand
CGGGCGAGCCTAGGCGAGCTCGGCCGTATGGTAGGGCAAGGACCTTTTGGGTACTTTTGGGGCTGTTTGCCAAAAGTGCCTCGCTGTAAAAGCGAAACCTTTAGTTCAGCTAGACACATGTAATGGATATGTACTCGAAGCTTCCAAATAGCCAGCGTACATATCCATTCGATGTATGAAGTCTTTCTACGGGTTCCGCCCTTACGGCGGCTCACTTTTGCCAAACAGCCGCAAAAGTAAGCAAAAAGGCCTTGCCCC
>NZ_WIWC01000176.1 GCF_009600315.1 Pseudomonas helleri | reverse complement strand
ACCCCAGCTTGCGCACCCAGCGCGTTGTAACCGGCGTAATCATCCGTCATCAGAGAGCCGCGATAACCTTCGAGCAGACGCGTTGGTACCTCCTGCGCGCGACTTGTAGAGTAGTCGAAAAGGATCACCGGTTGATCTGGCGGGCCGCCGGTTTGCACCCACATCCATGAATGGCTGCTCGGTTCGCGGTCAGGCTCTTTCAACACCTGCACCCGCGTTTCATCGCAATGAATGACGCGGCTGGCTAGCAGGCTATCGCGC
>NZ_WIWC01000017.1 GCF_009600315.1 Pseudomonas helleri | reverse complement strand
AGGGCTCAATGTGTCGTATTAAAAAGTGTTCGCTATGTCTCCGAACATTCTGTTCGCGATGTCCCCGGTCCATACACTCCCGGAGGGAGAGGGAGCTGACTTGCCTTTAGTCCCCTCTCCCTCCGGGAGAGGGCTAGGGTGAGGGGCTTTAAGGCTTCAACGCTTTTTTCGGATAAATATCATAACGGCTCGATTTACCCTCCAATGCATGGCTCGGCTTGGGCCCGGCAATACACGGCGCCTTGCGCGGCCGCTTAACCACAACCCGATGACTCGCCAAGGCCAAGGCCGCCTCAAGCAACGCTGGCGCGTCGTTGTCATCCCCCACCAAGGGCCTGAACAGACGCATCTCTTTCTTCACCAATGCCGTTTTCTCACGGTGCGGAAACATTGGATCAAGGTAAATCACCTGCGGCGGCTCGCCTTCCCAGTTGCGCATCACGTCAATCGAGTTGCCTTTGAGCAAACGCATGCGCGACACAATCGGCGCCACCTGCGCGTCATCCAAACCGCGCGCCAGACCATCCTCCAGCAACGCACCAATCAATGGCTGACGCTCAATCAGGCTCATTTCGCAACCCAGGCTGGCCAACACAAAGGCGTCCTTACCCAAGCCCGCCGTGGCGTCCAGCACCCGTGGGCGAACGCCTTGCTGAATGCCGACAGCCTTGGCAATCATTTGCCCCGTGCCACCGCCAAACAAACGACGGTGAGCCGCACCGCCTTCGACAAAATCAACCCGCACCGGCCCCGGCGCATCAGGACCCAGCTGCTGCAGCTGCAAACCTTGCTCCCCGACCTGCAACGCAAAGTCGGCTTGCGCCTCGTCCAAGGGCAGAACCAGACGTTCAGCCCACTGCTCGGCCAAGGCCTGATACGCCTCGCCCAATGCTTCGACTTTGATACGACAGCCCGCTGCTTGCTCAATCATCTAAAAACACGCTCAAAAATTTAATGATCGGCAAACGCTGCCGATAAATGAAATATCCGGCATTTTGCCAGAGCTGGGCGTCGACCGAGAGCTATGTCAGACATTCATTCCACATCTATTGGCTTTATCGCCCCGATTGGCGACTTTGGCCGGCACAACTCGCAGATCACGGGCAGCGTCAATCACCTGTGGAAGGACTTCTACGCCCAGGCGTTGGCCGAACAGGGCACAACCCAAGACGTAGCGGCGACGGGGAGCGAGCCACTGGCCGCGGATGACAACCTTGAGCCTCAAGGCGGCAGTGAGGTATTGGGCACTATCGTGACCCAGCGTCAGTGCGAGGTTGAGGATACAGAGCGGCAACCGCCAGAAGCCTTGTTTTTACCCATCGCCGAATTTGAGCTGGACTTGTTACCGCCGCCCGCCACACCTTGGCCACCCGAAGCAATTATCGAGCAACAACATCAGCAGGATTTCACCACCACCTGGGTACGCCCTATCGTTATGGCTTTCGGTCATCCTCTGCCCGATCCCGGCCCGGCTCCTGTGCCTCGACCTTTACACCTTCCCATTGCCGAGTTCGAGCTGGATTTGCTCGACAAGCCTGCCGAGCCTTACGACCCACTGACGCTGATCGAGCAGCAGCGGGCGATGGACTTCGATATGGGCTGGGCACGCCCATTGATCATCAACAACCTGCGTTTGGCCGCCTAAAGCAGTCCCAACTGCTCGCTCGTTTGCGGCGGGGATAACTGGGGTAACGCAGGCAAGCCGGGTAATCGATCGCTCAACTGTTGATGAAAGCGTCGCGCCAACTCGGGTGCTCGATGATTGTCGGGGGTGTGTAGAAACACGTAAGGGGTACGTCCCTCCTCGATCCAGCCCGCTACTTTTTCAACCCACGGGATCAAATACGGATCGTTGGCCTCCAGCTCCGGCCGACCAATAAAGCGTACCTGCGGAAAATGCGTGAAAGCGGCCGGACGTGGCGGCACCCTGGGTTTTTTCGCTTGGGCGTGAAGCACGGCGGGGTCAGTGGAAGTGCAACTGAACAGCGCCCGTGAATCCAGGCAAATGCGCTCGACTCCACGGTCCATCAGCAATCGATTAAGCCGCTTTTCGGCATCGCCCTTCGCAAAGAATTCCGGGTGACGCACTTCGATGGCCAAGGGTCGCTCAAGCGCGTCTATGAAGCTCACCAGCTCGGCCAAACGCTGCGGCCCGAAACTGGCCGGCAGTTGCAGCCAAAGTGGCGCCACACGCGTTCCCAAGGGCTGCAACAGGTGCAGGAAATCTTGGGCGGCATGAAGTTGCTGGCGTAAATCTGCGCCATGACTGATATCCCGGGGGAATTTGGCGGTAAACCGGAAGTGCTCCGGCAAGCTTTGCACCCAACGCGCTACCGTGGCAGGTGCAGGACGGGCATAGAAGGTCGTGTTGCCTTCAACCGCATTGAAGACTTGCGCGTACAGGCTTAAAAAATCGGCTGGTCGGGCATTGTGTGGGTACAGGCCTTCGCGCCAGGCGTTTTCACTCCAGGACGGGCAACCAAGGTAATAAGGCAGAGGGGCATCATTCATGCCCTTAAATGTACAGGTCCAGCCCCAGCACTTCTATTTCCCAATCGACAAAACCTGCCGTGGTCAGGTAGCTGGCCAATGCACTGGCGGCATTTTTACTCATGCCGCGCTGGAAAATCATGTCTTGCGAACGGACTGGGAGCTGACTGACAGGCTCGCCTGAAGGTGATGTTCGAGTGGCTTGGGGGGCACTTTCAAACGTCGAGTCGGAGTCGTCCACCGACTCATCAATCAGCGTTTGGCCTTTACGCGGCTTGCGCTTGATGGGGTAAGACTGAGAGGAAAAGCCGTCTATGCGCATGACTGCATGCTCGGGAGCGATAACGGCAATTTAGCGGCGTTGGCCGAAGTTAGCAAATACGCCCTAATGGCACGCCTGCGAGCGCACGCCTATCGACCGGGTTACGGCCGGGCTTTTGGGGTCGCTACCTTGTCACGCAGGTACACCGGTTGCGCGTCATCGGCGCGAATGGCTTCACCACGCGCCCAGGCAAAACGCGCCAGCGTCAGCAGGTCTTCAGCATGGGGCAGCATGCCCGCGTCCATCGCGTAAGGCTTGAGGCTCAAGCGCTCGGCATACCCCCAGCCGGTGCCCGCGCCAAACCACTCACCACTGGCGTCAACCGGCAATGCAGCTACTTCGGGCGGCAATACCGCCTCGACACCGGCCAGGCACATTTCACCGGCCTGCTCGCGATAGCAGCCCCAGTACACTTCGTCCATGCGCGCATCAATTGCCGACGCCACCTGAGTCGCGCCATGCTCGCGAAAGGCCCGCTGTGCCAGTACCGCCAGGTTGGAGATCGGCAACACCGGACGCTCCAGCGCGAAAGCCAGACCCTGCACCACGCCAATGGCGATGCGCACACCGGTAAAGGCGCCCGGCCCGCGACCAAAGGCAATCGCATCCACCGCTGACAACTCGACACCGGCCTCGGCCAGCAGGTCTTTGATCATCGGCAGCAGCTTTTGCGCATGCAGGCGCGGGATCACCTCGTAGTGGCTCGTGACCTTGCCATCGTGCAGCAAGGCAACAGAGCAAGCTTCAGTCGCGGTATCCAGGGCCAGCAAGGTGCTCATCGGTGTTCCCGTCAAAATCAAAAGTGGAAAAAGTGCAGCAGTATAAACAACAACAGCCCGCAAGCGGGCTGTTGTCACCAAGCAAAAACGACTTATCAGCTCAGGGCTTCAAGCACCTTGGCCGTGATCGCTTCTACCGAGCCAACACCTTCGATGTGGCTGTACTTCGGCTTGCCTTGAGCCGCCGACAACTTCTGGTAGAAGTCCACCAGCGGTTTGGTTTGCGAATGGTAAACAGACAGGCGATGGCGAACGGTTTCTTCAGTGTCGTCTTTACGCTGTACCAGGGCTTCGCCTGTCACGTCGTCCTTACCTTCAGCTTTAGGCGGGTTGTAGATCGTGTGATAAACACGGCCCGACGCCTCGTGAACGCGACGACCCGCAATTCGCTGAACGATTTCTTCGTCTTCGACTGCGATTTCTACCACGTGATCCAGTTCAACACCGGCTTTGACCAAGGCCTCGGCTTGCGGAATGGTGCGTGGGAAACCGTCGAACAGGAAACCGTTTTTGCAATCGTCCTGAGCAATACGCTCCTTGACCAGATTGATGATCAGGTCATCGGAAACCAGACCGCCGCTGTCCATCACGCTTTTAGCGATCAGGCCCAGTTCGGTTCCGGCTTTAACGGCTGCACGTAACATGTCGCCAGTAGAGATTTGCGGGATGCCAAATTTTTCAGTGATGAACTTTGCCTGAGTACCTTTACCGGCCCCGGGAGCTCCCAGCAGAATTACGCGCATCGATATGCTCCTCAATTTTTTATTTAAGTGACAGCAGACTCGCCTCTTTGGGCCAATCTCAAAATCGGATTATGGTCGTCAAAACGGCCAAGGGCTGACCAAGATACACAGCCGTCCCGGCCCACACAAGCGGGCCAAAGTAGGAAAAAACACTAGTAAATGCACCCTTGCGGCCTGGTGTCACAGGGTACAACCCGCAATAAAGTGCCACACCGGCGCCGCATTCCCGCTCAAAACAGCATGGGACTGCGGCGCCCAGACGCCACCGGGTGGCTTACCCTGTATTGCGCAAGCCCGCAGCAATCCCGGCCACAGTGACCAGCAACGCTTGTTCCAGAGGGCTGTCCTGGGAGGCTTCCTGGCGTCGCGAACGGGCCAGAAGTTCGGCCTGCAACAGATGAAGAGGGTCAAGGTAGGTATTGCGCAAACGGATAAATTCCAGTGTCTCGGGGCTATGCGCCATTAACTGCGACTGGCCGGTCAAACCCAACACCACGGAACACGCCTGCGACAATAAGTCGCGCAGCTGCACACCCAATGGCAGCAACTCGGCCGACACCAAACGCTCGTCATAGAGCCGGGCAATGTCAGCGTCTGCTTTGGCCAGCACCATTTCCAGCATGTCGATACGCGTGCGGAAGAACGGCCACTGCTCACGCATGCGCGCCAACTGCTCACCTTCACCGCGCGCCAATGCCTGACTCAGCGCTGTTTCCCAGCCGAGCCAGGCGGGCAACATCAGACGGGTCTGGGTCCAGCCAAAAATCCACGGGATGGCCCGCAGGCTTTCAATGCCGCCTGCGCGACGCTTGGCGGGGCGGCTGCCCAGCGGCAAGCGGCCCAATTCCTGCTCGGGAGTGGACTGGCGGAAGTACTCGACAAACTGCGGATTATCCCGCACCACGCCACGGTAAGCCTTGACCCCGTCGGCCGCCAATTCATCCATCAACGTCCGCCAGCCTGGCTCTGGAAGAGGTGGCGGAAGTAACGTGGCTTCGAGCACTGCCGCCAGGTACAAGTTGAGATTTTGCTCGGCAATGTCCGGCAGGCCGAACTTGAAACGGATCATTTCGCCCTGTTCGGTGGTGCGGAATCGCCCTGCTACCGAGCCGGGCGGCTGCGACAGGATTGCGGCGTGCGCCGGGCCGCCGCCACGCCCCACGGTGCCACCACGGCCATGGAACAACAGCAGTTCAACGCCTTGCTCGCGGCAGATATTAACCAGCGCTTCCTGTGCCCGATATTGCGCCCAGGCGGCTGCCGTGGTGCCCGCATCTTTGGCCGAATCGGAGTAACCAATCATGACTTCTTGCGGCCCTTGCAGGTGCGCCCGATAACCCGGCAACAGCAACAATTGCTCAATCACAGGCCCGGCGTTGTCGAGGTCAGCCAAGGTTTCAAACAAAGGCACAACGCGTATCGGACGCTCAAGCCCAGCCTCTTTGAGCAGCAGTTGCACCGCCAGCACATCCGAGGCCGAGCCTGCCATCGAAATGACGTACGAACCCAAAGACGCTGACGGGGCCGCCGCCACTTCGCGGCATGTGGCAAGCACTTCAGCGGTGTCTGCACTGGGCTTGAAGTAACCGGGCAACAACGGGCGGCGGTTACTCAGCTCGCGCAACAGAAAGATAAGACGTGCATCCTCGTCCCAGTCTTCATAGCGGCCCAGACCGAGGTAGTCGGTGATTTCTGTCATAGCCGAAGTGTGCCTGGCCGCATCCTGACGCACATCAAGGCGCACCAGAAACAGGCCGAAGGTCACGGCGCGGCGCAAGCAATCGAGTAACGGCCCGTCAGCAATCACGCCCATGCCGCAGGCGTGCAGCGATTGATAACAAAGCTGCAATGGCCCCAGCAGGTCACGGTTGTCATGCAGCACGTCAGGCCCCGGACCTTGCGTGCTGTTCAACGCGCTATGCGCCCAATTGCGGGTGGCCCGCAAGCGTTCACGCAGTTGTTTCAATACCGCACGATACGGCTCGGCACTCTCCCCCGCCAGCGCCAGCAGTTGTGGCGTCGCCTGTTGCATCGACAGGTCGGCCGCCAGTTTATTGATGTCGCGCAGGTACAAATCAGCGGCCATCCAGCGAGCCAGCAAGAGCACTTCGCGGGTCACGCTGGCCGTGACATTTGGGTTGCCATCGCGGTCGCCGCCCATCCAGGAAGCAAAACGGATCGGTGCGGCCTCCAGCGGCAAATGCAGGCCGGTGGCCGCATGCAGCGCTTTGTCTGCCTTGCGCAACATATGGGGGACTGCGTGCCACAGTGAATGCTCGATCACCGCAAAGCCCCACTTGGCTTCATCAATAGGGGTTGGCCGGGTGCGGCGAATTTCCTCGGTGTGCCACGCTTCGGCAATGAGCCGTTGCAAGCGTTGTTCAATCTCGGATTTTTCGGCAAGGGTCAGATCACGGTGATCTTGAGCCGCCAGCTGTTCGGCAATCGCGTCGTACTTTTGAATCAACGTACGCCGTGTCACTTCGGTGGGGTGCGCCGTCAGCACCAACTCGATTTCAAGGCGACTGACTTGCCGCGCCAGCGCCTCGGGTTTATGCCCTTCCGCCAGCAGACGATTAAGCAACTGAGGCAACACCAGTGCTTCAAAGGGCTGGGCCTGACCTTCTTCACGGCGGTGGATGAGTTCGTATTGCTCGGCGATATTGGCCAGGTTCAAAAACTGGTTGAACGCCCGCGCCACGGGCAGCACTTCATCGTCGCTCAAGGCGCCCAGAATCTCGCTCAACTCCTCACCGGTGGTGCCGCGTCGGTCAGCTTTGGCGCCTTGGCGAATCCGCTCGATCTTGGCGAGAAATGCGTCGCCGTATTGGTCACGAATCGTATTACCCAACAGCTCACCCAACAGGTGAACATCATCGCGCAAGCGTGCATCAATATCGGTCATCAGCAAATTCTCCAGCACAGTGCGTGGGTGGTTCGTGCCTCAAGAGTCGTTGTAATGCCCGCTTTTGACAAGTCAACGGCGCCGTAAATGTCGAATAAGTGCCTGACCAAACGGTCAGAAATTTATTAGGCCAAATGCCACCTTTTTTTGAACTATTGAAAAACCGCTCGGGTCACACCCATTAACCATCACTGCTGGAACGTGTGTTCCAACTCGCTCGGTGACGCCTCTGGTGTGATGGAACTTGATTTTTTTAGGAGCTTCCCAATGGAGTTGAAGACCATGATGACCCGCACTGTCAAAACCACCACACCTCGCCTGCGCGGCCTCAAACTGGCTGCTTTGGCAATCGGTAGCAGCTTCGTTCTGGCGGGTTGCGCTGGCAACCCGCCGACAGAGCAATACGCCGTCACCCAGTCTGCTGTGAACAACGCCGTGAGTGCCGGGGCAACTGAATACGCCCCCGTGGAAATGAAATCGGCTCAAGACAAGCTCAAAGAAGCCGAGCTGGCCATGCACGACAAGAAGTACGAAGAAGCCCGTCGCCTGTCAGAACAGGCTGAATGGGATGCGCGAGTAGCAGAACGCAAAGCGCAGGCCGCCAAAGCCGAGAAAGCTGCACAGGATGCTCAGACCGCCGTTCAGCAATTGCGTCAAGAAGGCATGCGCGGCCTGAAATAATCGCCGCCCTTTTTTGACTGCACCTGACGACCCAGCATTCCTCATTGATAGAAAGGACTAAACATTATGCGCAATACAGTCATGATTCCTGCCCTGTTGGCCCTGAGCGTTGGCCTGGCGGCGTGCTCGCACCAGCCGAACGTAAACCTGGAAAATGCCAAGACCAATTTCTCGGCGCTGCAAACCAATCCTGAAGCCACCAAGGTTGCAGCCCTGGAAACCAAAGACGCCAGCGAGTGGCTGGACAAGGCTGAAAAAGCCTACATGAACAAAGAAGATGACTCCAAAGTTGACCAGTTGGCTTACCTGACCAACCAGCGCGTTGAAGTCGCCAAGCAAACCATCGCGCTGCGCACTGCGGAAAACAACCTGAAAAACTCCGGTTCCGCCCGTGCCCAGGCCCTGCTGGATGCGCGTGACGCACAGATCAAAGAGCTTCGCGGCTTGAACGCCAAGCAAACTGAGCGTGGCACGCTGGTGACCTTCGGTGACGTGCTGTTCCAGTTCGGTAAATCCGATTTGCAACCGAACTCGCGCAATAACATCAGCACTCTGGCCAACTACCTGATCCAGAACCCGGACCGCAAGGTGATTGTCGAGGGTTACACCGACAGCGTCGGTTCGGCTGCTTTCAACCAGACCTTGTCTGAGCGTCGTGCTAACGCAGTGCGTACGGCACTGGTTAAAGCCGGTGTAGAACCTACCCGCATCGTGGCTCAAGGCTATGGCAAGGAATACCCGGTCGCGAGCAACGCGACCGATTCGGGCCGCGCTCAAAACCGCCGCGTCGAAGTGACCATCTCCAACGACAACCAGCCGGTAGCGCCGCGTTCGTCGATGCAGTAAACGCTTGATAAAAAGCCCCGCCCGAGAAATCAGGCGGGGCTTTTTTCTGTCTGTATAAAGGCGGCCCTCACCCCAACCCTCTCCCGGAGGGAGAGGGAGTTGTTTAGCGTTGTGGCGAAGATCTGCTCTGGCCTTTAGTCCCCTCTCCCTCCGGGAGAGGGTTAGGGTGAGGGGCTTTTCTCCTGATCCATGCAACGAACCGCCTGCTTCTTGTTATTAACCAACACCCCCGTCAGGCCCTTTTGCTCGGTATCAAACAGCACGATCACCCCATCAATGCATTGCGCTACTTCCTTGGCCGGGGTCAGCGACACTTTGTAGTCTTCGCCGGGGATGGTTTTGAGCATGGTGTAGTCGCTCAGCAACAGGGCGTCTTCAGGCTTGGCGAAATGCAGGTAGCCGTAATACCACAGGCAACCGACGGTACCGATGATGCTGCAAACACCGGTGATGATCAGGGGGATAGCGTTACGTTCTTCACTCATTGCGGGCTCTCGGGTGGTATCGCTTTATTCGAATCAGGGGCCGGGTAATTGGGGATTTCACCCAGTCGCCGTACGCCATTGAAATGCTGCGGATCATCCAGATAGCGCAGCATTACCTGACGCCAGATGGGGTCGGCAAATGTCTGCACGTGGCCGCCGCGGGTCAATTGCAGCACCTTGGGTGGTGGCGCCGTTTTATACAGTTGCAGACCATTGGAAAGCGGCACGATCGGGTCATCCAGACTGTGGAAGATCAGCAGGGGCACACCCGTCACGTGCGGTATCGCATACACCGCGCTGTCAGCATCCGGCACCCACCACGACAACGGCACTTGCATGGGCCACGTCAGCCACGAGGTACTCAAGGCGAACTGCCCAACTTCGCGGTAACTGGCCGGAACCCCATCAAGGATCATCGCTTTGAGCCGCTCACGCTGTTCAGGGTGCTGACTCAGGTAGTGCACGCCCATCGCCCCGCCCAGACTTTGCCCCAGCACGATCAACGGCTGCCCTTGTGCCTCAGGCTGTTGCTGCAACCATTTGAAGGCGGCGTCGATGTCCTGATAAACACCGGGCAACGTGGGCGAGCCTTCGGACAAGCCGTAGCCGCGATAATCAAACATCAACACCTGGTAGCCCTGCTCGGGCAACCATGCGGTAGCGCCCAGGTGATAGGCCAGATTGCCGCCATTGCCATGCAAATGCAGCACAGTGCCTTTGAGCGGCACACCTTTTTTGGCTGGTAGCCACCAGCCGCTCAGGCGTGTGCCATCAGCGGCAGTCAGCGTGACCTCGCGATAGTCCAGACCGGCCGCAACGGGCGTGATCGGCTGGCCCGGCTCGGGATAAAACAGCAGTGAGCTGCATCCGCTGAGGGCTAACAGCAGGCAGAGTGCAGCCAAGGTTTTCATCAATTGTGTACTCGCGTGAGGATTGCTTGACCCGTAGCAGCTGCCGCAGGCGGCGTCCGGCGACGGAGTCGTCGTAAACTCAGGATTACGATCGCTGCGCAATCGGACGCAGCCTTCGGCAGCTGCTACAAAACGAAGCAAGCAAGTCTTAAAGAATATTGGAATAGTCCGCTTCGATACGGTCCAGGCTCAGGTGGTTGAGGAAGTTCGAGAAACACATCCAGGCCGACAGCGCATTCATGTCGCGGAACTGATCCGGCAAATACTTGGGCGCAACCACCAGCCCTTCATCGACCAACTGGCGCAAGGCACGCATGTCCTCCAGTGTGGTTTTGCCACAGAACAACAGCGGCACTTGTTCCAGCTTGCCTTTGCGCACGGCCAACTGAATGTAGTTGTAAACCATGATGAAACCTTTGAGGTAGGACAGGTCTTTGGTGAATGGCAGGCCATTTGGCACCGATCCTCGGAAAACCCGACTCGCATTGCCATAACTGTCCGCCATTTCAAAACCTTGCTCGCGGAAGAACTGGTACACCTGCATAAAATCCGCGCCCTCCTCCACCATATGAATGGCACGCGTGCGGTTGGTCAATTTGCGCAGACGGCTGGGGTACGAGGCAAACGTGATGACTTCCATCAGGATGGCCAGGCCTTCCTGAGTGACCGTGGACGATGGCGGCCCCTTGGACAGGAACGTGCAGATTGGCTGGTTTTGCCCGTTCAGCGTGGTGCCCACGTGCACCAACCCTTCATGCACTTCCAGCGCTCGAACGTCACGCTCGTTGAACATCGCATCACTGCGAATCTTGATGTAGTCCGCACCCGCCGCAGCGTCCGCAACAATGCCGTCCGATTCAAACACGCGAATGGTTTCTTCGGCCTCGCCAAACACTTTGTTCAGACGGGTTTGCAACATGTTCACGGCGTCTTTGGCGGTCAAGGTTTTAGCTTCGTCCTTGAGCGCACCATGCCCGTCGATGTTGTCCAGGTAATCGGACATCATCAGGCCCAGATCAGCCAGCGTCGGATCCCCGGCATGGAAGGCATCGGAGGCAGCGCCATACAGTTCCTGGGAAATCAGCCCAAAATCTTCAGTCCCTCGCGCTTCGAGCATGCGCACCACCATCCGGTACTCTTTGCACATACGTCGCATAATCTGCCCAACCGGGTTGAACTGCCCCAGTTGGCGGGTGATGTCTCGCTCGATGTTCTGAAACTCGGATTTAACCGCCGCAGAATCAAAAGCCAGTGGCCGCCCCTGGTAATACTCGCGCGTGACGGCCGGCATCTCCTTGCCCTTGGCCTTGAGAAAACCCTGGCGGATGCTGTCATCCCACTTCACCGCATCCAGTACGCGGATAGGGGTTTGTGCCAGCACAATACGGTCTGACAAAGTGCGTATCGTGCGCTGGTAGTCGTCCACCCGCAGCTCCTTCAATAAATGGCTTACTTGGCCACGCGTTTATAGCGGGCCGCTTCGACAAAGACGTCGGAGTTGGCCGGGTCGTCCAGATAGGCAAACACTTCGGCTGAGGGGCTTTTGATGACAGTCCCGGCACCTTCGGCGGTTTCAACCGGCTCGCCATTCAACACCGACTGGCCGATGGCTTGCTTGATCTGGTCTAGATCCAGGTCGTAAATCACCAGCTCACCGTTATCGGTCAGTTCAAAACCGCTCAACGTGTAATGCCCCCCCAGTTTTGCCGGCAGCGCAGCCGAGGCGTACCAACGGCTGCCGTGGCGAGCGACGATAAAGGGGTAACGCTCGCGGACTTTGGGCTCACCTTTTGGGTATACAACCGCCTGATAGCGGGTTTTATCGACGGCACTGATCTCAAGATTGCGCGCCTGGCCCCAGGCATCCTTGCTGACCCATTTACCCAACAGCTGCTTCGGCGCTGGCTGTGCAATCAACGGTGCCTGACTAAAGGTCACCAGACACCCGTTCAACATCAAAAACGACACTGTCAAAAGCATTACGCGCCAAACTTTCATGCCTGCTTCCTTCTATAGAGCGGCCAACACCAAGTGCATGTAGCGCGTGAGAATTGCCAGCCGGTCGTCATCCGCCTCAAGCTGCGCGCCATCCAGTAGCGCCTGATATTCCATCCGCCCGATAATCGCCGTCAACACTTTGGCATCCTGCTGAGGTTGCGTGGAGCCTAGCACTTCAAATATCTGACCGGTGCCCTGCAGGAAAATTTGCTGATGCGAACGCACCAGCGCGGCCAATCGCGGGTTGATTAACGCGGCCTGATGGAAGGCTTGCTCTGCCAACAAATGATCACGGCGGGTGATTAATTGATGCTGGAGGTATTCGGCGACCATCATGGCTATTTCATCGGCCAACGCAGCGCGTGACTGCGCACTGCCATTGCTCTTGGCCACCAGTTCGCGCAGCTTGCCTTCCGTGCTTTGCCACAGTTTGGCCATAAAGGCTGCGCTACGCTCCACGTACTGCGCGAAGGTGTCATTGAGCAGGTCGTCAATGTCTTTGAAATAGTAAGTGGTAGCCGATAATGGCACCCCGGCTTCTGCGGCGACCGCCCGATGCCGCACACCACGCACCCCGTCGCGCACCACAATCCTCATGGCGGCGTCGAGAATCAGCTGGCGGCGCTGCTCACTGCCCTGGCGGCTGGCCTTGCGGCCTTGATATTGAACACTTTCGGCCACGGCCACCGCGACATCGGCCGCACCTTCTGAAGACCTGACAAGGTTCACGATAAATTCCTTTTAACGTTGAAAGTAATCCCGCAGAGACCGTCGAACAGGCAATAAAAAGCCGCCTCTAGCGGCGGCTTCTTGATAACGCGATGTTACGCCTGTGGACGCATGTGCGGGAACAGGATTACGTCACGAATCGAAGGTGAGTTGGTCAGCAGCATGACCAGACGGTCGATACCGATGCCTTCACCGGCAGTCGGTGGCATGCCGTATTCCAGAGCACGTACAAAGTCAGCGTCGTAGTGCATGGCTTCGTCGTCACCGGCGTCCTTGTCCGCAACCTGCGCCATGAAACGCTCAGCCTGATCTTCTGCGTCGTTCAACTCGGAGTAAGCGTTGGCAATTTCACGACCGCCAATGAAGAGCTCAAAGCGATCGGTCACGCTCGGGTTCTCGTCGTTACGACGGGCCAGCGGCGACACTTCAAACGGATACTGAGTAATGAAGTGCGGCTGCTCAAGCTTGTGCTCGACCAGCTCTTCGAAAATCATCACCTGCAGCTTGCCCAGACCTTCAAAGCCCAGCACCTTGGCGCCGGCTTTCTTGGCAATGGCGCGCGCCTTGTCGATGTCGTTCAGGTCGTCAGCGGTCAGCTCAGGGTTGTACTTGAGGATCGAGTCAAACACCGACAGACGCACAAACGGTTCGCCGAAGTGGAACACCTTGTCGCCGTACGGCACGTCGGTAGTGCCCAGCACCAGTTGTGCCAGTTCGCGGAACAGCTCTTCGGTCAGGTCCATGTTGTCTTCGTAATCGGCGTAAGCCTGATAGAACTCCAACATGGTGAATTCCGGATTGTGACGAGTCGACACGCCTTCGTTACGGAAGTTACGGTTAATCTCGAACACTTTCTCGAAGCCACCGACCACCAGACGCTTGAGGAACAGCTCCGGCGCGATGCGCAGGTACATGTCCATATCCAAAGCGTTGTGGTGGGTTTCGAACGGCTTGGCTGCGGCACCGCCCGGAATGGTTTGCAGCATCGGCGTTTCGACTTCAAGGAAGTCGCGTGCCATCAGGAAGCTGCGAATGTGGGCAATCACTTGCGAACGCACACGGAAGGTGTGGCGCACGTCTTCGTTCACGATCAGGTCAACGTAACGCTGACGATAGCGCTGCTCGGTGTCGGTCAGACCGTGGTGCTTGTCCGGCAGCGGACGCAGCGACTTGGTCAGCAGGCGCACGTTGGTCATTTCAACGTACAGATCGCCTTTACCGGAGCGAGCCAGAGTCCCTTCAGCGGCAATGATGTCGCCCAGGTCCCAGGTTTTCACTTCGGCCAGGGTTTCTTCCGGCAAGGTCTTGCGATTGACGTAGACCTGAATACGACCGGTCATGTCCTGAATCACCATGAACGAGCCACGGTTAAGCATGATGCGACCAGCAACCTTGACCGGAATCGCAGCCTCTGCCAGCTCTTCCTTGGTCGCTTCGGCGTACTTCTTCTGCAAGTCGGCGCAGTAGTTTTCACGGCGGAAGTCATTCGGGAAGGCGTTGCCCTTGGCACGCACGGCAGCAAGCTTTTCCTTGCGCAGGGCGATCAGGGCGTTTTCTTCCTGTTGCAGGTCTTGCGGGTCGAGTTGTTGGTCGCTCATGTCTTTAAAAATTCCGTCACAGTTCTGTTGCCCCCGCCTTGCGGCAGGGGGAAGCGGGCTTCAACGCGCCCTGAGGGCATCGCGTCAGCTGCGCACTTAAAGGGTGTTACGCGACTTACAGCCCTTGTTTGAGGCTGGCTACCAGGTATTCGTCGATGTCGCCATCGAGGACCTTGTCGCAATCGCTGCGCTCAATATTGGTACGCAAATCCTTGATGCGCGAGGCGTCGAGTACATAAGAGCGAATCTGATGACCCCAGCCGATGTCACTTTTGGTGTCTTCCAGTGCCTGGGAAGCGGCATTGCGCTTCTGCACTTCTTGCTCATAAAGACGCGCACGCAACATTTTCATCGCGGTGTCTTTGTTCGCATGCTGGGAACGTTCGTTCTGGCAGCTCACCACGGTGTTGGTCGGGACGTGAGTAATACGCACGGCCGAGTCAGTGGTGTTTACGTGTTGACCACCCGCACCGGAGGAACGATAGGTGTCGATCCGCAGGTCAGACGGGTTGATGTCGATTTCGATGTTGTCGTCGATTTCCGGCGAAACAAACACCGCCGAGAACGAGGTGTGACGACGATTACCGGAGTCGTACGGGCTTTTGCGAACCAGACGATGGACGCCAATCTCGGTACGCAACCAACCAAACGCGTACTCGCCTTTGATGTGTACGGTCGCGCCTTTGATACCGGCCACTTCACCGGCAGACAATTCCATGATGGTGGCATCGAAGCCGCGCTTGTCGGCCCAGCGCAAATACATCCGCAACAGGATATTGGCCCAGTCTTGCGCTTCGGTGCCACCGGAACCCGCCTGGATGTCCAGGTAAGCGTTGTTGGCATCCATTTCACCGCTAAACATGCGGCGGAATTCGAGTTTTTCAAGGGCTTCGCGCAGACGTTCCACTTCAGCGGCAACGTCATCCACAGCGGCCTGATCTTCTTCCTCGGCGGCCATCAACAGCAGGTCTTTGGCGTCCGCCAGACCTGTGTGCATCTCATCGAGGGTTTCAACGATTTGCGCCAGCAGGGAGCGCTCGCGCCCCAGTTCCTGGGCATATGAAGGGTTGTTCCAGACACTCGGATCTTCAAGCTCGCGATTGACTTCGGTCAGACGCTCATGCTTTTGATCGTAGTCAAAGATACCCCCGAATAGTTTCGGAGCGCTCTGACAGGTCCTTGATGCTGTTAAGGATCGGGTTAATTTCCATGACTGGCGGCACTCGTAGGCGATTTTTACAAAGCCGGGGAGTATACCGCAAACGTCGCCCGCCAGCAGCCCGCCTGGCGGCCTCAATGGAAATCAATGGACGCCAGTTGCGTTGCTCACCTCCCTGCCATTAGTACAACCGAACACCTTTTGTAACGAGTGCATTCAGTTAAGTTCCTGGTAAATACACTTATCGCGCGTTACCGACATACACCACTCTTCGAACACCTGATTACCTAATTTAAAAAAGACTCTTCCTACATTCAACCCATTGCATCGAATCCTGTTTTTCATTACAAATACGCCGACAAAATATAGGACTTTTCAGACACATTACGCCATTAATTTCACAACACTTTTTCATGATCCACCCTACAACCGTCACACATGCCAGTTACTTATAAAGTACTTGCTCGGCACACCGGGAGAATTACTACACACCCTATTACCCCACCCGCAACATTAACGGACCCTAAATAACACTTCGCAAACAAAAACAATTACTGCGAACGGAGCTTCTATGACAGTTAAAAAAAGTGATCTGGCCATCGGCATACTGGTGATGATCATCTGGGGCGCTAACTTCTCCGTCATCGGCGTGGGACTGGGTTCTCTGGATCCTTTCCTGATGACATTTTTAAGGGCCATATTGTGTGCATTCCCATTAGTGTTTTTCATTAAAAAACCCAAAAACATCAGCGTTTCGACGCTCGCCATCTACGGCATCATTTTTGGCGTGGGCATGGGGGGTGGCATGAACCTGGCCATGACCAACGGGCTGTCTGCGGGAATGACGTCAGTCCTGCTTCAGTTCAGTGCATTCTTTACCATCATATTTGGCTACCTGTTCTTGAAAGAGAACATCACAAAAACCCATGTTGTCGGGATGATGTTTTCCAGCGCAGGGCTTTTAATCATTGTATTCGCCTCTAACGACCACTCCACACACTTCGGTATTTTATTCATTTTATTGGCTGCCCTGTGCTGGGCGGTATGTAACCTCATCGTCAAAATAAAAAAACCTGAAGACATGATTGCCTTCATTGTTTGGTCCAGTTTATTTTCCGCACCGGTTCTCTTGATAGTCACCCTCCTCGCCGAAGGTACAGAGCCCCTTGCACATATGTATTCAACACTGACTTGGCAAGGCGCCTTCTCGGTACTATTTCAATCTTATGTCACAACAATATTTGGTTACATGACATGGAATAACTTATTAAAAAAACACCCCACGCACACCATCGCACCTCTTTCTCTGATCGTTCCTGTCGCAGGTATTTTTACGTCCTACCTCTTTTTTCATGAACAATTGAGCGTCATCCAGGGGCTGGCGATCTTATGTATTTTTATCGGTATTTCCATATTCATTAACTCTGCAACTATCAACAAGCGCGTCAGCAAGCGTCAAGCGCAGTGCCTGAACACGTTATAGCCAGCTGCGCGATAGTCTCAGGGTTACAGTCAGCGAGGATTGCCTGGTCCAACGTTGTCAGGTTTGTAAAAACGACCTGCCTAATCCGCTGCTCGCTTGGCAGCGGGAATCAGCCATCCTTGAGCGTGTCGGTTCTGAACGTTCCGGGATGGCTTTTTGACGCATTCCGTCAGCAATTTCCACTTCCCAACGCAGGACACTTCCTAGAAGATTGCCCCCGCTCGTGAGTCGCTTGCGCCTTGGCAAAACCGGGGTTTAGTCTGCGCCCTTCGTTGAATCTTCAACGGACGGATGTGGAAGTCCGATATCACGAGCGCATTGACCGCAAGCTTTATGTTATGGCGGTTGTGCGCAGGACACCTTCGGGTGTGCCGGTTTCCGTGGCCGGTCTTCCACACCTGCGTACAGCTGCCACCTGTCCATGTGGAAGTGGATGTGACAGCTCCTTAATTGACCACGGAGTTTGCACATGAAAAAGATACATTCAGGACCAACAAGCAGTAAAACGCTTGAAGCCGCTCAACAACATATACTCACAGCCCTTAAAGCCTCTTCCCCCCTTATCGATTCAACCCTGCCCAACACCTGTCAGCGCGACTTTGGCCCTGTCGATTCGACCTTACAACCCATGTTCAACCTGCGTGCCGGTATCAGTGCTCATGACGCCTTGATGCATGTGTCGTTGCTGCTGTTATGCGCCGAGCAGACCAGTGATGAAATCACTGAGCTGGGAAGCGGCGTGGAACGCGGATTGATCTGGTCGATGGTGCACTCGGTCGAAATGGCCCGTGCGATGGTGGATTCATTGCTGGAGCAGGCGTCGCCTGTTTAAAGAGGCGACCTCGCAGAAGCAACCAGAGGCTGCAATCTTTTGCTTTCAACACTCAAAAGATCGCAGCCTTCGTGCCTCGGCAGCGCTTACGAATTACGTGGCATGTGTGTCGTTACTCAAGCCCTACCCGATTACGCCCATTTTTCTTGGCCAGGTACAGCCCCTTGTCCGCCGCCGAAATCAGGTCGCGACAACTGCTGCCTTGTTGCGGGGTCAAGGTTGAGAGGCCGATGCTGATGGTCAGGAAGCTGCCTTCAGTCGGGGAGATGTGCTGGATTTTCAAGGCTTCTACGGCCTGACGCAGTTTCTCGGCGACCAGGCGAGCGCCGCCCTGAGAGGTATTGGGCAGGACGATGGCAAATTCCTCACCACCATAACGAGCCGGCAAGTCCGATGGGCGACAGCTGGCGTCACGGATCGCAGACGCGACTTTACGCAGCGCCTCATCGCCCTCCAGATGGCCAAACGTGTCGTTAAATGACTTGAAGTAGTCAACATCAATCATCAATAACGACATCTGCGTTTGCTCGCGCTGGGCGCGGCGCCACTCCAGTTCCAGGTACTCATCAAAATGGCGACGGTTGGACAGCCCGGTCAGGCCATCGGAGTTCATCAAACGTTGCAGAACCAGATTAGTGTCCAGCAGTTGTTGCTGGCTGACGCGCAGCGCGCGGTAGGCCGCATCGCGCTGCAACAGGGTCATGTATGAGCGCGAGTGATAGCGAATGCGCGCCACCAGTTCGATGTTGTCGGGCAGTTTTACCAAATAATCATTGGCACCTGCCGCAAAGGCCGCGCTTTTGATCAGCGGGTCTTCTTTAGTAGAGAGCACAATAATCGGTATGTTCTGCGTGGCCGGGTGGTTGCGGTATTCGCGCACCAGCGTCAAGCCGTCCAGTCCCGGCATGACCAGATCCTGCAAGATAACGGTCGGCCTTATCCGGATCGCTTGGGCAATCGCCTGGTGAGGGTCTGAGCAGAAGTGAAAATCGATATTTTGCTCAAGTGCCAACCCACGCCGCACGGCTTCACCGATCATCGCCTGATCGTCTACCAGTAACACCATCGCGGAGTTTTCGTCAGTTTTAACGTCGTCCAACTGTAAATCGCTCATGCGCTCACCTGAATTACCACTCTCCAGCCAGTCCTGCCGAGTTTTGTCAGTCATTTGCCAAATACCTCCTGCAGGCGTGACGCAATACTGCCCAAAGGGCGAATTTCTACTGCAGCATCAATGGCCGCTGCGGCTTTGGGCATGCCATACACAGAGCTGCTTTGCTGATCCTGAGCAATGGTGAGAAAGCCTTGCTGGCGCATGAGCTTGAGCCCTTGTGCCCCGTCCCGCCCCATGCCGGTCAGTAACACACCCACTGCTTCGCCGTTCCAATACTGGGCAACACTTTCAAAAAACACATCGATCGAAGGTCGATAAATTTCGTTAACCGGCTCTGCGGTGTACGCCAAGGTCCCGTTTTTCAATAACCGTATGTGGTGGTTGGTACCGGCCAACAGCACAACCCCCTGCTGGGGCGTTTCCCCATCGCGCGCCAAACGCACATTGATGCCGCACGAGGAGCTTAACCATTCCGCCATTCCAGCAGCAAAAACCTGATCGACATGCTGAACCAGCACAATCGCGGCTTTAAAACCTTTCGGTAAACCTTTAAGCAGGATTTCGAGCGCCGCCGGGCCGCCGGCCGATGAGCCAATAGCGACTAGCTTTACGCAAGTACCCGGCACGCGAGGGTGCGTAGATACCGTTTTGACCCGCTTTTCACTCTGACCGATCAGCCAGCCAATGTTGAGGATTTTGCGCAGCAGGGGTGCAGCCGCTTCCTTAGGATTACTCCCCCCTAAAACCGGTGTGTCGACCACATCCAGCGCACCATAGCCCATGGCTTCGAAGACACGATGCACATTCTGTTGCCGGTCAATGGTCACAATCACAATGGCACACGGGCTTTCGGCCATGATCCGGCGCGTGGCCTCAACCCCGTCCATGATGGGCATGATCAGGTCCATCAAGATCAAATCCGGAATGTTTTCAGCACACAACCGAACGGCCTCTGCCCCATTGCTGGCCACCCAAACGATTTCATGGGCCGGCTCATAGGCCACCGCCCGGCGTAACGCTTCCACGGCCATGGGCACGTCGTTGACGATGGCGATTCTCATGTCTGGGCTCCTCCAATGAGCTCAACCACTGCGTCGAGCAGCGCATCGTCATGGAAACTGGCTTTGGCTAGATAATAGTCGGCTCCAGCATCAAGGCCTCGCCGACGGTCTTCTTCACGATCTTTGTAAGAAACCACCATGACCGGCATCGATTGCAGGCGATTGTCACGGCGCAACAAAGTGACCAGCTCGATCCCGTCCATACGCGGCATATCGATGTCCGTAATCAACAGATCGAAGTGTTCGGCGCGCAATGCGTTCCAACCGTCCATCCCGTCCACGGCCACCGCCACGTCATAACCGCGGTTGATCAACAGCTTGCGCTGCAACTCGCGTACGGTCAGGGAGTCGTCCACAACCAGAATGCGCTTGCGCGTTAATTCGGCAGCCTGTCGATGATGTCGATCGATTCGCTCCAGACGTCCCGTATTGAGCAATTTGTCTACCGAACGCAGCATGTCTTCGACATCCACGATCAATACCGCAGAACCATCGTCGAGCAATGCTCCGGCCGAAATATCCTGCACCTTGCCCAGACGATGATCGAGGGGGAGTACCACCAGGGTGCGTTCACCGATAAACCGGTCGACAGCCACACCGTAGACTGCATCGCGCTCGCGAATCACTACGACCTTGAGGGTGTCGTCATTGCCTTGAGCCGGTGGGCGCTGGAGCAATTGACTGGCAGCCACCAGACCTACGTGCCGACCTTCATACCAGAAGTGTTGACGACCTTCGAGCTGGACGATGTCATCCGATTGCAGCTCACACATGCGCTCGATATGCGCCAACGGGAAGGCATAGGCTTCATCCGCCACCTCCACCACCAGGCTGCGTACCACCGACAACGTCAGCGGCACTTCCAGATGAAAATGGCTGCCCTGTGCCGAAGTTTGCTCCAGCACGATGGCCCCTCGGAGCAAGCGCACCATATGCTGAACAGCATCCAGCCCGACGCCTCGCCCCGACACTTCGGTGACGGTGTCGCGCAGGCTAAAACCCGGCAAAAACAGAAAGCTGAGCAATTCTTCTTCGCTTAATTGCGCCACCGTTTCAGCGGTCGACAGTTGTCGCGCCACAATGGCACGGCGCAAACGCTCAAGGTCGACGCCCGCCCCGTCATCACTCAGGTCCAGCACCAGCAATCCCGCTTGATGTGAAATGCGCAGGCGAATCACACCTTCAGCAGGTTTACCCGCTAATAGCCGCTGTTCGGGTGTTTCAATGCCGTGGTCAGCGGCATTGCGCAGGAGATGGGTCAAAGGCGCTTCAAGTTTTTCCAGTACATCGCGGTCAACCTGAGTTTTTTCGCCTTCTATTTCCAGACGAATCTGCTTGCCCAATGCTCGGCCCAAATCGCGCACCATGCGCTCCTGCCCCACCAGCACATCAGCGAACGGTCGCATGCGACACGCCAGTGCCGTGTCGTAGAGCAATTGCGCACGCTGGCCAGCCTGCCAGCTGTATTCGTCCAGTTCAGCGGTTTGTTCACTGAACAGCTGCTGTGAATCAGCCAGTATCCGCCGCGCTTCAATCAGAGCTTCTTCGGCTTCATGGCTAAGACCCACCACCTTGAGCTGTTCACTCAGGCTGTCCAGCGCCCGCAGGCTGTTGCCTTGCAGGCGCTTGAGGCGCTGCAAATTGACCAGCCAGGTTTTCAGCCGCTGGGTTTCGACCAATGACTTGCTGGACAAATCGAGCAGGCTGTTGAGCCGTTGCGCGGTGACCCGCAGAACGCGTTCGCCGCTTTCAGTCAGGCGTTGGGAACGCGGGGCTGGCGCGGGTTCAGGCTGTTGCGCAGGCGGCTCGGAAAACGCAACCGCGGGCGTGTCCGCTGTCGGCGCCAGCAATAGCTGCGACACATCGAACTCGGGGGGCGCAACCCGTGCAGTGACCGCGTTGGGATCCAGCAGCCGGTTCATCAACGCAACATAGGCGTCAACATCCTGTGGGCCGGCGTTGGCACTGCCGGGCGTGGCAATGCGCATTAATAGATCAGTGCCCTGCAACAAGGCATCAATGTGTTCCGGTTGCAGGTATAAACGGCCTTCCTGGGCGCTGACCAGGCAATCTTCCATCACATGAGAAACGCTGACACCGGCATCGACACCCACGATACGCGCAGCCCCCTTGAGCGAGTGCGCGGCTCGCATGCAGGCTTCCAGTTGATCTGCCTGCGTCGGGTTGCGCTCAAGCGCCATCAACCCCGCACTGAGTACTTGAGTCTGTGCCTCCGCCTCAAGGCTGAACAGTTCAAGCAACGAGGCATCGCGCATTTGCTCGGGGGTCATGTCAGGCTCCGGCTAATGGCGCCAAGCAGTTGTTCTTCATCCAGCCAGCGAAGGCTGCGGGTTTTCCACTGCAACACACCGCGGGTGTATTTTGCGCTGGCGTGTTCGCCCGATGCAGACGCGACGTTGAGCACGCGTTCTTCAATGTTATGAATGCCATCCACTTCATCCACCGGCAACACCACAGGCCCGCCGTGGGCGGCCATGATCAGCATACGCGGCATGACCCGTAACGATGGTGTGCCCGCGAGCGTAGGGTCCAGGCCCAACAGTTCAATCAGCGACAAGCACGGCACCAGCGCACCCCGCACATTGGCGACGCCTTGCAGGGCACGCGAACGCTGGTGCGGCAGTGAATGAATCGGTTGCATCGGCGCCACTTCATCCAGACAGCGTGTGGCCAGCCCCAGCCACTCGTCGCCAAGGCGAAAGATCATCAGCGAGCGCGTCGCCACCTTGCGCTCATCGGCTCGCGTGGCGTACTGCTCGACATGCTCTTGCTCAAACGAATAGCGATCCAGTAAACGCGTCGCGGCAGCCGAGTAGACAGAGCAGTTACGGCAATGAATATGCTCGGGCAATACCGCACAGGATTTGTCGCCGTAGATACCGATGCGGTTCCAGCAGTCGTCAATGGCGAGCGCTTCTGTGTGGATCAAACTCTGGGCTGATACAGCGCTCATTGTTTACCCTCACTCTGATCAGATCGCCCAAGGCGCACAGCACGCTCTTGCAGACGTTTGGCCCCGGCGGCATCGCCTAGCGATTCCAATAAGGCCGCAAGATGCACCAAGGCCTCTGAATGCTGGGGCTGCAGATACAACGCTTTGCGGTAAAACGTTTGTGCTTGAGCCGCCTGCCCTTCGACGTCACTGAGCAAGCCCAGCCAATAAAATGCCTGTGCGTGAGGCCCGTGATGTTTCAAAAATTGCTCACAGGCCACCCGCGCCTCCGTGCTTTTGCCTTCATTGGCCAAGGTGGCGATGTGCTGCAACTGTGAGTTCAGCCCTTCAGCCTTGGCTTGTGGGGCTTGTTCGACCGGGGCTTGGGCACGCGACACATAGGCCCGAGGTGCTACAGCCGCCAGCGAAGGCACCTTACGCACAGCGGGTTTGGCCACTGGAAGCGGAGCTGGCTCGGGCTCCCGGTTGTGAGAAAAAGCAAACGACTGTGGCGCGCCAATCGAACGCATCCCCAGACGGCCCAATAGACTGCCTTCTGCCGGGCCAATAAATAAAACGCCATCTTCCCGGGTCAGACGCTTGAGCACGTCCAGTGCCTGCTGCTGGGTCTTGAGGTCAAAATAAATCAGCAGGTTGCGGCAGAATACAAAGTCATAGGGCAGATGACTGCCCAGAATCGCGGGGTCCAGCAAGTTACCCACGTTGAAAGTGACTTGATCACACACGCGGCCAGACACGCGATAACCGTCCTCGTCGGCGCTGAAATAGCGCTCACGAAAATCAATCAGTTGGCCGCGAAATGAATTTTTTCCGTACTGGGCACGTTGCGCCTTTTGCACGGAGTAAGGGCTGACATCCAGCGCCTGAACACTGAACTGATGGGCAGATAAGCCAGCATCCAACAACGCCATGACAATCGAGTACGGCTCTTCGCCCGTCGAACACGGCAAACTCAAAATACGCAGGGTGCGACGGCTACCTATTTCAGCCAGACGTTTGGTGGCCAGCCGCCCCAGTGTGGCAAACGACTCCGGGTAACGAAAAAACCAGGTTTCAGGCACGATAACGGATTCGATCAGCGCCTGTTGCTCGTCTTCAGAACTGATCAAATGCTGCCAGTACAGGTCGTTATCGGCGACTTTCAGCGCCGTGCAGCGCTGGCGCACCGCGCGCTCGATAATGGCCGGGCCAACGGACGCCACGTCCAGCCCGATGCGCCTTTTCAGGTAATCAAAAAATCGTTGATCGCTGCTCATGCGAGCACCTGCGCGTCGACATCATCGGGGCCGTTGGCGAACAACAACGCCGACTCGGCCGGGCTCAGCAAGTCATCGACACTGAGCCATTGCAGCAAGCCAAGATGATCTTTGCGCACTGGGCCTAGATAGGGCGCGTCATGGTTATCCACGCCATAAGGCTGAAACTCCGCCGGGTCACAGCGCACCGTATCGCTGGCCTGTTCGAGCATAAGTCCGAGCACGTGCCCCCGATAATTGACCAGCACCAGCCGGGTGCTGGTTCGCGCCACCGAAGCCTGACCAAAGGTCATGGCACTGATATCGATCACCGGCACCATTTGCCCTCGGTGCGAAAAAACCCCGGCCACCCAGATGGGCGTGTGAGCCACCGGTTTGAGCGGTAAACGCGGCAGCACTTCCACCACATCCGTGGCCGGCAAGGCAAAACGTTCGTCGCCGATGTAAAACACCAGAAACAGACGTTTTTTCAACGCTGTCCCAACTGCGGGTTTAGCGAGAGGTTCGCTCATCAGACTTTGAATCGCGAAACGCCGCTGCGCAGTCCCACCGCAACCTGACTGAGTTCGTCAATCGCAAAGCTGGCCTGACGCAAGGACTCAACGGTCTGGCTGCTGGCATCCCCTAGTTGCACCAATGCAAGATTGATTTGTTCAGCGCCGGTCGCCTGGGCCTGCATGCCTTCATTGACCATCAACACGCGCGGTGCGAGGGCCTGAACCTGATGGATGATTTGCGATAATTGCTCGCCGACTTGTGTCACTTCGAACATGCCCCGGCGGACTTCTTCCGAAAACTTGTCCATGCCCATGACGCTCGCCGACACGGCGGACTGGATTTCACGCACCATTTGTTCAATGTCGTAGGTCGCCACGGCGGTCTGATCGGCCAAGCGTCGAACTTCGGTCGCTACCACGGCGAAACCACGACCGTATTCGCCAGCTTTTTCTGCCTCGATAGCGGCATTGAGCGACAACAGGTTGGTCTGATCCGCCACTTTAACGATGGTCACCACCACCTGATTAATGTTCCCGGCCTTCTCATTCAGAATCGCCAGCTTGGCGTTGACAAGATCAGCAGCGCCCATGACCGAATGCATGGTTTCTTCCATGCGGGCCAAACCTTGTTGCCCGGAACCCGCCAAAATTGAAGCCTGATCAGCGGCCGAGGTGACTTCGGTCATGGTGCGTACCAGGTCGCGAGACGTGGCGGCAATTTCCCGTGAGGTGGCGCCAATTTCAGTGGTGGTGGCAGCTGTTTCGGTCGCGGTGGCTTGTTGCTGCTTGGAGGTGGCGGCAATTTCGGTGACTGAGGTCGTGACCTGTACCGAGGAGCGCTGGGCTTGGGAGACCAAGGCGGTGAGCTCGGTCATCATGTCGTTGAAGCCGGTTTCTACGGCGCCGAATTCGTCTTTTCGCTCCAGGTTCAAACGTGATCTCAGATCACCGGAGCGCATGACTTCAAGAATCGCCACGATGCGTTTCGTGGGCGACATGATGGCTTGCAGCAACAGGAAGCCGCACAGCGCTGCCGCCAGAACAGCGATTGCCAACGAAATCAGCATGCTGACCTTCGCGGCGGTCACGGCTTGAGCGATGTTTTCGCTCGCGGTGGTGGCTGAAGACCGATTGCTGTCAATCAGCGTGTTGAGTTGTTTGCGGCCACTGGCCCATACCGGTGCCAACTGTTCACTGACCAGCGCTTCAGCCTGTTCAAATTCCTTGTTCTCGTATAACTGGAGGACTTGGGCCAACGTTTTCCCGTACATCTGGTGCAGCCGCTCAAACTCATCGAATTCGGCCCGATCCTGATTATCGAAGATGGTGCCTCGGTAGTTTTCCAGCTCGCGATTCAGACGTTCTTCATAACTGGCGTACAGCTTTCGATCTTCACTGGTCAGATCTCGTTGAGTGGACGAGCCGACCAATTGCAGGGTGAGGACAAAACTGTCCACCCAGGCACTGCGAACCATCGAACTGTAGTAAACCCCGGGGATCGAATCATTGCGTACCGTTTCTTCGCTGGTCTGAATTGACAGTAAACGTGAGTAAGACGCCACAACCATCAACAACATAATGGCAATGATCACCGCAAAGCTCGCCAAAATGCGTTGGCGCAACGTCCAGTTCTTCACAGTCTATCCTCGGGGGGCCATTTAAATGATGGCAAGTATAGCCGAGGGTAATCGATGAATCGCATGAACTCTGAGACCAATCTCACAGCGTTAAGCAAAAAAACCTACATACAATTCCCCTCGTAGTCGCTGACGAGGAACGAAGGCTGCGATCGGCGGCGAAGTCCGTCGTAAACCCATGCAACGCGCTGTACCAGACGCATCACATGGGATGAGCCCAAGGTCGTTACACAACCGATCGCAGCCTCACAACGCGTCAACAACTACTGCTTTAACCCGCGGCAGATTTTCTGACCTGCGCCTCAAGCTCGACCTGCAAGTCCGGGTCGAGTTTCAAGTGCGCTGCCAATAGGTCCAGATAATCACGTTCCTGTGGATGTTCGTCATCAACCACCAACACACTGGCAAGGTACATTTCGGCCGCCATTTCAGGAGTTGCCGCATAGGCTGCAACCTTTGCTGCATCCAATGGCGAGTTCAGCTCCTGCTCAAGCCACTGCTTGATAGCTGGGTCGCCGCCCTGCTTGTTCAGCTCGCCACTGATCAACTGATGCTCCCGGTCATCGATTTGGCCATCCGCCTTGGCGGCCGCAATCATGGCGGTGAGAATGGCCAGCGTGTGTTCCTCAACTTGTTGCGGTGCCGTCAGGCGGTCAAGGGTTTGCGGCTGCGTCTGGGGGGCCGCCGCCTGGTTCGCTTGCCAATTGGTGTAGGCCTTGTAGGCCAGCGAGCCCAAGGCGGCCAACCCGCCATAGGTTAATGCCTGACCACTCCCGCCTTTGCGACCCAGCAACATGCCCAGAACGCTGGCAACCATGGCGCCGCCCCCGGCGCCCGAGAGCAACCCGCCCAATCCTCCAGCGCCTGCAGAACGGCCGGCCCCACCGGCACCGCCCAGCAAATCGCCTAAACCACCCAGCCCCCCCAGGCCTCCTGTACCCGTAGAACCTTGCGCGCTGCCTTGAGCGCCGGTCTTGTTCTGCATCATTTGCTGACCAGACTTGAGCAGCTGTTCGAGCAATCCAATGGTGTTCATGATGAGCCTCTTGCTTCAGGGGTGAAGGGGGACCGCACGGTGTTTCAATCGCGCAAATCAGACTCATGAATCGGCTGATCGCGATGGGTTGCCCGCTGGTATTGGGCGGGCCAAATGGCTTGTCGGCCGCCAAGGTCATCATCTGCGTGCAATGGCCAATACGGATCACGCAACAGTTCGCGCGCCAGCAAAATCAAGTCAGCCTGACCGGTACGCAGAATATGCTCGGCCTGTGCAGGCTCGGTGATCATGCCGACTGTACCCGTCGCAATGCCTGACTCTTTGCGCACGCGTTCGGCAAATCGAGTTTGATAGCCCGGCCCGACAGGAATTTCGGCATTGGCCGCCGTACCGCCCGAAGACACATCGATCAGGTCAACCCCCAAAGCTTTCAAGCGGCGCGCCAGCTCGACGGTTTCATCAGGATTCCAGCCGTCTTCCACCCAGTCGGTTGCTGAAACGCGCACGAACACAGGCAGTGTTTCGGGCCACACGCCGCGCACAGCCTCGGTGACTTGCAGCACCAGTCGGATACGGTTTTCGAAAGAGCCACCATATTGATCACGTCGCTGATTACTCAGGGGCGACAGGAACTGATGCAACAGATAGCCGTGAGCCGCGTGCACCTCAACCACTGAGAATCCAGCCTCAAGCGCCCGCTTGGCAGCGTCGGCAAAGGCCTGAACAAGGTCATTGATCTGGGATTCATCCAACTGCGTGGGCACCGTATGGCGAGGGTCGAATGCAATCGGAGAAGGCCCAACAGGTATCCAACCGCCTTCCTCTGTCTTGACGCTGCCATGTTTGCCCAGCCAAGGGCGATAAGTGCTGGCCTTGCGCCCGGCATGGGCAAGCTGAATACCCGCCACAGCACCTTGAGCCCGGATAAAACGGGTGATGCGCTGTAACGGTTCGATTTGATCGTCGTGCCACAACCCAAGGTCCTGGGCAGTGATGCGCCCGTCCGGTGTGACAGCAGTGGCTTCGGTAAAGACCAGACCGGCGCCGCCCACCGCACGGCTGCCAAGGTGAACCAGATGCCAGTCATTGGCCAGCCCATCAACACTGGAATACTGGCACATGGGGGAAACCGCAATGCGGTTAATAAGGGTCAGTTGGCGCAGGGTGTAAGGTTCGAGCAGCAGACTCATGGGTCACCTCTCATTGCAGTGGGTAGGCTCCAGGCATTAAGCATTTCCTACAAGCCTAGTCGACAACGCTGAAAGAGGTGGGGTTCAAATTAAGAGAGATGCACGACCAGTGCACGACAGTTGAAAGCAAAGGTTATTGAACAGTTCCTGGGCATCGATCTGTAGTCGCTGACGAAGGCTGCGATAGGGCGCAAAGCGAATGCGAAAACAGGCACACCTCGGTGCGTCAGGTTTTACGGCGGCCTTGCCGCCGATCGCAGCCGTCGTTCCTCGTCAGCGACTACAGAATCGACAGAGAGGTTTAGTCAGCGCGGTTCAATGTGGGCAATCATCAACTGCACGGTTTCGTTGCCGCGAAACTCATTGAGATCGAGTTTGTACGCCAGTTCTACCCAGCGGATGGTCGGATTGGGCCACACTTCGCGGTCAATACCGAAGGCGATACCGTCCAGCTTGACGCTGCCACATTCAGTTTTAAGAACGACTTTCAAGTGCCGCTCTCCTACGACGCGTTGCTCTACAAGCTGGAACACCCCGTGAAACAGCGGCTCTGGAAAGTGTTGCCCCCAAGGTCCGGCATTACGCAGGGCACGCGCCAGCTCAAGGTGGAATTCCTCGACGGCCAGACTACCGTCCGAGAGCAAGCGCCCTGTCAGATCTTCTTCACGCAGTTGGCGACGGACTTCTTCATCAAACGCCTGTGAAAACACCTCAAAATTGGCCGCTGGCAGGGTCAAGCCCGCCGCCATCGCATGCCCCCCGTACTTGGCGATCAAATCAGGGTGTTGTGCCGCCACCACGCTCAGCGCATCACGAATGTGAAACCCCGGCACCGAACGTCCCGAGCCTTTAAGCAAACCGTCTCCCGCATCGGCAAACGCAAATGTGGGACGGAAATAGCGCTCTTTAAGGCGCGACGCCAGAATACCGATCACACCTTGGTGCCACTCCGGATCAAACAGGCACAAACCAAATGGCAGGCTGTCGACCGGCAGTTCCTTGAGCTGGGCCAGCGCTTCACGCTGCATGCCTTGCTCGATGGACTTACGATCCTGGTTCATTTCATCCAGTTGCACGGCCATTTCCCGCGCCGCATTAGCGTCATCCGTGAGCAGGCATTCAATGCCTAAACTCATGTCATCGAGGCGACCGGCGGCATTGAGGCGTGGGCCGAGAATAAAACCCAGGTCTGTGGAGGTAATACGCGAATGATCGCGCTTGGCCACTTCCAAAATGGCCTTTAACCCCGGTCGCGCACGCCCGGCGCGTATGCGCTCAAGGCCTTGATGCACCAGAATCCGGTTATTGGCATCCAGCGGCACCACGTCAGCCACGCTGCCCAAAGCGACCAGATCGAGCAACTCGGCAATATTGGGGGCCTTGCTGTTTTGATACCAACCCAGGCTGTTCAAACGCGCACGCAAGGCAATCAGCACATAGAAAATCACCCCGACCCCGGCCAGCGCCTTACTCGGAAACTCACAACCCGGTTGGTTGGGATTGACGATGGCATCCGCTGCGGGCAACTCATTGCCCGGTAAGTGGTGGTCGGTGACCAATACACTCAGGCCAGCTTTTTTCGCCGCCGCGACGCCTTCGACACTGGAAATGCCGTTGTCCACCGTGATCAATAACTGAGGCGTGCGAGTCAGCGCCACTTCAACGATTTCCGGTGTTAAGCCATAGCCGTACTCAAACCGGTTCGGCACCAGATAATCGACATGGGCTGCGCCCAGCAAACGCAAACCCAGCATGCCAACCGTACTGGCCGTCGCACCATCGGCGTCAAAGTCGCCGACGATCAGAATGCGCTGGCGCTTTTCGAGTGCCACCACCAGCAAATCCACTGCGGCGTCGATACCCTTGAGTTGCTGATACGGGATCAACCGCGCCAGGCTCTTGTCCAGTTCAGCTTGCGACTGCACCCCCCGCGCCGCGTAAAGACGCGTCAGTAAAGTCGGCATTTCGCCCAAAAAAGGCAGGGTTTCAGGCAATGGACGGGATTCGATACGCATAAGCGGGTGGCGTTTCTCTATGACGTTATAAAAAGGAGGCTAATTAACCGCGGTCGCCTTGCAACCACTGCAACTGCACTTCGTGCTGGCCGCGATCATCGGTCACGAAAATCGTGCCTTCACTGATCATCACGTCCCACTTGATAACGCGAGGCATGTCTTTGGCCAGCACCTCAAGAATCTCTTGCGGGACGGCAGCGATGTTGACGTTTTTCAGGTTTTTGATCGCCGGGATCACCTTGCCTTCCCACACACGCAGGCTGCCGTAGGCCAGCAGGCTGGTGCGCTCGGTACGGCGCGAGCACCAGGTCAGGCGGTCGGCATCGGGCTGGCCGACTTCGATCCAGTGCAGAACACGGTCATCCAGACTTTTTTCCCACAGCGCAGGCTCGTCGACATCCGAGAGACCACGGCCAAAAGACAGCTGTTCGTTGTACCACAGGGCATACGCCAGAAGGCGCACGGTCATGCGCTCTTCCGTTTCCGAAGGGTGACGGGCAATGGTCTGCTTTACGCTTTCATATACATTGCGGTCGAGATCGGTGAGATTGAGTTCAAACTTGTAGGTCGTGGACGGCTGGGCCATGAACGGGCTTCTTGATACGGAGAAAGGCGCCAAGTCTAACCGATACACCGTCCAGCGCCGAACATATCCGGCGATCCTCTGGCGGTTACAGAAATTGTGCCGCCACTATGTTAAAAGGCTGTACTCGCTCGCCTCCCGGATAAGGATTCCCCATGCCACTTGCCAGCAAACCCCTTTCAGGTCTCAAAGTCGTTGAATTGGGAACGCTGATCGCAGGCCCTTTTGCCGCGCGGATCTGCGCTGAATTCGGGGCCCAGGTGATCAAGGTTGAATCCCCGGATGGCGGCGACCCGCTGCGCAAATGGCGCAAGTTGTATGAGGGCACCTCTCTCTGGTGGTTTGTTCAGGCACGCAACAAAAAGTCCCTGACCCTGAACCTCAAACACCCCGAGGGCCTGAGTATTCTTAAAGCGTTGCTGGCTGACGCCGACATCCTGATCGAAAACTTTCGCCCCGGAGTATTGGAGAAACTCGGTCTGGGCTGGGACGTACTGCAGGCTTTGAACCCCAAATTGGTAATGGTGCGGCTTTCCGGTTTCGGCCAGACCGGCCCGATGAAAGATCAACCGGGATTTGGCGCCGTAGGTGAGTCAATGGGCGGGTTGCGATACATCACGGGTTTTGAAGATCGGCCTCCCGTACGTACAGGTATTTCGATTGGTGACTCAATTGCAGCGCTGTGGGGAGTGATTGGCGCGCTGATGGCCTTGCGGCACCGTGAGGTCAATGGCGGAAAAGGCCAGGTCGTCGACGTAGCGCTGTATGAAGCCATTTTTGCCATGATGGAAAGTATGGTGCCCGAGTTCGATGTGTTCGGATTTATCCGGGAACGCACCGGCAACATCATGCCGGGTATCACGCCCTCCTCGATTCATACGAGCCAGGACGGCAAGCATGTCCAGATTGGCGCCAATGGTGACGCCATCTTCAAGCGCTTCATGCTGATCATCGGACGTGAGGATCTGGCCAATGATCCTCAATTAACCAGCAATGACGGACGCGACGAGCGCCGTGACGAATTGTACGGTGTCATTGATCGTTGGGTGGCCAGCCAGTCGCTGGAGCGCGTACTTGAGCAATTGAGTGCTGCCCAAGTACCCGCCAGCCGGATCTTTTCGGCCGAAGACATGTTCAGTGACCCGCAATTCCTGGCACGCGAGATGTTTTTACAGGCCAAATTACCTGACGGCAAAGCGTTCAAAATGCCCGGCATCGTGCCAAAGTTGTCCGACACCCCAGGCTCTGCCGAGTGGGTCGGCCCCGAGTTGGGGGCTCACACTCACGAAATCCTGAGTGATTTAGGCTTCGACGCCAGCGCCATTGCCCACCTGAAGCTCACAGGCGCTATTTGAGCCGCATGTTGAAGGGCTTGAAGGAAACAGCCAATGGCTAAGACCTGGAACCGGCTTGGCCTATGGGCGGGGCTTATCATGCCTGCACTGCTTATCTTCGCGCCCGAAAGCCGGGGCTCTGAGAAACTCATTTGGCTACTGCGCGACCTTGCACCCCTGACGGTGTTTGATGGGCCGAAAAAAGGGCAAGGCATGATTGATCAACTGATGCCTGTGCTGATCGCCAGCATGCCGAACTATCAACACGTTATCTTACGGGTGAACAAGGCACGTGCCATTCAGATGCTCAAGGACCAGCCGCTGGCCTGCGACCCCACGTTGTTATGGAGTGCGGCACGCGCCAACTCGATAACGTACTCCACGCCCATTATCGGTCTGCACAGCAACGTCCTCGCCATCCGCCGCGAAAACCAGCCACTGCTGGAGCCTTTTATCCATGACCAAACGTTGGACCTGCTGGCCATGCTCAAAGCCAGGACGGTAAAGCTCGGGGTGATTGCCCAGCGCAGTTATGGCGAATGGATTGATGAACAAGTGTCACATGGCCCGCAGGAACAACTCTTTACCCATTACGGCAGCGATCCACTCGGTAGTTTGTTGCAGATGCAAAGTGCCGGGAGAGTGCAAGCCGTTCTGGGGTACTGGCCGGAAATCCAGTCCAAAGCCAGCCAGGTCGGTCTGCCAAAGGACGCATTGATTTTTTACCCTGTGAAGGGGGCGCCACTCTATCAACTGATCTTTATTGGTTGTTCGGACACTGCGCAAGGCCGCGAAGCCATTCACGCGATTAACACCGTATTGGCCAATCTGGGCGATAACGCCCTGAATTCGTCAACAGCTCAATGGTTTGCTCCCGGTCAAGCCGGGGAGTACCCGGAACCGGGCCCAGTCGTGGCAGACCCGCCCACTGAGCACTGACAAAAAAAACGCAAAAAAAGCCCCGAGCAGTGGGGAGACAACTCGGGGCTTAACAGGGTCTGATGACCTGCTCAACAGGCTACAAGCATCGGAGCAAAATGCATGATCCTGTTGATGAAAAATCTGACACGCAGACGCCATCAAAGGTTCCCCGTGATACGTAATCAATTTGGACGCTCAGCCTACTCAGTGATGCCTGGTTGCTCGTACGAGGCCAACAATCGCCCCAAGTGACCGACTGTCACCGGTTTGGACAAACAGCCCAAGACCCTGAGCCCTTCCGCGCGCGCAGCATGAACCGCACGCTCCATGACTTCAGGCGCGGCGCAGCTAAGAATAATCAACGCGCGCGCCTCATGGTTGATGGCCATTTCGCGAATCAACTCCAAACCGCTGGCACCGTCCAGATACAGATCACAAATAGCCACATCTATGATCCCGCGCTTGGCAATTGAGGAACGGGCAGACTCGATGTCTTCGGCAGCCAGCACATCAAAAATATGAAAGGCATTCAACATTTGGTGCAGCACCATCAGTTGAAAAGGGTTGTCTTCGAGTATCAAAACTTTAAGAGAACGCATCACGGACCTTTGGAACATAACGCGTACTTGGCGCGGGAAAATGACTCTAGAGGGGTTGAAAGAAAACCAACATAGGATAATTCCTAAATTTCGGTAGGACACTTCAACAATAAGCTAAGTCGAACCCATCACTCCCACGCTTTGGGTCCGGAAATATCGAACCACCCTCCCATGGCACCTTCTAATTGGCCAGATTCCGAATAGACAGGAACAATCCAGCGATAAATCTCAACACTGTGTTTTTTGAATGTAATTCGACGCTTTTCATACAGCGGTTTTCGGCTCTCAAGCACGTGCATCAGTTCAGCGTGAAAATGCTCGCCCACTTCGGCGGTGTACATGTCCACTTCTGTGATCCGTTGCCCATTCATGAGTTCATCCGGAGTCGCAAAACATTCACTGTAGGCACGATTACAGGCAATGATTTCGCCCTTCAGCCCTCTTATAAAAATTGGATTGGGCACGGCATCAAAATAACGTTGCTGTGACGCCTGACGTTCTTGCAAACGATCAAAGGCTAAACGGATGATTCGCAGCTGCTTAATCAGATGCCAATACCAAAAAGCACAGATTACGCTTAAAGATATCCCTACAACCGATAGCCAAAACACCCACGGTGACGTCTCATCACCGGACGCAATGACCGGTGTAATGCCAACCCCGCCCAGCCACTTGACGCGCAAGGCACGCACTTCAGCCATGGGCAAAGCTTCAAGCCCCTTGTTGAGTATGTCGCGTAACTCCGGGTGTCGGGCCGAGACCGCAAAACTGTCAGCGGACCACCGCCCCTCTACACTTCGGCCTACTTTCAAACGCCCTGGGGGATAAAGATAAGCCTGAGTTTCATTCTGAATCGTGGCTAGCGCATCACCCCGCTCAACCAGATGGCGGGCCTGGGCATAGTTTTCTACCAGCTTTAATTTTATGTGCGGATGCTCACTACGAATCATCGGCACTAACGCATGACGCGCTGGAAGCACCAGCACCTGGCCTGCCAGTTGAGATAATGAACCCAGCCGGGAGTCATTGATGCGCACAACAAAGACCCAAGGCGCACCGCCAAACGAGTAGGTAAAGTTCAAGAAGGCTTTACGCTCCACACTCTCGGTCAACGTCGTATTCATATGGGCTTGGCCACTTTGAAGCAGCTCCAGAGTGTGTGCCGTAGACAAACTCTCTCGGTGCACAAACTCCAGACCGGTCATGCGCGAGATGCGAAAGAGGATGTCCTGACTCAAGCCCACCCACCGTTCATCCCCGGTTTTGAACGTATAAAGCGGGTATTGCTGAGAAGCGACGGTGACGACAGGGTTTTGTCTGATCCAGTCACGCTCTCTGGATGACAGCTCGATTTGCTTGTGACCAATGCCCCCACCCAACCCGGTGGTCCAGCGCGCGTGAATCACTTGTGTCAGGCCGGTATCCAGATTGCTCAAGACACGATCAATCAGACTGAGCAATTGCACGTCCTCACGCCGAGTAGCAAAGGCAAAGCCCGATGCGGGCAGATTGCTCTCCCCGACAATGCGTAGCCCCGAGTTTGGCCTCAAGGTTTTGAAAGACCGTACAACCACCTCATTACCGACTAATGCATCAACTTCACCCTCTGCAAGGGCTTCCAGCGCACTACTTAAATCGGGCATGAAAATAATATGGCTTTTCGGGTAAAACGCATGGGCAACCAGACTGTCGACATGGCCCTCCAGAAACCCTATTTTTTTTCGGTCCCAATTCTCCTTGCGACTCACATCACTGCCTCGCTCAACCACCACTGAGCGATCAGCCATATAGTCCGCTGAAAAAATAAGCCCTTCGACCCCGCGTTCGTAGCTTCCGGCACTGGTTAACAGATCGATCTTGCCCGAGAGCAAGGCGGCTACGGCCTGATCGCGCTTACGAAAGCCTGAAACACTCACATTGACCCCGAGCGTATCTCGAACGAGGCCCAAGTAGTCGGCACTGATGCCCTGATAGCTTTTGCGGTCTCCAGCAATGTCCAGCGGCGCATAGTCACCCACGTAGACCCCCACGCGCAAAGGGCCACGCTGCGCCAGCCATTGCTGTTGAGCACGATCAAAGGCAAATGTTTTGGGAGAAATAAAGCTTTGGGGAAGTTGCAAAGGCATTGCTTGCGCAGCATGGGCAACTGAGCCTAACGATGCCAGCGAGACGAACAACACGCTAAGACACCAATCCTTCAGCTCGCGACAAGATCGTGACATGGCAGCCTCCTTGACCGACCACTCGCCAGCATTCAGAGGCGAAAACGGGGCAAGTTTGCCATGCACGTACAAAAAAGCCCGTCAGATGACGGGCTTCACATTACGTAGGAGAAATGCTTTTAAAGCGCTTTTCCACGATTGCCATGCTGGCTGACAAAGGCCTGTACGGCGTTCAAGTCATTGTCCAAAACGGTGTAACGTTCTTCGCGATCAAACAGATCAGAAAGGTGTACGGGCAGTTCAAGCGCCTTTCCTACACCTGCCTTCTCGACCGCTTCCGGAAACTTGACCGGGTGAGCCGTTCCCAGAATCACCATCGGAATATCCAGGCTACGACGGCACTCGCGTGCAGCTTTGACACCGATCGCGGTATGCGGGTCCAGCACTTCGCCTGTTTCAGCAAATACCTGAGCAATGGTTTCGCAGGTTTGCTCGTCATCCACCGCCAGCGAGTCGAACAAACGACGGGCTTCAGTCCAACGGTCGTCTTCAACGCTGAAGTGGCCGGTTTTCTTGAAGGTGTCCATCAAACCGGCAACGGCAGCGCCATTGCGGCCGTGAAGATCGAACAGCAAGCGTTCAAAGTTCGAGGACACCATGATGTCCATCGACGGCGACAGCGTGGCATGCAAGGTCTCTTTGGCGTACTGATTGCCGCTCATGAAACGGTGCAGGATGTCATTACGGTTAGTGGCCACGATCAACTGATTGATCGGCAGGCCCATGTTGCGCGCCAGATACCCAGCGAAAATGTCGCCAAAGTTGCCGGTTGGCACCGAGAACGATACCGAACGATGCGGCCCGCCCAGCTGCAGGGCTGCGTGGAAGTAGTAAACGATCTGAGCCATGATGCGCGCCCAGTTGATCGAGTTGACCGCCACCAACCGTGTGCCCTTGAGGAAACCTTGATCGGCAAAGCTGGCCTTGACCATTTCCTGGCAGTCATCGAAGTTGCCTTCGATGGCGATGTTATGGATGTTTTCGCCGAACAGCGTGGTCATTTGACGACGCTGTACTTCCGACACCCGGTTGTTGGGGTGCAGGATGAAAATATCGACGTTTTCGCAGTGCTTGCAGCCTTCAATCGCTGCAGAGCCGGTATCGCCGGAAGTCGCACCGACAATCACAACGCGCTCACCGCGCTTCTCCAGCACGTAGTCGAGCAAACGACCGAGCAGTTGCAGGGCAAAATCCTTGAATGCCAAGGTAGGCCCGTGAAACAGCTCCAGGACCCATTCATTGCCATTCAACTGGCGCAACGGGGCAACGGCTGCGTGGGAGAAAACGCCGTAGGTCTCTTCCAGAATTTTTTTAAAGTCTGCGTCAGGAATGCTGCCGGTTACAAACGGGCGCATAACCCGGAACGCCAGCTCGTGATACGGCAGCCCAGCCCAGGAGGCGATTTCTTCCTGAGTAAAGCGCGGCAGGTTTTCCGGCACATACAAACCGCCATCGGTGGCCAGACCGGCCAGCAATACATCTTCAAAATTCAGGGCCGGTGCCTGGCCACGGGTGCTGATATAGCGCATGGTTGCAAACCTTCGGGTTTGAGCGGCTAGCGGTTGAGCCATAAGCGCCAAGTAAAAGCCGTCTGGCTCATGCTTGGCGATTGGAGCTGATCGCTTGCCGCTCTTAATTAATTAAGATGTTCAACGCGAATACGAACCACAGACCCCACAACGCCTTGCAATGCTTCAAGCGCTGTAATCGCATCGTTGATGTGCTGCTCGATCACACGGTGGGTCAGCAGGATCATTGGCACCAGGCCGTCATGCTCTTCCACTTCTTTCTGCATGATCGATTCGATGTTGATGCCGCGCTCGGACAGAATGCTGGCCACTTGTGCCAATACACCCGGATGGTCCTTGGCCTGAATGCGCAGATAGTAAGCACTTTCGCAGGCTTCAATCGGAAGAATCGGGTGGTCAGACAGAGAATCCGGCTGGAAGGCCAGGTGCGGCACACGGTTTTCAGGATCAGACGTCATCGCCCGCACCACGTCCACCAGGTCGGCTACCACTGACGAAGCCGTTGGCTCCATACCGGCGCCTGCACCGTAGAACAGAGTGGAGCCCGCGGCATCGCCATTGACCATGACGGCGTTCATCACGCCATTGACGTTGGCAATCAGACGGTCTGCCGGGATCAGTGTCGGGTGTACACGCAGTTCAATGCCATTGGCGGTGCTGCGTGCCACGCCCAGGTGCTTGATGCGGTAGCCCAGCGCTTCGGCGTAGTTCACATCAGCCGTGGTCAGCTTGGTGATGCCTTCGGTGTAGGCTTTATCGAATTGCAGCGGGATACCAAACGCAATCGAGGCCAGAATGGTCAGCTTGTGAGCGGCATCAATACCTTCCACGTCGAAGGTCGGGTCCGCTTCGGCGTAACCCAGCGCCTGCGCTTCAGCCAGTACGTCTTCAAACGTACGACCCTTTTCACGCATTTCGGTGAGGATGAAGTTACCGGTGCCGTTGATGATGCCCGCCACCCAGTTAATGCGGTTGGCCGACAGACCTTCACGAATCGCCTTGATCACCGGAATACCACCGGCCACCGCGGCTTCGAACGCCACGATCACGCCCTTTTCCTGAGCTTTGGCGAAAATCTCGTTGCCATGCACAGCAATCAGCGCCTTGTTGGCAGTGACCACATGCTTGCCGTTTTCAATGGCTTTGAGCACCAGTTCACGGGCGATGGTGTAGCCGCCAATCAACTCGATCACGATGTCGATGTCAGGGTTGGTGGCCACAGCAAAGACATCGTTGGTAATGGGGGTACCGGCAATGTCGCACTGAGGGTTTGGCGTACGCATGGCAATTTGCGCAACCTGGATACCACGCCCGGCACGGCGGGCAATCTCCTCGGCGTTACGCTTTAGTACGTTGAAGGTGCCGCCACCGACGGTCCCGAGCCCACAGATACCTACTTTGACCGGATTCACACTGAACTCCCCATAAAACGGCCGACTCAAGGTCGGCCGTGAAACACAACCGTGGATAACCACGGCTCTCAATTAATAGCCGGCCAACTGAACGGCCCGACCATGATCGCCAGCGTTTTACTGTGGCGATGCAGAATTATTTAGCACCGAGGGCCAGCTTGCCAACTTGGGCAGCGGGCTGATAACCCGGAATTACCTGGCCGTCAGCCAACACAATGGCTGGCGTGCCATTTACGCCAATCGATTGGCCCAGGGCGAATTGTTTGGCGACCGGGTTGGCGCACTTGGGCGCTTCAACCTTTTTGCCATCGGTCATTTTGTCCATGGCGCTTTTTTTGTCTGCCGAACACCAGACCGCTTGCAGCTGCTGATCCCCCGGCGAACCGAGGCCCTGACGCGGGAACGCAACATAACGCACTTCAATGCCCATTTTGTTCAACTGAGGCACTTCTTCATGCAATTTATGGCAATACGGGCAGGTGGTATCGGTAAAGACGGTGATGTGCGATTTGGTTTCGCCGATTGCAGGGTAAACGACGGTTTCTGCGACCGGAATACCGTTAATCAATTTAGCCACGCCAACGCGTTCGGCCTGCTCGGTCAAATTGACCGGCTTGCCATCCTTGAGCTGAAACATGTAGCCCTGCACGATGAATTGACCATCGGCACTGGCGTACAACACGCGGCTGCCACTGAGTTTGACTTCATACAAACCTGCCATCGGGCTTGCACTGATGCTTTCAACGGGAACATCAAGCTTCAGCGCATCAAGGCTTTTGCGGATGGCTTGCTCGGCAGCAGTGTCGGCAAACGTAAAGGTACTGACCAACGCAATGGCTGCGGCGGCTAAAATCTGGGTCACGCGCATGGGAACTCCTGAAGGCGGACAAAACGGCCAAACCTGGACACCCCGATAAGCCGGGTCCGGGCAGCTCGTTTTCTAAACCGGCAAAGCCTACCACAGATGGCTTGCCGGGCCGACCCTGTGACCGCACTTGTGCCCCTAGCCACGCGGGTGATGACGGGCATGCAGGTCTTGCAGGCGAGCCCGCGCTACGTGGGTGTAAATCTGCGTAGTCGACAGATCGCTGTGGCCCAGCAGCATCTGTACTACGCGCAAGTCGGCACCGTGGTTGAGCAAATGGGTAGCAAAGGCATGACGCAGGGTATGCGGTGACAATGATTTGTCGATGCCGGCCACTTTGGCTTGATGCTTGATCCGGTGCCAGAAAGTCTGGCGGGTCATTTGCTCACCGCGCAGGCTGGGGAACAGCACGTCGCTGGGGCGACCGCCCAGCAGCTCATGTCGCGCATCGCGCATATACCGCTCAACCTGAACAATGGCCTCCTCGCCCATAGGCACCAGTCGCTCTTTGCTGCCTTTGCCCATGACTCGCAACACGCCCTGACGCAGGTTGACCTGCTCCAGCGTCAGACTGATCAGTTCGGTCACGCGCAGTCCACAGGCGTACAGCACCTCAAGCATTGCCCGATCACGCTGGCCAATGGCTTCACTCATATCAGGCGCTGCCAGCAAGGCCTCCACATCCGCCTCAGACAGCGACTTGGGCAAAGGCCTGCCCAACTGTGGCATCTCGACTTGCAACGTTGGGTCAACGCCGATCAATTTTTCACGCAGCAAATACCGATAAAAGCCTCGAGCCCCGGACAGGAAGCGCGCCGTCGAACGGGGTTTGTAGCCTTGGTCAAGTCGCCAGGCCAAGTGATCAAGGATCATCTCGCGTCCGGTGTTGATGAGTGCAACATCGCGCTCCTGCAACCAGCCGTTAAACAGCGCCAAATCACTTCGATAAGCATCACGGGTGTTGTCGGACAGGCCTTTTTCGAGCCACAAGGCATCCAGAAAACAGTCGATAAGTGGATCATCTATCGCGGGCATTGGCTCTCTAAGCGCAGGTGTAAAAGGCTGCGCACAAATAAAAGGTGAACGTTCAAAGTGACCGCTAGTCTTTCATAGCCCGCCCGCAATGGCCTACACAAAAAGCACGTGAAGGATGTCCCATGAACGAACAACAGATTCTGCTGACGTTTGGCGGTATAGGTGTCGCCGCGCTGGGCTGCCAATGGCTGGCCTGGCGACTGAAATTACCAGCGATTCTGTTCTTACTGTTAACGGGCATACTGATCGGCCCGGTGCTGGGATGGCTTGATCCTCAAACCCTGTTTGGCCCATTGCTGATGCCGCTGATGTCACTGGCGGTCGCTCTGATTCTGTTTGAAGGCAGCCTCACGCTGCACCTGTCCGAATGGCGGGAGATCGGCAGCGTCGTGCATCGACTGGTGACGGTTGGGGCCTTGTCGACATGGGCGGTCATTACCTTGGCCACGCACTGGCTGCTGGGGTTTGACTGGTTGCTGGCCCTGCTTTTCGGGACCTTGACACTGGTGACCGGCCCCACTGTGATTGTGCCCATGCTGCGCGTGGTTCGGCCCAAAGCCTCGATTGCCAACATCCTGCGCTGGGAAGGCATCGTCATCGACCCGATTGGCGCCTTGCTCGCCGTGGTGGTCTACAGCTTCATCATTGCCCGCGCTGCCGGCGATGGCTTGAGCCATAGCTTGCTGACATTTGCCGGAGTCATCCTGTGCGGCAGTGTGTTCGGCATCGCCGGGGGCTGGGCACTGGGTAACGTGTTGCGTCGCCAATGGCTGCCCGAATACCTGCATAGCCTGGCGACTCTGGCGACGGTGCTGGGCATTTTCATTGCCTCCAACCAGATCATGCATGAATCCGGTTTGCTGGCGGTGACGCTGATGGGCATGTGGATGGCCAACATGAAGGGCGTAGACGTACGGCATATCCTGCACTTCAAGGAAAACCTCAGCGTACTGTTGATCTCCGGGCTGTTTATCTTGCTCGCCGCCCGTCTCGACCTGAATGCCATGCTGGCACTCGGGCCCGCCGTGCTGGTGCTGCTACTGATCATTCAATTTATTGCACGCCCTTTGAACGTTTTGCTGTCGACAGCCGGTTCAAAACTGAGCTGGCGTGAGCGCACGTTACTGGCCTGGATCGCCCCTCGGGGCATCGTCGCGGCTGCTGTATCTGCCATTTTTGCGATACGCCTGGATGAAGCGGGTCACGAAGGCGCCTTACTGCTGGTTCCCCTTACCTTTGCCGTCATCATCGGCACGGTGGTGCTGCAAAGTGCGACGGCACGCCCATTGGCTCGTCTGCTGAAAGTAGCAGAGCCGCCGCCCAGCGGCTTTTTGATCGTGGGCGCGAACGGTCCGGCGCGAGTGATTGCCAAAGCGTTGCAACAACTGGGTATCCGGGTGCTGTTAACGGACTCCAACTGGGAGAACATCCGCGCCGCGCGCATGGGAAACCTGCCCACCTACTTTGGCAATCCGGCGGCTGAACATGCCGAGTCGCATCTGGATCTGGTGGGTTTAGGCCATTTGCTGGCACTGTCCCCATCGGGTGAACTGAACGCATTGGCGGTCACCCGCTTTCGTCACGAGTTTGGCCCACACCGTCTTTACACCTTGACCAACAGCCAAGAAAGCCGCCGCACTGACAAGCATCGCGCCAGCCATGAACATCGCGGTCAAGTGTTGGGTAACCCTGCCATCACGTATAGCCAATTGATAAACGACTTACATCAAGGGGCGGAAATTTACAGCACCCACCTGACTGACAGCTTCTCCTGGGACGACTACCAGGCATTACACGGTGAACGTGCAACACCCCTGTTTGCGCGCGACAGCAGCGGTTGGGTGCATGTGATAACACCCAACAGCGATCTGAAACCCGCTACGGGCTGGACGATATTGGCACTTGTAAAACCTGATGCACCGAAGTGACGGCTTTACGAGGCCTGCGTAAATCCGGGCAACACCGGCACCGGGCGTTTGGCTTCGTCGATGGCAACAAAACTGAACAAACCCTGGATGGCCAATTCGCGACCGTCGCAGCTCATGCTCTCGACATACACTTCTACTTCGACCTTGAGGCTGGTATTACCCACTTTCACCACACGCCCCACCAATTCAACGATGGAGCCTGCAGCGATCGGATGATTGAAGTCGATGCGGTCAGTCGAAACGGTGACCAACGGCAAGCGGCAAAAACGGGTGGCGGCGATAAACGATACTTCGTCCATCCAGGCCAATGCAGTGCCACCAAACAAGGTGTTGTGATGATTGGTGGTCGAGGGGAAGACGGCCTTGGTAATGCGGGTAACGGACAGGTCTGTACGGCGTTGAATCTCTTGGTCACGCGAAGTCATGCTTTAAACAACCCTACAACTGGACAAAGGTCTGACAAATCTCAGGCAACAAAAAAGCAGCCCGAAGGCTGCTTTTTTCTGTATCGGGAAGCTGGACTTAAGCCAGTTTTTCCTTGATACGAGCTGCTTTACCCGACAGGTCACGCAGGTAGTACAGCTTGGCTTTACGAACGTCACCGCGACGCTTAACAGCCATGCTGTCGATTTGCGGGCTGTAGGTCTGGAAAGTACGCTCTACGCCAACACCGTTGGAGATTTTACGAACAGTGAAAGCACTGTTCACGCCACGGTTACGCTTGGCAATCACTACACCTTCGAAAGCTTGCAGACGCGAACGATCGCCTTCCTTCACTTTCACCTGAACGACAATAGTGTCGCCCGGGGCAAAAGTAGGGATCTCTTTAGTCATCTGCTCTGCTTCGAGTGCAAGGATGATTTTGTTAGTCATGCTGTGCTCCTAAGGTAGGCCATCGGACCTACCATCGATACGTTGTTAACTATCGTCCCGCTCGCGGATGTATTCCTCGAGCAGCTTCTTCTCTTCTCCAGAAAGCGAGCGGCTTTCCAGAAGATCGGCGCGTCGTTCAAAGGTCCGCCCAAGGGACTGCTGTAAACGCCAACGCCGGATGTGTGCATGATTGCCACTTAGCAATACGTCGGGAACACGCTGATCCGCATACACCTCCGGTCGGGTGTAGTGCGGGCAATCCAGCAGACCATCCGTGAAGGAATCTTCCTCCGCGGAGTCCGCATGCCCTAAAGCTCCAGGCAGCAGTCGTGTAACCGCATCAATCAGAACCATCGCCGGCAGCTCGCCACCGGAAAGTACATAGTCACCAATCGACCACTCTTCATCGACATAAGCGTCTATAAAACGCTCGTCAATGCCTTCATAGCGGCCTGCAATAAGGATTAATGCTTCCTCATTCGCCAGTTCGCGTACCGCCGACTGATTCAGTTGACGGCCTTGGGGCGACAGGTAAATAACCTTCGCCGCCTCTCCGGCTGCTTCTCTGGCCTGAACCAGTGCATCTTCCAGAGGCTTGATCTTCATCACCATGCCCGGACCACCGCCAAATGGGCGATCGTCCACAGTGTGATGTCGATCCGTTGTGTAGTCTCGCGGGTTCCAACAAGTCAGCTGCAAGAGCCCTTGTTTCACCGCACGACTAGTGATGCCGTAGTCGCTGATGGCGGAAAACATTTCGGGAAACAAACTGATCACTTCTACGCGCAATTTAGCCACGCTTAGAAGTCCGCATCCCAATCCACCTTCATCTCGCCAGCTGCAAGGTCAACGCTCAACACACACTGCTCTGTATAGGGCAACAAGCGATCACGATCATCCAGGCTACCTGGGCAAGGTTTGACTTCCATGACATCGTTCGAGCCAGTTTCCATAAGGTCTACAATCTTGCCGAGCAATTGCCCTTCAAGGTTGGTCACTTTCAGTCCCTGCAGCTGGTACCAGTAGTACTCGCCGTCGGTCAGTTCAGGAAACAGGTTACGCGGCACGCAGATTTCGAATTCGCGAAGAAGACCAGCTTCGTCACGGTCATCGAGACCCTTGAGCTTTACAACCAGAAACTTGCCGTTATGAGAACGGCCACTGACCAGCTCTGCCTGTCGTACATCATTACCGCGCCGAAGCGTCAGTTTTTTGTAGTCCAACAGGTTATCAATTGGATCCGTAAAGGAATAAACCTTCACTTCGCCGCGCACGCCGTGAATCGAGTAAATTTTGCCGATAACGATCAAATCATCAGCAGTTTCAGGCGTCACGCTCATATTGCTCAGGCCGCAACCTTAGCTTTTTCGTTTTCTTTAACCAGCTGAGCAACACGCTCAGACAGTTGAGCACCAACGCTCAGCCAGTAGGCGAGGCGGTCTTCTTTAACGGAGAAACGAACTTCCTGACCACGGGCAACCGGGTTGAAGAAGCCAATTTGTTCCTTGTGGGAACCGTCACGTGGGTTACGGCTGTCGGTAACGGTCAAGTGGTAAAACGGGCGCTTTTTGGAGCCGCCAAGGGCAAGACGGATTGTTAGCATGTGAACATCGTTCCTGTAGTCGGTGCTGCAAATCTAAAGGCACAGCGGGCATAGGTGCCCGAAAGGCCGCATATTCTAAGGAATATCCGGACTTTTGCAAATGTCTTTTTCTGGCGCCTACCGGCATGCCCTACAGACTTGCAACGAGATCGCCACGAATGGCGACGGGTCAGCTCCCGCACAGTGCGGGTTTGCCGGGTGTCTCGCATGACTGCGAGTTGCCCGGACGCTAGCGCCCGGGCGGGTAAATTACATTTTTGGCATGCCGCCGCCGGGCATCATGGAGCCCATGCCGCGCATCATTTTTGCCATCCCACCTTTAGTGGAGAACTTTTTCATCATCTTTTGCATCTGCTTGTGCTGCTTGATCAAGCGACCGATGTCCTGCACCTGAGTGCCGGAACCCATGGCAATACGGCGCTTGCGCGAACCACTGATCAGGTCAGGGTCACGGCGTTCGGCCGGTGTCATGGAGTTGATGATGGCTTCCATTTGCTTGAATTGCTTTTCTGCTGCGCCTTGGGCATTGCCCATTTGCGCCAGATTGACACCGCCCATGTTCGGCAGTTTGTCCATGAGGCCGCCGAGGCCGCCCATGTTCTTCATCTGTTGCAGTTGATCGCGGAAGTCTTCGAGGTCGAAGCCCTTCCCTTTCTTGAGCTTTTTAGCCAGCTTGTCGGCTTTGTCTTTGTCGAGGGTTTGTTCGGCCTGCTCGATCAGGCTGAGCACGTCGCCCATACCCAGAATGCGCGATGCAATTCGATCCGGGTGGAACGGTTCGAGCGCATCGCTCTTCTCGCCCATACCGATGAACTTGATCGGCTTGCCGGTGATGGCACGTACGGACAGTGCTGCACCGCCCCGCGCATCACCGTCGACCTTGGTCAGGATCACGCCGGTCAACGGCAGCGCATCGCCAAAGGCCTTGGCCGTGTTGGCGGCATCCTGGCCGGTCATGGCGTCCACGACAAACAGGGTTTCTGCCGGCTTGACGGCCGCGTGCAACTCCTGAATCTCGGCCATCATCTCGGCGTCGATGTGCAGACGACCGGCGGTGTCGAGGATTACGACATCAATAAACTTCAGCTTGGCTTCGGCGATGGCGGCGCGAGCGATGTCTACCGGCTTCTGGCTCAGGTCGGACGGGAAGAACGTCACCCCGACTTCGTTGGCCAGTGTTTCGAGCTGCTTGATCGCTGCCGGACGGTACACGTCCGCCGACACGACCATGACGGTTTTCTTTTTGCGTTCTTTAAGGAAGCGCGCCAGCTTGCCCGCAGTGGTGGTTTTACCCGCACCCTGCAAACCTGCCATCAACACAACGGCAGGCGGCGTCACATTGAGGACCAGGTCCTCGTTGGCAGCGCCCATCAGGCTTTCAAGTTCAGCCTGAACGATTTTTACAAACGCCTGGCCCGGCGTCAGGCTGCGCGACACTTCCGTGCCGACAGCGCGCTCTTTGACCGCAGCGACGAAGTCTTTGACCACTGGCAAAGCCACGTCGGCTTCCAGCAACGCCATGCGTACTTCACGCAGAGTGTCTTTAATATTGTCTTCGGTCAGCTTGGCCTTGCCGGTGACATGGCGCAGCGTCTGCGAAAGACGGTCGGTTAAATTTTCAAACATGCGCGATCCTTTCAGGCCCAAAGTAGACCGGGGTTATTGCGGCCCAGCCCGTGTAAAACTGATGCTCGGCGAGCCTGCGGCGTGGGCAGGTCGCGGATTATAGCGAAGACTGGCCGCGTCCGACACCTTACCGTCGGCTTATGTGGCTTTCGTGCATGACCGGTTGTATGCCAAACTCATCCCTTTCGGGCTTGCCTAACAGGATTTATGCTCCCCTTGTCACCCAGTTTGCTACCCAGTCTCGCCGCCGCCTGCCTATATGCCGCTGCGACCCTCTATCAAGGCACTTGCCTGCGCCAAGGCGCCAAGGCAAATAAAAGCCTGCTGGTGACGCTCGGCATTATTGCCGTGATCGCCCACGCCATCAGCCTGTTCACCCACCTGCTGACGCCGGCTGGCCTTGAGCTGGACTTTTTCAGTGCCGCCAGCCTGATTGCCGTCGCAGTCATTACCGTGACCCTGGTGGCGTGCGCACGCATTCCAGTCGAAAACCTGCTGCTGCTTTTATACCCGCTGGGCATTCTCACGGTCTTGATGTCCCAGTTCGCCCCGCCTGGCACCGTTCAGGTCATTGATGAAGAGCCGGGCATTCTCGCCCATATCCTGCTGTCGTTGCTGGCCTATGGCATGTTCACCATCGCGGTGTTCCAGGCCTTGCTGCTGTCGCTGCAAAATTATCAGCTCAAACGCAAACATCCCAAAGGCCTGATCAAGAACTTTCCGCCCCTGCAAACCATGGAAAGCCTGTTGTTCGGCTTTTTATGGGCAGGCTGGTCGCTGCTGTCGCTGTCGCTGATCTCGGGCTGGCTGTTTCTGGGCAACCTGTTTGCCCAACACCTCGTCCACAAGACCCTGCTGGCCTGCCTGGCATGGATCGTGTTCAGCGTGTTACTGCTGGGCCGCCACTACCTCGGCTGGCGCGGCCACAAAGCCATTCGATGGACGTTTGCCGGCTTCTGCCTGCTGATGCTGGCTTACTTCGGCAGCAAGCTGGTTCGCGAATACATTTTGCATATCTGACGGGCGATAAATATGGATAGCTTGCCCCCCGGGCCATTGCTTGCACTCTCGGCATTGCTGATCGCTGGAGCCGGGCTGATCGCCGGCTTTGTTATTGGCAAGCGCGGCACAGTGGCACAGCGTGCCCAAGCCCAAGAGCTTGGCGACGAACACCTACCGCAAAATGACGAGCAACCCAATAACCGCCCGCACCTGCTCACAGGCATTCATGCGCTGGACAACATCACGGTCAATGACATCCTGATCCCGCGTAACGAGGTTGAAGGGCTTAACCTCGACGAACCGATCGAAGACCTGATCGAGCAACTGCGCCAGACCCAACGCACGCGCCTGCCGGTGTTTCACAACGACATCAACCAGGTTGAAGCGATCCTCAACACCCGCCACATCCAGCATATGCTGCCCGGTGCCAGCCTGACCAAAGAGGCGTTGCTGGCCGTCTGCCATGAACCTTACTTCATCCCCGAGAGCACACCACTGCAAGTGCAACTGCTGAATTTCCATAAGCAGCAGCGCAGACTGGGCGTGGTGGTGGATGAGTACGGCGAAGTACTCGGCATTGTGACCCTTGAAGACATTCTCGAAGAAATCGTCAGCGAGTTCGAGGACGAGCAGAACATCAATAACCCGCTGATTGATGCGTTGCCCGACGGCCGCTACGTGGTCGATGGCGCCGTATCGATTCGCGAGCTGAATAAATGCCTGGGCTGGCATCTGCCTTGCGACGGCCCCAAGACCCTCAACGGGCTGGTCACCGAGGCACTGGAAACCATTCCGGAAACCACGGTCTGCGTGAAAATCGGCCGCTATCGACTGGAAATTCTTGAAACTGAAGAGAACCGCGTCAGCCGTGTACTGATCTGGCACAACAGCGTCAAACCCGCGGTTTAATCACCGCGCAAGGTCTTGTTACATACGAACGGGCCTCCCTATACTCTTTCTCGCTTACCCAAGCCTCGCCGACACGCGTGTTACCCACACTCAGCGCTGTCGGCGCGTTGCTTTGCGCAGTACCTGCGTACGTTCCCATCCTGAACTGCGCTTGCACCCTGTTATCCATCAGGGCCAACGACCATAAAAATTGCTCGCCACGTCACGCTGCAAAGGCAGACATCGGCACACAGCGCATAACTGTCAGGGATAAACACATGAGCACCAGCACCACCTACAGCGAAGCTTCGGCCGATAAACCGGTCAATTCTGCCACCCGCGTTGCCACGGCCAGCTTTATTGGTACGGCCATCGAGTTCTATGACTTCTATGTGTATGCCACCGCCGCTGCACTGGTGATCGGCCCAGTTTTTTTCCCACAGACATCCGGCACAGCGCAAATGCTGTCGGCGTTTCTGACCTTTGGTATCGCTTTTCTCGCCCGCCCACTGGGTTCTTTTCTGTTCGGCCATTTCGGCGACCGTGTCGGCCGCAAATCAACACTCGTCGCCTCTTTGCTATTGATGGGCGTGTGCACCACCTTGATTGGCGTACTGCCGGGCTACGCCACAATTGGCGCCTGGGCACCGATTCTGCTGTGTGTGCTGCGCTTTGGCCAAGGGCTGGGACTGGGCGGCGAATGGGGTGGTGCGGCGTTGCTCGCCACTGAAAACGCCCCCAAGGGCAAGCGCGCCTGGTACGGCATGTTTCCCCAACTGGGCCCCTCCATTGGGTTTTTGGCGGCCAACGGCCTGTTCTTGATTCTGGCCATGAGCCTGAGCGATGAACAGTTCCGCTCGTGGGGCTGGCGCATTCCGTTCCTGCTCAGCGCTGCGCTGGTGATGGTTGGCCTGTATGTTCGCCTCAAGCTGGAAGAAACGCCGGTATTTGCCAAAGCCGTGGCGCAGCACGAGCGGGTGAAAATGCCGATCGTCGAACTGTTTAGCCAATATTGGGCACCGATGCTGCTGGGTGCCGCATCGATGGTGGTGTGTTACGCGCTGTTTTATATCTCGACGGTATTTTCGCTGAGTTACGGCGTCGCCACACTGGGCTATACCCGCGAGACCTTCCTCGGGCTGCTGTGCTTTGCCGTGTTGTTTATGGCTGCCGCTACACCGTTGTCGGCATGGGCCAGTGACCGTTACGGGCGTAAGCCGGTGCTGATTGTGGGCGGTGTTCTGGCGATTTTGTCGGGCTTTTTGATGGAGCCGCTGCTGACTCAAGGCTCTACGTGGGGCGTGGCGCTGTTTTTGTGTATTGAGCTGTTCTTGATGGGCGTGACCTTTGCCCCGATGGGCGCCCTGCTCCCTGAACTGTTCCCGACTCGCGTGCGTTATACCGGCGCATCAGCGGCCTACAATCTGGGCGGCATTGTCGGGGCGTCCGCTGCACCGTTTTTTGCGCAAAAGCTGGTAAGCATGGGCGGTTTGAGCTGGGTGGGCGGGTACGTGTCAGGCGCAGCGATCCTCAGCCTGATCGCCGTGCTGTGCTTGAAGGAAACTAAAGAAGCCGACCTGAATAAGGTGGCGTGAACCGCAACAATCCCGTAGCAGCTGCCGCAGGCGGCGTCCGATTGCGAAGCAATCGTAAAACCTCAGAATGCGGTTTATCTAGTTACCGCAAATTCTGACTTTACGACGACTGCGTCGCCGGACGCAGCCTTCGGCAGCTGCTACGGGAGTAGGTTGCGCAGGAATTACAGCTCTACGACGACGGCTTGGGCAGCACGAGTCGCTTTGGCACGGGCCGCTTCAATCGACTCATCACGCGCCAGCGCGACGCCCATACGGCGCTGGCCATTCACTTCTGGCTTGCCGAACAGGCGCAAAGCCGTGTCTGGCTCGCTCAAGGCTTTTTCCAGATTAGCGAAGGCCGTTTGAGTGGATTGACCTTCGACCAGAATAACGGCCGAGGCCGACGGGCCGAACTGGCGAATCAGCGGAATCGGCAGCCCCAGAATGGCCCGCGCATGCAGTGCGAACTGCGAAAGATCCTGTGAAATCAGCGTCACCAGACCTGTGTCATGAGGGCGCGGCGACACTTCGCTGAACCACACTTGATCGCCTTTGATAAACAGTTCAACGCCAAACAAACCGCGACCACCCAGCGCTTCGGTGACGGCCTTGGCGACGCGCTCGGATTCAGCCAGTGCAACCGGGCTCATGGCCTGAGGCTGCCAGGACTCTTGATAGTCGCCCTTCTCTTGACGATGACCGACCGGAGCACAGAACGTGGTGCCACCGACATGGCGCACGGTGAGCAAGGTGATCTCGTAGTCAAAGTCGATAAAGCCTTCAACGATGACCCGGCCTTTACCTGCGCGACCGCCTTCTTGTGCGTAGTCCCAAGCTGCCTTTACATCATCAGCCGTACGCAGCAGGCTCTGGCCTTTGCCTGACGAACTCATGACTGGTTTGACCACACATGGGAAACCCAAGTCTTGCACAGCGCTGCTGTAGTCCTCGAAGGTGTCGGCAAAATGGTAAGGCGAGGTCGGCAAGTCCAGCTCTTCTGCTGCCAGACGACGAATGCCTTCGCGGTTCATGGTCAGCGAGGTGGCGCGTGCGGTCGGGATCACGGTGAAGCCTTCGGCTTCCAACTCAAGCAGCGTAGCCGTGGCGATGGCTTCGATTTCCGGCACGATGAAATGCGGCTTTTCCAGCTCAATCACGGCCCGCAACGCAGCGCCGTCGAGCATGTTGATCACATGGCTGCGATGCGCAACCTGCATGGCCGGTGCGTTTTCATAGCGATCAACGGCAATCACTTCAACGCCCAAACGCTGCAATTCGATGACGACTTCTTTGCCCAGCTCGCCGCAGCCACACAGCAATACACGGGTCGCGGTCGGCGACAATGGAGTTCCGATACGGGTCATTTCAGGTCCTCAAGGAAGCAAATCATCGAAGGCGCTCGCAACGCTTGCGCCTGCTGGGAAGAAAGGCCGGCATTTTACATGATCCGGGCGCTCAGGCCTTACTGAGCTGCGGCTTTGCGCAAACGCCAGGCCATCGCCAGCCACACACAGGTCACACCGGCAAATTTAGAGGCCATGGCGGTAATAATCACGCCCGGCGTAAAGGCGTCGATCATGCCAAAAAATATAAAGGTATCAATCGGAATACTTAGCGCCGAGCTGATCCACAGACGGTCATGCAGCGGTCGTTTGGTGATACTGAACACCAGCCAGTCGATGCATTCGGACACCGCAAAGGCGGTGGCGCTGGCTAACGCAATCGAGGGGTCGGAGGTGATGTAAGACAGCACCAGCGCCGCCAGCATGGCCAGCAATGCACCGTGGCCAAAGCGGGTTTGCACCATGTCGCGCAGCACAAACACCAGCCCGCCCCAGGCTGACCAGATGATGTCCAGGTCGGGCGCCGAAGAGAAGGCGTAGTTGATCAGCACGACGCTGGCGATATAAGCGATAAGAAACAGCATGGCAGCGGGTGACACCTCTGAATAAGGCGCACAGGGTACTTGAGGGGGCGGGCAAGGCCAAGAGCCCCTCACCCCAAGCGCTTTTAGTCCCCTCTCCCTTTGGGAGAGGGTTAGGGTGAGGGCGCTCTCAGGTTTAAGAACCCAACATCCACACTACACCACTGGACTTCGCCCGCTCATGGCACATCACCAGTACCTCGCGACGCTCCTCATTGGTCATGCGGCTCCAGCGGGTGATTTCAGCCACCGTACGCTGGCATCCCGTGCACAGATCATCGTCATCCAGCGCACAGATATTGACGCAAGGCGAGGCAACCGGACGCTCTACCTCAGTCATCGCTCTGCACCTCAAGGTCACGGGCATAACGCTGGCCATTCTTGACGTAGTTGGCCGCACTGGCCTCCAGCTTGAGCTTCTGCGCTTCGGTCAGTTCGCGCACCACTTTGCCCGGTGAACCCATGACCAGCGAGCCATCGGGAATAACCTTGCCTTCGCCGATCAGGGAGTTAGCACCAATGATGCAGTGCTTGCCGATTCGCGCACCGTTGAGGATCACCGCATTGATACCGATCAGGCTGTAATCATCGACCGTGCAGCCGTGCAACATGGCTTTGTGGCCAATGGTCACGCCTGTCCCGAGCGTTAACGGGTAGCCCATGTCCGTGTGCATCACCGCACCGTCCTGCACGTTGCTGTGCCTGCCGATCAAGATCAGCTCGTTATCACCGCGCAACACCGTGTTAAACCACACACTGGCGCCCTCCTCCAGGCGCACTTTGCCGATCAACACGGCGGTGGGAGCAACCCAACTGTCAGGGTGCGTTTCAACGAGTGAATCACCCAGGCGATATTTCATGCATGTGTCCTCAAGGCAGGCGCGGCTGTGTTCTGACAGCTCTAGATATTGATAAACCGTTGCGGCGGGGTGTGCAGGCAGATATTCACGTCGTCGTACAGCAGGTTCATCAGCTCTACAATCATGATCGCCGTCAGCCCCCATATTTTGTAAACGCCAAAACGGTAGCTGGGCACATACCAACTGCGCCCCTGATAATCAATCCGGTGCGTATGTTCACGCGGGTCTTCACGAAAAAAATTCAAAGGAACACTGAAAACTGCGGCAATTTCGGCGTCATTTGCCACGTACTCAACGTAGTCAGGCACCAAACCAACATACGGCGTAACGCGTATGCCGTGCAGTGACACCAGAGGACTGAGCGGGCCGATCACTTCGACTAAACCCGGCGGCAGGCCAATTTCTTCTTCGGCTTCACGCAGGGCGGTGAACACCAGGTCAGGGTCTTCGGGGTCACGACGCCCGCCGGGAAACGCCACTTCACCGCCGTGAGTCGACAGCCCGCTGGCGCGCAGGGTCAAAATCAATTCAGGCTCGGCGCTTCGCGTCACCGGCAACAGCACCGCCGCCTCGGGGAAATGGCGATCTGTTTCCAGCGTCCTTGGTGTGTAACGACTCACTCGGCTAAGTAGCTCGTCCAGCATAGGTCATCTCGATCCGTCACTTATCGGGCATCATGCACCAATTCAGTCGCAGCACCCAAGCCCCACGCTGTCGCAGGCTGACAAGCGAAGCTTGCCGTTACCCCGCAATACCCCCCAAGATAGGGGACGCCTCCGAGATCCCAGCATGAAATTTTGCAGCCAGTGCGGTCATTCTGTCAGCCAACACATTCCGCCAGGCGATTCACGCCTGCGCTACGTCTGCCAACAGTGCCAGACCGTTCATTATCAGAACCCCAATATTGTCGCCGGTTGCCTGCCGACCTGGGGCAGACAGGTGCTGCTGTGCCGGCGCGCCATCGAGCCGCGCAAGGGTTACTGGACGCTGCCAGCCGGATTTATGGAAAACGGCGAAACCGTCGAACAAGCCGCCCGCCGCGAAACCCGCGAAGAAGCCTGTGCCGAAGTCACCAACTTGAACATCTATACCCTGATCGATGTGCCGCATATCAATCAGGTGCATATTTTCTACCGGGCCGAACTGCAAAGCCCCGACTTTGCCGCAGGCGAAGAAAGCCTGGACGTTCGCCTTTTCGATGAAGCAGATATCCCTTGGTCTGAGCTGGCTTTCCGCACGGTCAGCCGTACCTTAGAATGCTTTTTTTCCGATCGCCACGGGAACGCTTATCCCGTGCGCAGTGAGGCCGTACCGCCTCTGGCCGGCCTGGTCACCCCCAAACAATAATATTGTCCGTCACCCATCAGGGATACCGCTCCAATGCGCTGGTTGCTTGCTGCCCTTTGCTTGTCATTTGCCGTTATCTGCCAAGCTGCTGTTGTCGTCACCGTTAACGGCAAACCCGTCAATAAATATGAAGTGCTAAAACCGAAGCTCGCGCCGCTGCCCGAAACGATCAGCACGAGCGTCGAAAAGATTCTGGTACTCAAATCCGCGCGTAAATTGCAGCTGATTCAGAATGGTCGGGCCATCAAGACCTATCGCATTTCATTGGGCAAACAACCCAAGGGCCACAAATTGCGCGAGGGCGACAAGCGCACGCCTGAAGGCATTTACTGGGTTGACTGGCGTAAAATAAGCGACAAGTTCAACCTGGCGATGCACATTGACTACCCCAATGTCAGTGACGCCGCGACCGCGAGACGCGACGGCCTGAATCCCGGTGGAATGATCATGATCCACGGCACGCCGGACACCGAAGAAAATCCAGAATCCCTGTTTCATACTCTGGATTGGACTGACGGCTGTATTGCCATGAAAAACAGCGAAATGCGCGAAGTCTGGAACCTGGTCAAAGACGGCACCATGGTTGAGATACGCCCTTAACGCCTCTCGATCCGGCAATAAAAAACCCGCTGACCGTTACCGGTTCAGCGGGTTTTTTTAATGGGCACCTGACTAGTAATCAGCCAGCTGTACCACCTCATACGCAGGCGTTTCATACGGATGACTGAGCTTGAGCGCAGCCACCACCGCCTGAATTAGATCATCGGCAACGACCAGCTCAACCTTCCATTCCCCCACGTATTCGACCTGACCGGTTTGCCCGATAAACGGCTGACTGCCGTCCAGCGCACGAAACTGGCCCTGACCCATGGTTTGCCAGGCGCAGTGGTCGTAGTTGCCGATTCGACCGCCACCGGCGGCGAATACGGCATCTTTCACACCATCCACATGGCTGGGCGGAACAAAAAAGCTGAGCTTGTACATGGCTATTAATTCACCCAGGCACGGGCGTTACGGAACATGCGCATCCACGGAGCATCTTCGTTCCACTCCTCAGGACGCCACGAGTTCTGCACGGCGCGGAATACACGCTCCGGGTGCGGCATCATGATGGTCACACGGCCGTCACGGCTGGTGAGACCGGTAATCCCGCGCGGCGAACCGTTAGGGTTGGCCGGGTAGTTTTCTGTCACTTTGCCGTGGTTGTCGACGAAGCGCAGTGCCACTGAACCGGACAGATCCGCTTGCAGCATGGCTTCTTCGCTGGCGAACTCGGCATGACCTTCACCGTGGGCAATGGCGATTGGCATGCGCGAACCGGCCATGCCTTGCAGGAAGATCGAGTTCGATTCTTGCACTTGAACCATCGCTACACGGGCTTCGAACTGCTCGGAGCGGTTGCGCACAAAGTGTGGCCACAGCTCGCTGCCCGGAATCAGTTCGCTCAGGTTGGACATCATCTGGCAACCGTTGCACACACCCAGGGAGAAACTGTCGGTACGCTCGAAGAAGCTCTGGAACGCATCACGTGCCCGGGTGTTGAACAAGGCCGACTTGGCCCAGCCTTCACCGGCCCCCAGTACGTCGCCGTAGGAGAAACCACCGCAGGCAACCAAACCTTTGAACTCGTTCAGGTCAACACGGCCTGCCAAAATGTCGCTCATGTGAACGTCGATGGCATTGAAACCGGCACGGTCGAACGCCGCCGCCATTTCAACCTGCCCGTTCACACCCTGCTCACGCAGCACCGCCACTTGAGGGCGAATGCCTTTCTTGATGTACGGCGCGCTGATGTTGTCATTGACGTCAAAGCCCAGCTTGACGGTCAGGCCCGGATTGTCTTCTTCCAGCAGCACATCGAACTCTTGATCTGCGCATTCGGCGTTATCACGCAGACGCTGGATCTGGTAGCTGGTCTCGGCCCACTGACGCTGCAAGGCGCCGCGCTGACCTGCAAAAACGGTCTCACCGTTCAAGCTGATGTTGATTTCGCTGTTGTTCAACGGCTGGCCAATCACGGCTACGCACTCACCCAAACCGGCAACGCTGAACTGGGTCAACACATCCGGGGTTGCGTCATGACGCACTTGAATCACGGCACCCAGTTCTTCGTTGAACAGGATGGCCGGGATTTCACTGACGTTCTCGGTCAGGCAATCCAGGTTCAGGTTCAGACCGCAGTGACCGGCAAACGCCATTTCCATCACGCTGGTCAGCAAGCCACCGTCGGAACGGTCATGGTAGGCCAGCAGATGACCGTCAGCATTCAACCCCTGAATCACAGCGAAGAAGGCCTTGAGGTCTTCTGCATCGTCAACATCCGGAGCCTGCTTGCCCAACTTGCCATACGTCTGGGCCAGAATCGAAGCGCCCATGCGGTTTTGGCCACGGCCCAGGTCGATCAGGATCAGGTCGGTTTGACCTTTATCCATGCGCAGTTCCGGGGTCAGGGTCTGGCGAATATCGAGCACAGGCGAGAAGCCGGTGACGATCAACGACATCGGTGAAGTGACACTCTTTTCAGTGCCGTCTTCGTTCCAGCGGGTTTGCATCGACATCGAGTCTTTGCCCACAGGAATGGTGATGCCCAGTTCCGGGCACAGTTCCATGCCAACGGCTTTGACCGTGTCGTACAAACGGGCGTCTTCACCCGGATGACCGGCAGCGGACATCCAGTTGGCGGACATTTTAATGTCAGAAATCTTGCCAATGCGCGAAGCGGCGATGTTGGTCAGGGTTTCGCCAATGGCCATACGGCCCGAGGCCGGAGCATCCAGCAGCGCCAACGGCGTACGCTCGCCCATTGCCATGGCTTCACCGGTGTACACGTCAAAACTGGTCGCCGTCACGGCAACGTCAGCCACCGGCACCTGCCACGGGCCAACCATTTGATCGCGGGCCACGAGACCAGTGATGGTGCGGTCGCCAATGGTGATCAGGAAGCTTTTGCTGGCCACCGCCGGGTGATGCAGAACGCGCTCGACACATTCAGCGATGTTCAGCTCAGCCGGGTCGAAATCGTCGCCCAGCTCTTGCTCGCGAACGGCCGAACGGTGCATGCGTGGCGCCTTGCCCAGCAGTACTTCCAGCGGCATGTCGACCGGATTGTTACCGAAATGGCTGTCGGTTACGGTCAGTTGCGGCTCAGCCGTGGCTTCACCGACTACCGCATACGGGCAGCGCTCGCGCTCGCAGATGGCCTGGAAGCGGGCAAAATCTTCAACGCCCACGGCCAGCACGTAACGTTCCTGGGATTCGTTGCTCCAGATTTCGTGCGGGGCCATGCCCGGCTCGTCGTTTGGAATGTTGCGCAGTTCAAAGCGGCCACCGCGGTCGCCGTCATTGACCAGCTCCGGGAAGGCATTGGACAGGCCACCCGCGCCCACGTCGTGGATAAAGCTGATCGGGTTTTTGTCGCCCAACTGCCAGCAACGGTCGATAACTTCCTGACAGCGGCGCTCCATTTCCGGGTTTTCACGCTGTACCGAAGCGAAATCCAGGTCAGCCGAGCTTGCGCCGGTGGCCATGGAAGAAGCAGCACCGCCGCCCAGACCGATCAGCATGGCCGGGCCGCCCAGTACGATCAGCTTGGAGCCCACAGTAATTTCGGCTTTCTGGACGTGTTCGGCGCGGATGTTGCCCATACCGCCCGCCAACATGATCGGCTTGTGGTAACCGCGCACTTCATCACCGTGCGGCGTGGTGATGGACTGCTCAAACGTACGGAAGTAGCCGGTCAGCGCAGGACGACCGAATTCGTTGTTGAATGCAGCGCCGCCCAGTGGGCCTTCGATCATGATGTCCAGCGCAGTCACGATGCGCTCAGGCTTGCCGTAAGGTACTTCCCACGGCTGTTCGAAGCCCGGAATTTGCAGGTTGGACACGGTAAAACCGGTCAGACCCGCCTTTGGCTTGGCGCCACGACCGGTTGCGCCCTCGTCGCGAATCTCGCCGCCCGAACCTGTCGCTGCACCCGGAAACGGGGCAATGGCGGTCGGGTGGTTGTGCGTCTCGACTTTCATCAGGATATGCACGGGTTCTTGCACCGCACCGTACTGGCGGGTATCCGGGTTGGGGAAGAAACGCCCCGCTACACTGCCGACAATCACCGAGGCGTTGTCTTTATAAGCCGACAGAACGCCTTCACTGTGCATCACGTAGGTGTTCTTGATCATGCCAAACAGGCTTTTTTCCTGACTTTGACCGTCAATGTCCCAACTGGCGTTGAAGATCTTGTGGCGGCAATGCTCGGAGTTGGCCTGGGCAAACATCATCAGTTCGATGTCGTGAGGATTACGACCCAAACCGTTGAAGGCAGTGACCAGATAGTCGATTTCGTCTTCTGCCAAAGCCAGGCCCAGCTCGACGTTGGCTTTTTCCAGCGCGGCGCGCCCGCCACCCAACACATCAATGGCGGTCAGCGGTTTCGGTTCGGCATGGCTGAACAGACCGCCAGCCTGCTCAAGATTGCCCAACACGATTTGCGTCATGCGGTCATGCAGTGCGCTTGCTATCAGCTCGGCTTCAGCCTCGCTGAATTGACCCGCCACATAGAAAGCAATACCACGTTCCAGGCGCTGGATTTTCGCCAGACCACAGTTACGGGCAATGTCGCTGGCCTTACTCGACCAAGGGGAAATAGTGCCAAACCGCGGTAACACCAGAAACAGCCGACCGTTTGGCTCTTGAACCGGCACACTTGGGCCGTACTTCAAAAGACGAGCCAGGACCTGTTGTTCATCGCTGGTCAGTTCACCGGTGACATCGGCAAAGTGGGCGAATTCAGCATACAAACCAGTAACAGACGGAACCTTTAGGTTCAGTTGTGCAAGCAGTTTGCTGTGGCGAAAGGCAGAAAGGGCAGGAGCGCCGCGCAGGATCAACATCTTCGGGACAGCCTCGGGAGGGGTATGCTTTGAGGCCCGGCATTCTAGCGTAAACCATCGCCAACGGCACCCGAAACGGCACAGCTGACGCACACCGGGCGTCACTAACCGACCAAGGCCTTATTCTTTATGGCTATCAGAGCTCTCCGGCATGGAGTATTCAGCTCTTTAAAGCCGAGCTTCACCCCCATTACACGGGGGTTTGGGCTGTTTCCCCGGTTATTATCAGAATGACCACACATTGTCGAGATATGGCACCCGCGCTGCTTTGCGTATACTGCGCGAATGTTTTCTCTAACCGAAATCCGCCCGCGCTGCGCCAAATGGCTAATCGCAACCGGACTCTTCCTGATGCTCGGTGCCTGCGTTGAAAAACCCAGCACCCTTGAGCGCATAAAGGAGGACGGGGTACTGCGGGTCATTACCCGTAACAGCCCGGCCACTTATTTTGAAGACCGCAACGGCGAAACCGGCTTTGAATATGAGCTGGTAAAGCGCTTTGCCGATGATCTGGGCGTCGAACTCAAGATCGAAACAGCTGACAACCTGGACGACATGTTCACCAAACTGGGCCAACCTGACGGCCCGGCTCTGGCTGCTGCCGGACTGGTCAGCAGCGAGAAACGCCTGCAGCAAGCCAAGTTCTCCCATCCTTACCTCGAAGTCACCCCGCAAATCATCTATCGCAACGGTCAGTCGCGCCCCACCTCGGCGGCAGACCTTGTGGGCAAACGCATCACTGTCCTTAAAGGCAGCTCCCACGCAGAGCAGCTCGCTGAGCTCAAAAAGCAGTATCCGGGTATCGATTATGAAGAGTCCGACGCGGTTGAAGTCGTCGACTTGCTGCGCATGGTCGATGAAGGCCAGATTGACCTGACGCTGGTCGACTCCAACGAAGTGGCGATGAATCAGGTGTACTTTCCCAATGTGCGAGTGGCATTTGACCTGGGTGATGCCCGCAGCCAGCGTTGGGCGGTGATGGCCGGCGAAGACAACAGCCTGCTGAACGAGATCAACACCTACCTCGACAAGGTTCAGAAAAATGGCACCCTCCAGCGTTTGAAGGATCGCTACTACGGGCACGTGGACGTGCTGGGCTACGTGGGCGCTTACACCTTCGCCCAGCACCTGCAAGAGCGTCTGCCCAAGTACGAAAAATTCTTCAAGGAAGCGGCTAAAAAGGAACAGATTGACTGGCGCTTGTTAGCTGCCATGGGCTACCAGGAGTCCTTGTGGCAACCTGCTGTCACCTCTAAAACGGGCGTTCGCGGCCTGATGATGCTGACCCAGAACACCGCGCAAGCCATGGGGGTGTCCAACCGGCTGGACGCCAAACAAAGCATCATGGGCGGGGCTAAATACATCGCTCAGATCAAGAGCGAGCTCGATGACGACATCGAAGAGCCGGACCGTACCTGGTTTGCGCTGGCGGCTTATAACGTAGGCGGCGGGCATCTTGACGACGCGCGCAAGCTGGCCAAAAAAGAAGGCCTGAACCCGAACAAGTGGCTGGATGTGAAAAAAATGCTGCCTCGCCTTGCGCAGAAGCAGTGGTACAGCAAAACCCGCTATGGCTACGCCCGTGGCGGTGAGCCGGTGCACTTTGTGGCCAACATCCGTCGTTACTACGACATTCTGACGTGGGCCACACAGCCGCAACTTGAAGGTGATGAAGTCACCGAAGGCAAGCTGCACATTCCCGGCATCGACAAAACCAAGCCGAAAGAAGAGCCGCAGCTGTAGATTCAACACAACCCCGTAGCAGCTGCCGCAGGCTGCGTTCGATTGCGCAGCGATCGTAAATCAGAGTTTTGGGAGTGCCTGACAGATCCCACTCGCTGATTTTACGCGGGCTACGCCCACGGACGCAGCCTTCGGCAGCTGCTACGGGAGTTGGGCGACTTTCAAGCTTTTGCCGCTGCCTGTATCAGCGCTTTCATCTCGGCCACTGCCGATTTGAAACCCACGAACAAGGCGTGCGCGACCAGAGCATGACCAATGTTCAGCTCATTGATGCCCTTGATCGCCGCTACCGCTTCGACGTTGTGGTAATGCAGGCCGTGACCGGCATTCACGATTAACCCCTGAGCCAGACCACAGGCCACGCCCTCTGCTACTCGCTGTAACTCTTCAGCCACTTCAGTCGGCGTCTGCGCATCGGCATAGCGACCGGTGTGCAGTTCAATCGCCGGAGCACCTACGCGCCGGGACGCTTCGATCTGGCGCTCGTCAGCATCAATAAACAGCGACACCTCACAGCCAATTTTCGCTAACCGCTCAACAGCGGCCTTGATGCGTGCTTCTTGACCCGCCACATCCAGACCGCCTTCGGTGGTGAGTTCCTGACGGGTTTCGGGCACCAGGCAGATGTGCGCCGGGCGAATATGCTCGGCAAACACCATCATTTCTTCAGTCACGCCCATTTCGAAGTTCATGCGGGTTTGCAGCACATCCTTGAGCAGCAGCACGTCGCGCTCCTGGATATGACGACGATCCTCGCGCAGATGCACGGTGATACCGTCAGCGCCCGCCTCTTCGGCATCCAGCGCGGCCTTGACCGGGTCAGGGTAACGCGTGCCCCGTGCCTGACGCAGTGTGGCAACGTGATCGATATTGACGCCGAGAAGTATGCGGTTGCTTGTGGTCACAGAGGCTCTCCTGAAGAGCTGAAGATTCGGCGCACAGCATACCGATCTATTCAGGGCTTGCGAAACAACTCACGACTGGCCAACGGCTTGCCTGCCAGATGGACCGCCAAAGCCTGACGCATCAAGCGTTTGGCCGCCGATAACGCGCCTGGTACGGCCCAATCGGTTTGAGCCATTGCATGCAGCTCGGCACCATGAAACAACCCCGGCTGGATCAAGTAAATACGCTCAAGGCCGGCATCCACTTGCAAGCGGTACATGCCGTCAATGGCCACCGGCTCACCATGAATGTCCTGTGTCAAAGAGAAGCCGTAACCAATATCGTCCAGCAGCCGCCATTCAAAAGCACGCAACAACGGTTCCAGCGCCCGCCCTTCGGCCAGCGCCAGCAATGTGGCGGCGTAGTGATCGAACAGACCGGGATGGGGATCTTCGGCGGGCAACAGGCGAATCAATAGCTCGTTGAGATACAACCCGCTGAAGAGCGCCTCGCCATTGAGCCAGGTTGAGATGCCAGCACTTTCCATACGGCCCACGTTTTTCAGCTCACCCCGGCCGCGAAATTCGATTTCGAGCGGGACAAAAGGCCGAGCCAACGTCCCCGCTTTGCCACGCGCACTGCGCAACACTGCACGCAGCCGACCTTGAGGCGTGATGAAATCCACAAGCGCGCTGGTTTCACGGTATGGGCGACTGTGCAGAACGTAGGCGAGCTGTGCGATGGGGGGATTACTGGACATGGCGGGCATGCATCTCTTGAAGCTAAAAACACCCTCACCCTAGCCCTCTCCCGGAGGGAGAGGGCACTGACCGCATGCGGATTCGAAAACACCGACATTCGGCCCCCTCTCCCTCCGGGAGAGGGTTGGGGTGAGGGGCTGCGGGTTTACAGGTCGCCGTAACCCAGTGAACGCAGGGCGCGCTCATCGTCAGACCAGCCGCCTTTCACTTTCACCCACAGATTGAGCATGATCTTGGAGTCGAACAGCAGCTCCATATCCTTGCGCGCTTCGGTACCGATACGCTTGATACGCTCGCCCTTGTCGCCAATGATGATTTTCTTCTGACCATCACGCTCCACCAGAATCAGTGCGTGAATGTGCAGGGTTTTACCTTGCTGCTTGAATTCTTCGATCTCGACCGTGATCTGATACGGCAGCTCGGCACCCATTTGGCGCATGATCTTTTCGCGTACCAGCTCAGCGGCCAGAAAACGGCTGCTGCGGTCGGTGATCTGATCTTCCGGGAAGAAGTGCTCGTTTTCCGGCAAGTGATCAGCAATCACGCGCTCAAGCGCATCAAGGTTGTGACCGTGCTGTGCAGAAATCGGGATGATCTGGGCATTCGGCAGTTGCTCCTGAAGCCAGCTCAGGTGCGGCATCAGCTCAGCCTTGTCTTCAATACGGTCGGTCTTGTTCAGCGCAACGATCAACGGCCCGGTCACGTATTGAACGCGCTCCAGCACCATCTGGTCTTCGTCGGTCCACTTGGTGCGGTCAACAACGAAGATCACCACGTCCACGTCTTTCAACGCCGCCGACGCGGTTTTGTTCATGTAGCGGTTCAGGGCCTTTTCGCCGCCTTTGTGCATACCGGGGGTATCCACGTACACCGCTTGCACATTGCCTTCGGTCTTGATGCCCAGCATGTTGTGGCGGGTGGTCTGAGGCTTGCGCGAAGTAATCGCCAGCTTTTGACCGAGGATATGGTTCAGCAGTGTGGATTTACCCACGTTTGGTCGACCAACAATGGCGACATAGCCACAGCGTGTTGCAGTTGTATCATTCATGGCCATTCTCCACGCCAAGGGCAATCAATGCTGCGGCGGCCGCTACCTGTTCGGCAATACGACGACTCACACCCTGACCTCGGCTTTTTTCATTCAATAGGGCAATTTCGCATTCAACGAAGAAGATGCGGCAATGCGGTTCGCCCTGGATATCTACCACTTCATAACGTGGCAGCTCACAGGCACGCGACTGCAAGAACTCCTGCAGACGGGTCTTTGGATCTTTGTTGGTGTCGACCAGTGTCAAGGTCTCGAATTCGCTGGCCAGCCACGCCAATACCCGATCACGGGCAGCTTCCATGCCCGCGTCCAGATAGATGGCGCCGATCAACGCTTCAAGGGCGTCGGCCAAAATCGATTCACGACGAAAACCACCGCTCTTGAGCTCGCCCGAACCCAGACGCAAGTACTCGCCCAACTCGAAACCACGGGCCAGGACCGCCAGGGTTTCGCCTTTGACCAGACGGGCACGCAGACGCGACAGCTGGCCTTCACGGGCCAACGGGAAGCGGTCAAACAAGGCCTCGCCGGCAACAAAATTGAGGATGGCATCACCCAGGAATTCGAGACGCTCGTTATTGCGCCCCGCAAAACTGCGGTGTGTCAGGGCCAGAACCATCAGTTCCTGGTCTTTGAAGGTGTAACCGAGCTGACGCTCTAAACGACTTAATGGAAAACTCACGATTTACCCACGCTGAGTTCGTGGCCGAATGTCACCACCGGACCGATATAAGGGATCAGTGATGCTCTCTTATCGCATAGCAAATGGACCGGGAACCGGCAGTTCGCCGCCGTCACACTTAACGCTTTGTTCAAATCCACATCCTGAATACAGTTGATCGCCCGCCGCAAACGGCACGGCGATCTTGAGAGCCGACTGATCTGCGAACGTATTCGTTCGCCTGAAAAGCAGTCGGCGCTGTTATTAACAGCGCCGTCTTGGCTACTTGATCAGACCAACCCGCGACAAACTCGGCAGGTTGCTCATTTTAGGTTCTGGCCAGCTCATCCAGACAGCGAAGGCCTTGCCGACGATATTTTCGTCAGGAACCATGCCCAACTCATTCTTGGGAATGTTTGGATCGTCCCAATAACGGCTGTCGTTCGAGTTATCGCGGTTGTCGCCCATCATAAAGTAGTGCCCGGCCGGAACCGTCCACTCCTTGCCAGGTGGCGCACGATAGCGGCTCATTTCCTTGCGGATCATGTGCTCGACTTCGCCCAGTTTCTCTTTGTACAGCGCTGCACTGCCCAATGTTCCGGGCTCATTACCCACCAGTTGCTCGGCAACCAGCTGGTCGTTGATGTACAGCTTTTTGTCACTGGTGTAACGAATCTTGTCGCCCGGCAGGCCGACTACACGCTTGATGTAGTTGACGGTCGGATCGCTTGGGTAGCGGAACACCATCACATCGCCGCGTTGCGGATCACCCACCTCGATGATTTTCTTGTCGATCACCGGCAAGCGGATACCGTAAGAAAACTTGTTCACCAAAATGAAGTCGCCCACATCCAGAGTCGGTTTCATCGAGCCGGACGGAATCTGGAACGGCTCAACCAGAAACGAACGCAGCACCAGCACGATGAACAACACCGGGAAGAACGACTTGCCGTATTCAACCAGCAACGGTTCCTTGTTGAGCTTCTCGATAACCTGCGCATCAGCCGGCTTGACGCTGGCTTGATACTGGGCGATGGCCTTACGCCGGCGAGGTGCCAGGAAGACCAGATCGAGCAGCGCCAGCAAACCGCAGACGGCAACAGCAATGACCAGCAACAGCGGGAAATTTAGTGACATAGGACCTAGCTATCCAACCTGAGCACTGCAAGGAAGGCTTCTTGTGGAATCTCCACGTTACCCACTTGCTTCATGCGTTTTTTACCGGCTTTCTGCTTTTCCAACAGCTTGCGCTTACGGCTAACGTCACCACCGTAGCATTTGGCCAGTACGTTTTTTCTGAGCGCTTTAACAGACGAGCGCGCAATGATTTGGCCACCAATTGCAGCCTGAATTGCTACATCGAACATCTGACGCGGAATCAGCTCTTTCATTTTCTCGGTCAGCGCGCGCCCTTTGTAATGAGCGTTGTCGCGGTGAACGATCAGTGCCAGGGCGTCAACTTTCTCGCCGTTGATCAATACATCGAGCTTGACCAGATTCGCCGACTGATAACGGTCGAAGTGGTAATCCAGCGAAGCATAGCCGCGACTGGTGGATTTGAGACGGTCAAAGAAGTCCAGAACCACTTCGTTCATCGGCAAATCGTAAGTCACTTGCACTTGCGTGCCGAGGAACAGCATGTCGTGCTGAACACCGCGCTTCTCAATACACAGGGTAATGACGTTACCCAAGTGCTCTTGAGGCACAAGAATATTGGCGCGCACGATCGGCTCGCGAATGTCTTCAATGGACGACACATCCGGAAGCTTGGACGGGTTATCCACGTAAATCGTTTCGCCGGATTTGAGCAACAGCTCAAAAATAACGGTCGGTGCGGTGGTGATCAGGTCCAGGTCGTACTCGCGCTCAAGGCGCTCCTGAATGATCTCCATGTGCAGCATGCCCAGGAACCCGCAGCGGAAGCCGAAGCCCAGTGCGTCGGAGCTTTCCGGGGTGTATTGCAGCGACGAATCGTTCAGCGTGAGCTTTTGCAGCGCTTCACGGAAATCTTCGAAGTCGTCGGAGCTGACCGGGAACAGACCGGCATACACCTGCGGCTGAATGCGTTTAAAGCCCGGCAGAACGTCAACATCAGGGGTGCTGCTCAAGGTCAGGGTGTCGCCCACTGGCGCGCCGTGAATGTCCTTGATGCCCGCAATGATAAAGCCCACTTCACCGGCTTTGAGGTCAACGGTCGCTGTGTGCTTGGGGTTGAAAACACCCACGCTGTCGACCAGATGCACCTTGCCGGTGGATTTGACCAGAATCTTGTCGCCCTTTTTCACGCGGCCGTGGCGCACGCGAACCAGAGACACAACGCCCAGGTAGTTATCGAACCAGGAATCGATGATCAACGCTTGCAGCGGATCTTCGTAGTTGCCGGTCGGGGCCGGGATGGTGTGTACCAGACGTTCGAGCACTTCGTCGACGCCAAGGCCGGTTTTGGCACTGCACGTCACGGCATCAGTGGCATCGATGCCGATGATTTTTTCGATTTCGTCTTTTACACGATCAGGATCGGCCTGCGGCAGGTCGATCTTGTTCAGTACCGGCATGACCTCAAGGCCCTGCTCGATAGCGGTGTAGCAGTTGGCTACGGACTGGGCTTCAACGCCCTGCCCCGCATCCACCACCAGCAACGCACCTTCACACGCCGCCAGCGACCGGCTGACTTCGTAAGTGAAGTCAACGTGGCCCGGGGTATCGATGAAGTTCAACTGGTAGGTAATGCCGTCTTTGGCCGTGTAATACAAGGTAACGCTGTGGGCTTTGATGGTGATCCCGCGCTCACGCTCGAGGTCCATGGAGTCCAGCACCTGGGCTTCCATTTCACGGGCACTCAGCCCGCCACACATCTGGATGAAACGATCGGCCAGCGTCGACTTGCCATGGTCAATGTGGGCGATGATGGAGAAATTGCGGATATGACTCAAATCACTCACGGGTCAACACTCAAAAAAAGTCGCAGGCAGACTGCCCGCCGAAAAATAGCCGGGAATTGTACCTGATGATCGCGCCAAGCGTCACGTTCACTGGCCAACCGACACCGACAAAAAAGCCCCTACCGTGAGATAGAGGCTTTTGAGTGGCTCAATTACGGCGCATCAACCCGCTCGACGCAACAGCCACAGCCCCGCCAAGGCGCAGATAGCGGCCGGTAGCAGCACTGCAAACAATGGCGAGAAACCAAACACCAGACTGGAGGGGCCCAGCAAGTCCTGTGCGATCTTGAACGCAAAACCGACCAGCACCCCGGTAAATACTCGCTGGCCCAGTGTGACGGAGCGCAGCGGGCCGAAAATAAACGAGATCGCCATCAACACCAGTGCAGCCGTGACCAAGGGTTGCAACACCTTGACCCAGAATGCCAGCCAGTAACGACCGTTGTTCAGGCCTTGATCCTTGAGGTAGTGGATATAGCTCCACAGGCCGCTAATGGACAGGGCGTCAGGCGCCATGACCACGGTATTGAGCAACTGCGGGCTCAGCAGTACATCCCAACGCTCTGCGGGAACCTTGACGACTTCCGTGCTGCGATCATGGAAAACCGTGGTGGCAACGTCGGTCAACTGCCAGTGATCCTGATCGAACTGCGCTCTTTTGGCGAAGCTGGACGACAGCATGTGACGCTCTTTATCAAAGCGATAGCGAGTGACACCCAGCAGGACACCATTGGGTTGTACCGCGTTGATATGGATGAACTCATCGCCCTGGCGGTGCCACAAACCATGTTTGGAGCTTTGCGCATCACCGCCGCCCTGCGCCAGAGCGCGGTTGGCCTGCGCCATGGTTTCGGTAGCCGGTGCGACATACTCACCGATCAACAGACCGGCCACCATCAGCACCAGCATCGGCTTCATGACCGCCCAAACGATGCGACCGATGGAAACCCCGGCCGCCCGCATGATGGTCAATTCACTGTTGCTCGCCAGGCTACCCAAACCGATCAGGCAGCCGATCAAGGCTGCCATCGGCAGCATGTCGTACATGCGGCGCGGCGCCGTGAGCAGAACAAAACTCAGGACATCCATGACGGTGTACGTGTCACTGACGCTGCCCATTTCGTCGATGAACGCAAACAGCGTGGCCAGCCCCAAAATAATCCCCAGTACCGCCAGGATCGCCAACAACACACTTTTACCAATGTAGCGATCGAGCTTAACCACGGGCCATCTCCTTCACGCTACGACGACTCGCCAACTTCAAGCGTAACGGCTCCCAATACAACAGCCCCAGACCAATTGCCAGGAACAGAATATGCACCCACCACAAGCCCAGCACCGGTGATAACTTGCCTTTTTCAAGGGCGCCACGCGCCGAAATCAGCATGGTCAGGTAACCCATATACAACAGGATGGCTGGCAAAAGTTTAAGGAATCGACCCTGTCGTGGGTTCACCCGCGACAGCGGCACCGCGATCAAGGTCACGACAAACACCAGCAACGGCAAGGATATACGCCACTGCAATTCGGCTATGGCGCGCGGCTCGGGATTGCCGATCAGGTCCAGGGTCGGAATCGCATCGCGGTCAGTCACTTCATCACTGACGTCCGGCTTGGGCAGCAACACACCGTAGGTGTCGTATTGAATGGCGCGATAATCGGCCAGCCCCGGCTGCCCGTCATAGCGGTAACCGTTGTCCAGCACCAGCCAGCGACTGCCGTCCGGACGCACTTCCTGACGGCCTTTTTCAGCCACCAGCACCGAAATGCCACGGTCCTTGGCATCCTGACCGAGATTTTTCTGAGAGATGAACACGCCGGACAGATTGGTACGGTCGTTGGTCAGCTCTTCGGTGTAAGTCACTCGCGAACCGTCACTCAGGGACTGAAAACGCCCCGGCTCCAGCGTATCGAACTCAGTCAGCGCATCTTGCTTGTTAAGCAGTAACTGAAACTGATTGGCACCTTGCGGGGCCAGACTCAGGCTCAGCCATGCCACTACCAGCGCAACAAACGCTGCAGGCACCAACGTCATGCCCAGCAAACGCTGCTGGCTCATGCCGGTGGCCGACAAAACGGTCATCTCGCTTTCAAGGTACAACCGGCCATACGCCAGCAAAATACCCAAAAACAGGCCCAGCGGCAGGATCAGTTGCATGAAACCCGGCAGTCGGAACCCCATGATCAGGAACAACGAGCCAGGATCGAGCGCGCCGGAAGCAGCCTGAGCCAGGTATTTAATGAAGCGACCACTCATGATGATGACCAGCAGTACAGCACTGACTGCACTCAAGGTAACCATGACTTCGCGGGATAGATAACGGAAGACGATCAAACCAGACACTCCAGGGGTCGTCAGGCAAAGGCGGCCAAACAAACGGCATAACGAGTGGACACAGACTCAGACGATGAGCCTAGCCGTTAAAAAAGATGGCGCATTATCCTGTGAATGGGTGCGCCTGTCACTGCGCTTGCTCACCCAAGGCTTCAAAGCATGACAGACACGGCAATCGAGGGTTGTCAGGCTCTGCCGACGAGGTTCAAACTGCCCGCCTTGACGCCTGCCCGAACGGCAGGTGAAGCGCTTCATCTATATAAGCAAGCAAACACCTCGTTTGTGCGCACGTTGACCATTTGATTCAGGGACCCGGACATGGAACTGGTTGTAAAAAGCGTTAGCCCAGAAACGTTGAAAACGGCCACTCTAGTGGTCGCCATCGGTGAAGACCGCACACTCGGCAACACGGCCAAGGCCATTGACGAACTCACAGGCGGCGCCATCAGCGCCGTACTCAAGCGCGGCGACATCGCCGGCAAAACCGGTCAAACCCTGCTGCTGCACAGCCTGCCCGACCTCAAAGCCGAACGCGTGCTGTTGCTGGGTACGGGTAAAGATGCAGAGTTGGGTGATCGCCCGTTCCGCAAAATTGTCAGCAGCGCCCTTAACGTACTGAAAGGTCTGGGCGGCAGCGATGCCGTTCTGGCGCTGGACGAACTGGTCGTCAAGGGCCGCGACAGCTACGGCAAAACCCGTCTGCTGGCAGAAACACTGGTGGACGGCGAATACACCTTCGACCGTTTCAAAAGCCAGAAAGCCGAACCTCGCGCACTGAAAAAAATCACCCTGCTGACCATCAAGGCCGCGCAGGCTGAAGTGCAGCTGGCCGTCACCCATGCTCAGGCGATTGCTGCCGGCATGTCGTTCACCCGCGATCTGGGCAACCTGCCCCCGAACATCTGCCACCCGACCTTCCTGGCCGAACAGGCCAAGGATCTGGGCAAGGAATACAAAGGCCTGAAAGTCGACATCCTTGACGAGAAAAAGATCAAGGATCTGGGCATGGGCGCGTTCTATGCCGTGGGCCAGGGCAGCGACCAGCCGCCTCGCCTGATTGTCATGAACTACTCGGGCGGTAAAAAATCCGAGAAGCCTTACGTCCTGGTCGGCAAAGGCATCACCTTCGACACCGGCGGCATCAGCCTCAAGCCGGGCGCCGGCATGGACGAAATGAAGTACGACATGGGCGGGGCTGCCAGCGTATTCGGAACCCTGCGCGCTGTGCTTGAGCTGAAACTGCCGATCAACCTGGTGTGCATTCTGGCCTGCGCCGAAAACATGCCAAGCGGCGGCGCAGCCCGTCCGGGCGACATCGTGACAACCATGAGCGGTCAAACCGTCGAAATCCTCAACACCGACGCAGAAGGCCGTCTGGTGCTGTGCGATGCCCTGACCTACGCCGAACGTTTCAAGCCCCAAGCCGTTATCGACATTGCCACCTTGACCGGCGCCTGCATGGTCGCCCTGGGCGCTCATACGTCCGGCCTGATGGGCAACAACGACGAACTGATCGGCCAACTGCTCGAAGCCGGCAAACAAGCCGACGACCGCGCCTGGCAACTGCCGTTGTTCGACGAATATCAGGAGCAACTGGACAGCCCGTTTGCCGACATGGCCAACATTGGCGGCCCTAAAGCCGGTGCAATCACCGCAGGCTGCTTCCTGTCGCGTTTCGCCAAGGCCTATCACTGGGCTCACCTGGACATCGCTGGCACCGCATGGGTCAGCGGTGGCAAAGACAAGGGCGCCAGCGGCCGCCCGGTGCCTCTGCTGACCCAATACCTGCTGGACCGCGCCAACGCTTGACGCTGACAATCGAAGGCTGCGCGGCTTGATGGCCGCGCAGCCTCGGTTCAGGAATCGCAATGACCACTGAAACAACCAAAATCGACTTTTATATTCTTCCGAGCGCAGACACGTCGGCGCGACTGGATTTTGCCAGCAAGCTGACCGAGAAAGCCTGGCGTCTCGGGCATCGGGTCTACCTGCACTGTAGCGATGCTGCGCAACGTCAGGATCTGGATGATCGCTTGTGGCGCTTCAAGGGCGAGAGCTTTGTGCCCCACAGCAACCTCGAAGATGATCCGGATGGCGTGATCGTTATGGGCCTGGGTGATGCACCCGCCAGCCATCAGGATTTATTGATCAACCTGGACCTTAAAGTCCCTGAATTCTTCAACCGCTTTGCCCGTGTGGCCGAAGTCGTGGTCGAAGACCCTGTCGTGCGACTGGCGGCAAGGGAGAGTTTTCGCTTCTATCGCGAACAGGGCTATCCTCTGCAAGACCACAAGCTGCAACGACTCTGAGCACACGATGGACACCTCCAATTCACCGCAAAAAGCTGCACACCTGCTCGACGACCTTGAATCCATTCGCCAACTGCTGGGCGATGACGGCCTGCAACCGCCGTTGCTGACCGACATGGTGGGCGTTGAAGGGGCGCAGATCCCCTTGCTGTCTGAAGCCATCGACGACGAGAGCCAGATACCGCTGGACGGTATTGCACCGGCGCCCAAGCCGCAAAAACAGCCGGACGCCCTGCTCGTTCATCTGGACAACGAGCTGCGCACGGCGGCCGAGTCGATCATGCAGGACGTGATCAACGATTTCACGCCGCACATCGAAACCGAAATCAAACGCCGCCTTGAAGCGCACATGGAACGGTTGCTCGCGCAGCACCAAAGCTGAGCGGTTTTTCGTAGCAGCTGCCGAAGGCTGCGTCCGATTGCGAAGCGATCGCAACCCTGACAACGCTCACCAATTGACGGATTGCATTGCCTGATTTCACGACGACTGCGCCGCCGAACGCAGCCTGCGGCAGCTGCTACGCATTCGCGGCCGCGTACAACTCGCCCTTCGCGTCCCGCCCCGCTATACTTGCCGGCTTTCCTGAATTAATGCCAATAGGGTCCCGCCGCGCATGGATAAGACCTACCAGCCGCACGCCATTGAAACTTCCTGGTACAAAACCTGGGAAGAAGAGAATTATTTTGCCCCGCAAGGCGCGGGCGACCCGTACACCATCATGATTCCGCCGCCGAACGTCACCGGCAGCCTGCACATGGGTCACGGCTTCAACAACGCGATCATGGACGCCCTGATCCGTTTCCGCCGCATGCAGGGTCGCAACACCCTGTGGCAGCCGGGCACCGACCACGCGGGTATCGCCACCCAGATGCTGGTTGAGCGCCAAATCGAAGCTCAGGGTCTGAACCGTCATGATCTGGGCCGCGAGAAGTTCCTCGACAAGATCTGGGAATGGAAAGAGCAGTCCGGTGGCAATATCAGCCGTCAGATTCGTCGCCTCGGCTCGTCTGTAGACTGGAGCCGCGAGCGCTTCACCATGGACGACGGTCTGTCCGAAGCCGTGAAAGAAGCCTTTGTGCGCCTGCACGAAGACGGCCTGATCTACCGCGGCAAGCGTCTGGTCAACTGGGACACCAAGTTGCACACGGCCATCTCCGATCTTGAAGTGGAAAACCACGACGAGAAAGGTTTCCTGTGGAACCTGCGCTACCCACTGGCCGACGGCGCGAAAACCGCCGAGGGTCTGGATTATCTGGTTGTGGCCACCACCCGCCCGGAAACCATGCTCGGTGATGCCGCAGTCGCCGTAAACCCGGAAGACGAACGCTATAAAGCCCTGATCGGCAAGTTTGTCGAGTTGCCACTGGTTGGCCGCCGCATCCCGATCATCGCTGACGACTACTGCGACCCTGAATTCGGCACCGGCTGCGTGAAAATCACCCCGGCACACGATTTCAACGACTACGAAGTCGGCAAGCGTCACAACCTGCCTTTGCTGAATATCTTCGACAAGAACGCCAAAGTGCTGCCTGCAGCCCAAGTGTTCAACCTCGACGGCACGCTGAACGACGCCATCGACGGCACCTTGCCCGCCAAATACGCGGGGCTTGATCGCTTCGAGGCGCGCAAGCAAATCGTCGCAGACTTCGACGAAGCAGGCCTGTTGGTCAGCGTCGACGATCACGCCCTGAAAGTGCCAAAAGGCGATCGCTCGGGCACTATCATCGAGCCCTGGTTGACCGACCAGTGGTACGTGTCGACCAAGCCGTTGGCCGAGCCTGCCATTGCTGCCGTTGAAGACGGTCGCATTGCGTTTGTACCTAAACAGTACGAAAACATGTACTTCTCGTGGATGCGCGACATCCAGGACTGGTGCATCAGCCGTCAACTGTGGTGGGGCCACCGAATTCCGGCCTGGTACGACGAGTCGGGCAAGGTCTATGTGGGCCGCGATGAAGCCGAAGTGCGCGCCAAGAACAACCTGGGCCCGGACGTTGCGCTGCAACAGGACAACGACGTCCTCGACACCTGGTTCAGTTCGGGCCTGTGGACCTTCTCCACCCTGGGTTGGCCGGAAAAAACCGACGCGCTGAAAACCTTCCACTCCACTGACGTGCTGGTGACGGGCTTCGACATCATTTTCTTCTGGGTTGCCCGGATGATCATGCTCACCATGCACTTGGTGAAAAACGAAGACGGCACCCCGCAAGTTCCGTTCAAGACGGTGTATGTACACGGTCTGGTGCGTGACGGTCAGGGCCAGAAGATGTCCAAGTCCAAAGGCAACGTACTGGACCCGCTGGACATCATCGACGGCATTGAACTCGAAGACCTGGTGGCTAAACGCACCACGGGCCTGATGCAGCCAAAACTGCTGAAGAAAATCGAGAAGCAGACCCGCGACGAATTCGCTGACGGTATCGCCAGTTACGGCACCGATGCCCTGCGTTTCACTTTCTGCTCGCTGGCGTCCACCGGTCGCGACATCAAGTTCGACATGGGCCGTGTTGAAGGCTATCGCAACTTCTGCAACAAGATCTGGAACGCCGCACGCTACGTGCTGGACAAGGGCGAAGACTGCGGTCAAAACGGCGAAGCTTACGAGCTGTCGCTGGCCGATCGCTGGATCATCTCGCAGTTGCAACGCACCGAAGCCGAAGTGACCCGTCACCTCGACCAGTTCCGTTTTGACCTCGCGGCACAAGCCTTGTACGAGTTCATCTGGAACCAGTACTGCGACTGGTACCTGGAACTGTCCAAGCCTGTGTTGTGGGACGAGAATGCCCCGATTGAGCGTCAGCGCGGCACTCGCCGTACGCTGGTTCGGGTGCTGGAAGTGGCGTTGCGTCTGGCCCATCCGTTCATGCCGTTCATCACCGAAGAAATCTGGCAGCGCATCGCGCCGCTGGCCGGCGTTGAAGGCAAGACCATCATGCTGCAACCGTGGCCAGTACCGAACGAAGCGCGCATCGACCAGGCCGCCGAAGACGATATCGAATGGCTGAAGGGCCTGATGCTGGGTATTCGCAACATCCGTGGCGAAATGAACATCGGCCCGGGCAAGCCTTTGCAGATCTACCTGAAAAACGTCAGCAGCGAAGATCAGCGCCGTCTGACCGAGAACGATGCCTTGCTCAAAAAGCTGGCTAAACTCGAATCGATCACCGTGCTGCAAGACGGCGCCGAAGCACCGTTGTCGGCTACCGCACTGGTAGGCGAGATGGAAGTGCTGGTGCCCATGGCCGGCCTGATCGACAAAGATGCAGAGTTGGCGCGTCTGGACAAGGAAATCCAGCGTCTGAACGGCGAAGTGGCCCGCGTAGGTGGAAAACTCTCTAACGCCGCGTTCGTTGACAAAGCTCCGGCTGAAGTCATCGAAAAAGAACGAACCAAGTTGGCCGAAGCCGAACAAGCCTTGAGCAAATTGGCCGAACAGCACGCGCGGATTTCCAGCCTGTAATAAAGCTGCGCACCTGATCGCGGGCAAGCCCTTAGCTCTGAAAGGAACTAAGGACTTGCCCGCGATTGCTTTTGTGGAATGAATTGAACATGACAACCCCACGCACTTCCAAAGCCACACGCCACAAGCCCAAGGCTGCCAGCGACGCCAAACCGGCTGAGCCACGGGTCAAGCCAAGCCTGCACCCGCGCAACCGCCATCAGGGCCGTTACGACTTCCCGCAGTTGATTTCGGTCTGCCCTGAGCTGGCAGAGTTCGTCATCATCAATCCGTACGGCAAGGAAAGCATCGACTTCGCCAACCCGGACGCCGTGCGCGTATTCAACCGCGCGCTGCTCAAGGCGTTCTACGGTATCGCCCACTGGGACATTCCGGCCGACTACCTGTGCCCGCCTGTGCCCGGTCGCGCTGACTACGTGCACTTTCTGGCCGATCTGCTGGCCACCATGAACGATGGCGTCATCCCGCGTGGCCCGAGCGTGCGCGTACTGGACATCGGCATGGGTGCAAACTGCGTGTACCCTCTGATTGGCCACAGCGAATACCGCTGGCAGTTCCTGGGCACCGAAGTTGACCCTACTGCGGTTAAAGCGGCCAAGGCGATCGTGCAGTCCAACGGCTTGAACAAAGCCATCAGCCTGCGCCTGCAACCCGATCCGAAAAAGATCCTGCTGGATGTTCTGGACAGCGCTGAGCGTTTTGACCTGAGCATGTGCAACCCGCCGTTTCATGCCTCCATCGATGAAGCGACGCGCGGCAGCGAGCGTAAATGGCGCGCACTGGGCAAGGCTGATCCCAAGCGCAAACTGCCCGTTCTGAACTTTGGCGGTCAAGCGGCGGAGTTGTGGTGCGAAGGTGGCGAGCAGCGCTTTGTGACCCAACTGATTCGCGAAAGCGTGCAAGTGGGCCGTCAGGTGCTGTGGTTTAGCGTATTGGTGTCCAAGGCGTCCAACTTGCCGGCGATCCAGACGGCACTGAAAAAAGCCGGCGTGCGCGAAAGCCAAGTGGTCGACATGTCACAGGGCAACAAGCAAAGCCGCTTTGTGGCCTGGACATTCCACGACAAAGAACAGCAACAGCAGTGGCGCGAGAAGAACTGGAAGTAACAGTTTGAATGCCTAAACCCTCGTAGCAGCTGACGAGCTGCGCGAGGCTGCGTCCGGCGGCGAAGCCGTCGTAGATTAAGGTGCCACCGGTTTTTCAGGAAAACCGAGAATTCCGAATTTACGACGGCTTCGCCGCCGGACGCAGCCTCGTTCCTACGGCAGCTGCTACGGGAACAGCGGGCATAAAAAAGCCGCGCTTCGGAGCGATCCGAAACGCGGCTTTTTTACATCGGTCTTACTTGTTAACAGCGTCAGTCAGGCCTTTGGCCACAACGAGCTTGATAACTTTTTTGGCAGCGATTTCGATGGCAGCGCCAGTCGAAGGGTTACGGCCAGTACGGGCAGGACGCTCGGTCACTTTCAGTTTGCCAATACCTGGCAGAGTGATTTCGCCGCCATTTTCCAATTGATCAGCAACGATCTGAGCCAGTTGGTCCAGAGCGTTACGCGCGGTAGTTTTCGGCGCGTCGATAGCTTCAGCGATATCAGCGATCAGTTGGTCTTTAGTCATAGCCATTGAGATGGTCCTTCCCTATCAAATTCATTTGGTTTGCAGAGTGCAAAGTCAGCTATCGAGCCAGATCTCAGGGGTCTGGCACGCCCGTTGGCTTTCACGACGAATCGCGGATGTAGAGTGCTAAAACGGGGTTTGGTTCGACCTGACACTTGCTGAATGCATGCTTTGCGCCATTACACAGCGCAAGACCGGGCAAAACTAGCACAGAGACGGCTAAATATCCGCCTCTACCTAGCCATTTGGTCAGCTTTATCGCTCTAAATCAGTAAAAAAGCCCATCCGGGCGATGACTCCCCCCCTAAACCCGGCTGCAAAGGCTGCCCCGGCGCTCAGGTGGGTTACACTTGGCGCTTTTGCGGGGTGTGCGCCCTGCCCTCTCATTACTCACCGAGAAGCCCATGCCGATCCGTCATTGCATCGTCCATTTGATTGAAAAAAAACCCGACGGTACGCCCGCTGTTCTCCACGCCCGCGACTCTGAACTGGCCGAGTCCCAAGCCATCGAGAACATGCTCGCTGACCTCAACGAAAGCTATAACGCCAAACAAGGTAAAGCGTGGGGGTTTTTCCATGCTGAGTCTGGCGCGCACCCCTTCAGTGGCTGGCTCAAGGAGTATCTTGACGGCGGCACCGATTTCACCGCGTTCAGCCGCGTCGCCGTCGAGCATCTGCAAAAGCTGATGGAGGAATCCAACCTCTCAGTGGGCGGGCACGTTCTGTTTGCTCACTATCAGCAAGGCATGACTGATTATCTGGCCATTGCCTTGCTGCACCACAGCGACGGCGTGGCCGTGAACCAGGAACTGGATGTGACCCCCTCACGCCATCTGGACCTTGGCCAACTGCATCTGGCCGCACGCATCAATATTTCCGAGTGGCAAAACAACAAGCAGTCCAAGCAATACATTTCGTTCATCAAAGGTAAAAACGGCAAGAAGGTTTCGGAATACTTCCGCGACTTTATCGGCTGCCAGGAAGGTGTCGACGGCCCCGGTGAAACCCGAACACTGCTCAAGGCCTTCAGCGATTTTGTCGAGAGCGAAGACCTGCCGGAAGAGTCCGCCCGCGAGAAGACCAAAACGCTGGTTGATTACGCCAGCAGCCAGGCCAAGATCGGTGAACCGATGGGCCTCGAAGAATTGTCCGAGCTGATTGACGAAGAACGCCCCAAAGCCTTTTACGACCATATCCGCAACAAGGATTACGGCCTGTCGCCAGAAATTCCGGCTGACAAACGCACCCTTAACCAGTTCCGTCGCTTCACGGGTCGCGCTGAGGGCTTGTCCATCAGTTTTGAAGCGCACCTGCTGGGCTCCAAGATCGAGTTCGACGAAGAGGCTGGCACTTTGGTTATTAAAGGCCTGCCGACCCAACTGCTCGACCAGCTCAAGCGCAGCAAATAATGTTCAACGGGATTCTGAAGAAAGTCCTGTTTGTTCTGATCGTGGTGGTGGTGTTTCAGAACTGGGGCAAAATCCAGCGGGTCTTGAACCCTTCAGGTGTTGTATCCGAGCAAACCCGGGCCGACGCCCGGGTCGTGCTGTACGCCACTGAGTGGTGTGGCTACTGCAAGGCTACACGGCGCTTTCTGGACGAGAAAGGCATTCCGTTCAAAGAGTTTGATATCGACAAGGACGCAACCGCACGTGAGGCGTACGAGGCGCTGGGCGGACGCGGGATTCCGATTCTGGATGTCAACGGCACGTTGATCAGAGACTTCAAGCCAGAGGCGATAGAGGCGGCATTGAAGCCACCCTCAACAGCGCCCTCACCCTAACCCTCTCCCAGAGGGAGAGGGGACTAAAAGCAAAAGCAAAAGCAAAAGCAAAAGCAGATCAAGCTCCCTCTCCCTCTGGGAGAGGGCTGGGGTGAGGGTCTCCAGTCAACACCTGACTCAGCACCAAGCATTCCTTGGCGCTCTTCCTGAGTTTTTTGATCAGCCGCTCCTGACGCAACGCTTCGCCTTTGTCAGGCCACGACTCGACATACACCAGCGCCACCGCCGGGCTCGACGCAAAAAAACGCGCCCCTTTACCCGTTTGATGCTTGGCAAAACGGCGCACCGGATCATCGCTGATCCCGCAGTACAGCGACCCATTGGCCGCCCTTACCAAATACACATACCAGGGTTTACTCACGACCAGCCTGAAAGGCTTTAAGGCCTTTTTGTGCCTGCCCCCGGATGGCGTTTTTGACCAATGGCGTCCACCCCAGCAGCAGACCTTTAACCCCCAGCGCCTGACGCGACCAGCGCCAAAGATCAAAGTGATCGTGATGCTCGCAAATCTTGCCGTCACGAAACACAAACCTCGCTTCAATATCATTGACCACCACTGCCCCGGTCTGACCGAACACATAGGTCGCCACCCAGTGAGCGCTGCCCGTCTGCGCGTCAGCCTGCACCCGGTCAAAGGTCAGGCTGAAGTCCTTGGCCCGGGCCGTCAGCATGCGCCACATATCGCCGGCATTGCGGCCACGCAACTCACCGAATACCGGGTCACTGAACACCACGTCGTCGGTATAGCAGGCAGCCATTGCCTCGGCATCAAGGCGTTGGAAAGCTTCATAGAACTGAGTGATCAATGCTTGATGTGCTTGGCTCATGACAAGGTCCGTTCCCCTGGAGAATCCGAGCACGATAATCTGCTATCCGCAGAAACACTACGCCTTCAGAGCCGTTCGCTTTGCACATTCACATAACGCATGCGCCCCGCACCCAGTCCGGCAACGATGGCAGCGATGCCAATCACCCCGAAAATCCAGCCCAGCGCACTCCAGCCACCTGTCACTTCATGCACCACGCCGACGGCCAGCGGCCCCATGGACGCCACGGTGTAACCAATGCCTTGAGCCATGCCCGACAAGTTGGCCGCCACATGAGCATCGCGTGAGCGCATCACAATCAAGGTCAACGCCAGGCTGAACGCCCCACCCTGCCCCAACCCCAACACAATCGCCCAGCCCCATAAACCGTCAATCGGCGCGTATAGACAGCCAAACAGACCGGCCAGGGTCATGCTCATCACCAGCACGATCGCCAACCGCTGATCCTTGCCGCGCGTGGCCAACCACGGTGCCGTCAGTGCCGTAATCAATTGCACGATGACTGAACCCGACATCACCAACCCGGCCTGCGTGGCCGTTAAACCGCGCCCCATCAAAATGGAAGGCAACCAACCAAAAACGATGTACGACAGCGAAGATTGCAAGCCCATGTACAGCGTCACTTGCCACGCCAGCGGATCACGCAGCAACCCCCGCACCCGGTAAGCCACTTTATGCGCGCCTTGACGCTTGCCCGTTTGCGGCAACCAGAAGATCGCCGCGATCAATGCCGGCAATGCCCAAAAGCCCAGGCCCAACGCCCAGCTGTTGCCCATTGCATGACTCAACGGCACCGTGGCACCGGCCGCCAATGCAGCACCAAGACACAAGGCCATGGTGTACACGCCAGTCATCGTGCCCGCATGCCCGGCAAAATCACGTTTGATGATGCCCGGCAGTAATACGCCGATCACGCCAATACTGGCGCCCGCCAAAATGCTCCCGGCAAATAACCCGACCTCCCCCAGCATGCTGCGCAGAGCAATGCCGCCGCCCAGTGTCAGCAATATCCCCAGCACCACCCGCTCAGTCCCGAAACGCCGTGCCAGTATGGGCGCCAACGGTGCGAACAGCCCCAAACACAGCACCGGCAAGGTGGTTAACAAACCCGCCTGAGCCGCAGACAAACCCAGGCTGTCAGACACCTGCGAAAGCAAAGGCGCCATGCTCGACAGGGCCGGACGCAGGTTCAACGCCACCAGCACCAACCCCAGCAACAGCAACCACGGGCGCACGACAACGGGAGGTGCGAGCGGCACTGGCTCGTCATCGACTTCGGCGTCTATCAGCAGTTCTTCCAGATCGTCCACAGGGTGAACAGGCTCGGTGAAGCGGGCCATGGTTTTCTCCGGTTCAGGGTTCATTGATCAACGTCCGGCAAAGCGCCATCGCCCGTTGCGGGTCATGCTGTTCAACAGCCGCCAAGAGGTCAATGTGCAAATCAAATACCGACTGGCGACGAGGCTGGACGGCCAACGTCGAACGTATCTGGCTGGAGACGATGCTTGAGGTGTAGCGATACAACTCACTCAATGCAGGGTTGTGCGCGGCATCGATCAAGCGTTGGTGAAACAGCAAATCGCAGCCAATAAACGTGTCGAGCTCACCGTGGTAATGCTGTTCACTTTCCTTCAGCGCCAGATGCAGCAGACGCAAATCTTCCTCAGTACGGCGCAAGGCCGCCAAGCCAATGGCTTCAACTTCCAGGATGTGCCGTGTCTCGCGTATTTGCTCCAGCGAACAGGAAGACAACGCGCGCAGGGTGCCCATGGGATCGACACGCCCTCGCAAATAACTGCCGTCGCCCTGGCGAATCTCGATCAACCCGGCAAAGGCCAGCACGCGCATGGCCTCGCGCACGGTATTACGGCTGATACCCAGCTCTGCAGCCAGTTCGGGCTCGGTAGGCAAACGCTGCCCGACCTCCCAGGCACCGTCTTTGATTCGCGTGCGCAGTTGTTCAAGGGCCTGATCGACCAGTGAACGTTTGATCAGTGGGGAAGCTTCTGTCATGAAATTCGCCTTTTCATCCAATCATTGGATGAATTTTCCGACATGTTAGTCAGACCCACGCGATGAGGCAATTCGCTAGAGATAAGAGGTCAGCTTTAAAAGACAATTAGTCGTTGCACAAAAAACCCTTAAAGGGTAATTTCACGCTTATCGAGGCCGCCTCTTATGGAAAAGAAAACACCTCACTACGATCTCTCTTGCATACAGGACGACGTCCGTCGGCTCGGTGCTGTGGCATTTACTAAAAGCGCGTTGGATGGCGGGCGGACGATGGGGCTGACACTGGCGCAAATGCTGCGAGTGATATCGTCACTGGAGCGCCGGGCGCTGTACAAGTCGATGACCACTCATGCTGACCACCGGGTGTGGCAGGACGTTTATCACACCGAAGCTTACGGCTTGTTTATTTACATCAAGGTGACTTATCGACCCGGTGGAGGGCCGCCCGTCATCGCCTTCAAGGAAAAAGACTGATGAACAAACTCGGTTGCTACACCTGCGGTGCGCCTGACGCACTGCAAGCCTTCAAAGACCGCACTTACACCGTATGCTTCAAACAATTGACTCGCCCCGTGCACGGCCTGACGGGCCATGAATGTGCGAAGTGCGGGGAAGTAGAGTTCGACGCCCCTAGCGCAGAACGGTATGCCCAGGCAGGAGATGAACTGATCGAAGATGCCAAGCGGGTCATGGCTGACGAGATCAAACGCATTAGGCGCAAGTTGCATTTCACCCAGAAAAGCGCGGTACAACTCTTGTCCGGTGGTGGTCACAACGCATTTAGCCGCTACGAACGGGCCGAAGTGGAGCCTCCCAAGCCCTTGTTTGTATTGATGCGCCTACTCGATCGCCACCCCGAACTAGTGGCTGAGTTAGAGACCCTCAATGAATGTGCAGACATCAATTCGCTGCTGGAGCAGAAGCAACAGCAGCGCGAGAAAGCACGCCCCCCCCTCTCCCTGTAGTTGCTGCCGCAGGCTGCGATGGGTTGCGAAGCGACCCCGGTTGGAACAACAAACGAAGGTCCTTCGGCCCTTATCGCAGCCTGCGGCCGCGGCTACATAGGGTGCGTTTGGATCAATGCAAAATCTGATTCAAAAACAGCTTGGTCCGATCGTTTTGAGGGTTGTCGAAGAAGTCATTGGGCGCGGCCTGCTCCACGATTTCACCCTTGTCCATAAAGATCACCCGGTTGGCCACCGTACGTGCAAAGCCCATTTCATGGGTCACACAGAGCATGGTCATGCCGTCTTCGGCCAAGCCGATCATGGTGTCCAACACCTCCTTGACCATTTCCGGGTCAAGGGCTGAGGTTGGTTCATCGAACAACATGATTTTGGGCTTCATGCACAGCGCCCGGGCAATCGCTACCCGCTGTTGCTGACCACCCGACAACTGTCCCGGGTACTTGTGCGCCTGCTCTGGAATGCGCACCCGCTCCAGATAATGCATGGCAATTTCTTCAGCCTGACGCTTGGGCATCTTGCGCACCCACATCGGTGCCAGCGTGCAGTTCTGCAAAATGGTCAGGTGCGGGAACAGGTTGAAATGCTGAAACACCATGCCCACTTCACGGCGTACGGTTTCGATCTGCTTGATGTCATTGGTCAACTCTACGCCGTCAACCACGATACGCCCTTGCTGGTGCTCTTCGAGGCGATTGAGACAACGGATGGTCGTCGACTTGCCCGACCCCGAAGGCCCGCACAATACAATTCGCTCACCCGGCTGCACGTTCAGGTTGATGTCCTTGAGCACGTGGAACTGGCCGTACCACTTGTTAACACCCTGCATCTGAATAATGCCTTCAGCGCTCGCAGGTTTTTTGATGGCTTCACTCATGTCGCACTCCTAACGCTTATGGCCGGTGTCCAGCTTGCGCTCCAAATGCATGGAGTAGCGGGACATACCAAAACAGAAAATCCAGAACACCAACGCCGCAAACACATAGCCTTCCGTCGCCATACCCAGCCATGTAGGGTCGGCAGCCGCTTGCTTGACGCTGTTGAGCAGGTCGAACAGACCGATGATGATCACCAGGCTGGTGTCCTTGAACAGGGCAATAAAGGTGTTAACAATGCCGGGGATGACCAGCTTCAAGGCTTGCGGCAAGATCACCAGGCCCATGCTGCGCCAATACCCCAGCCCCATCGCTGCCGCTGCTTCGTACTGGCCCTTGGGGATAGCCTGCAAGCCCCCGCGCACCACCTCTGCCACATAGGCCGACTGGAATAGAATTACCCCGATCAAAGCGCGAAGCAGTTTGTCGAAGTTCATGCCTTCGGGCAGAAACAGCGGCAACATCACCGAGGACATAAACAGCACGGTGATCAGCGGCACACCGCGCCAGAACTCAATAAAAGTCACACACACCACGCGAATGGCCGGCATGTCGGAACGCCGTCCCAGCGCCAGCAAAATCCCCAGCGGCAAGGCACCGGCAATACCGACCGTGGCAATCACCAGTGTCAGCATCAGTCCGCCCCACTGGCTGGTGGCCACGTTGCTCAGGCCAAAGTAACCGCCATGCAACAGGCTGTACGCCACAATCGGGTACAGCACCAGAAAGCTCAGCCCGTAGACCGCCTTGTGCTTGAACCGCGAGATAAACAGCGGCGCCACCCCCACCACGGCCAGGATCACCGTCAGGTCGACGCGCCAGCGCAGTTCACGCGGGTAATAGCCATACATGAACTGGCCAAAACGCTGCTGGATAAACACCCAGCAAGCGCCGTCCCTGGTGCAGTCGGCCCGCGTACTGCCGACCCAATTGGCATCGAAAATCGCCCAGCTCAGCAGCGGCGGCAGGATCAGCCAGATCAGGTAAAAGGCAAACAAGGTCAGCAGCGTGTTGAGCCAACTGGAAAACAGATTGGCCCGGGCCCAAGCGACGATGCCGATGCGGTTGCCCGGCGGCGGCATGTCGGGTTTGAAAACATGAGTCGTCATAGTCGCGTCCTCATCGCTCGATCAGCGCAATGCGCGTGTTGTACCAGTTCATCAACAGCGAAATGCTGATGCTGATGGCCAGGTAAACGCTCATGGTGATGGCGATGACTTCAATGGCTTGGCCGGTCTGGTTCAGCACGGTACCGGCAAACAGTGAAACCATTTCCGGGTAGCCGATGCCCGCCGCCAGCGACGAGTTTTTCACCAGGTTGAGGTATTGGCTGGTCAGCGGCGGAATAATCACCCGCAACGCTTGCGGGATGATCACCTTACGCAGCGTCGGCCCAGGCCGCAGCCCCAAAGAACGCGCGGCTTCGGTCTGGCCATGACTGACCGACTTGATGCCCGAACGCACGATCTCGGCGATGAATGCAGCGGTGTAAACGGTCAAGGCAATGGTCAACGCCAACAGTTCAGGGATCAGCACCCAGCCGCCCACAAAGTTGAAACCCTTGAGCTGTGGCATTTCCCAATGCACCGGTGAACCGAACACCAGCACGCACAGCCCAGGGATCACCAGCAAGAGTGCCAACCCGGCCCAGAACTTATGAAAGGGCACGCCGGTGTCTTCAAAACGTTTGTTGGCCCAACGAACCATCAACACAATCGCCACCAGCGCCAGTCCCACACTGACCACAAACGGCCAGAACGCGTCGGTGCCAATGGCCGCCGGCATGTTCAGGCCGCGGCTGCTCATGTAGAAAAGATCGCCGAAGTTATGGCTGTTACGCGGCCCCGGCATGGTCAGAAAAACAGCGAAATACCAGAACAGGATTTGCAGCAACGGCGGGATATTGCGAAATACCTCCACATACACCGTCGCCAGCTTGTTGATCATCCAGTTCGGCGATAGCCGCGCAATGCCGACGATAAAACCGAGGATTGTCGCCAGAACCACGCCGATGGCCGACACCAGCAACGTGTTCAACAACCCGATAACGAAGACGCGGGCATAACTGTCAGACTCGGTGTAATCAATCAAGTGCTGCGCAATGCCAAACCCGGCACTGCGTTCAAGAAAGTCAAAACCCGAAGTAATACCGCGGTGTTGCAGGTTGGTCTGGGTGTTGTTGAACAAATACCAGCCCATGAAGACCACCAACGCGACGGTGATGATCTGAAATAACCACGCACGCACACGTGGATCGCTGAGGCTGAGCCTCGGCTTGGGTGCGCCGACTTTTGTCTGCATGAAATGCCCCAGGAAAGATGGATCAACACAACATCACCCGGCAGTTGGCCTGCCGGGTAACAGGGCTATCAGCGCACAGGTGGTGCGTATTGGATGCCGCCGTTGTTCCACAAGGCGTTCAGCCCGCGGTCAATGGCCAACGGGGTGCTTTTACCGAGGTTTTTCTCGAAGACTTCACCGTAGTTACCGACCTGGCTGACGATCTGCACCACCCAGTCCTTCGGCAGTTTCAGGTCTTTGCCGTACTCACCGTCAGCGCCCAGCAAACGGGCCACGTCCGGGTTTTTGGTCGATTTGGCTTCTTCTACAACGTTCTTCGAGGTCACACCGGCTTCTTCGGCATTGAGCATGGCAAACAGCGTCCACTTCACAATGCTGAACCAGTCTTCGTCGCCCTTGCGAACCACGGGCCCCAGCGGTTCTTTGGAGATGGTTTCAGGCAACACCACGTAATCATTCGGGTTAGCCAGCTTGCTGCGTTGCGCATAAAGCTGGGACTTGTCGGAGGTCAGTACGTCGCAACGACCGCTTTCGAGCGACTTGGCGCTTTCATCGGACGTATCGAAGGTGATCGGGGTGTATTTCAGGTTATTGGCGCGGAAGTAGTCCGAGACGTTCAGCTCAGTGGTGGTACCGGCCTGTATGCAAATGGTCGCACCGTCCAGTTCCTTGGCACTGTTAACGCCCAGCTTTTTGTTCACCAAAAAGCCAACGCCGTCGTAATAGGTCACACCGGCAAAGACCATGCCCATGCCCGCGTCACGAGAACTGGTCCAGGTGGTATTGCGCGACAGCACGTCCACTTCCCCTGATTGCAGCGCAGTAAAACGCTCCTTGGCATTCAATTGGCTGAATTTGACCTTGGTTGCATCACCAAAGACGGCTGCCGCTACAGCGCGGCAAATATCAGCATCGATCCCCAAAATCTTGCCGTCTTTGTCAGGCACCGAAAAACCGGGCAAACCATCGCTGACACCACACTGCACAAATCCCTTCTTTTTAACCGCATCGAGCGTCGCGCCGGCGTTGGCAAAACCGCTGACGCTTAACACGATGGCGGCAGTGGCCAAAGCCAGGGTGGATTTCAGTTGCTTCATTCAAACCTCCAAGTGCTGCTTATGTTGTGTTTGAACAAGACCCGCCGCCCCCTTGTGAGGCACTGTTGACCCGTGTTGGCTTTTTATTGGGTCAAGCGGCATAAGCCTTGAGCGATGGGTGCATCGCACTAACCTTCACACTGAAGCGCTCACTTGAGCTGTTGCTTTCCCTGTCTAACTTCGCCGTCAGGCTTTTTTGCTGCCCCGCCCGGTAATGGCCTGTTAGTGTTACCGCCGAGAGGGAAGCTTTAACGCCCTGTAGCACATAGCAAAGCGCGTACCACTCTTGCGTCCTTCGCCGTTGCGCCTTATTTTTCAGTGAATACGCCCAAGACATTTTCAAATATTTCAACGATTGAACGATCACGCACCTTTGTCGCGCACTCGATCTGCGCACACGCCCAACGATGGAGCAGCCATGACCCACCCCTTGATTATCCAGCCCCCAAAGACCGCCGATGCCTGTGTTATCTGGCTTCACGGTTTAGGTGCCGGCCAAACCGACTTCCAGCCGGTAGCCGAAATGCTGCTGGAGACGCTGCCGACGACGCGCTTTGTTTTGCCTCAGGCGCCGAACCGGCCGGTCACCATTAATGGTGGTTATGCCATGCCGAGTTGGTACGACATCAAAGCCATGAGCCCGGCGCGCTCCATCAGCGAATCGGAGCTTGAGGCGTCCGCCGCGACCGTCATTGAACTGATCGAAGAACAGAAAAGTGCCGGAATAGACGCCAGCCGTATTTTTCTCGCCGGGTTTTCGCAAGGTGGCGCCGTGGTCTATCACACGGCCTATTTGAAATGGCAGGGTGCCTTGGGTGGCGTCATCGCCCTCTCCACCTACGCACCGACGTTTGACAACCAACTCCAATTGTCAGCCAGCCAGCAACGCACCCCTGCTTTGTGCCTGCATGGTCAATACGATGACGTCGTTCAAAACGCGATGGGCCGTTCGGCGTATGAGCATTTGAAAAATCTGGGTGTTGCCGTTATGTGGCAGGAATACCCCATGGGTCATGAAGTGTTACGAGAAGAAATCAATGACATCGGTGCCTGGCTGAAAGACCGTCTGGGCTAAAACCGAAACATCCTGTCGTTCACCTACGCCGAGCACGCGACTTGCATTACACTGCCCGGCGTACACTCCTTAACCAACTGATGAGATGACCGTGCTCAAAGCACTCAAAAAAATATTTGGTAAAACCGAAGCTGAGCCGCTCGCGCCAGCTTCAACCACGCCTGGAGCCAGCCAAGGCCCGCGTACTGATGCACAGCAGCCTGCCCGTCCGGCGCCTGAAACCGCCGCGGTGAACACTCCCGCAGCCCTTTCAGCACCAGAACCGCAGCGCATCGAAAAACCCAAAGTGACCAAACCGCGCCGTGAAGTGGCGCCCAAGCCGCCGGTCATTCCCTGGAAACTCGAAGATTTCGTCGTTGAGCCGCAAGAAGGCAAAACCCGCTTTCACGACTTCAACCTGGCCCCCGAACTGATGCACGCCATTCAGGACCTGGGCTTCCCGTATTGCACACCGATTCAGGCTCAGGTGCTGGGTTATACACTGAGCGGCCGCGACGCCATCGGCCGTGCCCAGACCGGCACCGGCAAAACCGCAGCCTTTCTGATTTCGATCATCAGCCAATTGACGCAAACCCCACCGCCCAAAGAGCGGTACATGGGTGAGCCGCGCGCGTTGATCATTGCGCCGACTCGCGAGCTGGTGGTGCAAATCGCCAAAGACGCCGCCGACCTCACCAAGTACACCGACCTCAACGTCATGGCATTCGTCGGCGGCATGGACTTCGACAAACAGCTCAAACAACTCGAAGCCCGCCACTGCGACATCCTGGTCGCCACACCGGGCCGCTTGCTGGACTTCAACCAGCGCGGCGAAGTCCATCTGGACATGGTCGAAGTCATGGTCCTCGACGAAGCCGACCGCATGCTCGACATGGGCTTTATCCCGCAAGTGCGTCAGATCATTCGTCAGACCCCGCCGAAAGCCGAGCGCCAGACCCTACTGTTCTCCGCGACCTTTACGGAAGACGTGATGAACCTGGCCAAGCAATGGACCACCGACCCGGCCATTGTTGAAATCGAAGCGCCAAGCCGTGCCAACGAACTGGTGGAACAGCATGTCTACGCCGTGGCCGGTGCAGACAAATACAAATTGCTGTTCAATCTGGTGAACGACAATGGCTGGGAACGCGTGATCGTCTTCGCCAACCGCAAAGACGAAGTACGCCGCATTGAAGAGCGTCTGGTACGCGATGGCATCAACGCCGCGCAACTGTCCGGCGACGTGCCGCAGCACAAACGGATCAAAACCCTCGAAGGCTTCCGCGAAGGCAAAATCCGCGTATTGGTGGCGACCGACGTAGCGGGTCGCGGGATTCACATCGACGGCATCAGCCACGTGATCAACTTCACCCTGCCTGAAGTGCCGGACGATTACGTGCACCGCATTGGCCGAACCGGCCGTGCGGGTGCCAGCGGCGTCTCTATCAGCTTTGCAGGCGAAGACGACTCCTACCAACTGCCGTCCATCGAAGCCATGCTGGGCCGCAAAATCAGCTGCGAAACCCCGCCGACAGAGCTGCTGCGCCCGGTGGTATGCGCCGTACGCAAACCGCAGGACCCAACAGAAACGGCGTGAAACCTCGCGTTCACCTGTACGGATCTTGCCGCTGACGAGGCAAGAAGGCTGCGATCGGCGGCAAAGCCGTCGTAAAACCTGACACACCGAAGCGTCCCATTCTGCGAACGCTTCGCAACTCGATCGCTGCCTCGCACTACTCGTCAGCTGCTACGCCAGCGCTCTGCCGCCGCTTCATCGCTGGCCCGTCCTTCGACCCAGCGCGGACCTTCGCAGGTCTGTTCTTTCTTCCAGAATGGCGCACGGGTTTTCAGGTAGTCCATGACGAAGGCGCAGGCATCGAAGGCGGCTTGGCGATGGGCACTGGCCACGCCAACAAACACAATGGGTTCACCCGGCTCCAGCGCGCCCACACGGTGCAGCACGTACAGTTTGAGCAACGGCCAGCGCTGCTCGGCTTCGGCCATGATCTTGGCCAAGGCTTTTTCGGTCATGCCGGGGTAATGCTCCAGAAACAGCCCCGCCACGTCGCGCCCGTCATTGAAGTCGCGCACATAGCCCACAAAGCTCACCACCGCGCCGACCCCCAGATTGGCCGCGTGCAGGGCGTTGACCTCGGCCCCCGGATCAAAAGCTGCCTCTTGTATCCGAATCGACATGTTCAGCCTCCCGTGACCGGTGGGAAAAACGCCACATGGTCGCCTTCCGCCAAGGGTTCATCGAGCTTGCACAGCTCTTCATTGCGCGCACACATCAGGTTGGGCTCTGCCAGTACCTGCCAGACGTCTTTGCGTTGCAGCAAATGCGCACGCAAGTGCTCTAGGGTGGCGAACTCGCCTTCGACCGTTTCTCTATCCACCCCCAATGCTTCACGGTAGCGGGCGAAGTACATGACGTTCAGCTTCATGCTTGGTCAGCCTTGAAGTGACCGCTCTTGCCGCCGAGTTTTTCCAGCACGCGCACGCCTTCGATGGTCATGCCGCGGTCGACCGCTTTGCACATGTCATAGATCGTCAATGCCGCCACACTGGCGGCGGTCAGGGCTTCCATTTCAACCCCGGTCTGCCCGGCGAGCTTGCAGCGCGCGACGATCAGCACCGCCTCGGTGCCTTGGGCGCTGAGTTCGACTTTGACGCTGGTGAGCATCAACGGATGGCACAAGGGAATGAGGTCAGCGGTTTTTTTCGCCGCCTGAATACCGGCAATACGGGCCACGGCGAACACATCGCCCTTGGGATGATCACCCTTGACGATCATGGCCAGGGTTTCCGGGCGCATGCGCACCACCGCTTGAGCCACGGCTTCACGGGACGTCACGGCTTTATCGGTGACGTCGACCATATTGGCGCGGCCTTGGGAATCTAAATGAGTCAGCACGGGAATACTCCAGACAGGAAGGTCGAGTTTAAACCCGAGCGTAAGGTTTGCCCAAGTCCGCCGGGCTATCCATCCCGCGAATAGCGCGCATCAGAACATCAAACTGATCACCCGCACGCCTTCGCCGTACAACGGTGCACACTTCAGAGGGTGCAAAGATGCCGTTTCTAGTTCGCAGCCTTCGGCAGCGGCTACGGATTGGGAGGATGGATCGAGATGAAACCGGGCGGCGCTATGCCGCCCGGATCTGGGTCACAGATGGGATTCGGCGTATTCGGCCAGAATCGAACGAGGCACCCCTTGCAGGGCAATGTGCACGCCATTGGGGAAGTCTTTGAAACGCTCCGTCAGGTAGGTCAGCCCCGAACTGGTGGCTGACAGATAAGGCGTATCAATCTGCGCCAGGTTACCCAGGCACACCACTTTAGAACCCGCACCCGCACGGGTGATGATGGTTTTCATCTGGTGCGGCGTCAGGTTCTGGCACTCATCAATCAAAATCAGGCTTTGCTGGAAGCTGCGGCCCCGTATGTAGTTGAGGGATTTGAACTGCAAAGGCACTTTACTGAGGATGTAATCAACGCTGCCGTGGGTGCTTTCGTCCTCCATATGCAGGGCTTCAAGGTTGTCGGTGATCGCGCCCAGCCAAGGTTCCATCTTCTCGGCTTCAGTGCCTGGTAAAAAGCCGATTTCCTGATCCAGCCCTTGCACGCTGCGGGTACAGATGATGCGCCGGTAGCGTTTGCTGACCATGGTTTGCTCAATGGCCGCCGCCAGCGCCAGAATGGTTTTACCCGAACCCGCCGCACCCGACAGGTTGACCAAATGAATATCCGGGTCGAGCAAGGCGAACAGCGCCAGCCCCTGATAAATGTCCCGAGGTTTAAGCCCCCAGGCCTCCTGATGCAGCAATGGCTCCTGATGCAGGTCGAGAATCAGCAAGTGGTCTTTGCGAATTTCCTTGATCCAGCCGACAAAGCCCTGTTCGTCGATGATGAACTCGTTGATGTGCACCGCGGGCAAATTATCCACCAGCTGCACCTGATGCCAGGTACGGCCATGCCCCTGACGGGTTTCAACTTTGCTGACACGGTCCCAGAAAGAGCCGGTCATGGTGTGATAGCCGCGAGACAGCATCGACACGTCATCAACCAATTGGTCGGTGCTGTAATCTTCGGCTTCAATCCCGCAGGCACGCGCCTTGAGGCGCATGTTGATGTCTTTGGTCACCAGCACCACATGCCATTCCGGTCGGCGGGCATGCAAGTCGATCAACTGGTTGATGATGATGTTGTCGTTGAGGTTTTCGGGCAGCAGCGTATTGGGTTCTCTGCGCTTGTTCATCAGGATGGAAAGAAAGCCTTTGGGGCCGCTTTTGCCACGCTGAATGGGCACGCCTTTTTCGACATCTTCAGGACAGGCAACGCCTAATAACTGATCGATCAGCCGAATCGCCTGACGACACTCAGCCGCCACCAGTAATTTACCGGCCTTGAGTTTGTCGAGTTCTTCGAGCACCGTCATCGGGATTGCGACGTGGTGTTCCTCGAAGTTGAGCAACGCATTTGGATCGTGAATCAGAACATTGGTATCGAGTACATAAAGGATTGGCTGGTTGGAAGAAGGAGTGCGTCCGTGATCATCCATACTCGGTCACCTTTGTGGGAGCCATTCGACGCATTACCTCAACAGTGCTGCGCCTCGAAGTGACTGCCTATTCACCTGAACCTGCCAGATGAATGTCCTGCCCGATGGGTCTTGGAAGACGCCACCTGTGTTGCAGGTTTCGGCGGTCTGTCTTCGTAATACTCCAAATTGTGTGACAAAAAAAAGCTTTTCTTGCGCTTTTTAACTATTTTTTTCTTACTGACAAAATGGGCTTGGCGCCATTTCAAATCGCTACTAGGCTTAGTAATTACCTGAAACATAGTCATACCCTTTTGCACCAAAAAACGACTGCATCAGATGCAAAAAGCCGAATTTAAACATCCGACAGAAATGCCAGTGGCATCTGACAAAAAGCGCGGATTCGTCTTGTCTGCCCTTCCTTTAAGGCGCACGTAAGCTTCGTGGCAGGCTGCTTTCAGCCTGATTCCTCAATGCTTATGCCGAAGGAGGCCGTATGACCCCGATTTCCAAAACCCTGGAACAGATGCTGCTCGATATTTATAACGATGGCAACGTGTCTTTTACCGAATACCAACAACTTCGCGACAATGCAGACGAGCGCTTGGAGGCAGTGATTCGCGAGTTTGGCCAACACAACAACATCACCGCCTTCCAAAAGGCGATGGACGTTGCCATGCAGTTACTCCAGCTATCCGTCATTGATGCCAAAAAAGCCAAGCTCACTGACACCGGTGAAGCCATCGTCAAGGACGCCATCGTGGCTCAGGTTGAATATCTGCGTGCTGGCTCCGAGATGGCCTTACGCCTTCTTTAAACTCATCGCCCGCCATCACTGGCGGGCATCCGGTCTTCACACCCCTCCCAGCCCAAACCATTTTGCGCCGTCGCCTTCAATAACCAGGGCAAGGCGGTGCGCACTTTGTCTTGTGTGTCGTGAAAAGCAATCACGCCATGACGCCATAACAGCATAAGGGTCAGCACCCGATGCGCCGACTGCTCGGCCGTCAGGCTGGCTGCCTTGTCTTGCGAGTCAATGTTCCACAAGGCCACCTGCAAGCCCTGAGACTGGAAAAATTCGCCACTGTCCGCCCGACGTTGCCCATAGGGTGGGCGGAACAAAGGGACATGACTGTCGGGCAACTGCTGTTTAACCAGTGCGTTACTGCGCAGAATTGAGTTTTGCCAGTCTTGCCAATGGCTGTGCGAGCGGTATTCCCAACCCTGCACGCCCACGCACTGCCCCTTGTAGAGTGACCGTACGGCCTGTTGCGAAGTTTTATCGAGGCGCGCTTGCAGGCTATTGCCGAGCACAAAGAAGGTCGCGCTCATGGATTGCTTGCGCAAGTAGTCGGTGAGCCAGTCGGTTGTGCCCGGCAATTGGCTGGGTCCGCTGGCGAAGGTCAACAGAAAGAGCCGATCATTCATCTCGGCGCCATTGAACTCGTGCGCGCCATACAACCCGATCTCACTGCCGGTTTGCGGGAACAATGCGGCCAGTCGTAATTGTTCATCCAGATAACGGCGATGAAACTCACGACTGGGTTCGGCCCACGCGGCATAAAACGAATCGTCGGCCACTGCAAACTTGCCGGCCTGTTCGCGCAGCGTAGGCATGTCTTCGATTAAATAACAAAACGATGCATCCTGATCACAGCTTTGCTGGGCGGCGTTGTAGTTAACCAGGCGCTGACGAACAGTGTCGATTGAGTCGAGGTTAATGTTTTTAAGGTTGAGACGCTGTTTCAGGGCGTTCTCATCCAGTGCTTCGGTGGCCAGTAAAGCATGGGCGAAGGTGAGGATTTCCGCGCGCGAGGCTACGTCGAACAAGGCAGGGCTGGTTAAAGGTTCTGGCCAGCTTGTGCGGTCCAGAGTTGCCGGTTCGTTGGGAGTCGCCATTGCACCCAGACACAACAGCCAGGTCGATAAAAAAAGAGCCACACGCACGGGTTGTTCTCCCAATAAAAAACTGTCAGCACTATAACTGCCGAGCCTTAAGCTTGTTGCTTGTTGCTTGTTGCTTATTGCTTATTGCTTATTGCTTATAAAACAATCTCACTGCCGCCACCGAAAAAGTGAAACCAACACTGAGGCCCCTCACAGGAGGCTGAACGCAGGTGCTGTTATGGGGGTGGCGAGGCAGGACGTCGAGCCAGCCGCGATCGGGCC
>NZ_WIWC01000175.1 GCF_009600315.1 Pseudomonas helleri | reverse complement strand
ACTCATGTGTGCCACCCTGGCCTTCACTCGCCGACACGTCCTGTGTCGACCTGCCCAAAGCCTAGCCCTGCACACGGGGCTTACTTGTAGGATCTAGCTGGTAAGGCGCCGGGACTAATCGTCCATTCAGGTCAGCTACCTAACGCTGATAACGCTTTAAACATGCTGAAATCGTTGCGTGAGCGGCACCCGTCATGGCTGGGCTATACCGATACAAGCGCAAGGAATGCGCGAGGGCATGTCCAGGGAGGACAAGGTGTA
>NZ_WIWC01000174.1 GCF_009600315.1 Pseudomonas helleri | reverse complement strand
ACATCAACCACTTGCGCTTCCGATCTCTCGTTAGCGGGAGGCGAATTCTACAGCGTTACACGCTGCTGTCAACACCTAATTCCCAGCCACTTTCAATCGAATTGCTCACCAGGCAAATGGCCTGATCAGCAGTACAATCTTTTTACAAAGCTTGTACTTATACAAAAACAAAATCCCCGTCTGCGCGAGCAGACAGGGATTTTGGAATTTAATCTTGACGATGACCTACTCTCACATGGGGAAACCCCACACTACCATCGGCGA
>NZ_WIWC01000173.1 GCF_009600315.1 Pseudomonas helleri | reverse complement strand
AGCTAGAAGTGGTCAGTGGGGCATAATTTCAGAAATTAACGCTTGGAATAAAGAGTCGGATTAATCTTAATATATAAATTAATAACTGATAAAAGCCCCTCTGCGGAGAGGGGCTGCTCTTAGTATATTGGGGTAAGTCGGACAGTAAAGGTCCAGTATGCACACCAGAGAAAGCATCCGATTGCACATTGTGCAGAATGGTATGAAAACCAGCCGATTTAGGTCGTGGCATGATGCTGCCGAAAGTGAAAAAAAGGGGCTACTG
>NZ_WIWC01000172.1 GCF_009600315.1 Pseudomonas helleri | reverse complement strand
ACGAAGCCCATGCCCTGGAATTGGCCAACGCCACCGAATTCGGCCTTTCCAGCGCCGTCTTCAGTACCAACCTGGAGCGCGCCGTCACCTTTGCCCGCAAAGTGAGAGCAGGCATGACCCACGTCAACGACATCCCGGTCAACGACGAAGCCAACGCACCTTTTGGCGGTGAAAAGAACTCAGGGCTTGGCCGTTTCAATGGTGACTGGGCGATTGACGAATTCACCCGTGACCACTGGATCAGCGTGCAACACACGCCACGGCAC
>NZ_WIWC01000171.1 GCF_009600315.1 Pseudomonas helleri | reverse complement strand
GCACTCACCAGTACACTCCTGGGGTGTACTCTGTTGTTCAACCAGTTCGCCTAGGTTTACAACCAGTACGCATGTGTGTACAACCAGTAGTACGAAACGAGACTGATGAGTACCACCATGGAAGAGACTGAGAAACAGGTTTCAAGCGTCGAGAATTACAACTTCGTCCAGCTCAACCGTAGCTACATGAAGCAGATGCGAGAGCTAGCTCGTAGGAACCCCGTGCCCATGCAGATGCTGATCTATTTGGTCGAGCACATGGGTAA
>NZ_WIWC01000170.1 GCF_009600315.1 Pseudomonas helleri | reverse complement strand
TGAGTGAACTGAGCATTGGCTTCCTTGGAGGGTTGAGCGGATCGACACGATATCCCATTCACTCTTCATGGACGTAGCCGCGCCAAGCTCGGCAATTGCTACGACGATCAATACAATCCGTAGGAGCGAGCTTGCCTCGCGATCTTTTGATCTTTAAAAGCTCGCAGCCTTCGTTCCTCTTCAGCGACTACGCCGTTACGCCACGATCGGTTGGACGAGACACTCCTTAACAATAAACTTGTACAAACTATTTGTTCTGTACAAGAA
>NZ_WIWC01000169.1 GCF_009600315.1 Pseudomonas helleri | reverse complement strand
GCTCCACGACCTGGACTCGAACCAGGGACCCAATGATTAACAGTCATTTGCTCTACCAACTGAGCTATCGCGGAACTGCATATTTCAATGACAACTGTATAAAAAAAGCGCCCCTGCGGACGCTTTTTTTAAGGTAGCTAATGCGACTGGCATCAGTACCGAATTTTCTACACCCATAACTGCCGGGCAGAAAATGGTCGGGGTAAGGGGATTCGAACTCCTGACATCCTGCTCCCAAAGCAGGCGCGCTACCGGACTGCGCTATAC
>NZ_WIWC01000168.1 GCF_009600315.1 Pseudomonas helleri | reverse complement strand
ATTTCATATGGCCTGGTGCAGGCCAAGACGCGGGGTTGAAAGCAGAGGAATCGTCATGATGCGTACCTTCCCCAAAGTTGCTTTGCTGATCGGCGCCCTGGCTGTCGCTGGCCAGGCATCCGCCCATGGCGGTTGGGGTGCTGGCCCGGCGCTGGTTGGCGCAGTGGTCGGTGCTACGGTTGTTGGCTCGATAGTCGCCAGCCAACAACGCCCGGTTTACGTAGAACACCCGGTCTATGTGCAACCACAACCGGTTTATGTGCAGGCG
>NZ_WIWC01000167.1 GCF_009600315.1 Pseudomonas helleri | reverse complement strand
CCTGATCACCATGCACCGGCACATCGGTCGCATCGAAGTCGAGCACGATCTCAGCCGGCGCCTGGTCATGCTGGGCGATGAAGTGCTCCCACAGCAGGCGATGGGCTTGCACCACCGTTTCGCGATCGGCTTGCTGTTCCAGGCGCCCCAGAGTGGATTTGCCGGCCAGCGGTTGCAGGCGGTTGACCGCAGTCTGCAGCGCGTAGTCATGGCGCAGGCCGTCATGATCGTTGAGATCCTCGTAGCCGGCGGCCAGTGCATAGATACGC
>NZ_WIWC01000166.1 GCF_009600315.1 Pseudomonas helleri | reverse complement strand
CATACAGGCCGCTAAGGCCGATATTGAATGACATATGTCTCTCCTTAAAGGCCTATCGTCTGGACTTTTGATATACCAATGCTGCCCAGCCCGGCGAGGTTGAGCATGATTTCGCCACCGGTCTTGCTCAGGGTCACGCTGTTGACCGTGGCTGGCAGGTAGGTGGTCAACGCCGTTGTACCGGCGTCAGTTTTGGTCGAGGCGCTGAAGGTGTAAGAGCCCTTCTCCAGCAGCTCGCCATCGGCGTCTTTGCCGTCCCAGGTGAAGTC
>NZ_WIWC01000016.1 GCF_009600315.1 Pseudomonas helleri | reverse complement strand
GCCTACCGCCCCGCCAGCGCCCGCCGCAGCACCCGGCCCGGTCAAGGAAACCGCTGCCGTATCCGGGTTGGCGAGCCTGGGCAACCCGCCGCCGGAATATCCATCTCTGGCGTTGCGCCGCAGTTGGGAAGGCACCGTGGTATTGCGCATCAAAGTGTTGCCCAACGGCCGTGCTGGCACCGTGGAAGTGACCAAGTCCAGCGGCAAACAAGCGTTGGATGACGCAGCGGTCGAAGCCGTACGCAACTGGAAGTTTGTCCCGGCCAAACGCGGTGACACGCCCATAGAAGGTTTTGCCACCCAAACCATCGCTTTCAAATTACCGGAATAACCCTGTCGGTTACCGACACTTACCTATTTAGACACTGTGCGAGGTGTAGCCATGAACGAGTCGATGTCTTCCATGATTGTCCCTGGAGTGCTGTGGGCACTGGTGCTGTTTTCGGTGGTGAGCTGGGCCTTGCTGCTCATCAAGTCATCGCAATACCTGCGTCAGAAATCCCAGAACAACCAGTTCAGCAAAGCGTTCTGGGCCGCGCCCGATCTACTCACAGCTGCCGAACACGCCAGCCAGTATCCCGGCTCTTTGGCGCGCATTGCCAACAGCGGCTTTGAAGCCATGATCGTCGATGACACACCGCGCAATACTCAACAACTGGCGCACACCATCAACCGTTCAGACCGTCTGGAACGCAACCTGCGCCAGCAGATTCAAAAGGAACGCCGCGCATTGGAAAGCGGCCAGGCGATTCTCGCCAGTATCGGCAGCACCGCGCCCTTCATCGGCCTGTTCGGGACGGTGTGGGGCATCATGGAAGCCCTGCAAAGCATCGGCGCCAGCGGTTCGGCCAGCCTTGAAACCGTGGCTGGCCCTATCGGTCATGCACTGATCGCCACTGGTGTGGGCATCGCCGTCGCTGTACCCGCTGTGCTGATTTACAACTTCTTCCTGCGCCGCCTGAAACTGGCCTCGGCCAATATGGACGACTTCGCCCACGACTTTGACGCCCTCGCTCAGCGCAGCGCGTTCGCCATCGACCGTCAGGCCATTTCCAACAAGCGCACCGCTGTGCGGGAGGCGAGCTGATGTCTTTCTCAACCCAGGACAGCGACGAAGTCCTCAGTGAAATGAACGTCACCCCTCTGGTGGATGTGATGCTGGTGCTGCTGGTGGTGTTTATCGTCACCACACCGATGATGACCAACGCCATCAAAATCAACTTGCCCAAGACCGACGCCGTGGTTTCCGAGCAAAAGAAAGACCCGGTGGTGGTCAGTGTTGACCAGGACGGCAAGTTCTTTCTGGCCAAGAACGAAGTGGCCCCTGAACTGCTGGAAAAAAGTCTTCAGGAAGTGAAAGCCAAGGACCCGGAAGTACGCGTGCAGTTGCAGGCGGACGAAGGCGTCAATTACGGCCAGGTGGCCAAGGCCATGGCCTCCATCGAGCGCTCGGGCATCAGCAAGATTTCCGTGATGACGGCCAAATGAGGCCCTCACCCCAACCCTCTCCCAAAGGGCGAGGGAGCTGACAGGTGGCGTTGCGCAAATAGGCTTCTGCTTTTAGCCCCCTCTACCTCCGGGAGAGGGCTGGGGTGAGGGGCTTTTAACTCCACAGGCTACACCTGCCGCGCAAGGGCCACTTAGCCCCTGCAGGTGAGCGGCTTGCTTGAAGAAAGTGTTTCACACCGGGTCGACACAACCCATCTGGAGTCATGAGGGCCCATAAGGCCATTCCAATAAACGTCTATAAAAGTCGGAAGTAACCATGCAGATGAAGCGTTCAGGTTTCACCCTCAAGCCCCTCGTTGCCAGCCTGCAACGGCATCGATTCGTGCCTTTGTACGTCATGGCGCTGGGTATAAGCGCAGGACAGCTACAGGCCGCTGAAGCCACCGCCGCCGAGGATTCGTCCAGCGCTGTCGCCGTCAGCGCAGATGCGGTGGCCGCACCCGCCACCACGCAACTGGACCGCGTCGAAGTCACCGGCTCGGCCATACGCCGGGTCGATGCCGAAACCGCGGTGCCCATCACCATTCTGCGCGTCGAACAATTGCGCAATGAGGGTGTGACCACCACAGCAGAAATCATGCAGCGCGTGACCGGCAACCAGAGCCTGCAAAACGCCGCCAGCTCGGTCGGCAGCTCAACCGGCGGCGCCAGTTTTGCCGACATGCGCGGCATCGGCGCCAACAAAACCCTGGTGCTGCTCAATGGCCGCCGTCTGGGCAACAACGCCATCGACGGTTCGGCGGTTGACCTGAACACCATCCCGTTTGCTGCCATCGACCGCGTCGAAGTGCTGCGCGACGGCGCCTCGGCCCTGTACGGCACCGACGCCATTGGCGGCGTGATCAACTTCATCACCAAAAAATCCATGACCGACGGCACCCTGTCGCTGGGCGGTGAAGGCGCAGATGCCAGTGGCGGTGGCAGCAGCCACGACCTCAACGCCAGCTGGGGTTATGGCAACCTGGAGAAAGACCGCTTCAACATCATGGGCGTGGTGGGTTACAACAAGCAGGACAGCCTGCGGGCCAAGGACCGCACCTTTGCCACGGCCTACGACCCCGGCCGTGGTCTGGACGGAACCTCCGGCACCTCCTTCCCGGCCAACTACGGCCAAAACGGTGTCACCACCAACCCGCTGGCAGGCAGCGACTGCAACGGGCCGAATCTGGTGTCACGTCAGGGGGGGTGCCGCTTCAGCACGCGCAACTACATCGACTTGATCCCCGAGACCGAAAAAACCTCATTTTTTGGTCGGGCCACCGGCAAAATCACCGACGAAGACAACGTCAACCTCGAGTACTTCTTTGCGCGCAACAACAATGCCACCTCATTAGGCCCAGCGCCCCTTAGCGGTTTGACCATGGACCCGACCTCCCCTTACTACCCCGGCAATGGCGTGACCCCCGGCTCAACCATCCCCGGTTTCGATCCGACCCAACCGATTGATCTGAACTGGCGTGAAACCGCTGCCGGTGCCCGCCAATCCAAGGACCAGAACACCAGCCAGCGTCTGGTGCTGAGCTTCGACGGTGTCGCCAAGGGTTGGGATTACAACGTCGGCGCGTCGTATAACCAGAACCAGGTCGTATCCAGCCTCACCAACGGCTATATCAGCGATGCCGCCATGATCGACGGCATTGCCAACGGCATCATCAACCCGTTCGGTCCGCAAACGGCTGCCGGGCAGGCGCTGATCGATTCCAGCCGCTACCACGGCCAGTACTCCTCATCCGTAGGCCGCGTGACAGGGCTGGACGGTCGCATGAGCCGTGAAATCGGTGACTGGTTCGGCGCCGGGCCTTCCGGCCTGGCCATCGGTGGCGAATTCCGGCAGGAGAAATTCCATCAGGAATACGAGCCCTATCTCTCCGACGTCGGCAGCCTGGGCGTCACCTCGGACGCCAGTGTTCAGGGCGATCGCACCGTCAAGGCGGTTTACACCGAGCTGAACGTGCCGGTACTCGACAGCCTCGAACTGTCCGCCGCCGTGCGCCACGACAAATACAGCGACTTCGGCAGCACCACCAACCCGAAATACTCGTTCCGCTACCAGCCGGTTAAAGAACTGGTGGTGCGCGGTGCCTACAGTGAAGGGTTTCGTGCACCGTCACTTTACGAGCTGTACAACACGCCCTACACCACCTACACCCAAGGCAGCTACAACGACCCGGTTCTGTGCGCCGGCGGTGTCGTACAACCCGGCGGCAACGCCGGACGCGACTGCGGCCAGCAATTTCTCAACCGCACCGGCGGCAACACCCAACTGTCCCCCGAAAAAGCCCGTAACGTGACCGTGGGTTTTGTCTATCAACCGATGCGCAACCTGTCGGTGGGGCTTGATTTCTGGTGGATTCATATCGCCAACCAGATTGAGGAGTTCCCTGAGTCCACGGTATTCGACGAGCCGGATCAGTACGCCGACCGCTATGTGCGTAACGCCGACGGTTCTCTGGACTACGTGCAGACCGGTCTGGCCAACCTGGGTGCGGTTAAAACCAGCGGTGTCGACGTGTCGATGGATTACAAATTCCCCAATACCCCTTACGGCCAGTTTGGCCTGGGCCTGCAAGGCACGTACGTCTCGCGCTATGACTACCAGACCACCATTGGCGGTTCGTACACTGACCGCGTCGATGCCTTTGAAGGCACGGGCGTGGTTTCGCGCTGGAAGCACGTGCTGAGCGGCACCTGGAACCTGGGCGCCTACCGTGCCTCGTTGGTCAACCGCTTCACCAGTGGTTATGACGACTACGACACCGAGACCCACTCTCGTGTAGCGTCTTACACGCTGTGGGACATCTCCGGGGGTTACACCTTCAACAAAACCGTGGACCTGGACGTGGGGATCAAAAACATGTTTGACCGCAACCCGCCGTTCACCAATCAGACCTACAACTTCCAGACCGGATACGATCCACGTTATGCCGATCCAATGGGCCGTACGTTCTTCGCCCGTGCCACCTATCACTTTTGAGTGAACGCCGGTGCTGGCACACTCCAGCCAGCACCGGTTTAACTGCGAATTCGCGACCCCGCCGCGTTTTAACGCGCAATGCGGCGGGGATTTTTACACGCAGTCAATGGTTCAACACGCGGTACAAGGAAGCCCAATGATGTCTGCATTTTTCCTGCCCCTGCTCCGTTCGCTGTTTGTGCCCGTGCTGTCTTGCCTGTGCCTGAGCGTCAACGCCGCGCCCAGTCAGGCCATGACGGTCTATGGCGAAGCGGCCAAATACCCGGCCAATTTCCAGCACTTCGACTACGTCAATCCGAACGCGCCCAAAGGCGGTTCGCTGAGTCGCACGTCGATGGAAATCGGTCAGTTCACCTACCTATCGCCGTATATCGACCAAGGCACCGGTGTCGCCCAGGTCGATCAGTGGGTGAACTCCCCCTTGGCGTTCCGTTCGCTGGATGAGCCCTATACGGTTTACGGGCTTATCGCGCAAAAAATGGAACGCGACCCGGACGGCCTTTGGGTGCGTTTCTTCCTGAACCCCAAGGCACGCTTTGCTGACGACACCCCGATCACCGCGCAAGACGTGGCCTTTACCTACGACACCCTGATGACCAAAGGCAGCCTGAGCTATCGCATGCTTTACGGCGAGGTCAAGGACCGGGTTATCGAAGGCCCGCTGCAAATTCGCTTCGACTTCAAGAACAACCAGAACCGTACCTTGGCGCTGGATCTGGCGAGCATGCACATCCTGCCGGAACACTGGTGGAAGACCCGCGACTTCGCTGCTGGAGGTGGCTACGAGCCGCCGCTGGGCAGCGGCCCCTATGTGGTCTCCCATGTCGACGCAGGCCGCAGTGTCAGTTTTGAGCGCAACAAAAACTGGTGGGCCAAAGACTTGCCGGTGAGCAAAGGCCTGTACAACTTCGATCGCTTGAAAGTGATGTTTTACAGCGACATCGACGTCGCCCGCGAAATGCTCAAAGCCGGCGCGTTCGATTACAACCGCGAGTTTTCCGCGACCGGGTTCAGCATCGGTTATGCCAGCCCGGTGCTCAGCGACGGGCGCCTGCAAAAAGGCGTGTTCGCCAAGGAAAAACCCAGCGCCGGACAAGGCTTTACCTTCAACCTGCAAAACCCGTTTTTTCAGGATCGCCGGGTACGCGAGGCGCTGAGCCTGCTGTGGGATTTTGAATGGACCAACAAGCAGATGATGCGCAACTTCTATGTCCGCGCGCAGAGCTACTTCCCCAAAAGCGAAATGTCCGCCACTGCCCTGCCCGACGCCCGTGAGCTGGAAATTCTCGAACCCTTGCGCGGGCAGATCCCCGATGAAGTGTTCACTCAGGTGTACCAGGCACCGAAAACCGATGGCAGCGGTTATATCCGCGACAAACAACTGCAAGCCCTGGCGCTGCTCAAGGAAGCGGGCTGGACACCCAAAAACAACCTGCTGGTCAACGCCAAGGGCGAACCGCTGCGATTCACCTTTCTCGACAGCCCCAGCGGCTTTGATCGCATGGTCTTGCCCTGGAAACGCACGCTGGCGCAAATCGGCATCACCATGGACATTCGCAAAGTCGACTCTGCGCAGTACATCAACCGCACCAACGCCCGTGACTACGACATGATGGTCGGCCAGTTCCCTCGCAACGGCCAGCCGATCGTCTCGCCCGGCCGTGAGCTGTACGACATGTTTGGCTCACGCAGCGCCACCCAGGCGGGCGCGTCCAACAACATGGTGCTGCGCAACCCGGCCGTCGACAGCCTGATCGACGGGCTGGTGCAAGCCACCAGCCGTGACGAGATGGTGCATTACACCCGCGCCCTCGACCGCGTATTGCTGTGGAACTACTACATGATTCCTCACTACTACTCGGTCGGCACCCCGACGGTGTACCTGAACCGCTTCGGCCAACCCGCCAAGGAGGCCAAATTCGATGAAGGCCTGGACACCTGGTGGGAAGTCAGCAAAACCCCGTTAACCAATGCGGCGTTTGGCCAGGCCAGCGCACAGTCGGAGGGTCATTGAGATGTGGCACTACATCAGCCGTCGCCTGTTACTCATCATCCCCACCCTGCTGTGCATTCTGGTGGTCAACTTTCTAATCGTGCAGGCCGCCCCCGGCGGCCCGGTGGATCAAGCCATCGCCCGCTTGCAGGGCTTCGGTGGTGGTGCCGTAGGCGGGGGTGGCGGCGAAATGGCCGCGTCCGCCGGTGGGGCCAGCCGCAGCAGCCGTGGCCTTGACCCGGCCCTGATCGAAGAAATCACCAAACACTACGGCTTCGACAAACCCATGCACGAGCGTCTGTGGCTGATGCTCAAGAACTACGCGCAACTGGACTTCGGCACCAGCTTCTTTCGCGGGGCCAAGGTCACTGACCTGATCCTGCAAAAGTTACCGGTGTCCATCTCGCTGGGCTTATGGGCCACCTTGATCACCTACCTGATTTCAATCCCGCTGGGTATCCGCAAGGCCATTCACAACGGCAGCGCCTTCGATGTGTGGACCAGCACCGCGATCATCATCGGCTACGCCATGCCGGCCTTCCTGTTCGCCATTTTGTTGATCGTGGTGTTTGCTGGCGGCAGTTACGTCAGCTGGTTTCCGGTGCAGGGCATGGTCTCCGACAACTTCGACAGCCTGAGCTTGTTCGGCAAAATCGGCGATTACCTGTGGCACATGGTGCTGCCCGTGTCGGCGCTGGTCATCGGCGGTTTCGCCACGCTGACCATCCTCACCAAAAACAGCTTCCTCAACGAAATCAGCCGCCAATACGTGGTCACTGCTCGGGCCAAGGGCCTGACCGAACGCCGTGTGCTCTACGGCCACGTCATGCGCAACGCCATGCTGTTGGTGGTCGCCGGGATTCCCCAGGCGCTGATCGAAGTGTTCTTTGCCGGTTCCCTGCTGATCGAAACCATCTTCAACCTCGACGGCATCGGCCGCATGAGCTACGAAGCCGCTGTGTCACGGGACTATCCGGTGGTGTTCGGCACGTTGTTTCTGTTCACCCTGTTCGGCCTGCTGATCAAGCTGATTGGCGACCTCTGCTACACGCTGCTCGATCCCCGAATTGATTTCTCGGCGAGGACTGTCTGATGTTTACCCTCTCCCCCCTTGGCCGTCGCCGTCTCAAACACTTCAAGGCCAACCGCCGTGGCTGGTGGTCGCTATGGATTTTTATCGCCCTGTTCGTGCTGTGCCTGGGCGGTGAACTGATCGCCAACGACAAACCCTTGGCGGTTCACTACAAAGACCAGTGGTATTTCCCGATTGTCTCCCACCACCTCGAAACCGACTTTGGCGGCGAATTACCCTTTGAGCCCGATTACAGCAGCGACTACGTGCGCAAGCTGATTGCCGATCAGGGTGGCTGGATGCTCTTCGCCCCCATCCCGTTCAGCTACGACACCGTCAACTACGACCTCAAGGAACCCGCCCCCAGCCCGCCCAGCGCCACTAACTGGCTGGGCACTGACGATCAGGCCCGGGACGTGTTGGCCCGAGTGATCTTCGGCGCGCGAATTTCCATTCTGTTTGCCTTGATCCTGACTGCCATCAGTACCGTAATCGGCATTACTGCCGGCGCCTTGCAGGGCTTCTATGGCGGTCTGGTCGACCTGTTTGGCCAGCGGGTGCAGGAAATCTGGGCCGGGTTGCCGGTGCTGTACCTGCTGATCATTCTGTCCGGTTTTGTCGCGCCGAGTTTCTGGTGGTTGCTGGGCATCATGGCGCTGTTCAGCTGGCTGGCGCTGGTGGACGTGGTGCGCGCTGAATTCTTGCGCGGGCGCAGCCTGGAATACGTAAAAGCGGCCCGGGCTCTGGGCTTGACCGACGGCGCACTGATGCGTCGGCACATCCTGCCCAACGCCATGACCTCCACCCTGACCTACCTGCCTTTTATCCTCACCGGTGCCATCGCCACCCTCACCGCTCTGGATTTTCTCGGCTTTGGCATGCCGCCGGGCAGCGCTTCGCTGGGTGAACTGATCGGCCAGGCCAAACACAACCTGCAAGCGCCCTGGCTGGGCTTGACCGCGTTTTGTGCGTTGGCACTGATTCTGTCACTCCTGGTGTTTATCGGCGAAGCCTGCCGCGATGCCTTCGACCCCCGGACTTGATAAATGAGCACTGACATGAGCGAAAACCTGATTGAAATACGCGACCTGCGGGTCAGTTTTGGCGGCAAGGAAGTGGTGCACGGCATCAACCTCGACATCCGCCGCGGCGAGTGCCTGGCGCTGGTGGGCGAGTCGGGTTCAGGCAAGTCCGTAACCGCGCACTCAATCCTGCGCCTGCTGCCCGGCAAGGACGTGCAGACACAAGGCAGCATCCGTTATGACGGGGCAGATTTGGTGACGGCCAGCGACAGCCAATTGCGCAGCCTGCGCGGCAACCGGATTGCGATGATTTTTCAGGAACCGATGACCTCGCTCAACCCGCTGCACACCGTGCTAAAACAGATCAGCGAAATTCTCATCACCCACAAAGGCCTGAAAAACCGCGCCGCCCGCGCCCGCACACTTGAACTGCTGGAACTGGTCGGCATACGTGACCCGCAACATCGCCTCAATGCCTACCCGCACCAACTGTCCGGCGGTCAGCGACAACGGGTAATGATTGCCATGGCGCTGGCCAACGAGCCGGAACTGTTGATCGCCGATGAACCGACCACGGCGCTGGACGTCACCGTGCAACAGAAAATTCTTGAACTGCTGATCGACCTGCAACAGCGGTTGGACATGTCGTTACTGCTGATCAGCCATGACCTTAATCTGGTGCGTAAAATCGCCCAGCGCGTGTGCGTCATGCGCGGCGGTGAAATAGTCGAACATGCCCATTGCCAAGCCTTGTTCAAAGAGCCCAAACACCCCTACAGCCGCATGCTGATCGAAGCCGAACCCAGCGGTCATCCGGTCACCAGCGAATACCGGCATAACCTGCTGCAAGTCGACAACCTCAAAGTCTGGTTCCCGTTGCCCAAGCCGTTGTTCAGCCGGGAGCGGCACTACATCAAGGCCGTGGACGGGGTCAGTTTTGAACTCAAAAAAGGCCGCACTCTGGGCATCGTCGGCGAGTCCGGTTCCGGCAAATCCACCTTGGGACAGGCGATACTGCGGCTGGTGGACAGCGAGGGCGACATTCGCTTCGCCAACAAACAACTGAACCTGCTCAACCAGAACCTGCTGCGCCCATTGCGCAGGCAAATGCAGGTGGTCTTTCAAGACCCGTTTGGCAGCCTCAGCCCGCGCATGTCAGTGCAGCAAATCATCAGCGAAGGGTTGTTGGCCCACGGTATAGGCACCGTGCCAGAGCGCGAGGCAGCGGTGATCCGGGTCTTGCAGGAAGTGGGGTTGGACCCGGACAGCCGCCATCGTTACCCCCACGAGTTTTCCGGAGGCCAGCGTCAACGGATCTCCATCGCCCGGGCGTTGATCATGGAACCGGCGTTGATCCTGCTGGACGAACCCACCTCGGCGCTTGACCGCACAGTACAGAAGCAAGTGGTTGACCTGCTGCGCGACCTGCAAGCCCGGCATGGCCTGACGTATCTGTTTATCAGCCATGACCTGGCCGTGGTGCATGCGTTGGCGCACGACATGATCGTGATCAAGGAGGGCAAAGTGGTGGAGCAAGGGGATGCGCATTCAATCTTTGCCGACCCGCAACATCCTTATACGCGGGAGTTACTGCACGCCAGCAGTTTGAAAGTGCCAGAACGGCCGATAGACGCCGTATTGGCATAACGGCAGAACGACAGTTCAAGTGCAGTGCTTTGGCTTTTGCTTTTGCTTTTGCTTTTGCTTTTGATCTATCGCCCCGTCGGGAGGCCGAGAGGAGGTTTCGCGGAGTGGGTCGACCGGCATGGATGCCGGGAGAGCCGTGTTGGGCCATGGATGGCCCGTCACGGCGTGCCCACGGAGCGGGACCGGAGCGAGGGAACTTGAGCGCAGCGAAAGCCGTACGTAGGGGCAAGGACCTTTTGGTGACTTTTGGGGCTGTTTGCCAAAAGTTACTCGCTGTAAAAGCGAAACCAATATTTCAGTAAGACGCTAATAATGGATATGTACTCAATACCACTGTTGTGAGACATCGAGTACATATCCATTTGATTTATTAATACTTTTCTACGGGTTCCGCCCTTACGGCGGCTCACTTTTGGCAAACAGCTGAATGTCGGACCACCCAAAAGTAAGCAAAAGGTCCTTGCCCCTGCGTACGGCCCTCGCTGCGCTCAGGTTCCCTCACTCCGGTCCCGCTCCGTGGGCACGCTGCGACGGGCCATCCTTGGCCCGATCGCAGCTCTCCCGGCATCCATGCCGGTCGACCCACTACGCAGAACCTCCATTCGGCCTCCCGATGGGGCGGCAGATCAAGATCAAGATCAAGATCAAAAGCAGAGCAAAAGCAGAGCAAAAGCAGATAACAATCTAGCTCAGGCTCCGGTGTCGCAGCGTCCAGTCTCTACCGTGTTCCGCCACCAGCTCTGACTGGCAAGACCGTCCTGTATCTTCTGCTCTTGAAGGGCCAACGATGCCTGCCAAACACGCATTTTTTCATCGATCACCTGCACCAACACCTTCTCCTGGCGCATCACAGCCAAGAGTTCTTGCTGTATGCGATCAAGGGTTTGCTCAGCCAGTTTCAACTCTCGCACCTGCAAGTTATTCATGGCGTGCAACGTCGCCTTATATTGCTGCACGTTATGGCGCTGCAACGGTGTGCTGGTCACACTGTTGACGTCGCACAGACGGGTCAGCGCAGCAATATTGTTGCGATAACGCCGGCAGAGGTTTTGCTGGTACGTCACCCGCCCCATTACCTGCCGCACTTGCAGGGCGCGCAGCCCGGCCAGTCGATTAAGCACTCTGATGCGGTCTTTCATACCTTGCCCACTCCTTTACCCTCGCCTTACCTGACGATGCTTTGCAGCGTTTCAATGCAGGCTTTCAGCTCGGCGCTGGCGCCCACGTCCTGACGCAAAAAACGCTCGATGTTAGGCGCCAGTTTCACCGCACGGTCTGTGCCGGGGTCCATCCCCGGTGTATAGCCGCCCAACGGAATCAACTCCCTGATGCCGTCATACAGGCTGGCGTACTCCTTGAACTGGCGGGCGGCGTTGAGGTGCTTTCGATCAGTGATCTGGCTCATGCAGCGACTCACGGAAGCCGCCACATCAATGGCCGGGTAATGACCGACATCGGCCAGTTTGCGCGACAACACTATATGACCGTCGAGGATGGCCCGGGCACAGTCGACAATCGGGTCTTGATGATCATCGCCTTCTGCCAGCACGGTGTAGAGCGCACTCAAGCTGCCCGTGGCGCCCTCGCCGTTGCCTGCGCTTTCAACCAGTTCGGGCAACATCCCGAACACTGACGGTGGATAGCCTTTGGTCGCGGGGGGCTCGCCAAGCGCCAGGGCAATTTCGCGCTGGGCCATGGCATAACGCGTGAGGGAGTCCACCAGTAACAGCACGTCATGCCCCTGATCGCGAAAGTAAGCCGCAATGCTGTGGCACAACTCGGCGGCTTTAAGGCGCATTAACGGTGATTCGTTGGCGGGAGCCACGACCACCACGGCCTTGCGCAATCCCTCAGGGCCAAGCGAATGCTGAATGAACTCCTGTACTTCGCGACCCCGCTCTCCGATCAACCCGACCACCACCACGTCGGCCTTGGTCTGGCGGGTGATCATGCCCAGCAGTACGCTTTTGCCCACACCGCTACCGGCAAATAACCCCACGCGCTGGCCTTTGCCCAGTGTCAACAAGCCGTTGATGGCGCGCACGCCCACGTCCAACGGTTCGGTGACCGGCTGACGCTTGAGCGGACTGACCTTGGGCAATTCGGTGGTCAGGGCATCTCGCCCGCCCAGTTTGCCCCGTTCATCCATTGGCTCGCCCAGCCCGTTAAGAACCCGACCCAGCCAGGATTCATCTATCTGCAAGGCGGCATCATCGCGGGCTGGGAACACGCGCGAACTGGAGCTCAAGCCCAAGGGTTTTTTGAACGGCATCAAGTAGGTGATGTCTCGATTGAAACCCACCACTTGTGCATCCAGCAAGCTGCCATCGGCCTGTTCAATGTAGCAGCGCTGCCCCGTCACCCGCTGGCAGCCAATGCTTTCGAGCAGCATGCCCGACATGCGCACCAGCCTGCCGCTGACCTTGGCCAGTTGCACAGCGTCCAGTGAGCGCAACGCCTCGTCCAGCTTGAACTGTTTGAGCACAGGTCATTCCTCTATCAGGTGCAGGTGCTCGCTGAGGGTCGCTACACACGCATCCAAGCGCTGCTGGCAACCCACATCGACCTCCGCTTGAGGGGTGGCGATGCGGCACTCGCCCAAGGCCAGGGTTTCATCGGCCACCAGACGCCAGGCGGCGGCGCGATCAGGCGCCAAATCCTTGATGCGGGCAAACTCTTGCGGGTGCAACTGGATGTGTACGTCTTCAGATTCCAGCGCCATGCCTGACAATGCCTCTTCGGCCAAGGTCAACAATTGCATGGGGCTCAAGGTCAGCTCGCAACGGATCACCTGCTCACTGACCTTTTTCACCAACGCCAGCAATTCTTCACGGCGTTTGAGCTCGAACTCAGCCATAAAGGTGCGCAATTGGTTATTGGTCGCTTGCAGCGGCGCGCTGGCTTGATCGAACGCCAGCCGGCCATCGCGTTGCCCTTGAGCCAGCCCTTGTTTGAGTCCCTCTTCATGGCCCGCAGTAAAACCTTGCTGATGGCCGGACTCACGACCTTGCGCCAGACCTTCCAGATAGCCTTTTTCATTGCCCTCCTGAAACCCTTCGGCGACGGCCCGCTGAAACGCAATCGGGTCATTGATCAGCGCTTGCGCTTCAAGGTCAGGCAAAGGCGAAAATCGATACGGGCGCCACTCAACACTGGCGGCTTTTACCACTTTGATCGACACGCGATACCCCTCACTCAACCGTTTGCTCACGGAATAACTGCACAGGCAAGTCGCCTACAGTCGCCATTTCACGGACGACCGCCATGATCTCTTTGCGCACTTGTTCAACGCGGCTGCGGGGCACCGGCCCCTGCCTGCGGTTTTGTGCTTCCATCTGCTGCATCTGGCGGCGCGGCATCGCGCCTTGAATCGCCTTGACCAAGGCCGGCTCGGCCCCTTTGAGTGCGACGACCCATTCACTCAACGGGATGGCTTCAAGCAAGGTTTGCAGCACGTCCTGGGTTTGCCGGGAGAGTATGAAAAAGTCATACATCTCATCTTCAATGCGTTCAACCAGCGACGTGTCCTGAGCTCGCAGCAGTTCAAACATCTGCTCACGGTCGCCCTTGTAACGGTTCAGGATGTCGGCCGCCTGCTTGACGCCGCGCACTTGGGAACCCTGGGCGGACAACACCGAGAGGCTGCGTTCGATCAGTTGCTCCAGCTCCTTGATCACATCGCTGTTGATTTCGCTGAGGTTGGCGATGCGGAACAATAGCTCGTCGCGGCGCCAGTCCGGCATGTGTTCAAGCACTTCGCTGGCCATGCCCGGCGGTAGAAAGGCCAGAAAAACCGCCTGCATTTGCGCATGTTCATTGGCGATCAGGGTGGCGAACTGTTTGGGGTCGACCCATTCGAGCTTAACCATTTTTGCGCGTATTTCTTCGCCGTAGATGCTGTCCAGCAAGCTGCGGGTGATGTCACTGCCCAAGGCTTTACCGAGCATGCCCGACAGGTAACTGCGCGAAGCGCCTTTGATGCTGCTCTGCTCTTTGTAGTCATCAAAAAACCGGCAGATGACTTCCGACACCATCGGTTGTTTGACATTACTGAGGCGCGCCATGGCCTGGCTGATGATGACAATTTCTTCGCGGGAAAAATGCTTGAGCACCCCCGCACACACGCCATCACCCATGCTCAGCATGAGAATGGCCGCTTGTTCGAGTGAGCTCATGCTGCGGTTCTGCGCCGTACGTGCGCGCAGCTCCTGCATGACGTCAGTTGGACGAGGGGAGACTGCTTTCATTGCGACCTATCCATTGTTTGAGCACTTCCGATACACGTTCGGGGTCATTTTCAGCCAGCATTTGCAAGTGTTCGACCTGTAATTCAAGCCCCGACCCCGCCGCTGGCAGTTGAATTTCAGACAGCGGATTCAGTTCGCCGAGCATGCTCGGTCTGTTCTGGGTAGCCAGGCTTGGGGGCAGTGCCCGCTCATCACCCTCGCTGCCCAGTTTTAACGGGTCATGACCCTGCACGTGTTGCCCCTGCGTGCGCCCCAGCAAGCGGGACAGTACCGGACGTACCACCAGCAACAGCAGCAATAAACTGACAAGCGCGATCACGCCCAGTTTGACCAGCTCAAGGAACCTCTCCTGCTGCCACCAGACAGGGGGAGCCACAGACATGTCCGCTGCCGCAAAAGGGAACACGCTCAAGGTCAGGACGTCGCCGCGAGCGGCGTTGAAACCCACCGCACTCTTTAACATCGCCTCCAGCTCTGCACGGGCGGCAGGCGGCCAGCCGCCATCTGCTTCAGGACTGCCATTGAGCACCACGGCAATGCTTTGGCTGCGCACATTGAAGGATGAGTGTTTGACGTGGGTGACGCTCTGGTCGTAATCCAGCTTGCGGTTCGATTCCTTGCGCAGTGAGGTGGTGCCCTTGTCGGCAGCATCCGGGGCCGTGCCAGCCGCAGGCGCTGTGCCTCCGGACGGCGGCACCGGGCGATTGCTGAGCGACCCCGGCACACCCAGCGCCAGTTGGTCGAGCACACTTTCATCACGCAGCTCTTCGTTGCGCACGTGCGGCGTAGCACCGAACGCCTGAAGGGTTTCTTCTTTCTGGCTGAAGTCTATGTCGGCGGCCACGCTTATCCGGTAGTTGCCATTGCCTAAAATCGGCGCCAGCACCTGTTCGGCATTGCCCGTGACCCGCTGCTGATAGTCTTCGACCTGCTGGCGGCTCTGCTGCGGCCCGCTATCACCCTCAGTGAGGCCACGGGACAACAAGGTTCCGTACTGGTCCACCACACTGACGTCTGCGACCTCAAGCTTGGGCACGCTGTTGGCCACCAGGCTGGCAATTGCACCGACCTGTTCAGGGCTGAGTTTGGCCCCCGCGTTCATCTGCACCATCACCGAGGCCTTGGCAGGCTCACGATTGCTGATGACGAATGAATTGCTCTCTTGCAACGCCAGGTGAACGCGCGCGCCATCAACCCCCTTAAGGCTCATGATGGTGCGGGCCAGTTCACCCTCGAGGCTGCGCTTAAGCCGTACATCCTGTACAAACTGGCTGGTGCCCAGCGGCTCGTCCTTATCGAACAGACCGTAACCGACCGGCACCGCCACCTGCACACCTTTGGCACTGAGCAACATGCGCGCACGCGCCAGATCAGTGTCGCGGACCAGAATCTGGCCGCTTTGCGGGTGCAGCTGATAAGCGATTTGATCGGCATCCAACACCTGCATCACTTGTGCCGCAGGATAGGCTTCGCCGGCACCATAGAGTGGGCGCAATGAGTCCTGATCGCGCCACAGGTACATCACCGCGCTGATTGCCAGTAGCGCCGCGACGCCGGCCATCAAACCCAACGCAATCCGCGGATCACGTTTGAACCCGGCGAGCAGCGCCCTGAATTTTTCGTTGATTGTTTGCAGCACGTCAGCACTCATTGTCGTTACACCGGCATTCTCATCACGTCATCAAATGCCGTGGTCAATTTATTGCGTACTTGCAACAACGCACTGAACGCTACGCTCGCTTTCTGGCTTTCTATCATCGCGCCCGCGAGGTTGTCGTTCAGCCCGCTGTCCACAGCGGCCATCGCGTTGCTCGCCACATGCTGCTGGGCGTCCACCGCTTTTAGCGCCTGATCGAAGGCCAGACCAATGCCTGCTTCAGCGCCCTGATCAAACAGGGCAGGCGGTTGAATGACGGGGTTTTGCAGCAGGCTTTTGGCCTGTTCCATCTGGCCCAGCATCTGTTGCTGGACACTTTGGATTGAGGTCATGGGTAGGTCTCCATCGCTTTGGCCAAGGGGGGTTTAATTTACAGGGCAGGCTCAAACCGGCATCGGTACGCCCTGATCGCGCATGGCGCTCAGGCGATAACGCAGGGCTCGCGGGGTCATGCCAAGGCTCTGCGCGGCCTTGCTTTTGTGGCCGTCGCATTTGCGAATGGCATCCAGCACATGCTGGTATTCAGCCCATTTTCCTGTTGCACGCAACGCCGCTTTGCCGTGGGACAAGGTGTTCTGAGGCGTGTTCTGAGGCAAAGCGCCAACGCTGTCTTGCAGAGGGCTGCAAAGCCCCAGGTCGCGGGGTTGAATAAAGAGTCCTTTGCGCAACACCAATGCACGTTGCAGGGTGTTTTCCAGCTCACGCACATTGCCCGGCCAGTCGTGTTGCAAAAGCACCTGACAGGCCTCATCAGTGAGCAGGTCATCGCGATTGTCCTGCGCGGCGTACTGGCCAATAAAGCGTCTGGCCAAGGCCAGAATGTCCTCTCGGCGCTCACGCAACGGGGTGATGTGCAAAGGCAGCACATCAAGGCGAAACATCAGATCGGCACGGTACCTGCCCGCGGCCACCTCGCCGCCAAGATCGCGGTTGGTGGCAGCAATAATGCGCACGTCCAGGGTAATTTCCTTTTGCCCGCCGAGTCGTTCGACGCGCTGTTCCTGGAGCACACGCAGCAATTTGGCTTGCAAGCCCAGTGGCAACTCACCGATTTCATCCAGCAATAGCGTGCCGCCATTGGCCATTTCGAACTTTCCCGGCTGCACGCTGACAGCCCCGGTAAAAGCTCCGCGCTCGTGACCAAACAACAACGATTCAAGCATTTGCTCGGGGATGGCGGCGCAATTGACGGCCACAAAAGGCGCATTGGCCGTTGAAGAAAACCGATGGATATAACGTGCCAGCATCTCTTTGCCGGTGCCTGTCTCGCCCGTGATCATGATCGGCGCTCGTGTACCTGCCAGCCGCTGGGCCATTGCCAACAGGCGTCGACTGGCCGTTGAACAGGAGATAAAACTGTCCTGCACACTGGCCGACGCGGCTTGACGCTCCAGCAAGGCTTTTATCTGCGACGCGCAGAACGGGGCTAGCAGGTAATCGACACAGCCGCTGTCCATCAAGGCCGCCGCCCTGTCCTGCTCGGCGTATTCGACAACGGGTATCACACTGATATGCGCTGCACGACGAATCAGATGAGCCACATCGGTGTGCAATAACTGCGGGTTATAACCGCTGACCACAATAAACACCAACGTGGCGTTTGCGAGCAGTGGCGGCCCAAGTTGCGCACAACTTTCATGGCACTCTACCGTTCGCTGTTGCTGTGTCAAACAGTCGACCAGTTTTGAATAGCCACGGCACTCCGGGTGCCCGACAACAATGACAGCCGAAGGCGATGTCGTTGTTTTAGAGTGCCCAACACTGGAATAACTCAACGCACTATTGACTGATCTCACCGTAAGTTCCTGCTCTATACATCGCCTTACTTCAGGCGGTTGACCGATATACCCGAAGGCTGACTCATGACACTTTTATTACACCGCCCCGCACTCACTAAACTAAAACTTGTGCACGGTCGTTTTACAGCGACGACACTGACGAACATTACCTTTGCCCCCCGCACGAAGGAAAATCATGAATCATCAAATCTTCAACGGGCGTATCAAACTCTTGTCAAATGGGACTTTTGATAGTTTTTGATTAGCCAGCCGTGCGCATATTCCTTAGCGTTTGCCCCATTCAGTGACCCTACAAAAGTAGTAATCAGAGCATGTTGCAATCACCATGACGCCTCATACACCTCGTACAAAAGTTCACCATTCGGTGCCCGCTGAAGTCCTCACGTTTTTAAAGCCTGAGAAACTGGGGCGGCATTACCATAAAGTGCCTGGCTATATAAAAAGTGTCACCAACAAGTATGCCCGCGTTATTCCCGATTACTTTCTGAGCCAGTACCGAATCAATAGCAACTTGCAGCAGGTGCGTATTCACGAACACTTTACGCGCGCGGCCGACTGTCGTTACCACACTGAAATTGGCACCTTGGGTTTTAGTATTGACCGCCCTCTAGTGGCTGAGTTACTTGAACGTTATTACGGCGGTATTAGCCCCACAGGCCAGAATGACCCGCCGGTCAGCGCGTCGGAAACCCGCCTGCTCGCAAGAATGGGCATCGACCTATGCCAGCTATGCGCGCAGATGCTCAACGGAGGTTTGCCGCTGGAGCACATTGACGACGCGGTCAGTACCTATGAAGAGATTCACTGGGGCTATTGCGTCGAGTTTGTATTTGGCGACCTGGAAGCGGGCGTCGACGCTTCGGTCCACCTGTTTCTCGATACCCACGCCGTAGACGAGCTCACCCGCCACCTCAGCGAACTTGCGCCAGCCACGGCGGCGCCCGACGAGCAACGTATCAGCCAACTGCCGGTGCGCCTGGACTGCGTTCTGGTGCGTATGCAAATGCCATTGGCCAGCGTTCTGGCATTGAACGTCGATGACATTGTGATGGTGCGTTTGCTGGAACGCTGCGAAGTGCACATCAAACAACAAAAATTGTTCTACGCGACGCTCGCCGAAGATGACGGCGCCTTGTATTTAACCTCACTGGACAGTGTCAAAAGCCCATGAACCCTTCCCTTAGCGATACCGAACTGGACAGTTTGCTTGATGAGACTCAGCTTGACCTCGAGCCTGAGCCCCCTCTGCCCGCCGCCCCTGCCCGTGAGCCACTGCCTCAGCAGGACTTGAAGTTTTTCGGCCAGATTCCGGTCAATGTGACTCTCGAAGTGGCCTCCACCGACATCACGTTGCGCGAGTTGATGGAGGTGGACATCAGCAGTGTCATCGCCCTCGACAAACTGGCCGGCGCGCCGCTGGATGTGAAGGTCAACGGCGCCCTCTTTGCCAAAGCTGAAGTGGTGGTGGTCAATGGCAACTATGGCTTGAGGATCGTTGAGCTGTGTGGCTCTAACCTCAGCGACTTGCGCGGATGAGCCGTTTCAAACAGGTCGCCCGGTGCTGCCTGGTGCTACTCGCGGTGCTGATGCCGCTGCCCGCCGTGGCTGCCAGCGGTGACATTTCGCTGTTCAGCCTCAATGACAGCGAAACCGGCCAGGTGCTGAGCATCAAGCTGCAAATCCTGATCATGATGACCCTGCTCGGCTTTCTGCCCGCCATGCTCATGATGATGACCAGCTTTACCCGTTTTATTATCGTGCTGGCCATCTTGCGCCAGGCGCTGGGCTTGCAGCAAAGCCCACCCAACCAGATTTTGATCGGCATTGCCCTGTGCCTGACCATGCTGGTCATGCGCCCCGTGTGGACGCACATCTACACCGAAGCCTATGTGCCTTTTCAAAGCGATCAGATTTCCATGGAGCAAGGGCTCGACGTGGCCAAGAAGCGCATCAGCGGTTTCATGTTGGCGCAAACCAACACCGCATCGCTCGAAACCATGGTGGCGCTGGCCAACGAACCTTTGCCGCAGAACCTGGAAACCCTGGATTTCTCCTTGCTGCTCCCGGCCTTCGTGCTCAGCGAGGTCAAAGCCGCTTTTCAACTGGGCTTTATGATTTTCCTGCCGTTCCTGGTGATTGATCTGGTGGTGGCCAGTGTACTGATGGCCATGGGCATGATGATGCTCTCGCCCATGATGATTTCGCTGCCCTTCAAGTTGATGGTGTTTGTGTTGGTCGACGGCTGGGCACTGCTGGTGGGCACCCTGACCTCCAGCATTCAACCCTTTGGAGGTGGCTGATGCTGACACCGGAAATCGCCGCAGGCCTTGTCAGCAATGCGATTCAGATCACCGCGCTGATCGTCTGCGTGCTGGTGGTGCCGAGCCTGTTGGGGGGGCTGGTGGTCAGCGTGTTTCAGGCCGCCACCCAGATCAATGAGCAAATGCTCAGCTTCTTGCCGCGCCTGCTGATCACCCTCGGCATGCTCATCTGGGGCGGCAACTGGATCTTGCGCACCCTCAGCGACCTGTTTATCGAAACCTTCAAGCAAGCCGGAACCTTGGTGGGCTGAGCCATGCACGCAACTGAGCCATTGTTTCAGGCCAGTCAGTACCTGCAGGCCTTGCAGGGTTATTGGTGGCCTTTTTGTCGGCTGATGGCCGTGTTCAGCATGGCCCCGCTGTTCAATCACAAGGCGATGTCGAGGAAAATCCGGGTGTTGCTGGCACTGGTCATCACTGCGGCCGTGGGCGCCGCGTTGCCGCCCGTGCCCCACATTGACCCGCTGTCTGCCCAAGGGGTGATGACCGCACTGGAGCAGATCGCCTTTGGCTTGATGCTGGGGCTGACCCTGCAATTGGTGTTCACGGTGTTCAGCGTGGTCGGTGAAGTGGTGTCGTCGCAAATGGGCATGAGCATGGCCCGCTACAACGACCCGATAAACGGGGTGTCGTCGTCTTCCATCATTTACCAACTGTATTTCGTGTTGCTGGCCTTTCTGTTTTTGGCCATTGACGGGCATCTGCTGGTGCTGAGTGTGCTATTCAAAAGTTTCAATCACTGGCCGGTGGGCAGCGGTCTAAACTATCACAGCTATACCCTGTTTATCAAAGCCATTGCCTGGGTGTTCAGCGCCGCCGTATTGCTGACCCTGCCAATGGTGTTCTGCATGGTACTGGTGCAGTTCTGCTTTGGCCTGCTGAACCGTATATCGCCGTCCATGAACCTGTTTTCATTGGGATTCCCGATCACCATCGTGGTCGGCCTGCTGTGCATTTATATGACCATCCCCAACCTGCCGGAACACTACGTGCACCTGACCCGCGAGTTGCTGGACAACATCGGCCTGATGATGGAGGACGGCCAGGGTGTCCAATGACAGCGCGCAGGAAAAAACCGAAGAAGCTTCGCAGCAAAAATTGCGCAAAAGCCGCGAGGACGGCCAGGTCACTCGCTCCAAAGACCTGTCCACCACCGTGTCGCTGCTGGTGACGCTGTTTATTCTCAGGCTCACCTTTGAGCGCTTTTATCAGGGGTTTCAGGACAGTTTTCGTATTTCGTATCTGAACCTCAACTGGAGCGAAATAACCCAGCAGGACCTCACCCTGATACTGGCTCACAACCTCGGCTTGTTTATCGCAATGCTCGCCCCCTTGCTGCTTACCAGCGTGCTGGTGGTGGTGTGTTCACTGGTACCGGGTGGCTGGGTATTTGTGGCCAAAAACTTCGCGCCAAAATTCAGCAAGCTCAACCCGATTACCGGGCTGGGCCGCATCGTCTCCAAACAAAACTGGATTGAACTGATCAAGTCGATGCTCAAGATTGCCTTGCTGATCATCGTGGCCTGGGCGCTGATCAGCGATGCCGTGCCGCACCTGATCGCGCTGCAACGCACCAGCCTGCTCACCGCCATCGGCACCTCCTTCAGGATTCTGTTTGATACCTTGCTGGCGCTGATGGGCATCTTCGTGGCGTTCGCCGCCATCGACATCCCGATCCAAAAGTATTTCTTCCTTAAAAAACTGCGCATGACCAAGCAGGAGCGCAAGGAAGAACATAAAAATCAGGAAGGTCGGCCCGAGGTCAAAGCCCGGATCAAACAGATTCAGCGCCAGATTTCCCAGCGTCAGGTCAGCCACGTGATGAAGACCGCGGACGCCGTGATCGTCAATCCACAGCATTACGCCGTGGTGCTCAAATACGACATCAAAAAAGCCCAGGCCCCTTACGTGGTCGCAAAAGGCGTCGACGAGATGGCTTTGTACATCCGCTCGATGGCCGCCGCCCATGCGCTTGAAGTGCTGGAGATACCGCCGCTGGCCCGGGCGATTTACTTCAGCACACAGATCAATCAACAGATTCCCAGCCCGCTGTATGCGGCCGTGGCGCACGTGCTGACCTACATCCTGCACTTGAAAGCCTACAGAAGTGGCCTGCGCGGCAAGCCGCAACTGCCCGACAACCTCCCTATTCCAGAACGCATGGCGAACAAGGCGTAATCATGAACGTACTGCACACCCTCCTGCCGACCCTGCGCAGCGGACGTATCGGCATCCCGGTGGTGATCCTGTCCATTCTGGCGATGATCATCCTGCCGCTGCCGCCCTTACTGCTGGATATTTTGTTTACGTTCAACATTGCCATGGCGGTGCTGGTGTTGATGGTCAGCGTGTCCTCGAAAAGCCCGCTGGATTTCTCGCTGTTCCCCACCGTGATTCTGGTCACAACCCTGTTGCGCCTGACCCTGAACGTGGCCTCTACCCGTATCGTGCTGCTGGAAGGCCATACGGGCACCGGGGCTGCGGGCAAAGTGATCGAAGCCTTCGGCGAGGTGGTCATCGGCGGCAATTTCATTGTCGGCATGATCGTGTTTGTGATCCTGATGATCATCAACTTCATGGTGGTAACCAAAGGCGGCGAGCGTATTTCGGAAGTGACGGCGCGCTTCACCCTGGACGCCCTGCCCGGCAAGCAAATGGCCATAGACGCTGATTTAAATGCCGGTCTGATTACTCAGGATCAGGCCAAACAGCGCCGCCAGACCATCGCCAAGGAAGCCGACTTCTACGGTGCAATGGACGGTGCTTCGAAGTTTGTCCGCGGTGATGCGATTGCCGGCATCCTGATTCTCACCATCAACCTGTTTGGCGGCTTTGCCATTGGCATGTTCGTCTACGACTTGCCTGCCGGGCTGGCCTTTAAACAGTACGCGTTGTTGACCATCGGCGACGGTCTGGTAGCACAGATCCCGGCGCTGCTGCTGTCTACCGCCGCAGCCCTGATCGTGACACGTATCAATGAGGCCGCCGAAATCACCACTCAGGTGCGCCGACAATTGCTGGCATCCCCTAGCCTGCTCTACACCGTGGCTGGCATTCTGCTGGTGCTGGGCATTGTGCCGGGCATGCCGCATCTGGCCTTTCTCAGTTTTGCCGCGGTGGTGGCCGGGCTGGCGTGGTGTGTCTCGCGCTATCAATCGCCGCTGGAGGCGCAAGAGCTTGACGCGGTCGGCGCACTCAGCGAGTCCATGCAGCAGGAGCGCACCCATACCCTGGCGTGGGAGGACATTCCCCACGTTGAACGGCTGTCGGTGTCACTGGGCTATAAGTTGGTCGGACTGGTCAATGAAGCGGCGGGCGCGCCCTTGACTCACCGGGTACGCGGGTTGCGCCAGTCGTTGTCAGAGAACCTGGGGTTTTTGTTGCCTGAAATCCACATGCGCGACAGCTTGCGACTCAAAGCGGCCTTTTACTCGATCCATATCAACGGCGAGCAGATCGAGGGCGCCGAGGTGCATGCAGACCACCTGATGGCGATTGCATCGGCGCAGTTGTATGGCGAAATCGATGGCATTCTGGGCATTGATCCGGCTTACAAAATGCCAGTGGTGTGGATCAAGCCCGCCGATAAAAGCCGGGCGCTTAACCTCGGTTATCAAGTGGTGGATTGCGCGGGCGTGATAGCGACGCACCTGAACAAGGTGATTCGCGACCACTTGGCCGATATTTTCAAACACGACGATGTCGACCATCTGATGCAACGCCTCGGCGAAGTGGCACCCAAGCTGGCCGACAACCTTAAAGCGCAACTCAACTACACCCAGCAACACAAGGTGTACCGCCAATTGCTGAGCGAAAACATCTCATTGCGCGACATCATCACGGTGGCCAGCGCCCTGGTAGAAAGCAGTGAAAACACCAAGGACCCGGTGCTGCTGGCGGCGGACGTGCGCTATGCCTTGCGCCGCACTATCGTGGCTGGCATTACCGGGCGGCGCGACGAAGTCAGTGTCTTTGTGTTGGATAACGCCCTTGAAAACACCTTGCTCGGCGCACTGAGCATTGCCCAGCAAGCCGGGCCAGTGAGCCTGGACAATATTCCGGTGGAGCCGAATCTGCTTAACCAGTTGCAAAATGCCATGCCGATTGTCAAAGAGAAACTGCGCAAGGACGGCCACCCGCCGGTGCTGACCGTCATGCCGCAACTGCGCCCGCTGCTGGCCCGTTATGCCCGTGTGTTCAGCCCGGGGCTGCACGTGCTGTCGCAGAACGAAATACCGGAAAACGTCAGCGTCAACATTGTCGGGACCTTGGGTTAGGACCGATTTACTTGTCCGACTTGATACTGGTCCAGGTACGGGTACGCACGCGCTCCAGTTTTTGCGGCAGCGGTTTGACGATGTACAACGACTTCAAGGCCTCTGGGGTCGGGGTCAGGTTGGGGTTGCCGGTAATGTCCTTGTTGATCAACGCCAGTGAGTCTTTGTTGGCGTTGGGGTAGCCGAGGAAATCACTGATGCCAGCGATGACTTTCGGCTCCAGCAAGGTGTTTAGAAACTGGTGAGCCTCTTCGACGTTTTTCGCACTTTTAGGGATCGCAAAGGTATCGAACCAGATCGGCGCCCCCTCTTTCGGCAAGCGCCAGTCAACCACTACGCCGTTACCGGCTTCCTTGGCGCGATTGGCAAACTGATAAAAGCTGCCCGAGTAACCGATGGCCACGCAAATATCGCCGTTGGCAATGTCGGTCATGTATTTGGCCGAATTGAAGTAAGTGACGTAGGGACGAATTTTCAGCATCAGTGCCTTGGCTTTTTCATAGTCCGCCGGGTTTTCACTGTTGGGGTCCAGGCCCAGATAATGCAGCGCCAGCGGCAGAATTTCCGAAGGTGAGTCGAGCATCGCTACGCCGCAGGATTTGAGTTTCTCCATGTTCTCGGGTTTGAACACCAAGTCCCAACTGTCCACCGGCGCGTTGTCACCCAAGGCAGCCTTGACCTTGGCCGGGTTGAATCCGATCAGCACGGTGCCGACCATGTAGGGCACGGCGTATTGATTGCCAGGGTCGTTGGCATCCAGCAGCTTGAGCAAGGCCGGGTCCTGATGCTGCCAGTTGGGGAGTTTGGACTTGTCGAGCTTCTGGAACACCCCGGCTTTGATCTGGGTGTCGAGAAATTGATTGGACGGCACCACCAGGTCATAGCCCGAGTTGCCGGTCAGTAACTTGGCCTCAAGGGATTCATTGGTATCGAACGTGTCCCAAATCACCTTGATGCCTGTCTGGCGGGAAAAGTCTTTGGGCACGGACGGCAGGATGTAATCCGCCCAGTTATATACCCGTAGTTCACGCTGTTCAGCGTGCACGGCAGTGGCCAGCAGTGAAAGCGAACACACAGCGGCGCCCAGCAAGTGTTTGATCGAGACCATGAATGAGTTCCCTTTATCTGTGCTTTCGATTCTTGCTGAGCACTTGGCCGGATCACAGTGGGAGACCGGCCAATAAGGGATGGATCTGGCCAATCTGTGTGACCCGATCTGTATCTGCGCGGTAGGTGTAAGGCTCATATCCCGTAGCAGCTGACGAGTAATGCGAGGCTGCGTCCGACGATGCAATCGTCGTGAGTTTTAGGGTCGCGGTGTGCTTGATGCACCGAGTGGAAGGGTTTCACGACGGCTGCGCCGTCGAACGCAGCCTCGCATTACTCGTCAGCTGCTACGGATTCGGGGGCGACGACAGGACGCCGGGCAATGTTCAACACGTGCACCAACAGGCCGAACAGCAACCCCCAAAAAGCTGAGGACAACCCCAAAAAAGACACACCGCAAGCCGTCACCAAAAAGGTAAACAACCCGGCATCGCGCTCCTGCGGTTCGCTCAGGCTGCGCACCAGCGCATCGCTAATGGCGCCGTATAAGGCCAAGCCCGCCAAGGCGGTAATCAAAGCTGTCGGGAAAGCCTCAAACACTGATATCACTGTCGCCCCGGCAATGCCGAACAACAGGTAAGCCGCACTGCCCGACAGTGCCGCAATGTAGCGACGCCGGGGGTTTTCGTGGGCTTCCTTGCCCGCACACAAGCTGGCGGTGACGGCCGCCAGATTAAGCCCGTGACAACCGAACGGGGCCAACAGCAACCCGCCGATTGCCGTGCTGCTGATGATCGGGCTGGCCGGTGTGGTGTACCCCGCTGTGCGAAGCACCGCCATGCCCGGCATGAACTGCCCGGTCAGGGCAACCAGCACCAGCGGTAATGCAAGGCTCAAGGTGGCTGACAGACTGAACTCAGGACTGATCCACTGCGGGGTCGCCCACTCGAACACCAACGCCTCGGTGCGCAACTCCCCACCGGACAAGGTGAGGGCGACCCCCACCAGTAACACTCCCGCCACCGCATAACGCGGCCAGAACCGACGCATGACGATATAGGTGATGAACATGCCCAACACCAACCCCGGTTGCACGGGCAAGGCACGAAAGACCTCAATGCCGAAAGCAAACAGTATGCCCGCCTGCATGCCGGCGGCTATTGAACCGGGCAAGCGTTCAATGATGCGATCAAATGCGCCCGTGACCCCCACCAGCAGCAAGATCACATTGGCCACCAGATACGCCCCCACCGCCTGATTAATACCGATCTGTGGCAGCGCTCCGACCAGCAAGGCAGACCCCGGAATGGACCAGGCGATCACCACTGGCACGCGGTAGCGCAGGCTCAAGACAGCGCCAAGCACAGCGCTGCCGATGGAGATGGCCCACACCCAGGAGGACAGCATGTGGGGTGACAACTGCGCGCTTTGCGCCGCATGAAACACAATCACCAGCGGCCCGGCATAAGAAATCAGCGTGGCGATCACTCCGGCAATCAACGCGGACAACGAACAGTCCTTGAACAGCCTTTTCATGGGTAGGCCACCGTTTCGACCCCCCGCCGTTGCGGGCTAAAGGTGAACAGCAGCATGGCCAACGCAGCCACCGCACCGGGCACGGCGAACGCCATGAAGTTGAGTTGCAGGGGCAGATTCATGCCCATCAGCGCACCGCCCAGCAGCGGCCCGAGAATCGCGCCATTGCGGCCAATACCGGAGGCCCAGCCAAGACCGGTGGAACGAATCGACTGGCCGTAGCTCTGTGCAGTGACTGCATACAGCAGGATTTGCGTACCCACCGTGGTACCACCGGCCACAAAGATCAGCAGATACAGGAGCAAGGGCGCACTTTTGAACCCCAGCAACGTCACCGTTACGGCGGCGATGATGAAAAACACCACCAACACTTTACTCAAGCTCAGACGGTCTCCCAGCCAACCGCCAAATACGGCGCCGACCATGCCGCCAGCATTCAGCACCAACAGAAAGGACAGGCTCGAACCGAGGCTATAGCCTGCGCTGGCCATCATTTTCGGCAGCCAGGAACTCAAGGCATAGACCATCAACAGACAACAGAAAAACGCCACCCACAAAAACAGCGTGCGCATGGCCCGACCGTCACGAAACAGCTCCAGAACGGCGGCACCCCGCCCCTTGATATCCGCCATGAACAAGGTGTCATCCGCGCCGAGTGCCAGTGCCGGATCGATTTCTTGCAAGATACGACGCGCTTTTTTGGTTTGCCCCTGACGCATCAGAAAGCCCACGGACTCGGGTAACCGCCAGAGAATGACCGGCAGCAACAACAACGGCACCACGGCTGCAAAAAACAGCGACTGCCAGCCGTACTGCGGCAGCATATAAATCCCCACACCCGCCGCCAGCACCCCGCCCAGCGAATAACCGCTGAACATGATTGCCACCAGCGTGCTGCGCAAACGCTTGGGCGCATACTCGCTCATCAGCGCCACGGCATTGGGCATCAGCCCGCCGCAGCCTAAACCGGCAATAAAGCGACAAATGCCGAATTCGGTCGGGTTGCTGGCAAAACCATTCACCAGGGTGGCGGTGGAAAACAACATGAAGCAAATCGCGATGCCCTTCTTGCGCCCGATTTTGTCGGCCAGCGTGCCGAACACCAAGGCACCGAACATCATCCCGAACAGCGCATAACTGCCCAGTGCGCCCGCTTGCAAGGGGGTCAGCCCCCATTCCAGCATGATGGCCGGGAGCACCACGCCGAAAATCAGCAGGTCATAGCCGTCAAAAATCAGCAGCAGCGCGCACAGTGCGACCACCGATCCGTGAAAGCGGCTAAAACGTGCGTTATCAATCACCTGATGAACGTCTATTTCTCGCATGGCGTCGTCACTCTTGTTTTTATTGTGGTAGCTGCACGTGCAGGTTTGAGCAGCATAGGGAGGCGCTCTGCAGGCCTCTAGCCGATTCCTGCACATCGCTATCCGTTTCCTGCAACGCAGTTAAGCGGATGACAATCGCACTCATGATGTTATAAGGTAACAACCTTTCTGGCCCATCCCTTGTTTGTGATCCTCTAATGACGACCGCTACCCATGCCCCGCCTTCAAGCCAGCGCTTGCTGTCCATCGACGCCCTTCGCGGGTTGGTGATCCTGTTTATGCTGTTGGACCATGTGCGCGAAACGTTCTTTCTGCACCGCCAGGTCGCAGACCCGATGAACATCGAACTCACCGACCCCAGCCTGTTTTTCAGCCGCACCCTCGCCCACTTGTGTGCGCCCGTGTTCGTGTTGCTGACGGGCCTGTCGGCGTACCTGTTCGGCGAAAAATATCAGGGCACACGCGACGTTTCGGCGTTTCTGTTCAAGCGCGGGCTGTTCCTGGTGGTGCTGGAGTTCACGCTGGTGAACTTCGCCTGGACCTTTCAATTCCCCCCGACCGTGATTTACCTGCAAGTCATCTGGGCCATTGGCGTCAGCATGATGGCCCTGGCGGCGCTGGTCTGGTTGCCACGCCCGCTGCTGTTGCTACTGGCATTGGTCATTATTGGCGGGCATAACCTGCTCGATACCGTCCACTTCCCGCAGGGTTCAGCCCTGCATGTGCCGTGGGCGGTGTTGCATGACCGCGGCTGGATTGAATTCTCGGAGACCCTGCGATTGCGCACGTCGTACCCGTTATTGCCATGGATCGGCGTGATCGCGCTGGGCTACTGCATAGGCCCGTGGTTCGCACGCAATGCCTCGGCGATCAAGCGTCAGCAGTACCTGTTGCGCTCGGGTCTAGGCGCCCTGCTCGGCTTTGTGCTGTTGCGATTGCTCAATGGTTATGGCGAGGCTGCGTGGGTGAACCACGAACACTGGCTAGCCACACTGATGAGCTTTTTCAATATCACCAAGTACCCGCCTTCTCTGCTGTTTCTGGCCTTGACGCTGGGCACGGGCCTGTTGCTGCTGTTGGCTTTCGAGCGGGCACAACAACGGTTATGGATACGCACGCTCGCGGTGTTTGGCGCGGCACCCATGTTTTTCTACCTGCTGCATCTTTACGTCTTGAAAGTGCTTTATCTGATCTGCGTGGCGGTGCTGGGTCTTAATCAGGGCAGTTACTATGGATTCGACAGCATCGCCTCCGTCTGGTTAACGGCTGTGTTGCTGGCTGCGGCGCTTTATCTGCCCGTGCGCTGGTTTGCAGCGCTTAAAGGTCGACGCCGAGATATTTCATGGCTGAAATACTTCTGAGCATGAGTTTTCCCCCACTCCACGGCGTGTTCGTCTAACATGCCGCCGCCGGTCCCCCAACGGGATTAAAAGGGAATCCGAGGGGCTACTACAGCCTCAAACGGAACTGCCCCCGCAACTGTAGGTGCTGAGCCTGCTCCTTGAACGCCACTGGGTCACCCCCCGGGAAGGTTGGAGCCGGGCGATGACGCATCAGTCAGGAGACCTGCCGGCATAGTTACACCTACTGACCGGCGGGGTGCCCGGGATGGACATCCTTGCTGCGCGTGTCATTCATTTGACCGGCCTTGCTCGGCTTATCAAGCCGTGCTCAACGATGTGTTTCCAGGCCGTACGCCCCCGCTCTGTGTACGATCCAAAAGGAGATTGCATCATGCTGCTGTTACGCGTTGTCGCCCTTGCCACCGCTTTGAGCGTCTGTGCCCTGGCTCAGGCCGCGCCCACCCACTATCCGCTGACGATAGAAAACTGTGCCACTACGCTGACGTTTGAGCATGCCCCACAACGCGCCGTGACCATCGGCCAGGCCGGGACTGAAATGCTCTATGCCTTGGGGTTGGGCGATAAGCTGGTCGGTACCTCGTTGTGGTTCAACGATGTCTCTGCCCTGTACAAGGCACAGAACGACAAGGTTGAGCGTCTGGCAGACAACGATCCCAGCTTCGAAGCGGTGGTCGGCAAGCGCCCTGAACTGGTGGCCGTGCAGTTGGAGTGGATGGTCGGCCCGCAAGGCGTAGTCGGCACCCGCGAGCAGTTTCATGACCTCAACATCCCGACCTACCTGATGCCCTCGGATTGCGAAGGCAAAGACAATCTGGTCGGCGCTGACGGCACACGCCTGCAACCCTTTCGCATCGACAGCCTGTATAAAAGCATCAGCCAGTTGGCGCAGATTTTTGATGTACAGGGTCGCGGTGAGCAACTGAACGAAGTGCTCAATGCGCGTCTGGATAAATCCCTGGCCTCAATCAAGGGTAAAGACCTCAAGCACACCAGCGCGCTGTTCTGGTTTTCCAGTGCAGACCTCGACATCGACCCCTATGTGGCCGGTCGCAAGGGCATTCCGGACTTTATGCTGAACACGCTGGGCGTGCGCAATGTGGTGGAGTCCGACGAAGAATGGCCAACGGTTGGCTGGGAAACTCTGGCCAAGGCCAACCCGACCTTTGTGGTCATCGCACGCATGGATCGCCGTCGCTTCCACGCGGACGACTATCAGAAAAAGCTCCAATTCCTGCGCTCTGATCCTGTGACGCGCAACATGGATGCGGTCAAAAACAACCGCATCATCATTCTCGATGCTGACGCCATGCAAGCCAGCCTGCGTCTGTTTGATGGGTTTGAAACACTCGCAAACGCTATTCACAGCAGCAACGCGGCGCAATGAGTGTGAGGTTGATGCCCTGGTTTGCGTCTCTGGCGATGCTGTTGTTGGCCATCCTGGCCGGGGTGGCTATTGGTGAAACCGCGATTGAGCCGGGGGTGGTTGTGCGGGTGCTGGCCAACAAAATATGGGGCGCTGGCTATGTGCTGGACCCGATCGACGAAGGCATTGTGTGGAACTACCGACTGACCCGTGCACTGGTCGCGGCGGCCTGCGGTGCCGGGCTGGCCACCTGCGGGGTGGTGTTGCAATCGCTGTTGCGCAACCCTCTGGCCGACCCATACCTGCTGGGCATTTCGGCCGGAGCCTCAACCGGAGCGGTGTTGATTGCCTTAATGGGCTTGGGTGCCGGAGCGATCAGCCTGTCGGTGGGGGCATTTGCAGGCGCCATTGGCGCTTTTGCACTGGTGATTTTGCTCGCTCGCGCCAGTGGCCCCGCCAGCGGAACCGGCCAAATCATTCTGGCCGGCATCGCAGGCTCGCAATTGTTCAACGCAATCACTGCTTTTTTGATCACTAAATCGGCCAGCGCTGAACAGGCGCGCGGCATTATGTTCTGGTTATTGGGCAATCTCAGCGGCGTGCGCTGGCCTTCGGTGGGGCTGGCCGTGCCCGTGGCGGTGGCGGGTCTGGCGGTGTGCCTGTGGCACTGGCGGGCGCTGGATGCCTTCGCCTTTGGCAGTGATTCCGCCGCTTCACTGGGTATCCCGGTGCGCCGCGTGCAGTTTCTGCTGATCAGCTGTGCGGCGCTGATCACGGCTGTGATGGTGTCCATTGTCGGCTCCATCGGTTTCGTCGGGCTGGTGATTCCCCATGCTGCGCGCCTGCTGTTGGGTACCGGCCACGGTCGGCTGCTGCCTGCCAGCGCACTGGGTGGCGCGCTGTTTCTGATCGCGGCCGATATTCTTTCGCGCACCCTGATCAAGGGCCAAGTAATCCCCGTCGGTGTCGTCACCGCACTGGTGGGCGCGCCGGTGTTTGCGCTGATATTGATTGGCCGCAGGAGTGCCCGATGACAGATGTGAGGGCGGTACTGAGTTGCCAAGACTTGAGTTACACGGTGCGAGATGCCCGGCTGCTCAGCGGTATCAACCTGAATGTTCGCGAGGGCGAGACGCTGGGGATTGTCGGCCCGAACGGTTCGGGCAAATCGACCTTGATCAAGCTGCTGGCCAATCTACGGACAGCCAGTCAGGGCCAAGTGCTGTTAAACGACCAGCCACTGCGGGCAATGCCCAGACGGCGTATTGCCCAGCAACTGGCCGTGGTCGAGCAACAGGCTGATACCCATGACGCGGTGAGTGTGTTCGACGCGGTTGCTCTGGGCCGCACACCTTGGCTGTCGGCGCTGCGTCCGTGGTCGGTCGAAGACACCACCATTGTCGAGCAAGCGCTGCGCGATGTAGACGTGAGCCATCTGCGCAAGCGGATATGGCGCGACCTTTCGGGCGGTGAACGTCAGCGCGTACATATTGCCCGGGCGTTGGCCCAGCGCCCGCAGATTCTGCTGCTGGACGAACCCACCAATCATTTGGACATCCTGCATCAGCTGTCCATTTTAAAGGCCGTGCAGGATTTGCCCGTGACCACTCTGATCGCCCTCCATGACCTTAATCAGGCGCTGAGTTGCGACCGGGTGGCGGTGTTGGAGCGCGGGCACCTGGTGGCTCTGGGTAAGCCCTGTGCGGTGCTGACCCCTCAACGCTTGCACGCCACATTTGGCGTGAACGCCCATTATTTAACCGACCCTTTTGATGGGGCGCAGATTCTGCGTTTTCGCCCCTCCTGAACCCTTTAACGGATTACACACCATGCGTATTTCATCCCTTGTTGTGCTGTTGAGCGCTGCCCTGCTCTGTTCATCGGCCTTGGCCCAAACCCATGAAGTGAAAATGCTCACCCGCAGTGCAACAGCAGGCATGGTTTATGAGCCGGATTACTTACAGATAGCCCCCGGCGATACCGTCAAGTTCGTCGCCACGCAAAGTGGCCATAACGCCGCTACGTTGCCGGGGCTGCTGCCTGAAGGCGCGCAAGCGTTCAAAGGCAAAATCAACGAGGAAATTGAACAGACCTTCACCGTTCCCGGGCTTTACGGCATTCAATGCATTCCGCACCTGGCGATGGGCATGGTGATGCTGATTCAGGTTGGCGAACCCGCCACGCAAGCCCCCCAATTGCCCGCCACCCTGCCCAAGCGCGCGCTGGACCGAATGAACGCGGCCTTGCAAAAACAGCAGGCGAGCCAATGACCAGCCTGTACTCGCGCTCTGCCATGGTGCTGGCACTGGCCAGCCCCTTGGCGCTGGCTGAGTCAGCACAGGAGCAAGCCAAGGGTTTTATCGAAGACAGCACCTGGAGCGTGCTCAACCGCACGGTTTATGACCATCGCGAATACCGCCACGGTGCCAGCAACAGTGGCGCACGCAATGCCTACAAGCCACGCTCCGAACGCAATGGCTATGCCGAGGAATGGGCATACGGGTTAATGGGCACTGTGCAATCTGGTTTTACCCAAGGGCTTATCGGTGTCGGCATTGATGCGCACGGCTATATGGCGCTGAAGCTGGACAGTGGCGGCGGCCGTGCAGGCAAGGCTCGTCTGTTGGGGCTGGATAACGACGGCTACCCCAAAGACAACTACGGTCGGGGTGGTGCTGCGGTCAAACTGCGCCTCTCCAACACGGTGCTGTCCTACGGTGAGCAACGCGTCAAAACCCCGGTGTTCAGCTCGTCCGACAGCCGTCTGCTACCCGAAACAGCCACAGGGGTGTTTGTCTCCAGCAACGAATTCAATGCCCTGAAAATGGTCGGCGGGCACTTTACCGAGAGCACTGACCGCAACGCCAGCAGCCACGATCAAGGCTTTGTGGTGAACTATTCAAACGGGCCAAAAGGCGATGCATTCGACCTGGCGGGCGTGGTCTACACCCCGGCCAAAAACCTGACAACCAGCCTTTACACCTCTCGTTATCAAGACACCTGGAACCAGCACTATCTGGGCGCCGTGTTCAGCCAGGCCATCACTGACAACCAGTCCCTTTCGCTGAATCTGAACCTGTATCGCACCACCGATGAAGGCAAAGCGTTGTCAGGCACTATCGACAATACAACCTGGAGTTTGCTTGGTTCCTACGCCCACGGCCCGCATAACTTCAGCCTTGGCTACCAGAAAGTGCATGGCGACACGCCATTTGACTACGTGACACGCGGCGCAATTTTCATCACCAATGCTGTGCAACTGTCCGATTTCAACGCGCCAAACGAACAATCCTGGCAAGCCCGCTACGACCTGGCCATGACCCCCTGGGGCCTGCCCGGACTGGTGTTCAGCGCAGCCTATGTGCGCGGCAGCCATATCGACGGCAGCCACGTAGACCCCAAAGGCGGCTATGCCTATTTGGGGTATGGCAAGGATGGCAAACACTGGGAACGTGATCTGGAGACGCGTTATGTGGTGCAAAGCGGCACCGCCAAGGGCGCGGTCATTTCACTGCGCCACAACGTTCATCGGGGCAACACCGCGCAAGCGGAACTGGACACTGACCAGATTCGCCTGGCCGTTGAATACCCGCTTACTGGTCGTTTCTGATGGACTACGGCAAACGGCACTGCATATGGGTCGTTTGCCAGACCGGATCGTCTTCTACATCCGTGATGGTAAAACCCTGTCGACGCCAGAACTCGATGGCACCGGGCAGAAACGGGTGGGTGTGCAAATACATCAGCTCGACACCTGCCCCCATAGCACGGGTTTTCAAGGCGTCGTAGAGTGCGCCCGCCAGCCCTGAGCGGTGACACTGCGGCAGTACAAACAGGCGCACCACCTCTACCACCTTGAGCCCCCGGTAATCCAGTTGCGCGAAGCGATGGTCATAGGGCACATAGCCAATCGAGGCGACGATGCGTCCATGCTGACGCGCGATCAGAAAGCAGCCCTCGCCCTGAAGATAAGTCTGCTCGAAATGAGCCAGATCAGCAGGCACACCGCTGGCACTCAATTTGGGAAACAGCGCGGCCCGGGCGTTCAAGACAAATTCCAGCGTTTGCGGAACGTCCGCTGAAGTGACCTGTTCAATCGTGATCATGTCGAAGGTATTCACCAAATCCTGTAGCAGCTGACGAGCAACGCGAGGCTGCGATCGGCGGCAAAGCCGTCGTAAAATCCTTCAATACGGTGCTTCAGGACATCGCAGGACTTGCGACGATTGCATCGCCGAACGCAGCCTCGCGCTGCTCGTCAGCTGCTACGCAAGGGTATCTACAGTCACGCCTCAGTGCATGTGCTGATGGTCGTGCATCGGCATGGTGTTCAACGCACGCGCCTGCGCCTGAACTTCAATTGACTCCTTGATCCCTTTGCTGTCTTCGACAATCAGGGTCAGCGGTACGTTATCGCCCTCTTTGATCTGCCCCACGAGGTCAATCAACATCACGTGATAGCCCTCAGGCTCAATGTTGACGGTTTTGCCCGCCGGCAAGGCGATTGAAGGCACAGCCTGCATGCTCATCACGTCGTTTTCCATCTTCGACTCATGAATTTGCACGGTCTTGGCGACAGGTGACTTGACCTCTACCAGCTTGCTGTCAGTGGCGGCAGTAATGTGCATGAAGGCACCGCTGGACGGCTGGCCGGGCACTGTGGCGCGCACCCAGGCATCATCCACCACGGTTTGCGCAGACACATGCAGACTCATGCCCAGTAACGACAACATTAGATACTTAACAGGTTTCATGGTATTGGCTCATTCAAAGGACGTTAAATCAGCAGACTGACATCACCGTCAGCAGGTCTTCGGCACATTGCTTGGCGGACAGCGACGGCGACAAGCCCATGCGCAATACGCCACGGGAATCAAAGACAAAACTGGTGGCCGTGTGCGACAGGGTATACGACGAACCGGTAGGGATCTTCTCGTAAAACACCTTGAATTCCTTCGCCGTGGCGGCAGTCTCTTCCAACGTGCCGGACAGCGAGATAAAGGTCGGGTCGAACGCTTTTACGTAAGCATCGAGCATGGCGGGTTTGTCCCGCTCTGGGTCCAGGGTGATAAACACCACCTGCAAACGATCGCCGTCCGGCCCCATCAACTTCTTGGCTTGTGCCGCACGCGCCAGGGCTGTCGGGCAGACCGCAGGGCACTGAGTGAAACCGAAGAAAATCATCGGCATCATTCCGCGAAAACTGCCCAGCATCACTTCGTTGCCATCCACGTCGCGCAGTTTGAATTTGCGCCCGAGAATCTCATTGCTTAGATCTTTGGCGTACTTGTAAGACAAACCGCTGCCCATGTCGCAGCCCGCCAGTACACCCAGACTGAGCACACCAAGGCCTGCAAGCACGTGGCGGCGAGTCAGTAATTCGTTCATGTCATCGTTCCTCTAAGCGACTTCGACTGCATTCAGAAGCCTTGAACCTGCGCATTGGATGGCAGGTGTGTACGCGGCTCGACCCAAGGGTCTGTGCGCACGATTGCTGTGGAGTAGACCTTTACATGGGGGGCGAATTTAACACTCTCAACGACTTGCCGCACGGCGGGCACGCACTGATTTAGTGCGCCGCGCTTCTTACAGCCAGTAAAACCGGGCAACACGGCCCGCCTGCGACAAATCGTCTCAGGCAGGCATCAAGCAGGAAACTTCAGACCTGTGCTGCTCAAGCCTGAAGCTGCGTGGGTCGCTTAACGATTGACCGGCGTGCGCATGGTTACGAACTCTTCGGCCGCAGTGGGATGAACGCCGATGGTTTCGTCGAAGTGTTGCTTGGTGGCGCCTGCTTTCAAGGCAATCGCCAAACCTTGCACGATTTCTCCCGCTTCTGGCCCAACCATGTGGCAACCCAACACTTTATCGGTGTCGGCATCGACCACGAGCTTCATCAAGGTGCGCTCCTGACACTCTGTGAGCGTCAGTTTCATGGGACGGAAGCTGCTTTCGAATATCTGCACCTTGTGCCCGTCTTCGATGGCCTGCTCTTCACTCAACCCCACCGTGCCAATGTTAGGCAGGCTGAACACCGCTGTCGGGATCATGTTGTAGTCCACCGCACGGTATTGCTCAGGCTTGAACAAGCGCCGTGCCACGGCCATGCCTTCCGCCAGAGCAACCGGCGTCAGCTGTACGCGACCAATCACATCGCCGATCGCGAGAATGGATGGCTCAGCGCTTTGATACAGATCGTCAACTTCAACAAAACCGCGTTTGTCGAGTGTGACGCCGGTGTTTTCCAGGCCAAGGTTGTCCAGCATCGGACGTCGTCCGGTGGCATAGAACACACAATCGGTGATCAATTCACGGCCATCTTTGAGCGTGGCTTTCAAACTGCCATCTGGCTCCTTGTCGATGCGTGCAATATCGGCATTGAACTGCACATCCATGCCGCGTTTGGTCAGCTCTTCGTGCAAATGTTTGCGCACTGCCCCGTCGAAGCCGCGCAGGAACATCTCGCCGCGGTACAGCAAGGACGTTTTGGCACCCAGCCCGTGGAAAATCCCGGCGAACTCCACGGCAATGTAGCCCCCGCCGACGACCAACACCCGCTTGGGCAATTCTTTGAGGAAGAACGCCTCGTTGGAACTGATCGCGTGCTCATGCCCGGGGATTTGCGGAATCTGCGGCCAGCCACCAGTCGCAATCAAAATATGCTTGGCGCTGTGACGCTGGCCGTTCACTTCCACTTCGTGGGGGCCAGTGATTTTGGCATGACCTTCCATCAAGGTGACGCCGCTGTTAACCAGCAGGTTGCGATAGATGCCATTTAGGCGATGGATTTCACGGTCTTTGTTGGCGATCAGTGTCGCCCAGTCAAAGCTTGCCTCACCCAGACTCCAGCCAAAACCCGAGGCCTGCTCGAAGTCTTCAGCGAAGTGAGCGCCGTATACCAACAGCTTTTTAGGCACGCAGCCCACGTTGACGCACGTACCGCCCAAGTAGCGGCTTTCAGCTACCGCGACTTTTGCACCGAAGCCCGCAGCAAAACGTGCAGCACGCACGCCACCGGAACCTGCACCAATTACAAACAAATCAAATTCGTAGGCCATTTCGCTCTCCCAGGAAGTCCAACAGCATAATCGCTCCGACGCGATTCACCAGCGCCGGGCTAGCCGAAGGCTAAAAAACGACAAAGCCACCCGGAGGTGGCTTGGTCTTGAAACACACTCAACGCAGGCAGTGTTAGTAAGCTTTGCCTGTTTTGTAGAAGTTTTCGAAGCAGAAGTTGGTCGCTTCGATGTAGCCTTCGGCACCGCCGCAGTCGAAACGCTTGCCTTTGAATTTATAGGCAATAACGCAACCGTTTTGCGCTTGCTTCATCAGGGCGTCGGTGATCTGGATTTCGCCGCCTTTGCCCGGCTCGGTTTGCTTGATCAGCTCAAAGATATCCGGAGTCAAAATGTAGCGACCGATGATGGCCAGATTCGATGGCGCGTCTTCCGGTGCCGGTTTTTCGACCATGTTGCGCACGCGATACAGGTCATCGCCAATCAGGTCACCAGCGATAACGCCGTACTTGTTGGTTTCTGCCGGGTCAACTTCTTGAATAGCGATGATGGTGCAGCGGTACTGGTTGTACAACTTGACCATTTGCGTCAGAACGCCGTCGCCTTCCAGGTTAACGCACAGGTCGTCCGCCAGTACGACGGCGAAGGGTTCATCGCCGATCAACGGGCGGCCCGTCAAAATAGCGTGACCCAAGCCTTTCATTTCAGTTTGACGGGTGTACGAGAACGAGCACTCGCTCAGCAGACGACGGATGCCGACCAGGTACTTCTCTTTATCAGTGCCCTTGATCTGGTTTTCCAGCTCGTAGCTGATGTCAAAGTGGTCTTCAAGTGCGCGTTTGCCGCGCCCTGTCACGATGGAGATTTCGTTCAGGCCGGCATCCAGCGCTTCCTCAACCCCGTACTGGATCAGTGGCTTGTTCACCACCGGCAGCATTTCTTTAGGCATGGCTTTGGTCGCTGGCAAAAAGCGAGTGCCGTAACCGGCTGCTGGGAACAAGCATTTCTTGATCATATGAGTCCTTTAAAGGGCTGTACGTTCGAATTTGGCGCAGTCTAATCAGGCGGCTGCAGCGTTACAATGGCCCCTGATAGCAAACTGATCTCTCATAGAGAAAATTAGTGCCAGTTAGTTCATTTATTACGTTTTTTTCATATTCAGCACGGGTTTATTGAACCTATGACGCCGCCTCCCGGTCTGCTCATCGGTAGGGGCAACGTGCCATATAAGCCGCCGGCGATGGGTAATAGGCGCTATTATTGCGCCAATTTCCCTGCCAACAAGGCCTACGCTCCATGTCAGTTCCAACAAACATCATCAATGGCTACCTGATCAAACAAGTCGGCACAGACCAATGGTGGATTGCCGATGCTTCAGATGAAAACGTGGCGGGCCCTTTTACCTCGGAACAGTCAGCCATCGAGGTGGCTTCTGTGTTTCAGGATCAGCCCGCAGCACCCGCCCGCAAGGGCAAAAGTAAATCCTGACCTCCCACTTTCGATGATGACCCTCAATGAATAAAGCCCTGACACTACTCGCACTTCTGGCGCTTGGCGGCTGTGCCACTGCATCCAACACCTACTTGGCCGACGGCAAACAAGGGTTGAGCATAGACTGTTCTGGCGAAGCCATGTCGTGGGCCAAGTGCTACGAAAAAGCTGACGCGTCTTGCGCAGGCACCGGTTATTCAATTGTCGGGACGGACGGTTCACCTGCCGTCAAGGACAGCGAAAAGACCCTTGGCGTGGATGTAGGCAATTTCAACAGCCGAAATATCGTGGTCGTGTGCAAGTAACCGCGTGAGGGGCATCAGGGCTACCTGACGCTGCATGAGGCAGTCGTCAGGCCGAGAGCCCTGACAGGGCTTGATGGAAGTCTTGTTAACCAGAAATACAATGGGTTGCGGCTTTGCGAATGTCGCCTGGTCTAACGGGCACATTCGACATGCTTTCGTAAACCTTGATGCTGCTGCCACCCGAACGCTCTTCGATATCAATCACGGCAGTAGGGTTGGAAGTCAACTTTTGCGGGACGATGATACGTAACCCTTCTTTATGCGGTTCAATCTGCGGTGCCTTACGTGTCTGAGACAACTGCTGCACCAGGCACTGAGCGTACGCATCAGGCTTCTTGCCTGAAATCACACTCATGGTCGGTAACGTCTGCTCAATATCCGTAACTGATGCACAGCCACCCAAAGCCAGCATCGCCAGCAAAACGCCCCACTTCATAAATGTTCTCCGTTAAAGATCTTACGACCGTAAATTCCCGAAATTTCTCCCTGATTGAGGGAATAAAGATTTTGCTGTGGCGATTTGTCAGGATTTTACGTCAGAAATATCGCATCGCGGCATAATAAGCGCCTTTAGACGCCTGTTAGTACTAAAGCACATGTTATCTTGCTGATTTTTTAGCGACAGCAGCCTTTTGGAGCACCCATGAAGTTTATTCACCAGCGCGAGCATTTGAACGAAGACGATATCGTCGTCATCGAATGCTCCCAGCCCTGCAACATTCGCCTGATGAGCGACGCACATTTTCGCAGCTTCAAAAATGGCGGTCGTCACTCCTATCACGGTGGTGCGTTCAAGGATTTCCCGGCCCGTATCACGGCGCCGAGCACAGGCTTCTGGAACATTACCATCGACACCGTCACCAGCCGTGCGATCAGCGTCACCCGCAAGCCGAGCTTCCAGCCGACCATCAAGATTGTCCGTCGATCCAGCTCAAAGCTCCGCTAAGCCTGACGCCCACAGCCTTTAAATACAGGATATAGCGTGAACACACCTTCCGAGACTAAAAAATACGTCATCAAATACACACTCAACGGCGAACGTCGTTTCGAGTTTGTGAATCTGAGCCATAAATCTGATGAAGAAGCGCGTGCAGCCCTTGAGCGCATGCATGATCAGGGTGATCTGATCGAAAATGTAAAAGTCAGCACGCCGCTCTAAGCATGACGCTCGACCTATTTGCCGTTGAAGACCTGCAGCAACCTGACCGGCTCGAGCGTATCGGCGAGCAAGCTGTTGTGTTGCGCGGGTTTGCTTTGCCGTGGGTCGACTCATTGCTGGCCGCACTGGCACCCGTCTTACGCCAATCGCCTTTTCGGCAGATGCAAACACCCGGCGGCTACACGATGTCAGCACGCCTTAGCAGTTGTGGCGCTCTGGGCTGGACAACCGACCGCATGGGCTACCGCTACAGCCCAGTTGATCCGTTGACCGCACAGCCCTGGCCAGCCATGCCCGAGGTCTTTTTGGCGCTGGCTGAAACAGCCACCAGTGCCGCAGGGTTCAACCCATTTGTGCCTGATGCTTGCCTGATCAACAGCTATTGCCCAGGTGCAAAAATGTCGTTGCATCAGGACAAAAACGAGCGGTGCCTGGAAGCTCCTGTCGTATCAGTTTCGCTGGGTTTACCCGCTGTCTTTCAGTTCGGCGGGTTCGCACGCAGCGACCCGACCCAACGCATCTCGGTGTTTCATGGCGACATTGTGGTATGGGGCGGTGTCGATCGCTTACGCTATCACGGTGTACTGCCGGTTAAACCCGGCCATCATCCGTTGCTGGGTGAGCAACGCGTCAATATCACCCTGCGCCAGGCAGGTTGAACCGGACGCTGCCGCGTCAGGGTGCAAAACGCTATAAATTTCCATTTATACCGTTTATCTTCCTACCGCCCGACACACCCCAATTACGCCGGGCTGCCCTCGTTTCTACATGGAGTTTTGTCATGCTCGTTCGCGCTCGTCTGTTTGCCCCCACCGTGCTTGCGGCACTGATCACCAGCTTCACAGTGGGCACCGCCTGCGCCGATGACGTGCAAGTGGCTGTGGCAGCCAACTTCACGGCACCGATTCAAGCCATTGCCAACGACTTCGAAAAAGATACCGGGCATAAGCTGATTGCTGCATATGGCGCCACCGGCCAGTTTTATACGCAAATAAAAAACGGCGCGCCTTTTGAGGTGTTTCTGGCAGCCGATGACAGCACCCCCGAGAAGCTTGAAAAGGAAGGCGAAACCGTCCCCGGCTCACGGTTTACCTATGCAGTGGGCACCCTCGCCTTGTGGTCCGCCAAGGACGGTTACGTCGACCCGGAGGGTCAGGTGCTCAAAGAAGGCACTTACCAGCATCTGGCTATTGCCAACCCCAAAGCAGCCCCTTATGGACTTGCCGCAACGCAGGTATTGGAAAAAATGGGCCTGACCGAGAAGGTCAAAGACAAATTGGTCGAAGGCCAGAACATTACCCAGGCTTATCAGTTCGTATCGACAGGCAACGCGCAATTGGGCTTTGTGGCTCTGTCGCAAATTTACAAGGACGGCAAGGTCAGCAGTGGTTCCGCCTGGATCATTCCTGAGGCTTTGCATGATCCGATTAAACAAGACGCGGTGATTCTCAAGAAAGGCGCGAACAACCCAGCTGCCAAAGCGCTGACCGAGTACCTGAAAGGACCAAAAGCCGCCGCCATTATCAAATCCTTCGGCTATCACCTGTAAATGCCGCTCTCGAGTGCCGACTTTTCGGCGATCTGGCTGACCTTCAAACTGGCCTCTTTGACCACCGTCATTTTGTTGCTGGTCGGCACGCCGATCGCCCTCTGGCTGGCACACACCCGGTCACGCTTGCGTGGCCCGATCGGCGCCATCGTCGCCTTGCCACTGGTATTACCGCCGACCGTCATCGGCTTCTACCTATTGCTGGCAATGGGCCCGCACGGCTATGTCGGGCAACTGACGCAGATGCTGGGGTTGGGAACATTGACCTTCAGCTTCAGCGGGCTGGTCATTGGCTCGGTTATCTACTCCATGCCTTTTGTCGTGCAACCTTTGCAAAACGCATTTACGGCCATCGGGCCAAGGCCGCTTGAAGTCGCGGCAACCTTGCGGGCCAACCCTTGGGACTGCTTTTTTAACGTTGTCCTGCCACTGGCACGTCCGGGCTTTATCACGGCCGCTATTCTGGGCTTTGCCCATACGGTGGGTGAATTTGGTGTCGTGCTGATGATCGGCGGCAATATTCCCGAGAAAACACGGGTGGTCTCTGTGCAGATTTACGATCACGTTGAAGCGCTTGAATACGCGCAAGCGCACTGGCTGGCCGGTGCCATGCTGGTGTTCTCATTTCTGGTGCTGTTGGCGCTCTATTCAAGTCGCAAATCGCAAAGCACCTGGAGCTGAATGTGGCGTCGCAGATAGATGTTCGGCTGCAAATGAGTTACCCCGGCTTTTCGCTGGATCTGGACGTGCAACTACCGGGTCGGGGCGTCACAGCGCTTTATGGTCACTCCGGCTCCGGCAAGACCACGTGCTTACGCTGCATCGCCGGGCTTGAGCGCGCCACTCAGGCGTTTGTACAGATCAATGGTGAAATCTGGCAAGACACCCAACAGCGCACGTTTGTCCCCGTACACAAGCGTGCACTGGGATACATCTTTCAAGAGGCCAGTCTGTTCGCTCATCTGTCCGTGCGTGGCAATCTGGAGTTCGGTCTGGGGCGGATACCACGGCATGAACGTAAGGTTGACCTGGATCGTGCGTTCGAGTTGCTCGGCATCACTCATCTGATGCAACGCGATCCGGCGCACTTATCTGGCGGTGAACGCCAGCGGGTCGGAATCGCCCGAGCCCTGCTGACTAACCCCAAACTGCTGTTGATGGATGAGCCGCTGGCAGCACTGGACAGCCAACGCAAACGCGAAATTATCCCGTATCTCGAACGCCTGCACGCCGAGCTGGATATTCCTGTGCTCTACGTCAGTCATTCCCAGGATGAAGTCGCTCGCTTGGCAGATCATATTGTGGTGCTCAGTCATGGCAAGGCGCTGGCCAGTGGCCCTATCGGCGAAACATTGGCCCGACTGGACTTGCCTCTCGCGTTCGATGATGACGCCGGCGTCGTCCTTCAAGGCACCGTAGCGGCCTTTGATGCGCACTATCACCTACTGACCCTGCAACTGCCACACAGCGCCCAGCAGTTGAAAGTCGCGCACCAGGCGTTGGCCATCGGCCGGCCAATGCGCATCAAAATACAAGCCCGCGATATTAGTTTGAGCCTTGACCGCATCGAGCACAGCAGCATTCTCAACAGCTTGCAGGCGACCGTGATCAGCGAAACGGCGACGGATAATCAAGCCCACGTACTGGTTCGTCTGGACGTAGATGGCAGTGCGCTACTGGCTCGTATCACTCGCTACTCGCGTGACCAACTCGGCCTGCAGCCAGGTCAAAGGCTCTGGGCGCAGGTCAAATCGGCGGCAGTGTTGGTCTGAGTCGAAGATTCACAAGGTCTCGCGGCGCAGCCGGACGAAATAGCGCACGGTTGCAATTCCCATTCCCAACAGCAGGCCGAGCACAACGGCCATTCCTATAATCAGTCCTTTTTTCGGCTTCATTGGATCAAGCGGGGTTTGCGCCTTGCGATCAATGCTGGCCAGCCCCAATCGGCTCATGTCCGTATTCAGGCCGCCCAGTCGGGCCACCTCGGCGCGCAGCGGCTCGATATTTTTAAGAAACAGATCTTCATTCATGCGCTTGCCGAGCATTTCGACCTGACGGTTAACCTCCAGCAGCTGCAATTTTTTGGCGATATCCGACACTTTTTTGTTGGTAAAGTCGTCAGATGTCCGCTTGAGCAAAGCGGCACGTTCGGCCTCCAGGGCTTTGCTACCCATAAAGTACAGGGGCAAGGTTTGTGAGGTGATCTCGGTACGCATACCTCGCGCAGTAGAACCTTGCGAAGCCGCGGCCATCGCGGCTGGGGTTGTCGGCTGGGAGATACCCAACGAAGTGGCAATCGCAATCGCCTCTTGCAACTGCGCGATACGATCCTCCCGTTCAGTCTTTAACTGCAGTCGCAGGGCCTTTAACTCATCTTTGAGCTTTGCCGTTTCCAGGGTGTCAGCCTCTACCAGGCCGGCAATTTCGGCATCCTTGTCTGAACGGTAGGCGGAACGGGCAGCGTTGATTTTTTCTTCCAGCTCACGCAGCCGGTTATTAATAATTACTTTTAGATCCGCACTGATTTGCGCACGCTGGTCATTAATCGCGTATTCAACAAAACCGTTTAGAATCTGCGGACCATTAACAGAATCAGGATAAGTCAGCTGTAACTTTAAAAAAGAACTCACGTCCCCCGACTTGGGATCAGGGCGAATCAAGTTGATGGCATCCCGATTAAACAACTCAAAGCTTTGCTCAGGCGACAGGCCCTTTTTTTCAAGCGGCTCAAATAAGTCCGGGTGTGCGCGAAAGTAATTAAGCCGCGTCTCGTAAGAGTCCAGGGATGCACCGACTTTGAGCAGGGCCTCTGCCGGAGGAAGGGTGTAGACCTCAGAGCGGTTCAGGGCATCAAGCTCATTGATGGCTGCAGGGCGCAGTAGAGTACTGGCCTGATAAACGGGTTGTGCGACAAGGACATAACCCACAGCAATCGCTGCCACGGCGGCAGTAGTAGCGGCTATCAATACCTTCTGTTGCCAAAACGAGTGAAACAGGTCCAGCACATCAATTTCTGCGTGAGCACGCGGATGTTCAGTAGTCTTCAAAAATAGCTCCCTGTATGTGAACCGTTTTGGCACGTTCAGAGCTTGGCTGTTCTAAAAAGAAAAGGGCAAGCAAATTCAAGTACATGTCAGACAGGGAAAGCGCTAAAAAAGTCCCTGAGTTAACAATCAATCACTTGGCAGCACAACAAAGCAATATCACAGTGATATCACCCCTTATTTTATTAAAGTCTTAATCTCACATTTTTCAATGATATTTCCTACATTAATTTAGGATATTTTTTACACATCCGCTGTGGGGTTGCTAACGTTTTTCATGGGTTGAAAAACACCCATTCGAGTTGTTACCCATTGAGCATTAGTGAGTTGTTTCCAGTGCATCCGTACGCTGCTTCGCGCTGAACCGGCGCAAGAATACACTCGGGAAAGGGGCATCCTTCTACAGTCTGTGTAATGATCGCCGCCACAAAAAATAAAGCTTCTCGCGGAGTCATCATTAGCATGGACATTCACCAGGCGATGCGCGTGTTCGTACGCGTAGTCGAGACCGGCAGCTTTACGGCTGCGGCACAGGCGCTTGGCTATTCAACAGCGCAGACATCACGCTTGCTCTCGGAGCTGGAGTCCTCGCTGCAGGCACGCTTGCTGCAACGCAGCACTCGACGCCTGGCACTGACCGAGGTGGGCACACGCTATCTGGAAAGATGCCGCTTGATTCTCGGCGAAATCGAGGATGCCAATGCCGAAGCCGCAGGCGCCCACTTGATACCGCGCGGGCACTTGCGAGTGCAGTCCACCACAGGCTTGGGAATTCAACTGCTCGCACCCCTGGTGGCCCGCTATGTGAAGCTGTATCCGCAGGTCAACATTGACTTGACGCTGTCTCAACGCCAACCGGACTTGCTGGAGGAAGGTCACGATGTAGTGATTACATTGTCGGGGGAACTGCCCGACTCAGAGATGATTGGCCAGCCGCTGGGCAGCATCTTCAGCGTGATCAGCGCAGCCCCTTCTTATCTGCAGAGTCACGGAGTGCCGCAAACGCCCGCAGACCTGAATCAGCATCGTTGCCTGCACCTGGTTGACCCTCTGTTCACCGACAGCTGGACCTTTCGCGATGAACACGGCGAGCAGTCAATTCGCCCGGGGAATGTGTTTCAGGTTAACGTTGCCGAAGCCATGGCTCAGGCGGCTCAAGCCGGTCTGGGAGTCTGTCTATTGCCCGATTATGTGGCTGTGGATTCCTATCAGCGAGGGTCATTGGTGCGTGTGCTGCCACACTACCGATTGCACGAAAAAAGCATCTTCGCGCTCTACCCTTCTCGTCGCTTTCTGGATGCCAAAGTCCGCACGTGGGTCGAGTTCTTGAAGCAGGAAATACCCAAGGTACTAGAGCAGCACCAGGCCATCGTCGATGACCCGGCGCACTGGGCTTGAGGGGCTTAAATCCCCTGCAACGCCAGATCCATTGCAAAGTAGGTGAGGATCATGTCCGCACCTGCACGCTTGATTGAACCCAGCGTTTCACGCACCACGCGGGCTTCATCGATAGCACCGGCCATGGCACCGAATTTGATCATCGCGTACTCACCGCTCACTTGATACGCCGCCAGTGGCAAGCGCGAAGCTTCGCGCACGTCACGGATGATGTCCAGGTACGCTCCTGCCGGTTTGACCATCAGCACGTCTGCGCCTTCCTGCTCATCAAGCAGCGACTCGCGAATGGCTTCGCGACGATTGAGCGGGTTCATCTGGTAAGACTTGCGATCGCCCTTCAATGCGCTGCCGCCCGCCTCGCGGAACGGGCCATAGAGGGCCGATGCGAACTTGGTGGAGTACGCCATGATTGAGGTATCAATAAAACCGGCCGCATCGAGCGCGCTGCGAATGGCCTGAACTTGACCGTCCATCGCGGCCGATGGAGAGATGAAGTCGGCCCCTGCCGCTGCCGCGGCCACCGCTTGCTTGCCAAGATTGATCAGGGTCGCGTCGTTGTCAACGCCGTGATCGTGCATAACGCCGCAATGGCCGTGAGAGGTGTACTCGCAAAAGCAGGTGTCACTCATCACGATCATTTCAGGCGCCGCATCCTTGCAGATACGGGCCATACGCGAGACCAGCCCATCTTCACGCCACGCGTCACTGCCGGTGGCATCCAGATGGTGCGACACGCCAAAGGCCATTACCGATTTGATACCGGCACGGGCATAACGCTCGATCTCACCGGCCAGTTTCGACTCGGGGATGCGCATCACACCCGGCATGCTGGTGATCGGCACAAAATCGTCAATTTCTTCTTCGACAAAGATCGGCAGCACCAGATCGTTCAGGCTGAATTCGGTTTCCTGAAACAGGTCGCGCAGTGTTTGTGTGCGGCGCAGGCGGCGGGGACGAACAGAAGGGAACTGGCTAGGCATCATGGTTCCTGATGGGCAGGTTGAAGGCTTGATGGCGCAACAAATACAGGATTGAACCTGCAAATGCAAAATATCCGCCCTGGCTGCGGCGGGTTGTCACGGGGCACGGCATGGACGTTGAACATTTCGTAAAAAAGCGTAGCATCGCCACCCATGATACTCGAACAGCTCAAAGCGCTGGGCAATGACACTCGCATGCAAATGATGGAGTGGCTCAAAGACCCACTCAGTAATTTCCCGCCTCAGGATCACGGTGATCCTGCCATCGGTGTGTGTGTCACCCATTTGCAGCACAAGGCAGGTCTATCACCGTCAACCGCTTCTGCGCACTTGGCCATCTTGCAACGGGCCGGTTTTGTACTGACCACCCGCATTGGCAAATGGACGTACTACCGACGCAACGAGCAGGCGATTGATGACTTTGCGGCTAGGCTGAAAATCGAGTTGTAACTTTTACCCTTTCATTTCGTCATTTTGCGTAATGTGAAAAAACAGAGGAAATCCTGTGAACACTAAAACCATCTTCGTTAAACCCGGTGGCGGCTATGACAATGTTGTCGTAGGCAGCAGCGAGGTTCGCGCCCCTGCCAATGGTGAAATCACTGTACGTTTGCACGCTAACTCTCTGAACTACCACGACTTTGCTGTTGTAAGCGGCATGTGGGGACCGACCGAACAGCGGATCCCGATGGCGGATGGTGCGGGCGAAGTCATTGCGGTAGGCAGCGACGTCACTGAATTCAAGGTGGGCGATTCAGTCGTGAGCACCTTCTTCCCGGAGTGGATCGACGGCACACCGCTGGTTGAAGGGTTTGTGACCGTGCCCGGCGACGGGATCGACGGCTATGCCCGTGAACAAGTCACTGCTAAAGCCACCGCCTTCACCCTGGCACCGGTGGGTTATAGCCACGCCGAAGCGTCCACCCTGACCACGGCTGGCTTGACTGCCTGGCGTGCGCTGATGGCCGATGACTCCCTCAAACCGGGTGACACCGTGTTGATTCAGGGCACTGGCGGGGTTTCGATATTCGCTCTGCAATTCGCCAAAATGGCGGGCGCCACTGTCATTGCGACCTCCTCCAGCGACGCAAAACTTGAGCGCCTGAAAGCCCTGGGCGCTGATCACGTCATCAACTATCGCAAAGACACCCAATGGGGCGCGACCGCACGCGCACTTACCGGCGGCCGTGGTGTTGACCATGTGATCGAAGTGGGCGGGCCTTCGACCCTTGAGCAGTCGATGATTGCCGTACGAGTGGCCGGGCATATTTCGGTGATCGGTATCTTGAGTGGCGTATCCGGATCAATGGACTTTGTTCCGGCGCTGGTCAAGCAAGTGCGCCTGCAAGGCGTGCTGGTCGGCAGCCGCACCCAGCAGCAGGACATGATCCGCGCGATCAATGCCAACGGCATGCGCCCGATCATTGACCGTCACTTCCCGCTGACCGACATGGTAGAAGCGTTCAAATATCAGGAAACCAACCAGCACTTCGGCAAAATCGTGCTGGACATCTGATACCGCGACACAGGTGGCGCATTGACAGTGCGCCACCCTCTTCTTTAGATTTCGGCTTTTACCCGAGATTGTCTATGAGCCTTGAATCGGTCCGCGCGTTCTTTAACGCCAATGCCCCAGACTTGCACATCATCGAGTTGGCCACCAGCACCGCCACAGTGGCCTTGGCGGCGGAGGCCCACGGGGTTGAACCCGGTCAAATCGCCAAGACTCTGGCTTTTCGCGCAGGGGATCGCAACGTGCTGCTGGTCGCACGCGGTGACGCCCGCATTGATAACAAGAAAATCAAGAACGCCTTGGGCAGCAAAGCAAAAATGCTCGATGCCGAGACCGTCGTAGCCCTTACCAGTCACCCGGTGGGCGGTGTCTGCCCCTTCGGGTTGGCGACTGAACTGGCCATTTATTGCGACATCTCACTCAAGGCCTTCGATGAAGTGATGCCCGCAGCAGGCGCCACTCATACGGCTGTGCGTATTTGCCCAAACCGTATGGCAGAGCTGGTTGAGGCGCAATGGGTCGATGTCTGTCAGGACATAACAGTTCCAGGCACAGCCTGACCCTGTTGCCAGGGACAGACTGAGCAGGAGCGTTAGGAGATGGCCGCATCCACCAGCACTTGAGCTTCTTCGACCAGGCGGGCGAGGTGCTCATCGCCAATAAAGCTTTCGGCGTAAATCTTGTAAATATCTTCAGTGCCTGACGGTCGTGCCGCGAACCAACCGTTTTCAGTCATCACCTTCAGACCGCCAATCGCCTGATTGTTGCCGGGCGCATGGCTGAGGATTTGCGTAATGGTTTCGCCTGCCAAATGAGTCGACTTGACTTGTTCGGGCGATAACTTGCTGAGCAGGGCTTTTTGCTGCGGGGTGGCTTTGGCATCCACTCGCGTCGAAAACGGCCGACCCAGATCCTCGGTCATTTTTTGATACAGCTGCGCAGGGTCACGTCCCGTCCGCGCGGTCATTTCAGCGGCCAGAAGTGACGGAATCAAGCCATCCTTGTCGGTCGACCAGACGCTGCCGTCCAGACGCAAGAACGAAGCACCCGCGCTCTCCTCTCCACCAAAACCCAGCGAACCTTCGAACAAACCATCAGCGAACCATTTAAAGCCCACCGGCACTTCATACAATCGACGTCCGAGGCGCGTACTCACCCGATCAATCAAACCACTGCTGACCACGGTTTTGCCGACGGCGGCATCCGAACGCCACTGTGGGCGGTGGTTGAACAGGTAGTCGATCGACACTGCCAGGTAACTGTTGGGTGCCAACAAGCCACCCGATGGCGTGACAATGCCATGGCGGTCATGGTCCGGGTCGCAAGCGAACGCCACGTCGAAGCGCTCTTTAAGCCCAATCAAGCCTTGCATCGCGTAGCTGGAAGACGGGTCCATGCGGATGCGTCCATCCCAGTCAACACACATAAAACGGAACGTTGGATCTACTGAGGTATTGACGACTTCAAGGTTCAACCCATAGTGCTCGCCAATGGCTGACCAGTACCGCACACCCGCGCCACCCAGCGGATCGACACCCAAACGCAAATTGGCACCCCGTAAGGTGTCCATGTCGATTACGTTTTTCAGATCGGCCACATAGGTATTGAGGTAGTCGTGACGGTGCGTGGTGCCCGCTTTCAGGGCTTGCTCATAACTGATGCGCTTGACCCCTGCGAGTCGGGCAGCCAGCAACTCATTGGCCTTGGCTTCGATCCACTTGGTGACATCGGTGTCAGCCGGGCCACCGTTAGGCGGGTTGTATTTGAAACCACCGCTTTCCGGCGGGTTGTGCGACGGGGTAATCACAACGCCGTCGGCCAGGCCTGACGTGCGGCCACGGTTGTAGCAAATGATCGCGTGGGAGATAGCGGGTGTTGGCGTGTACTCGTCGTTCGCCGCAATCATGGTTTCGACACCATTGGCCGCAAACACTTCCAGTGCGCTGGCACCGGCCGGGGTCGACAGCGCATGGGTGTCAATGCCGACAAACAGCGGGCCATCAATGCCTTTCATCTGGCGGTACAGGCAAATAGCCTGACTGATAGCTAGCACATGCCACTCATTAAAGCTCAGCTCAAATGAGCTGCCGCGATGCCCCGATGTGCCAAAAGCAACACGCTGTGTGGCAACGCTGGCATCGGGTTGACCGGTGTAATAAGCGGTCACCAGTCGCGGTATATCGACCAGCAGTTGAGCTGGAGCCGGCTTGCCCGCAAAAGGACTGAGTGTCATGCAAAAACCTCGGGAAAATAATGATTCGGAGGAAAAAAACAGTTTACTGGCACTTCGACATTGGCGAAAAGCAAACTATCCCGACAACGGGCGAGTTTTGCACTTAAATAGTCTTATCGTTGCCTCACTGCACCACGCCGACGAAAATACACCCGCGTTCTGCCTACATTTTTAATGTCGATCACCTATTTATGTTCTGGAATAAGGAAACCCCATGAAACCACTCGTCATCAGCGCAGCACTTGTACTGAGTGCGCTGTGCAGCGTAGCCCACGCGGCCAAACTGGAAGACGTGGCCCCCTACCCCAAAGCCGAAACCGGGTTCAGCCGCCAGGTTATCTATCTGCCCAAGCAGAAGAACGAAGACGATTACAAGGTTCAAATCATTGCAGGAAAAACCCTGCAGGTGGACTGCAACCAGCAGCGACTGGGCGGCAAGCTGGAAGAAAAAACTCTCGAGGGCTGGGGTTACCCGATGTATCGGCTGAACAAGGTGACAGGCCCGGCGAGTACGATGATGGCCTGCCCGGAAGGCAAGGCGCACCCTGAATTTGTGCCGGTAGTGGGGGAAGGTTTCATGCTGCGGTACAACAGCAAGTTGCCGATTGTGGTGTATGTGCCCAAGGACATTGAAGTGCGCTATCGCATTTGGTCTGCTTCAAAGCAGATCAAGCAAGCTGTTAGCGAGTAATCCCCCCAAATAAATGCTCAGCGGCCCTTTTCGCTCTACTGGACTCAACTTCCTGTAGCAGGGCCGCAGATTACCGGGGTCGTTGAGTTCGCCCCATTCCTCTCACACTCGCCGAAAAAGGGGGCACACCTCAGGCCAACAGTTTTTGTATCTGCTCTTGCAAGGTATCAAGGTCAAACGGTTTGGCCAGAATCGGTGCTGTGCGAGTGATCGGACTGCCCGTTTCACGAATTTCAGCCGGGTAACCACTGATAAATATCACCTTTAGGTCAGGGCGCAATTTCAGTGCAGGCTCGGCAATATCAACCCCGGAAACACCTCCCGGCAGTCGAAAGTCGGTGACCATCAAATCCAGGTGCGGTTTGCTCGCCAAAATATCAAACGCCTGCTTGCCGTTTTCCGCTTGCAACACCCGATAGCCTTCACCCGACAGATAGGCGCTTAACACCATCAGAATCGAGGGATCGTCCTCGACAATCAAAACAACATCTTGCGCATCTTCACTCATGGGAAACCCTAATCCGTACAATCGCTGCCATTACGACCTCACACAGAGCCAGAGGTTGCGGCCATTTCATGACTTTTGCACCAACGGTAGGCTAACCCTGAACAGGGCGCCCTCGCCCAACGTGCTGTGAACGCTGATAGTGCCGTTATGAGCGGCGATGATCTGCTCGGAAATAAACAACCCCAACCCCAGACCGCTCACCACGTCGCTCCCGGCAACCCGTTCGAACTGATGGAAAATGCGTTGCTGGTTTTCTTCGCTGATGCCAATGCCCTGGTCTCTCACATCAATGATGGCATTGCCTCCCTCGACATACACCGAAACATCTACCGGTTTGCGGGCGCCATAGCGCAATGCGTTGGTCAGCAAGTTGGATACCACCTGCTCTATCCGGAACTCATCCCACTGGCCTGTCACCGATTGGCAAACCGTAAAATTGACCTGCGATTGTGCTGCGCTGATTTGCGCTGCGAAGCTTTCCAGCAGATTGGCCACAGTGTGTGATAAATCAAACGTCGAGGGACGAATCGAAAGCTTGCCTGTGCGTATGCGCGACACATCCAGCATGTCTTCAATCAGGCGGATCAGGCTCTGAATCTGGCGCTCGTCGCGGTCGACCATCGCTTGCATTTTGTCCATCGAAAATGCAGCAGCATTGTCGCGGGCCAGATGCATTTTGCGCAGCTGGGTTTCAAGAATCAGTCCATTGAGAGGCGTACGCACCTCATGAGAGACAATCGACATAAAGTCGTCACGCATGCGAACTGCATGCTCAAGCTCGCCCTGGGTGACTTTTAGCTGCGCAAGCAGCGTTTCCTGCTCACGTCGGCTTTGTTCCAGTGCTTCGACCTGGTGCTTCATGGCCTTGCTTTGGCGATACAACTCGACAAACACATTGACCTTGCTCTTGACCGCATGGATATCCAGCGGTTTGTGCAAGAAATCTACAGCGCCACTTTCGTAGCCCTTAAAGGCATAGTTCATCTCGCGCCCGGCGGCGCTGACAAACACAATGGGGATATTTTTGGTTTTTTCGGTTCCACGCATTAACTCGGCCAGTTCAAAGCCATTCATACCCGGCATCTGAACATCGAGAATCGCCATCGCGAACTCATGTTGCAATAACAACGACAGTGCCTCGTCCGCGGACAGGGCTTTGTAAACCGTGCGATCCTCGCGTGTGATCAACGCTTCCAGCGCCAGCAAGTTTTCTGGCAGATCGTCAACGATCAGCAACTTGGCTTGAATTTCACTTAGTAGCATTCGATTCGTTCCAGCTCGACGAGCAATCGGGCAATGCCGTGCAAAGGAAGGATGAAGTCCGGATGGCAGCGCTCCAGCGCGGCATGCGGCATGGTGGCCACATGGGCTTCTGTTGGGTCTTGCACGATGGTCAAGCCGCCTTGCAACTTGACCGATAACAGCCCCTGAGCTCCGTCCTGATTAGCACCCGTGAGTAATATCGCAGCCAGACGCGATTGGTACACATCAGCTGCAGACTCAAAAAGGTAGTCAATCGAGGGACGGGAATAATGCACCCGCTCCTCTCGACTCAATGAAAAACTGTGATCTTGTTCTATGGATACATGATAGCCGGGAGCCGCAAAGTACAAGGTGCCCGGCGCAATAGGCTCTTTGTCGTCGACTTCCTTGACCGGCAACGACAGACGACTGTTAAACACGGCGGCCAGTTGGCTGCGACGCTCATCGGGCACATGCAAGACCACAATAACGGGCAACTTGAAGCCAGGTTGTACATCGGCAAAAAGTGTCAGCAAAGCCTCGACACCACCTGCCGATGCGCCAATCACTACCGCGTCTACAGCCCTGAGTTCTGTGGTCATAGCTTTCGGTAGATCCTTTCTTGCTTGAGCACTGGTGCAAACGCTTTGCTGTAATCCGAAAAATCCAGGGTTTCCTTGCTGCCCAGCATCAGAAAACCGCGATGACAGAGCGACTCATGGAACAAGCCAAAGGCTCTGTTTTGGAGATTTTTATTGAAGTAAATCAATACGTTACGACATGAAATTAAATTAGTTTCTGAAAATACACTGTCGGTGGCCAAGCTGTGATCAGCGAAGGTCACGTTCTCACACAGACTCTTGTCAAAAATGGCGTAGTCATAAGCCGCCGTGTAGTAATCGGCAAACGAGCGCTGACCACCGGCCTTTTGGTAGTTACTGGTGTAGCCACGGATGCTTTCCATCGAAAAAATGCCTTGCTTGGCTTTTTCCAGCGAACGCGGATTGATATCAGTGGCATAAATAATGGTGCGATCCAACAGCCCTTCTTCGCGCAGCAAGATGGCCATAGAGTAGACCTCTTCGCCGGTGCTGCACCCGGCAATCCAGATTTTCAGCGACGGGTAGGTTTTGAGAATAGGCACCACTTCCTGGCGGATGGCCAGGAAGTGCTCAGGATCGCGAAACATCTCACTGACCGGAATCGTCAAATACTGCAACAACTGCATAAACGCAGTCGGATCATGCAGCACGCGCTCCTGCAAGGCCGAAATGGTATTGCAGTCGAACTGACGCATTGCGTGCAGAACCCGGCGCTTGACCGAAGCGCCGGAGTAGTCACGAAAGTCGTAGCTGTATTTGAGGTAGATCGCTTCGATCAGCAACCTTAATTCAATGTCGGTGTTTCGATGCACTTAAAGTCGTTCCATTTTCGGTAGCCAGACCCGGATCAGAGAGAACAAACGATCCAGATCAATCGGTTTGGCAAGGTAATCGTTGGTGCCCGCCTGAAGGCAACGCTCCTGATCGTCTTTCATCGCCTTGGCCGTCACGGCAATGATCGGCAGCTTGCGCCAACGCGGGTTTTTGCGAATCTCGATAGTGGCCTCATAGCCATCCATCTCCGGCATCATGACGTCCATCAGCACCAGGTCGATGTCTTCCACTTCATTCAGGCGTTCGATGGCTTCACGGCCATTACGGCCAATCACGACGACGGCACCTTTGTGCTCCAGCGCACTGGTCAGCGCAAAGATGTTTCGTACATCGTCATCCACCAGCAAAATCTTGCGTCCTTCAAACACCTTGTCGCGGCTGCGAGCCGTCTGGAGCATCGTTTGCCGCTCATGGGACAACTGAGATTCGACTTTGTGCAGAAATAATGTCACTTCATCGAGCAAACGCTCAGGTGAACGCGCGCCTTTGATGATGATGGAGCGCGAGTACTTGCGCAGTTCAGCTTCTTCATCGCGGGTCAGGTTGCGCCCGGTGTAGACAATGACAGGCGGGAAAGAACAAATATCCTCAGTCGACATACGCTTGAGCAAATCGCCACCGAGCATGTCCGGCAACTTGAGATCGATGATCATGCAGTCGTAAATATTGCTGCGCAACAGATCGAGCGCTTCCTGCGCAAAGCCAACAGCGGTGATTTCGATATCATCATCACCGATCAAGCGCGCGATGCTGTCGCGCTGCAGATCATCGTCTTCGACCAACAACACGCGTTTGACCTTCTGGGTCAACTTTGCCTCAAGCCGTGCAAAGACATTCTTCAGTTCTTCGCGGGTCGTCGGTTTGACCGCATAACCCACCGCGCCCATGTGCATCGCCGCTTCAACACGGTCCTCAACGGAAATCACGTGCACCGGAATATGCCGGGTCGGCGCCGACGCTTTAAGACGCTGCAGCACCGTCAACCCGGAATGATCAGGCAAGCGCATGTCCAGCAAAATGGCGTCTGGAATGAACTCGACGGCTAACCCAAAGCCTTCATCCGCGCCATGGGCCACCAGGCAGTTATAGCCGAGCTCGTGCGCAAGATCGAAGAGGATGCGTGCAAAGTTCGGCTCGTCTTCAACCACCAAAATACAGCGCGTGCTGAACGGCGCTTTTTCCCGGTCATCGGCAAACCGAGGAATCTGTACAGGCGCAACGTCGACAGGCTTGGACACAGCACTGGCCGAGACGGCTCTGGCCGGCGGCGCAACCTTGGGCGCCATTGGTTCGTCAGGTTCGACAAATTGCTCGGGCATGCTCAGGGTAAATTCGCTGCCCTGCCCCGGCGTACTGCTGACACTGATGGTGCCGCCAAGCAAGGTCGCCAGATCACGTGAAATCGATAACCCCAGGCCGGTGCCGCCATAACGACGATTGGTGGTGCCATCCGCCTGACGAAATGCCTCGAAGATGCTTTCCTGTTGATCCTCGGCAATACCAATCCCGGAATCCTTCACGATGAAAGCAATCCTTTCGCCCGGAGCCTGCGCAACGGTGAGGCTGACCTGACCTTTTTCGGTGAACTTGATCGCGTTGGACAGTAAGTTCTTGAGGATTTGCTCCAGACGCTGGCTATCGGTGTAGAGCATGGGCGGCGTGCCGGGTTGAACTTCAACCTTGAGCGTCAGCCCCTTGTCCCCGGCCAACGGCTCAAACATCCCGCGCAAGCCCTCGACCACCCGTGCCACGCTGGTGTTCTCGGGCAACACTTCAAGCTTGCCAGCCTCGACTTTTGAAATATCCAGAATGTCATTGATCAGGTTAAGCAAGTCATTGCCGGCCGAGTAAATCGACTCGGCGAATTTGACCTGCTCACCGGAAAGGTTGCCGTGAGAGTTTTCAGACAGCAGTTTTGCCAAAATTAATGAGCTGTTCAGCGGCGTGCGCAGCTCATGGGACATATTGGCCAGGAACTCTGACTTGTACTTGCTGGAACGCTGCAGCTCCTGCGCGCGTTCCTCAAGCTGTATTTGAGCCTCATTCAGTTCTTTATTCTTGCGGTCCATCGCGTCGCGCTGGCCGGCCAACTCTTCGTTGGTCTGTTCCAGCTCAGCCTGCTGGGTCTCAAGATTAGTCTGCGACTCCTTGAGGATTTGCGACTGCTCTTCCAGCTCTTCGTTAGCCGTTTTAAGTTCTTCCTGCTGCACTTGCAGTTCTTCATTGAGCTGCTGTGTCTCGGCCAGCACCTCTTGCAGGCGCTGGCGATAGCGCGCGGCCTCAATTGAGGTGCCAATGTTGTCAGCGATCAACTCAAACAGCTCCACATCGCGCTCGGTCAGCGTTCTGAGGAAGCCCAGCTCAATCACGCCATTAACCCGATCATCATCGCTGGTGGGCACCACGAGCACACTGCGCGGCAAACCTTCACCCAGACCGGAACTCACCTTCAAAAAGTAGTCTTGCGGCACATTGTCCAAGCGAATCAACTGATCTTGTTGAGCCGCCTGACCCACTAGCCCTTCATCATTGTGAATCACCTGATCACGGGATTCTTGCTCATTGGAAAGGCCATAACTGGCAACTCGCTTGAGTCCGCCATGGTCTTCGCGCACATAAACGGCGCCCACCACACTGCCCAGATACTGAGCGCAGAACTGCAAAATATTACGTCCCAGCATGTTCAGGGTCAGACGCCCCAGCACTTGCTCAGCCAGCTCAGTCTGCCCGTTGCGCAACCATGCTTGGCGCTCCAGACGTTCAGCAGTCTTAATGTATGACTCGAAGTTTCTCTTATAACTTTCTGAAAGATTAATTAAATCGCGACGACCTACATACGCAAGAAAGACACTGAGTCCTAGAATAAAAAGTAGATAAAGGCTGATACTGATAACGGTTGTCTGGCTGACCTCATCGCTGCGCGCCACCCGTAACTGCTGTTCCATCCCGATAAAATCGTCGTATTCCTTACGTATCTCGTCGGTCAGGCGCTTGCCCCGACCGGACTGTACTGCCGCCTTGTAGTCACCGCTCTGACGACGCAAGTCGACCATCGACTGTGCGTAAAGAGCCCATTCCCGCTGCAAGGCTTCCAGGCGCTTGAGACGGTCGACTTGCTGCGGGTTATCACTGACCAATTCTTGCAAGCTTTGTAATTGCGCAACGATTTGCGGCTTGGCAACGACATAAGGGTCAAGAAAGTGCTCGTCGCCGGTGATCAGATAGCCACGCATCCCTGTTTCCAGGTCAATCGTGAGTCTGGCGGCCTCATTGGCATTGGTAATGACGCGATCGCTGTGTTCGACCCAGCGGATCACCGACAACAGGTAACTGATCATCACCACAAACAGCACGGCACTGAGCACACCGACGGCCAAGGGCAAGCCTATGTTTCGAGTTAAAAGCTTGCGAAAGCTTCGCTCATCAATGGATGCGGGGGATTTCATGTGTCGAGTCCGTACTGGGAGCAAAAACGAGAGTGTGCAGGATTAGCGGTGAGTAGTTCCAATTTCTTACGCACAAGACAGAAATTTCGTACAAAAATATTCAATTTAAACCTTCACAAGGCTATTCTTGCTGACATTGTTGAGGCCTGAGCGACACCTAATGAGCCCAACGCTTAAATTCTTGAAGAGATCATGACTATGCCCGCAACAGCCTCCACGATTCTTGTGGTTGAAGACGACAGCATTGTCAGAATGCTGATCGTAGACGTGCTTGAAGAGCTGGAGTTCAACGTGATTGATGCCGATTGCGCTGAAGAGGCCCTGATTTCTCTTGAGAATCTGGACACGCGCATCGATCTGCTCATGACCGATTTCAGTCTGCCCGGTTTCAACGGCCAGGAATTGGCAGCCAAAGCCCGTCAGTTGCGCCAAGACTTACCGGTGCTGGTTGCCAGTGGCCTGGCAGAAACCCTTGAACTGTCGGAGGGGGTGCATTTGATTGGCAAACCTTTCTCCATTAACCAGTTACGCGACAAGGTGACAGGCATCCTCGATTCTGAAACACGCGCCCTTCCTTGAATTGACCTTCCCGTATTGCTGTGTTTTCCTAAGCGCCTTGTATCAGGTGCCCTTCACAGGGTGAAACGGGAAACCGGTGCGTCAGGCATTGATCTGCTGACAAGTCCGGCGCTGCCCCCGCAACGGTAAGCGAGAGAAGCATCAAATCCACTGCGCCCAGTGCGTGGGAAGGAGATGCTTACAGGCTCAAGCCCATTGAGCACCTCGCAAGCCCGGAGACCGGCCTGGTTCTTTTTGACTGACAAACCCGCGGTGGGCGGGCGCTGTTGAACCCTGCGAGCTTCGTTCGCGGGGTTTTCTTGCGCTCACATGCCCGCCGCCCGACCCGAGGCAAGCGCCATGTCCACTCGCATCAGCCGCACCCATGCAGTTGCTACCCCTACCACCCAAAGCCAACGCATCGTAGCCGCTGTGGGCGCCGCTGTGCTGGGGGCTTTGCTCGTTTACTTTGCCGGTTTCTCACACATCGATGCAGTTCACAATGCTGCCCATGACACCCGTCACAGCTCTGCATTTCCGTGCCATTGAGAGCGTCTGCCATGATTAAGCGTATTGCTCAAACCGCAGGCTTCGCTGGCTTGCTGGCAGCTTTGCTGCTGACGCTGCTGCAAAGTTTTTGGGTTGCCCCACTAATTTTGCAGGCAGAGACCTTCGAAAAACCCGCCGCAAGCGAAAGTCATGCCCACGCCGACATGGCCATGCCCGCTCACGAACATGACGCCGAGGCCTGGGAGCCCGAAGATGGCTGGCAGCGTGTACTGTCTACCACGGGTGGCAATCTGGTCGTTGCGGTCGGTTTCGCCTTGATGCTGGCGGGCCTGTACACCTTGCGTGCGCCCACCCGAACGTCTCAGGGCCTGCTCTGGGGATTGGCTGGCTATGCCGTATTTTGCCTCGCCCCCACAATGGGCCTGCCGCCGGAACTGCCGGGCACAGCCGCTGCCGACCTGCTGCAACGTCAGCTGTGGTGGGTCACTACGGCCGCGTCTACAGCAGTCGGTATCGCCCTGCTGGTGTTCGGCAAGCATTGGGCGCTCAAGGTCCTTGGCCTTGCCATTTTGGCGGTGCCGCATCTCTTTGGCGCTCCACAGCCTTTGGTTCACTCAAGCCTGGCACCAGAAGCGCTTGAGTCCCAATTCAAAATAGCCGCACAACTGACCAACCTTGTGTTTTGGCTGGCACTGGGGGTGATCAGCGCCTGGCTGTTCCGTCGCAAATCTGACACGCCTCAGTACACGGCATGACAGAGGTAGCCCCAGGGCCAATTCTGGTCATTGGCCTGGGCTGCCGACAAGGGTGCAGCGCCGTACATTTAATCGCCCTGATTGAACAATCACTGGACAAGGCCGGCCTCGCGCTCAGCGCGATCAGCGCCTTGGCCAGCATCGAGACGAAGCAGCACGAACCCGGGTTATTGCAGGTGGCCGCGCAGCTCAATTTCAGGCTTGAGGTTTTCAGCGCCGAGCAATTGGCACCGTTTTCCTCCAGACTCAGCCACCATTCCACGATAGCGTTTGAGCATACGGGTTGTTATGGCGTGGCCGAAAGCGCGGCTTTGGCACTGGCTGAACAACTCGGCGATGGACCTGCCAGCGTGCTAATAACCCGACAAAAATCTTCAGCTGCAACCTTTGCATTGGCGTGCGCCAGGCAAAAGCCGCGATAATCCCCCGCCTCACTATGAGCAACGTTCACGAACAGCTCTATCACGACCCTTTCAAGAGACTTCCATGACTGTATTTTTCATCGGTGCCGGGCCTGGCGATCCAGAGCTGATTACCGTCAAAGGCCAGCGTCTGATCCGTAGCTGCCCGGTGATTATTTATGCGGGCTCGCTGGTTCCTGAAGCGGTGCTGCAGGGGCATCAGGCGGAACTCGTCATCAACAGCGCCGAGCTGCACCTTGAACAAATCATTGCAGTGATCAAAACCGCCTATGACCAAGGCCACGATGTCGCCCGCGTGCACTCCGGCGACCCGAGTCTATATGGGGCTATCGGCGAGCAAATCCGCTGCTTGCGGGAACTGGGCATCCCTTTTGAGATCATTCCAGGAGTCACCGCAACTGCAGCCTGCGCTGCGCTGCTGGGGACTGAGCTGACACTGCCGGACATTTCGCAAAGCGTGATTTTGACCCGCTATGCGGAAAAAACCGTGATGCCCGCCGGTGAAGAACTCAGCAGCCTGGCGCAGCATAAAGCGACCATGGCGATTCACCTTGGGGTTAAGAACCTCGAGAACATCGTCCGCGATTTAACCCCGCATTATGGCAGCGACTGCCCTATTGCCGTCATTCACCGGGCCAGCTGGCCGGATCAGGACTGGGTGACGGGTACGCTGGCGGACATTGCAGTGAAGGTGCAAGCCAAGGGTTTTAAACGCACAGCGCTGATTCTGGTGGGCCGAGTGCTGGCCAGTGACAATTTTTCGGACTCGTCGCTGTACCGTGCCGGGCATGCGCATCTGTATCGCCACTAAGCAGCACCTCAAACGACAGGCATAAAAAAACGGTGCTCACGGGGCACCGTTTTTTTATGCAACTGGCAGCGAACGCTTTTTTACCGAGGCCACTCAGTAGTAAGCGTTTTCTTTCTGCGAGTGGTCTGTCACGTCACGTACACCTTTAAGCTGAGGAATACGCTCCAGCAACGTACGCTCAATACCTTCGCGTAACGTCACATCAGCCTGACCACAGCCTTGGCAACCGCCACCAAACTTCAACACGGCAATACCGTCTTCAACCACTTCAATCAGGCTGACCTGACCACCATGGCTGGCGAGACCGGGATTGATCTCGGTTTGCAGGTAGTAGTTGATGCGCTCGTTGATCGGGCTGTCTTCGTTGACCATTGGCACTTTGGCATTCGGTGCCTTGATGGTCAGTTGGCCGCCCATGCGATCAGTGGCGTAGTCCACCACTGCATCTTCCAGAAACGGCTCGCTGACTTGATCGATATAAGCCGTGAAGCTTTTCAGGCCCAGCACCGTATCTTCAGGCTTAACTTCTTCCTTTTTGCAGTAAGCAATACAGGTTTCAGCATACTGAGTACCCGGCTGGGTGATAAAGACGCGAATGCCAATATCGTGGGAGTTCTGCTTGGACAGCAGATCAGCCAGGTAATCTTGGGCGGCGTCGGTAATCGTTATGGCGCTCATGGAATCTCCTCACAGACATGGGGGGCAGTTTACGCCAATCGGCGCGCCTGACAAAGTCCTAGTATTTTTGTCAGGAAAGCCACCCCCCACGAGTCATGGATTACAGGTTTTCGTAGCGGTTCATGTCCAGCACGCCCGCCTCGACCGGGTCGGTTTCATTGATGTACTGACCAATATCATGGAAATAATGCCAAAACTCGGGATTGCTGCGACGAATCCCCCAACGCTCGACAATGGCATCAAAAGCCGCTTGATCCTGGCACTTCTCCATCGCCTGAACAAAGGCTTCAACCTCACCCGCAGGGATGTTGAATATAAAGTTGGGGTAGCTGCTCAGCACGCCCGGGTAGATGGTCAGGGTGTCCAACCCCGGTTGCAAGCGGTACTCCTCGCCCACCATGAAGGCGACGTTGGTGTGCGCGCGGTTACGCAGCATGCTGTACATCTCACGCTTGCCGTCGCTGCCTTCGATGCGCAGCATGGTCGCTTCTGGCAGCTGATTGATGACCACCAGCCCCGCCGCAGGACGCGACGTCAAACGGCTCAATGACTGCTCGGCGTACTGAAACTCTTGGGCGATATTGGACCGTGAGCAGTAAGCTCCCGTGCAACGGTTGATTGGATCGGGCCGGGCATTGAGCGTGCCGGTGCGCTCGATCAACTTGAGGGCAAAGTCTCGTTTGGGGTCTACCGGATCGAGCTTCATCCCGGTCGGGGTGTCCGTGTCGATTTTCTGATAGTCCATCCACATTTTCAGCTTGCCACTGTTTTGATACCAATCGCCGAGGATTGCAGCCCGCGAATCTGCGGGCATCAAACGCAGGAAGTTGACCTCGGCACCGTTGCGGATCAAGTCAAAGTACAAACGCGTTTGCGCTTGGTGGGACACGTTGCCAAAGACATCAAAGTTGACCGCCAACTGATAATAGGTACGCTCCAGCAAGGGGTAATCGAATAACCACAGGGTTTGCGGCACCTCGCCCACCAGGCCTTTGGTGACACTGGCACTGTCGAAGTGGCGGAAGATGGTCAGCAAGGCATTATCGTTACCCGCCCACAGCGTCGACCAACTGGGCGGCGGCATTTTCGCATACGCGTCCTGACGCAACTTTTCATAGTCATTGCGTTTATCACGGTAGTTGTGCCACAGCGTAATAACGCTGCCAACGTCGTCGATTTGACCAGGCATCGCCAGCAAAGGTGTTGCTTCTCCGCGATACGCGGCATCTACCACATAGCGATCACGAGCAGGCTCCTGGAACACCGCCCAGAAATTGTCACGGATCACGTCCGTCGCAATTTGACCACGACATACTGGCCCGCGAATGAAGGTCCGCACGAAGTATTCAGCGTTATCGAGCATGAATTGATAACGCGCCACGGCCGGAATGCCTTCAAAAGTTTCAAACGGGTTGGCGCGACCACGCGGGCCATAGCCAGGCAAACGTGAGGCATGCCAATTACCGCTGTAAAACAGTTGTTTGACCCGCTCCAGCTTGCGCTCACCCATCGGATAGGTGATGTGGGTTTTGTGCACAATCACACCCTGTACGGGCATCAAGCGGTAGTAAAACGTAGTGCCCGGGTCATCATTGGGACGACGTGTCGCAATCAGATCAACAGGCTGGCCACTGGGCGTACGGGAACGTACCCACTGGAAGTAATGGCCCGGCACACCGTTGTCAAAATAAGCATGGGCGAGAAACAAGTGCTCGTATAACCAGCGCGCAACCAGCGCCTGGCTGGAGCCAGGACGGTTGAGCAGCTCTTCCCACTCGGCAATTTGTGCGGCTTCGCCCGCCGTTGGTTTGATGGCATTTTGGTCAACAGGGGCGCCTGCCGCCAACCAGCCCTGCAACGTGCTGTATTGCTGATCAGTCAGCCCGGTCACGGCCAGCGGCATACCTTCTTTGGGATGACTTTGTGCATAGGCGTTGAACTCGCCCGGCGCCGGGCATGAGTTTTCACGATTAAGGCCCAACACGATTTCTTCAGGCAGCTTGGCGTTGGGGGTTAACGGTGCGCTATGCCCCAACTCGAGCATGCGCGCCATTAGAGCTGCTTGTGCGCCTTGAGCATCGAGCACCGAGTAAAAACCCTTGTTGCGCCACTCCGTCGGGCCGTTGGCATCATAAAAAATTCGCGTCGGCGGTACGGCAGTCGTTCTGTCGCCTTTATAGACCGGTACTTTGCTGGCACCCCGTGTAGCCCCCTCGGCACTGCCGAGGTTGAGCTGGCAGGCAGCATCGTTGCACGCGTGGCAGGCAACGCACTTTTCAGTAAGGATCGGTTGGATATCCCGGGTATAAGAAATAGCCGGGCTGACGAGCGGGACTTGCCCGAACGTTGTACTGCACATCACCAGCGTCACGGCGCCGGTGAGTAGGCGAAAAAACATGTGCCATTGTCCTGATATTAGAATGTCGCGATTCTACCCATGGAACGCCCGCCTCAACATGAGCTAAATTCATGTAAATCGTCGGATGATCAAATACCACGCAGGTTTGTTATGCTTTGGCATCTTTTGCATGGCTCTAAACAGGTAGTCCTATGTCTGACCGCAGCGCTCGTCTCCAAGCACTTCAGCAAGCCCTCAAAGAGCGCATTCTGATTCTCGATGGCGGCATGGGTACTATGATCCAAAGCTACCGCCTGGAGGAACACGACTATCGTGGCACACGCTTCGCAGACTGGCCGAGTGACATCAAGGGCAACAATGACCTGTTGGTCCTCACACGCCCGGACGTTATTGGTGCTATCGAGAAAGCGTATCTGGATGCCGGTGCCGACATTCTCGAAACCAACACCTTTAACGCCACTCAGGTTTCCCAGGCCGACTACGGCATGCAGGCCCTTGCCTACGAGCTAAACGTAGAAGGCGCACGCCTGGCACGCAAGGTGGCCGATGCCAAAACCCTTGAGACGCCAAACAAGCCTCGTTTTGTTGCCGGTGTACTGGGCCCGACCAGCCGCACCTGCTCGCTGTCGCCGGATGTAAACAACCCCGGTTACCGCAATGTGACGTTCGATGAGCTGGTGGAGAACTACACCGAGGCCACTAAAGGCCTGATCGAAGGCGGCGCCGACCTGATCCTGATCGAAACCATTTTCGACACCCTCAACGCCAAAGCCGCGATCTTCGCTGTACAGGGCGTATTCGAGGAGCTGGGCATCGAGCTGCCGATCATGATTTCCGGCACCATCACCGATGCCTCCGGCCGTACCCTGTCCGGCCAGACCACCGAAGCGTTCTGGAACTCGGTGAGCCATGCCAAGCCAATTTCGGTGGGCCTGAACTGCGCACTGGGTGCCAGCGAACTGCGCCCTTATCTCGAAGAATTGTCCAATAAGGCCAACACCTACGTCTCGGCTCACCCCAATGCGGGTTTGCCCAACGAGTTCGGCGAGTACGATGAACTGCCGTCCGAAACCGCCAAGGTCATTGAAGAGTTCGCCCAAAGCGGCTTTTTGAACATTGTCGGTGGTTGCTGTGGCACCACGCCGGGCCATATTCAGGCCATCGCCAACGCTGTGGCCGGTTACGCGCCGCGCCAGATCCCGGACATTCCCAAGGCCTGTCGCCTGTCGGGGCTGGAACCGTTCACCATTGATCGCAACTCGTTATTCGTCAACGTTGGCGAGCGGACCAACATCACCGGCTCTGCGCGTTTTGCCCGCTTGATCCGTGAAGATAACTACACCGAAGCCCTTGAAGTGGCTCTGCAACAAGTTGAAGCCGGTGCGCAAATCATCGACATCAACATGGACGAAGGCATGCTGGACTCGAAGAAGGCGATGGTCACCTTCCTCAACCTGATCGCCGGCGAGCCTGACATTTCCCGTGTGCCAATCATGATTGACTCCTCCAAATGGGAAGTGATCGAAGCCGGCCTCAAGTGCATTCAGGGCAAGGGCATCGTCAACTCGATCAGCATGAAAGAAGGCGTCGAGCAGTTCATCCAGCACGCCAAACTGTGCAAGCGCTATGGTGCCGCCGTGGTCGTGATGGCCTTCGACGAAGCCGGACAGGCCGACACCGAGGCGCGCAAAAAGGAAATCTGCAAACGCTCGTACGACATTCTGGTCAATGAAGTGGGCTTCCCGCCGGAAGACATCATCTTCGATCCGAACATCTTCGCCGTGGCCACCGGCATCGAAGAACACAACAACTACGCTGTGGACTTTATCAACGCCTGTGCCTACATCCGCGACGAACTTCCGTACGCCTTGACCTCGGGCGGCGTGTCCAACGTTTCGTTTTCGTTCCGTGGCAACAACCCGGTACGTGAAGCCATTCACTCAGTCTTCCTGCTGTACGCGATTCGCAATGGTCTGACGATGGGCATCGTCAACGCCGGGCAACTGGAAATTTACGACCAAATCCCGACTGAACTACGCGATGCCGTTGAAGACGTGGTGCTCAACCGCACCCCCGACGCCACCGACAATTTGCTGGCCATCGCCGACAAGTACAAGGGCGATGGCAGCGTCAAAGAAGCGGAGACCGAAGAGTGGCGCAGCTGGGACGTCAACAAGCGTTTGGAGCACGCACTGGTCAAGGGCATCACCACGCATATCGTGGAAGACACCGAAGAGTCGCGCCTGTCCTTCAAGCGCCCGATCGAAGTGATCGAAGGCCCGTTGATGTCGGGCATGAACATCGTTGGCGACCTGTTTGGCGCCGGTAAGATGTTTCTGCCGCAAGTGGTTAAATCTGCCCGTGTGATGAAACAGGCAGTTGCGCACCTGATTCCATTTATCGAACTGGAAAAAGGCGACAAACCCGAGGCCAAAGGCAAGATTCTGATGGCCACGGTCAAAGGCGATGTGCATGACATCGGCAAGAACATTGTTGGCGTGGTGCTGGGCTGTAACGGTTACGACATCGTTGATCTGGGCGTAATGGTGCCAGCCGAGAAGATCCTGCAAGTGGCCAAGGAACAGAAGTGCGACATTATCGGCCTCTCTGGCCTGATCACCCCTTCGCTGGATGAAATGGTCCACGTAGCCCGCGAAATGCAGCGCCAGGACTTCCACCTGCCGCTGATGATCGGTGGCGCGACCACTTCCAAGGCGCACACGGCCGTCAAGATCGAACCCAAGTATCAGAACGACGCCGTGATTTACGTCACTGACGCCTCACGCGCCGTGGGCGTGGCCACACAGTTGCTGTCCAAGGAACTGAAACCGGCATTCGTCCAGAAAACCCGCGAAGAATACATTGAAGTACGCGAGCGCACCGCCAACCGTAGCGCCCGTACTGAACGCCTGAGCTACGCGGCCTCTATCGCCAAAAAGCCGCAGTTCGACTGGGCCAACTACCAGCCGGTCAAGCCCACGTTCACGGGCGCCAAGGTGCTGGATAACATCGACCTCAAGGTACTGGCCGAATACATTGACTGGACACCGTTCTTTATTTCCTGGGATCTGGCAGGCAAATTCCCGCGCATTCTCACCGATGAAGTGGTCGGAGAGGCGGCGACTGCACTGTATGCGGACGCCCAGGAAATGCTGAAAAAGCTGATCGACGAGAAGCTGATCAGCGCCCGTGCGGTCTTCGGCTTCTGGCCAGCCAACCAGATCAACGACGATGATCTGGAACTGTACGACGACAATGGCCAGCCGTTGGCCAAACTGCATCACCTGCGCCAGCAAATCATCAAGACCGATGGCAAACCGAACTTCTCGCTGGCCGACTTCGTCGCGCCAAAAGAAAGTGGCGTAACGGACTACGTGGGCGGCTTTATTACCACGGCAGGGATCGGCGCCGAAGAAGTGGCCAAGGCTTATCAGGACGCAGGCGACGACTACAACTCGATCATGGTCAAAGCGCTGGCAGACCGACTGGCTGAAGCCTGCGCAGAGTGGCTCCATCAGCAAGTTCGCACACACTATTGGGGTTACGCCAAGGACGAACAACTGGCCAACGAAGAGTTGATCAAGGAGCAATACAGCGGTATCCGCCCTGCTCCCGGCTACCCGGCCTGTCCTGATCACACCGAGAAAGCCACGCTGTTCAAATTACTCGACCCTGAAGCCGAAGAAATGCGCGCGGGCCAAAGTGGCGTGTTCCTGACTGAGCACTACGCTATGTTCCCGGCTGCCGCAGTCAGTGGTTGGTACTTTGCACACCCACAAGCGCAATACTTTGCGGTGGGCAAAGTCGATAAGGATCAAATCGACAGTTACACGGCGCGTAAAGGCCAGGATTTGGCCGTCACAGAGCGCTGGCTCGCCCCTAATCTGGGGTATGACAACTAAGCCTGCACAATAACGTATGAGCGCTGCCGCAGACTCTGTCATTGCAGAGTCGCTACGAACCCATCGCAGCTTGCGGCAGCGACTACAGCACCAAGTGCTCTGAACTACACTCACGTCACTGCCATCCGCGCGAGTGAGTGACATGAGCGACCCTTCTGACAACAAACCACCTACCTTCTGGCAAGTCCTGCACAGCGTGATGGCCGCCGCCTTTGGCGTGCAGAGCGCAAAAAACAGAACACGCGACTTCACCCACGGCAAACCCGCCCAGTTCATGCTGCTGGGTTTGCTGTTTACGGTGGTATTTGCCCTGACGCTGTTCGCTATCGTCAAGCTGGTGCTGTATTTCGCAGGGGTCTGACTACTGGTGACTGACCCAGAATACGGCTGTCGCCACGACCAGAATGATCAAAAAAAGAATGGCCCACGCATCGACCTTGCTGTCGCTTTTACGCACTTTGACTGGAGTACTCATCGCATCGCCTTTTTTTCGGTTTTATGGGTGAATGCTTAAAGACTTCACTGAGTTAAGTTCAGCAATGCCCTTCTCACAAGTAAGGGATTGAGAATCAACCGCTTATAGTCGTTTTCGTTCTTTCCATATGCTTAAACATCACTTTTGCGCATAACTACAAACTGGTATCGTGCCCAGCTCCGTGGGGAGTGCGCGGCCGTGCGCGCAGATAAGCTGTTAGCAGCCTGAGAACAGGACCTATATGTACGTATATGACGAGTACGATCAGCGGATCATCGAGGACCGCGTCAAGCAGTTCCGAGATCAAACCCGACGCTATCTGGCCGGTGAGCTGAGCGAAGAAGAATTCCGCCCTCTGCGCTTGCAGAACGGCTTGTATGTTCAACGTTTCGCTCCGATGCTGCGGGTCGCTGTGCCCTATGGCCAATTGACTTCGCGCCAGGCGCGAATGATGGCAAAGATTGCTCGCGACTATGACAAGGGCTATGCCCACATCAGTACCCGCCAGAACGTACAGTTCAACTGGCCAGCCCTGGAAGACATTCCGGACATTCTGGAAGAGTTGGCTACCGTGCAAATGCACGCCATCCAGACCAGCGGCAACTGCTTGCGTAACGTCACCACTGACCAGTTTGCCGGCGTAGCCGCCGATGAACTGATCGACTCGCGTCCGTGGTGTGAAATCGTTCGTCAATGGACGACCTTTCACCCTGAGTTCGCCTACTTGCCGCGCAAGTTCAAAATTGCGATCAACGGCTCCGCTTCTGACCGCGCGGCCATCGAAGTGCATGACATTGGTCTTGAACCCGTGTTCAACGAAGCCGGCGAACTGGGCTTCCGCGTACTGGTCGGTGGCGGCTTGGGCCGTACCCCGGTGATCGGCGCATTTATTAACGAATTCCTGCCGTGGCCGGACTTGTTAAGCTACCTCGAAGCCATTTTGCGGGTCTACAACCGCTACGGCCGTCGTGACAACAAGTACAAGGCGCGCATCAAGATTCTGGTTAAGGCCCTGACCCCGGAAGTGTTCGCTGAACGCGTCGAAGCCGAAATGGTTCACCTGCGCGGCGGTTCAAACACCCTGACCGAAGCTGAAGTGCAGCGCATTGCCAAGCACTTCGTTGACCCGGACTACAAAGCCCTGCCCGACTTCGGCGCTGAACTGGCTGAACTCGATCAGCAGCACCCGGGCTTTGCCCGTTGGCGCGTGCGCAATACCTTGGCTCACAAGAAGCCAGGCTATGTAGCTGTCACCCTGTCACTGAAACCTACTGGCGTTGCGCCGGGTGATGTAACAGACAAGCAGTGGGACGGTATTGCCGACATGGCAGATCGCTACAGTTTCGGTCAGTTGCGCACGTCTCACGAGCAAAACATCATCCTGGCCGATGTTGAAGAGAACCAATTGTTCGCCATGTGGGGCGAATTGCGCGAGCAAGGGTTTGCTACGCCTAACATTGGCCTGCTGACCGACATGATTTGCTGCCCGGGCGGGGATTTCTGTTCGCTGGCCAACGCCAAATCGATTCCGATTGCCGAATCGATCCAGCGTCGTTTTGAAAACCTTGACTACCTGTTCGACATTGGCGAACTGGACCTGAACATTTCCGGTTGCATGAACGCCTGTGGTCACCACCACGTCGGTCATATCGGCATTCTGGGTGTCGACAAAAAAGGCGCCGAGTTCTATCAGGTTTCATTGGGCGGTAGCGCCAGTCGCGATGCCAGCCTGGGTAAAATCCTCGGCCCTTCGTTCGCTCAGGACGCCATGCCGGATGTCATTGAGAAGCTGATCGACGTGTATGTTGAACAACGCACCGAAGACGAGCGTTTCATCGACACGTATCAACGTATCGGCATCGACCCTTTTAAGGAGCGCGTCTATGCAGCGAATCATTAAGAACAACGAAGTCATCGACGAAACCTGGCATTTGCTGCCCAAGGATGCGAGCTTTGACGACATTTCCAACTGCGACGACCTGATCGTGCCATTGGCAATGTGGCGCGAACACGCTCACGCACTCAAAGCTCGTGATGGTGGCCTGGGTGTATGGCTGGACAGCGATGAAGAAGCTGAAGAAATTGGCGAGGACGTGGCTAACTTCCAGGTGATCGCCTTGAACTTCCCGGCCTTCACCGATGGCCGCAGCTACTCCAACGCCCGTCTACTGCGTGACCGTTACGGCTTCAAAGGTGAACTACGGGCCATTGGCGATGTACTGCGCGACCAATTGTTCTACCTGCACCGCTGCGGCTTTGATGCATTTGCAATTCGTCCGGACAAGGACCCGTATGAAGCACTGGAAGGTCTTAAGGATTTTTCGGTGACCTACCAGTCTTCTACCGACGAACCGATGCCTCTGTTCCGCCGTCGTTGACCGCCAGGTTGGCCCTGGAAAAACGCCATGGCCAACCCTGCCCTCCCTTTCAGATGTCGCTGGAAGAGGACGACAGCACTTCTGCCAAAGGATGTTCGTCAATTTCCATACGCGTTAACCGTCTAACAAGCGCTTCCCTCTCGCGAAGACGGTTTCTCCCCACTTTCTCGGTTTGTGAAACGTATTGTTGGCTTGATAACTTCTCTCTCGCCACATACAACACTTGCATCCGCGCATGCAACGGTGAATCTATCACCTGAAATTCCCCCGGATATTTCTTCTCCAGGAAGGACTCCCAAAAGGATTGTTTTTCGATGAAGGCAATTTTTGCAGGGGCCGTATCTTCATTCAATACGTGCTGTTTCGCGGCTTTTAATTGTTCAGAAGTCACATTGGCTATTTTTTCAAAAATCATGCTTTTGGGCCGCGCTGGCAATCCTAACTCCCGGGCTAACTTGACGTGATAATACATTTGCACTTCCAAGGGTTCTACGCGGTCAATCCTGGCCTGCAAATCAATAGGGCTTAACCGCTGCGCCAAACGCAATGCTTGCTGTGTCCCAAGCCTATAGGCAACCTCTTGCTGCTCCTGCGGCGTCATATCCGCCAACGGCCTAGGCGCAAGATTTCTACTGTCTGCGTCGATCAGACGTTGCAACTCTTGAACATATCCCTGCTGCTCGCTATGAACCAAAGCAACACGTGCATCAATAATGCCCTGCACATGTGTGTTGAGTAGATCGATCCGAAAAAGACCTTGCGCCAGTTTCAGTAGTTCTTCTTCAGCATTCGGAGCACACAGCGCTGTAAAAATCTGAAAGCGCAGCTCCAAATCCGAAAAAATCATAGGAACTCCATCTGCACAGGTATTGGGATTCGCTGAAACCTCAAATAACTGCGTACGCAATTCACTGTTGTCGTGCATCGCGTTTAAAATCCGCCAAACCCGTTGACTCAAATTGGCTCGACCATGCAAATAATCCGAAGAGGTACTGAGGTCTTCCAGAACACGAAAAAAATCGGTCGAGCCATCATGGCCACTCAGATCATTCCAGATGCCAGTCTCTTCTGATGTTGGCTGATTGGCCCAATGGTAAATACTCCGTGTTTGCACGGTATGCTGACGCCGCGGCGCGATACCGAAGTCGATGCGTTGTTCACGTCGGTAAATATCCAGTCGACGTAAAGAGTCCGCGCTCAATGGGTTGTCATGTAAATGAGTGATGCGATTTATCGGATTGCGCTCGGCAGTCAATACCTCCAAAGGAATTCGACTGATAGCGTTGTCACGTAAATCCAGCGTTTGCAGGTGAACAAGTGCCTCAACCCCTTCTGGCCAGGTTTGCGACTCGGTATAGCGTAGATAGAGATGTTCCAGTGCAGTCATACGTCGCACAGAAATACGCCTACCGAGATTATTACCCGTCAGATTCAAGGTTTTAAGCTTGGTCAATCCTGACAGCACTGCGCTAGACCGATCAGTCAATACAATCTGATTACCCTGCAAATTCAAATCCAACAACTCTGTCATGCCTGAAACCTCAGCAGGAAGTTCGCTAAGCTGATTGTTTCTGAGCGATAAAACTCGCAACTGAGGAAACTTTTGCAGAAAACCAGCCGGAAATTTACCGCTTGGCGAATGGGACAGATGAAGTTCAGTGACGTGATCGAAATTTGCTGACAAGGTTGGCAGGCTGTCGACAGGCCAGGCATTGAGATTCAAGACGTACCCCAAGCGATCGCCGAATGACGTGCGTTCAGACTGCCTGCGCCAGGCCTGAATCAGGGCAAGGCTCATGGCACGCTTGTCGCGCAGTGGCACAAGCACGGCTGGCCCAATACGCGGTTGACTCCAGACCGGCTTGGCCATCCAGTTATTGAGGTCGTTATGCAGCTTATCCAGTTCGGCCTTGAGTCTGCCCAAAGCACCGGCGGTCAACTCTGGCGTCATATTAAGGGTAAGAAGAAACTGACCGACCTGCTCCTCACTCATCTGCGGATACAGCTGGCTAACAAGATCTCTGAGCATTAAGGCTCGGCTCTCCCTCGACACATGGCTTGATCGGCCTCCCAAGGTGTAACCCACCCGGCTATCAGCCAAACGTAAAGGGGATTTAAACCAGGGTTTTATGCGCTGCAGCCCTAATGCTTTTGCACCGAGAGTTCGATGGCTTGCGGCGAAATCAGCAATTTTATGGCTGAGCCTCTTGCTGGATTCTGGTGCAGGAAGGCCAAGCGATTGTAGCTCCGTAGTGGATAAGGATTGAGCAATGCACTCAGAAAGATGGGAGCTGCTTTTAACACTGTCAATAGTGGGCAAATAAAACTCGTACTCCTCGCCCGTTTTGAAAAACTCCCGACTGTATAAAGCCGAAGTACCCCCCACACTCTCCAGGACTGCGCTTGTCGCTTTATCACGTAAAACCAGACGCACATTGGTGGGCCACCCCTCCAGACCTGTAATCGTGTGAAACACGAGTGAATTGCTGTCAGCACTGCTCAGCCCCTGAAAATACAGGCCTTCAAGTGCCCGGTTCAATCGCAGCATCTGCACATGGCGGCGAGCTTCTTCCAACACACTCATAGGAAAACGACCATTGCTTTGCAAGGTTGATAATTCAGCCGCAGTCATGTGTTTTATTAACTCAGCCATAACACGGGACGGCAAAGATGGAAACTGAGCGCGTAAACTGCTCATTTCTGGAGTCAATACCTCATCGCGGGCATAGATGAGCGCAAATATCGCTGTCTTTTTAGACTGGGCCAGCTCACCCAATTGTTGTACTAACGCCTTGACCTGCTGTTGTTGCACATCAAGGGATCGCCCCAACAATGTATGAACTTGTTCAGTTGATAAAGCTTCAAGTATTGCTGTCAGCAAGTCACCATTGTTTATTTGTGCCTCCGCCATTTGCAAACGCGGGTGGGTGGCCAGCAGATCACTCCCATACTCTTTGACTACAGCACCGTGTTCATCCACGACACGTAACACCTTGCTGGGAGGCCAACCAGGAAGCTGGGTTAACAATTCCAATTGCAATGCAGCATAGTCTGCACCCCGCGCTACCCCCTGCTTCATGTCTACGATGAAACGCTCAATCTTTTCAATGATGCGAACACGCTCCATGCTGTCTGCCAACAATGGCGGTAGCTCAAGGTTATCTATATACACTTTGCGCAGTACATCATCGCCCGTATTTGACGCCGCCATAATATGTTCGGCCGACGTGTCCGAAAATCCTTGAGCCTCAGGACCCAGCCGGCGGAATAACTCAAGGCGCGACCACTGCATGGGGTTATCCAGCTCATGCGTCCAGGCACCACTCTCGTTATAGTTCAGCCTTGGACGATAGGCTTCTGAATCACTGGGATGCTTGATAAGCCATTGTTGAGACGTCGTATCGTTTGTCACTTCGAATACTTGACCATCCAGTTTTATAAACTGGCTGGTTCTGATGGTGTAAATCCCTTGTGCGTTGGGTTCGACACCTTCAAGCGAAACATTTTTAAGTGCATAAAGTTCTAAGTCTGGCCGCCACAAGCGTGTTTGCCCACTGACTGACTTGATCGGCGCCAAAGCATCTACAATCGGTGAAGGCTTCAACACTTTGGCAATGGCGCCCGTGCCCGCTGCCAATGCAACATTTTGCGCAACATCAAATAGATGTTCCAGTGCTGCCACCTGGTCGCCCCGCTGCCAAGCCTTTATCCCGTCATAGATTTCTTCACCCAGTTGAATAACACTGATCACCAGTAAAAGTTCACCTAGGACAGGAACAAAACCCAATGTCAGTGTCAACAAACTAAGGCCCAGATTGAGAAAGGACGCTTGTCGCGACAAACGGCTTTTGGAGTCTTCCTCTTCCGTAGGGACAATCAACAGGGTTGCGTCATCTTTGATCTTTGCCAGTTGTAAACCCCAAGTGACAATAAAGGGATCCTTCGTCTGGGACCGATGCCCTGTTTCGGACATCAATGCAGGTTCATTGATAATGGGGGGGCGACGTAACAGTAATGAATCCCACGTCATATTTTTCGCATCCGTACGCCGCATAAACTCAGCTCTATGACGCAACGGGACCAATTGAAAAAAGTACAGAGAAAATTCGCGATTATTTAACCATTGTCGCAGCGTGGCTTTTAACAGATCGAAAGAGTCAAATGCCTGAAACGTTCTGATGGGGCTGCCGGGCAAATACAGCAGGCAGGTTTGTGATTGCCCAATCGGCCGGCGCTGTGGCCAGAAAACAAGTACTCCGGGGACTTCAAATGCCATTATCTGTAACGTGCTGTAGGCCAAGCTGAAATTTGACAACAAAGAGACAGTGCTGCCTAAAAGCTTAAGTAAAAATTTGTAGTGCGTCGGGATCATTTCACCTTTCATAAAAGCAATATGCAGCGCACACATAAATTCATGGTGTAAATTCTCACTGAATTTTTGATGCAACTTAAAAGCTTTTGAATGGGTGTCCTCCATCGAGTAGTGTTCATCGACGGGATCAAATACACGATTCAAATGCCATTGGTACTGCATACCCAAATCCAGATCTCGACAAATCTGTGCGAATTCTTCAGGTTTAAGAGCTTCCTGCTTGAATTGCTGCGACCCTACAACTTCATAGGTACAAGAGCCAGCATCGAAGCCACCTTCAATGGTTTCCGAAAGTTCAAAGTTCTGCAAGGCGGCCTGAAGCAAACTTTGATGCGTGATGCTCTCGACCAAGTTCAACTCAAGCGATTCAGGCGTCAAAAGCCCGGGCCATACCAACTGTATAAGGGGGTCCACCAACTTTATTTGTTGCTCCGCAAAAAAAAGAACCAGATTGCTGAGCAGACGAACATGTTTGATTCCATAGGTTCTCGGGTTGGCATCGATCCACCCGCGCGCTGCAAGCGCAGCGTTCAACAGGGGCTCGGCAAAATTTTCGATTGACTGAACTTGGGCATAAACACGCGCCACTTCACGCTGCGTCTCCTGACCGCGTTCAAAGTTAATACGCAAGGCTTCACGAACAGAGGGCAAAGCCCTTTTGAACCAGGGTGCCAGAGAGAACGTTAGATAGGATTGGTGAAGGTTTTCGACCGGCAGATTGGCTAAGTCGCGACCACGGCTAATTGCCGAACTCTCAGCAGTCGTCATTACATAATCAGAGGTGTCTGTCATAGCAAAGGCTCAATAAAAAATCTTGCCTTCAGCCTACAGCGTTAACTCAGGTATCACAGATCAAATAGTTGATAGAAAAAGGAGATACCTATTTAAAATTAGCAGTTAGTCAACATATAAATATCACCCTAAAACAGAATTATATGTACCGGATTAACCGGCATTATTACACCTCTCAGGCTGTAACAATGCCGATCACTTTAATGGAATCGCGATTGCGTCAAGCGACGCCATACAGAGTCAACAACTTGCTCTGCCGACTGGCTAGCAGCCAGCCCTACTCGCTCCTGCAAGCTTTTGCGCTGGGCATAGTGCACGTGATACAGAGTGGCCGTTTGCGCACGCTCCACAAGGTACTCATCACTGGTTTTAAGTTCGTCGACCAAGTCTTTCTCAATGGCAGCAACCCCAAGCCAAACTTCACCAGTGGCCACTTCATCAATCGCCAATTGTGGGCGGTATTTAGCGACAAAGTTCTTGAACAATTGATGGGTAATGTCCAAATCCTGTTGGAATTTTTCACGGCCTTTTTCTGTGTTTTCGCCAAACACCGTCAACGTCCGCTTATATTCACCGGCGGTCAGTACTTCGTAATCGATATCGTGCTTTTTAAGCAGGCGGTGAACGTTAGGCAACTGCGCCACCACGCCAATGGACCCCAATATCGCAAAAGGCGCACTGATAATCTTCTGCCCAATGCACGCCATCATGTAGCCCCCACTCGCAGCGACTTTGTCGATGCAAATAGTCAGAGGGATGCCTGCCTGACGAATGCGCGCCAGTTGCGAGGAGGCCAAACCATAGCTGTGAACCATGCCACCACCACTTTCAAGGCGTAGCACCACTTCATCAGCAGGTGTCGCCAGCGTCAGCAAAGCCGTGATTTCGTGACGCAGGCTTTCGGTGGCAGACGCTTTAATATCGCCGTCGAAGTCCAACACAAATACCCGCGGCTTTTGCTCCGGGTGTTTTTTCAGCTTCTTGTCGGTTTTAGCCTGCTGCTTGCGCATTGACTTGAGCTGATCTTTGGACAACAAGGATTGTTCGAGCTTGTCGCGCAATCCCTTATAAAACTCATTCATTTTAATGATCTGTAACTGCCCGGTCGTGCGCCGACCTTTACCCCGCATTGCGGCGACAGCGACCAACACCACCACAATGGCAATGACCAGCGTTACGGTTTTAGCCAAAAAACTGGCGTAATCGGCAAGAAATTCCACAGCCTCTCCTTAAATGTCCGAGTGGCCCTGAGTTCGGGCCGGGAAATGACGCCCAGCATACCGACGCGACCTCCCACCTGCCAGCCGCGAAACACAATGCTCAGCACACCCAACGAACGATTCAAACGAGCGTATGTTTTTTTATTGACAGGTTCTTGCCATCCTCCTAACCTCGCCAGACTTTCAGCGTGCCGGGATAAAGCGGACGTGGGCAGCATCTATCTGATCAGACATGGCCAAGCCTCATTCGGTGCAGACGACTATGACGTCCTGTCGCCTCTGGGTGTGCAACAGGCCAGCATTGTGGGTCAACATCTGGTGGATATGGGACTGGAATTTGATCGCTGCCTTTCAGGCGACTTGCTACGCCAGCAGCACACCGCGCAGCATGCGATGGCCCAGTTCGATAGCGCTCCCGCGCTGGAGATTGACACCGCCTTTAATGAATTCGATGCATTTGCCGTGGTCAAAGCGCTGGTTCCAGCCCTGTTGCCAGAACAGCCTGAGGCGCTCGCGGTGTTCAATAACCCGAGCGCCCATCCCGTCGCGTTTCAGCATTTCTTCGACCTGATTATCAAGCGCTGGATTACAGGGGCTTATGACACGCCAGAACTGGAAAGCTGGCTAGACTTCGTTGCACGCGTTCGAGGCGGGCTTGATCGACTGCTGGATTCAAGTAATGAACAACAAAATATCGTTGTGTTTACGTCCGGCGGCACCCTGACTGCGCTGCTGCATCTATTGACCCATATTCCTGCCAATGACGCTTTCAAGCTGACCTGGCACATCGCGAACACCTCGCTGAGCCGACTTAAATTCAGTGGCCGCGAGGTCACGCTGGCTTCCTTTAACAGTCATGCGCATTTGCAACTGTTAAAGACGCCGTCACTCATTACCTACCGATGAGTAACGGCCACCGCGACCTTCCGGTCGCTGTACTCACCCTAAAAGGATCGAACCATGACTTCTGTAGCTGATGCCGTTCAAGCAATGAAAGCCAAATTCAACCCAGCCGCTGCTGATGGCCTGGATCTGGTTTTCGGTTTTCGCATTGATGAAGACAAACATTTTTCGCTGATCGTTAAAGACAACACCTGCGAGCTGAAAGAAGGCGAGAACCCGGACGCTCAGGTGACGCTGGTTATGGACGGTGAAACCCTTGATGGCATCGTCAGCGGCGAGACCGACGGCATGCAAGCCTTCATGGGCGGCAAACTGCGCGCTGAAGGCGACATGATGCTGGCCATGAAGCTGAGCGAACTGTTCCCGGCTTAAGCCACACGCATCACAGAAAACCGAAGCCCACGCAGCTTCGGTTTTTTTTGCTCTGAATTTTACTCAAGGGTTATCAAGCACGCTGATTGCCCGCTAATTACCGCACCTATAAAAGGTTGCACTGGCTTGTAGCCGCCACGAGTGCCCCTTAAATTAGCCAATGTTGACCCGCCCACACTATAAGTAGAAGAGATAACCATGGCGCTCACTGACTCATCCACCCGTATTCGCACCGGAGAAGAGCTCGATGCCGGCGCAGTCGATGGCTATCTCAAAGCGAAGGTATCAGGCCTGTCCGGCAATCCCGTGATCAGCCAGTTCTCAGATGGTGCATCCAACCTGACCTATCTGATCGAATACCCCGGTGTAGAGCTGGTGCTGCGTCGTCCGCCCTTTGGGCGCAAAGCCAAGTCGGCTCACGACATGGGGCGCGAATACCGCATCATCAACCAGCTCAAGGACGCCTTTACGTATTGCCCAAGCGTCTATGCCCACTGTACGGACGAATCGGTCATCGGCAGCGAGTTCTATGTCATGGAGCGCGTCAAGGGGATCATTCTGCGCTCAGATTTGCCACCTGAACTAAACCTCACTGTTGAAGGCACGCGAGCGCTCTGCCATAGCTTTATCGACACGCTGGTCGAGTTGCACAAGGTCGACTACAACGCCTGCGGCTTGGGTGATTTAGGTAAACCGCAGGGCTATGTCCAAAGACAGATTAGCGGCTGGTGCGAGCGATACGATAAAGCCCTCACCCCGGATGCACCTCACTGGCAGCAGGTCACGGACTGGCTAAAGGCCAATATGCCCGCCGATTACCCTACTCCCAGCCTTGTCCATAACGACTACCGCTTTGATAACGTGATACTTGATCCTGACGATCCCATAAAGATCATCGGCGTGCTGGATTGGGAATTGACCACGCTGGGCGATCCACTGATGGACCTGGGGAACAGCCTCGCCTACTGGATCGAAGCTGACGATCCTGCACCGATACAACACATGCGGCGCCAACCCAGTCATGCACCGGGCATGTTGACACGCCGCGAATTTGTCGATTACTACGCCGACCGCTCTGGCATTCGGATCGACAACTATGATTTTTACTACACCTACGGACTGTTCCGGCTGGCCGGTATCGTTCAGCAAATTTACTACCGCTACTACCACGGCCAAACCCAAGACAAACGCTTTGCTGCGTTCGTCAAAATGAATGAACTGCTGGAGCACATGAGTCTCAAGGTCATTGCCCAGTCCAGCCTATAACCGCGCCATCAGTAAGGAATCAGCATGCTCAGAACTCAACTTTTCGACCTTGATGGCAAAATTGCATTTGTTTCGGGTGCCAGTCGCGGCATCGGTGAAGCCATCGCCAAACTGCTGGCCCAGCAAGGCGCCCACGTGATTGTCTCCAGCCGCAAACTCGAAGGATGTCAGCCTGTCGCCGATGCAATCATCGCCGAAGGCGGCAAAGCCAGTGCCATTGCCTGCAACATTGGCGAGATGGAGCACATCACCCGAACCTTTGCCCGTATTCGCGAGGAGTTTGGACGACTCGACATACTGGTCAACAACGCCGCCACCAATCCCCAGTTCTGCCATGTCCTGGACACTGACCTGAATGCATTCCAGAAAACAGTTGATGTGAACATTCGCGGTTATTTCTTTATGTCGGTGGAGGCCGGCAAGCTGATGCGCACCCACGGCGGCGGCAGTATGATCAACGTTGCGTCGATCAACGGTGTGTCACCGGGTGAGTATCAGGGTGTTTATTCGATGACCAAAGCGGCCGTGATCAACATGACCAAAGTGTTCGCCAAAGAGTGCGCGGCGTTCGGCATTCGCTGCAACGCCTTACTGCCGGGCCTGACTGACACCAAGTTTGCCTCGGCGCTGGTCAGCAATGACGCCATCTTGCAGACGGCCCTGCAACATATCCCGCTTAAACGCGTGGCCGCCCCCAGTGAAATGGCCGGGGCAGTGCTGTACCTGGCCAGTGACGCGTCCACTTACACCACGGGTGTTTCGTTGAATGTGGATGGCGGCTTTTTGTCATAACACCTATATCGTAAAAGCTTACTGTGATAACTCCCTGATCATGGTCACGGTCAGGTACAGCCGCGTTGCCCGGCCCCCTCATTAACCATGTTAATGGCCCGCATCGGCAGCTTGGTAAACCGGATTAAAAGTCGACGCTCTCAACCGCGCATGAGAAACATTGTTGTGAACCACAGCAACAACCTCAAGCTCTTGCGATGAAGATAAAACAATAGGGCCGCCACTATTCCCACTAAAAGCGCAGCAGTTTTTAGCTCCTAGTCCTGTAGTACCCTCAACGACGGAAGTAAAACTGTCACACAGTTGTTGCATTCCAGAATATCTATCAATTCCCGGATAACCAACAATCCTGGTTACACCAAACAACCCGCTTTCATTTACTTTGGGTTTTAATCCCCCACCCACCTTTTGTTCTACGGATTCTTCAGGGCCAATGGGCTGTGCAGGTAACAATAAATAGAGACGGGCCACGGCAATATCGTTATCAATCGTTTGTCCTTCTGGAACAGATGAGGGCACAAATGCTTGCTTTACGGGCCATCGCCCCAGAGGTGTCCGCTCACCTTCTTTTGCGCTGCCATTGTAGGCAGGAACAAACATCATTAGCTCTTTCCATTTATTTTCAGTGCCCATCACACAGTGCGCGGCGGTGACAATTAGACTCTTGCTGTCCGAATTTATGACGGAGGCAGAACAGTGTCCATGACTTCCATCGGGTTGGCGGATAAACAAAACCCCGTTGACTCTCGCCATTTTACTGTTGACATAGGGCATAGGCACAGGCGCATACCCAAGAAGATCACCATTCTCAGTAATAACCTCTCCGGGGGACTGCTCCATCCCATCCGCTATTTCGGCTTGTTTCATCAAGTCATCCGTCCAATACCCAAGAACCGTGGCTCTGTCCTGAACAGGGCTCCCTGTTGCGTGGGGCACACCCTCCACTGCGAGCAGTGGCGTGACAATAGTCGTCAACGCTAATGCTGCAGTTGTTCTCATAATTTCACGAGATAAAAGGCCCATTATTTAATCTCCTTTCATGAGATATATCAGCGCAAAATAACGATCGATTCCGATAAAAAATGGGTTCTTAAGGTGTGCGTTGACGCAGAACGTCGAGAAACTTTTACCTATGATAAACACGGACGCAGAATCTTAAACTTAACGTACGTGAGATATTCTTGGGGCGTCTCGCTTAAAATGCCGCGCTCTGGAAATAAGTATTGCTTTAAAATAAGTACTTCGCCAACTTAGGCTTTATATTAAATCCCTTTAAACATTGACCCGGTTAAAATCCGCCGCTATTAATGCCTGGAGGCCACCGATGATCGTATGTTCAATTGGCAGAAGGAGAACCGCCGCATTGTGACGTGCTTCGACAGCTCGCAACACGTTTTACGGCGATGATCTCATTGGCATGTGCAAAGCGGATCGTTGCAGGCCGATCCGCTGTGCCTGGTTTATTGGCTAACTACTTTTCCACCCTTGGTGCGGATTTCCTTGATCACGTTATTGACCCCGTTGAGCAATACATAATGGTTGTCTATTTGCACCCATTGCTCGTCTTTAACAGGCTCGGTCAGTCCTAACTCTTTCCAGTTGTTTATCGCCGCCTTGTCACGAATAAATTGATCCGGTGCCTTGTCGCCGATCCCGTAGCAACTGAACTTGTCCATGGACTTCACCAGTATCTGATCGGCCTTGCAGTCGCTAGGGGTTTCATTCTCGGCTTGAGCGGCAAAGGGTACGGCGCACATCAAACACGCCATTATTGATGCAGAAATAACATTGCGCATAATCACCTCGTCATGGTTACCGGCCAAGTGGCCGGCGATGTACTACAGACACAGTGGACAATTTTGGTAGCCGAAACGTTCCATTTTTAGGGCGAATCAGAAGCTGGGGAGGCAGCAATCATTTGCTCAAGAAACATGGCCAGCGCCACTTCCTCGGCCTTTAATCCTTTGCGTACACGCGGCCTTGGCAGCTTTGCCAAATGCCCCGAGGCAAAACCGTCCAACACAGCCGGGTGGATATAGCACTTGCGGCAAACTGCCGGCGTATTGCCCAACTGTTTAGCGACGTTTTTAACCATATCGACCACATGCCGCTTGGCATCAGATTCGGGTTGCCATTGCAATTCACGCAGCACTGACAAGGCCAGCGCACTGCCCGCCCAGGTGCGGTAATCCTTGGCCGTGAAGTCAGCACCCGTCAACTCATGCAGGTAGGCATTCACATCAGAAGAACTGATTGAGTGGCGCACCCCGTCTTCATCCAGGTACTGAAAAAGGCTCTGCCCGGGTATTTCCAGGCAACGTTTGATGATTCGTGCCATCCGGCGATCCTTGACCGAAATACAGTGCTCTACACCGCTTTTGCCACGGAACTGAAATTTGATGGTCGTACCCGTGACCGCAACATGACGACTGCGCAGCGTGGTCAGGCCATAGGAGCGGTTATCGCGGGCGTATTGACTGTTCCCTACGCGGATCAATGTGGCATCCAGCAAGGTGATGACTGTGGCCATCACTTTGTCGCGGCTCATGCCCGGCGCGGCCAATAGTGCGTCCAGGTGTTTGCGCAGTTTAGGCAATGCCAAGCCGAAATCTCTCAAACGCGAGTATTTGGTTGCGTCACGTACTTCACGCCATCGGGCGTGATAGCGGTATTGCTTGCGGCCCTTGGCATCACGTCCAGTGGCCTGCAAATGGCCACGGGGATCCGGGCAAATCCACACATCGACATAGGCCGGCGGTACGGCAAGCGCGTTAATACGCTTGATCTGATCCGTATCGGTGATGCGCTTTCCCGAAGGCTCAAAGTAACTGAAACCCTTGCGAAGTTTTTTGCGAGTAATGCCGGGTTGCGTGTCATCGACATAGTGCAGATCGGCGGGCAGCACATCGCTCATGGCGAGCCTCCTTAAAGGGCAATCATGCGCCCATAACAGCATTGACCGCGCCGCGCACCAGAGGTGCCCCGTGGCACCACAGTCGTGGCGCAATGTTCATCTCGCCGTAACCGCTCGCGCACTGGCCTAAGCGTTAGGGCTCAGCGCTGTCGAGCGCAAAGATCAGCGCCATTTTGTAGAGCTATCGCCCCTGAAGTGGAGTCGGCGAGATACACACTGCTGAAGAAGGCTGCGAGCGGCGTCGCACGTTTCGCAAACCCATTCAATGCCGTCGTTTAAGCGTACTGGAGGGCAACTCGCCAAACTGCAGACGATAACTTTCAGAGAAACGTCCCAAGTGTAAAAAACCATAATCAAGCGCCAGTTCGGTCAGGCTGCGAACCGTACAACTGGCATCGCTCAGGCAGGCGTGAATGCGTTCCAGCTTGCGTTGACGGATGTAATGCAGCGGCGTTACGCCAAGCTGGCGCTCGAACAGCGTATACAGCGAGCGCTGACTCATGCGCGCTTGCACCGCCAGGTCTTGCGCACTGAGTTCGTGCTTAAGGTTGCGCTCGATGTAATCGAGGATGCGTTCCAGGCTCACGCTCGCCGAGGCAAGGTTCTCTCGACTGATATTGGTCTGCATCAGGGTCAGTAATTTACTGCCGATAATCTGCGTGTAATGCTCCTGCACTTTGAGCACCGGGTCGCTGGCCTCCGACTCCTGACACACCATGCCCAACAAACCGAGAAACCCTTCCAGTTCGTCCAGTCGATAGTGGTTGCGCATAAAGCGCACTCCGCCCGCCGGCCGCCGCCAACGCTGTTCGTCGCAGACTTCTTCGAGCAGTTTGACCGGCAGTTTGAGGATGAATTTTTCACAGTCCTGCGAGTACGTCAGGTCAACCGGATCGTCCGGGTTAATGACCAGCAGCTCTCCTGGCAGCAAATGGTGCTCGCGCTTGGGCCCGCGCCATAGGCAATTACCGTTAAGCAGCACTTGCAAATGAAAGATGCTCTCAAGCGCAGGCGAGGTCACGCGCACGCTGCCGCCATAACTGATACGGCACAAGTCCAGCTCGGCAAATTTACGGTGATTTAGGCTGGCCTGCGGACGGGTCGTGCGACTCAGGCCAATACAATGTTGCCCGACATGCTGGTTCACATAGTCGGACACGGCATGGGGATCTGCGTGTCGGAACACGCTACTGCGTTCACTCAGCAGGCGGCTATCCATCGGCAAGGCACTCAATCGATATTTTAATTATTGTGGTTGTCACGTCCGCAAGAGTACCCATGTCGCCAGGGCCATATCAATTAGCCACGCATCCAGTGCCCGATAACCGCACACTATTATCCTGCCCACCCTTTGTCGCCGCAGCGGGTCGACTTACCCTGCCACGTCCAAAACAATCATAAGAGCCGATCATGTCCAACCGCTTTCGTGCCACGCCCCTGTCTATTGCCCTCCTCGCAGCTCTGACCGCCAACATCGCCCATGCGGCAGACGTGAGCTGGGTCGACCCGGCGGTTGCCCAGGTCAATCAAGAAGTCATCGATGTACGCCACACCCTTCATCAGAACCCGGAGTTGGGCAATACAGAGGTCAAAACAGCTGCATTGGTCGCCGATCATCTCAAGGCCCTGGGTATTGATGTGCGCACTCAAGTGGGCAAAACCGGCGTTGTTGGCGTGCTTAAAGGCGGCCTGCCCGGCCCGGTGATGGCCCTGCGGGCCGATATGGATGCGCTTCCAGTCAAGGAAATGACCGGCCTGCCCTACGCCAGCACAGCCACCGGTGTACGTCTGGGTAAAACCGTGCCGGTGATGCACGCCTGTGGTCATGACACGCATACGGCCATGTTGCTGGGCGCAGCCAAGGTACTGGCCCAACATCGCGATCAAGTGGCGGGAACCGTGGTATTTCTGTTTCAACCTGCTGAAGAAGGCGCGGCAGATGTTGACGATTTCCAGACTGACACCCTGATCGGCGCACAGGCCATGATCCGCGACGGCGCTCTGGACTCACCCAAGGTGGAAGCTATTTTCGGCGTGCACGTAATGGCCGGTTATCCCACCGGGCATCTGTATTACAAGGCCGGGACCGTGCTCAACAGCAGTGACGGCTTTCGCATCACACTCAAGGGCAGACAGACCCACGGTTCGGCACCATGGAGTGGCGTGGACCCGATAGTAGCCAGTGCAGCGGTGGTCAACGGTCTGCAAACGCTGGTCAGTCGTCGTGTCGATTTGAGTCAGGGCATGGGCGTGATCAGTGTCGGTACCATCAACGGTGGCGCGGCCAGTAATATCATCCCCGAGACGGTGGAAATGACCGGGACCATTCGCAGTAACAGCCCGGCCATTCGCGATACCTTGCTGAAGAAAATGCCGCCACTGGTGCAGGGGATTTCGACGGCCTATGAGACTGAAGCCAATGTGCTAGTGGTCAACCATGCGCCCGTCACCACCAATGATCCTGACCTGACCCGTTCGATGGTCAAAGCACTGGAGCTGGCTGCACCGGGTAAGGTAAAAGAACTGCCGGCGTCGCTGTCGCCCAGCGAAGACTTCTCGTACTACGCGCAAAAAGTCCCGGGGCTGTTCGTCTTTCTCGGCGCCACCCCCGCCGATCAAGACATGAGCAAAGCGCCCAACAATCACAGCCCCTACTTCACCGCCGATGATGCAACGTTGGCAACTGGGGTGAAAGCTCATGTGCAGTTTGTACTCAACTACCCGCAACGCAATACCGCACGCTGACCTGTAGCCGCTGCCGAAGGGTGCGATCGAGCGCGAAGCGGTCGCACATGGAACGACTCGGTGTTTCAGGTTTTACGACGGCTTTGACGCCGATCGCAGCCTTCGTTCCTCGGCAGCGACTACACGTTACGTTAGATAAAGCTGCGAGGCTCACGTAACAGCCTTTCCAGTTCTATGGCCGGCAACGGACGGCAGAACAAAAACCCTTGCACTTGATCACAGCGGTTGTCGGTCAAAAACTCCAGCTGTTCACGGGTCTCAACCCCTTCGGCAATCACTTGTAAATCAAGACTGTGCGCCAGCTCAATGATGGTTCGGGCAATAGCAGCGTCCTGAGGATTTTCGGTCACCATTTTGATAAATGCGATGTCGATTTTCAGTTTGTCGATCGGAAAACGGCTCAGATATGCGAGGCTCGAATAGCCCGTGCCGAAGTCATCAATCGAGATCTTGACCCCGATGTCTTTCAACGCCAGCAAACTGGCAATGGTATGCGGCGTACTGACCATCAATGAGCTTTCAGTCAGCTCCAGCTCAAGCCATTGACCCTCTACCTGATGTTCATTAAGCGAGCGTTCAATCTCCTGGATCAGATCGTCTTGCGCGAGTTGCAGTGCCGAGACATTGACAGCCACTTGCACCAGCCCCAGGCCTGAACGCTGCCAATCAGCGATTTGGCGGCAGGCGGTGTCGATGACCCAGCGGCCTACTTTTGCAATAAGCCCCAGGCTTTCAAGAACGGGCACGAACAGCGCCGGAGAAATCGGCGCCATCCCCGGCCGGTTCCAACGCAACAGCGCCTCAACGCCACATATCTGGCCGTCCGCCAGGCCAATCTTCGGCTGATAGAACAACTCGAACGCTTGTTTGTATACCGCAGCACGCAGCATGTTTTCCAACTCTTGGCGTGCCAAGGCCTCGACGTTCATTTGCGGGGTGTAGAAACGGTACGTGTCCCTGCCCACCTCCTTGGCCCGGCTCAGAGCGGTATGGGCCTGTTTGACCAGATGATGGGCATCAGCGCCGTCATTGGGGAACAAGGCAATACCGAGGCTGGCCGTCATGGGCACATCATGACCATGCACATCAAAGGGTTGGCGCAGCGCCTCACGGATTCGATCAACCATCTGCTGCGCGTCAGGCTGGCCTTCGCGGATTATCAGGATCATGGCGAATTCGTCACCGTCCATACGGCCCAGCGTATCACTGACATTCAGGCAGTTGACCAGGCGATGGCTCAGCTCCAGCAGCATCTGATCGACTTCGAGTGGCCCCCATGTCTCGCTGACCGGCTTGTATTCGTTGAGACTGACCGTGACCACAGCCAAATGCCAGCCTCGAAGTTCCGCCTGTGTCAGCCCCATGTGCAAGGTGGTGTAAAACAGGGTCCGATTAGGCAGGCCGGTCAACGTGTCGTAGTGGGCCATTTGCAGCCGCTGCTGCTCGGACTCCAGAGCCAAACGTGTCCTTTCCTGATCGACGCGCTGGTCGCCCAGCAGCAAGGTGTGATCGCTCTGATAATCACCAAAGGCTTTGAGCCTTAACAGGTTACGTACCCTTAGCCAGAGCTCATCACTGCCCACTGGTTTATTGAGGAAGTCTTCGGCGCCTGCTTCAAGCCCCAGAATGCGGGCACCGGGGTCGCCCAGGCCCGAGAGCATGATGATCGGGATAGGTGCGGTGGATGAATTGCCTTTGAGCTGGCGGGCCACTTCGTAGCCGCTCAAGCCCGGCATCATGATATCGAGCAGGATCAAATCCGGCGTTTGCTGTGCGACCGTCACCAGCGCTTCTTCGCCCGAGCGAGCTGTTAAGGTCAGGTAACCTTGGCTCTGCAAGGAAGCCTCGAGCACTTGGCGAACATTCACATCGTCATCAACGATCAACAGCGTGGCGGGCGTAGCGGACATGTAAAGCCCTCGTATAAAGGCTACTGGCATAGGACGGTGGAACAGGCGGTTTGAGTAAAGCACTCTTATACGGATTGCACCATGCAAGCGAGCTACCGCTCTTGCCGGCGCGGATTGCTGGCACGGTGCATCCCGGATTACCGACTCATCTGCCTTGCAGAGCCCGCCACAGACTCCTTATTAGCGCTGACCGCCACCGCCACCGCCACCGCCACCGCCACCACCGAAGTGTCCACCACCACCACCACCACCACCACCACCACCACCGTGGCCATGACCACCTGGCGGCATAAACATCCAGCAGCCCGACAACGACGACACCGCCATCGCTACAACCAGGGCTTTAACCAAAGACTTCAACATCATTACTGCGTACTCACTTTCAACTGAAAAAACGTCGCCCTTATACCAACGCCTACGCCGCAGCAGGCAAACGTTTACCTAACTTTACAGTCCCCTGAGGGGCACTCACGAACCCGCCATAACGGGTCCAGCCGAGTGGGTCCGCGCGCGCCAGATCCATTGCCGTTCTGATGCCCACAGCCAGACGCCAAAACCCTTCAAAAAAACTGAATTAATCCTCCTTGAATCTCTCTCTTCTTTATCGCTGGGAGATTTAGAGGGTTGCCTTGAGTTATCTGGATTGGGTTCAGTGGCCTGCCATGGTCGTCACAGTGATCGCGGCCTGGCTGATCGGGTCTCTGCGGCCCGCAAGAAGGATGGTGGGGTTTTGCTGTTTCATTCTCAGCAATATCTTGTGGGTTATTTGGGGTGCTCATGCTGAGGCTTACGCGTTGATCGTTCTGCAGATCTGCCTTTGCTCGATGAACCTGCGTGGGTTTAAAAAGAATTTTCAGAGTCAGTAGTCGCCACTTATCCGGAAGCCTGGCTACCGTGCCGATTTTTCCTGAACCCACGAGCGTTAGTAGTGTGACTGCCCGTGCGTGATGCTTTGATGAAAGGCACTCGCCAGCAGGTAAGTCACCTGAAGACACTTAAGCTCGAACCCCATCACTGGTTACCGAATAACCCCGCCTACCGGTCAAAATTTTGAGCGGGTGAGTTTCGTTCGCGACGCCTAGCCCAGAGCGGTATCTAGAAACATCATTACAGCAAAGCCGATCATCAATCCCAAGGTCGCTGGCGTTTCGTGACCGTTTCGATGTGTCTCCGGAATCACCTCATGTGAGACGACAAATATCATTGCTCCTGCTGCTAGTCCTAAAGCGATTGGATAACCTAGGGCAAACCCGCTTGATATGCCAAGCCCCACCACAGCCCCCAATGGCTCCATTAGCCCTGACCCTATCGCTATCAGTACGGCGCGAATTGCAGAGATGCCAGTGACTCGTAAGGCCAAGGCTACCGCCAAACCCTCAGGTATGTCCTGGATTGCAATCGCTGTAGTCAGGGGCATGCCGACGCGTAGATCGCCATTGGCAAAGCTGACGCCGATGGCCATGCCCTCTGGGAGATTGTGCAATGTGATCGCGAGTACAAATAACCAAACGCGGTTGAAGCGCTCAGTCTCTGGCCCCTTACGTCCGATTTCTGCATGTTCATGTGGAACGAATCGGTCAAGACCTACCATCAACGCGACTCCTAGCCCTAGTCCCAAAACTACGACGCAGGCAGCCCATAACTGACTACCCGTGATGGCCTGTGCCGCTTCAATACCCGGAAGAATCAAGGAAAAGGAGCTGGCGGCAAGCATCATTCCTGCCGCAAAGCCGAGCATGATGTCTTGCTTGCGAGAGCTGATATCGCGAAGCGCTATCGCTGCCAGGGCGCCCAAGGCCGTTGCTCCAAACCCACTGAGCCCGCCAAGCAGGGCAAAGCGCAGGTTAGATGCATCGGCTTTGACGATAGCGCTGTACCCGCTCACCAGCAGCAGCAGCGTTAGAGCTAAAGTCGAAGTCCAGAACACAGCTCCCGCCCATCCCTGACGGGATGCACGCTTCAGCCAGTTTCGTGAGGATGTGTCGGGTGGTGTCGATGGTTCAGGCACTACTTCCTCCGTTGTAGAGAACGGCGTCGACCTGACCCAGGATTAGATTGGGCAACTCGAACGATGTATTGAAGTCGTTTGTTATCTACGAACATGACGATTCTCCTCAGGCCTGACAGGCATCGATACTCATTCGATAACTCACCCAATGCGACATCCACGATCATCTGAAACACTGCGCGGCACAATAGTTTAATAAGATTTTTCTGTCGCGACCGGCGGTATAAAGCGCACGAAAAATGATTGAAATAGCTCCTATCGTCGGAAATTCCGCGCGGATATAAACTTACCTTGCTCCGCGGATATCCATATCGCTGCCACTGTAGGGCGTGCTGAAAAAGCTATTGAAGTGACAACGCACGCATTAAATCATATCGACTTAAGGGACTTTCGATGAGTGGAATACGCATATCCTACGGGGTTAAAACGATGAGCATGGTGTTGTTAGCTCAACTACTCGCCGCCTGTGCGGGTAATAATTCGCCCTCTAACGTAATCACGCCTGGCGATGCCAAATCCCCAGCCACGCAATCACTTGAGGCCGGTGCTGCACTCCTTCAATCACGTCCGCCGATAGACGCGTTGAGTGCCTACCTGGATGGCTTTCATTTTTACAACGGCCACATGAATGCTCAGATGGAGGCCCACCACTACTGCGCGATTCTCAACGAGGAAGTCATCCAGTGCGTGATCTACGATGGCAATCGTAAGGACGCCAAGTTGATGGGGGTCGAGTACATTATTAGCGAACAATTGTTCGCTGGCCTGCCCAAAGCCGAGCAGGCACTCTGGCACAGTCATGTTCACGAAGTGAAGTCAGGTCAGCTCGTGGCTCCTGGCATCCCAGAGGTAGCCGAGCATGCTTTGATGGAAAAACTCGTTCATACCTATGGCAAGACATGGCATACCTGGCATTCCGACCTCAATAAAGACCTGCCCCTTGGCGTGCCTCAGCTAATGATGGGATTCACGGCAGATGGGCAGGCCGACCCAAAGATGATTGCAGATCGGGATCGTCGATTCGGTATAGATAGCGCGCAGAAGAAGAAAGCTCGCGCCGACATACCGACGCCCGTCGTTGCACCTGGAGCGGATGCGTGGAGTCAGGGTAAGGTTTTCCAGATAACGGATCCGACGCATACACCGCATCAGCACTAACTTCATTGCCCATAATCAGTGATCGCGAAGATTGGCGACCTCCCGTTCACTTCGATTGAACGATCAGTAAGAGCCCTTCCTCTACTGCAAACCAGTGAAGGGAGGATGTGATCATGATCGAGTCAGCAACCGGCATGAAACCAGGGGAACGATATTTAATCGAGAGCGCACAGCGAACTCGTAATTTTCCAGGTTTTTTTCTTGATGGAAAATACTCTTTAGCCCCCGAACTCCTGACTGCGGTCGGATGGCTTGAAGGTCAGAAATTCCTATACGACGAACTCTTTCATGCACAGGAAGAACATCCCCTCCACACTGGCTATCCAAGCAGCTGTTTTAGGGAAACTGTAAGGCGATACTGGCCGTTCACAAAAATAAAACAGAGGTAAATATGTCCCCTTTTGATATACAGCGAATGTTGATAGACGAATTCCCACTGTCTTATTTGCTTGAAGTAGGCTTCCGGGCTACTTTTGCTTTTTTAGCAGTGTTTCTTTTTCTAAAATCAAGTGGCAGACGAGGCATTAGGCAACTATCACTGTTTGAGCTAGTTGTTATTCTGACGCTGGGTTCAGCTGCGGGAGATGTATCTTTCTATCATGACGTGCCCCTTTTACCGGTTGCAGTAGTCTTCCTCACTCTTTTGCTGCTTTACCGCCTGATTGTTCTGGCCATGACCAAGAGCAAGAAATTTGAAGCCTGGATCGATGGTTCGCCTGTTACCGTCATTAGCAATGGAATGTTCGAAATGAAGGCATTCGAAACGCTCAACATGTCAAATAGCGAATTATTGATGGAGCTTAGACAGCAAGGCGTCGAACATTTAGGACAAGTGAGATTAGGGTTAGTAGAAACTGATGGGGACATCAGTCTTTATTTCTTTGACGAGAAAGACCTCTGCCCTGGACTGTCAGTCCTCCCTGAAGAGCATCGACCTGAATTTCTGAAAATGCCCGCATCAACACTCTACTGCTGCGTGAAGTGCGGTTTCGTGCAATCTATCGATAAGGAACAAGAAGCACGCTGCTTACGATGCGGTCATAACCTCTGGTCAACGGCGCTGAGCACTCGACGCGTCAGGTAAGATTCTGACAAGAACCGCATATTGAGCACTATTCTCGCCCCCTCGATAGCTTCGGCCAGTGATAACTACGCGCAGGCAGTCATTCCACTGGCACTCGGATGCCATGATCATGTTGTAGGTGCCATCGACGGGCGAAGCCCTTAGCACAGTCCATAAGACACATTAATGAACTGATGGATCTGTTGACGAACGCCCAGACTAATAAATTGAATTCCACGTAAGGGAGCAAGGTCACTATTAGAAGTCGACAAAGCAACGGGAGAGCTTATGAGCCTTGCAATGACAATTTTCAGCATCATCACCGCGTGGATGTCCATAGTACTTTCCATGTTGTGGGGGATATTACGAATTGCACGTCGACACCACCCACTCGTTCAACCTAGCGTTCGCTGGAAATACCTATCAGCTCGGCCTGCGCTGCCATTTTGCACCCATCCAAACTGACGCGAAGGACGTGTCCGACCGCGTAGCAAGGCCTCAGGAGCTGCACTGATGTATCCAACTACACCCGATGGCCGCTATTTCGTAGTCAATGGCAAACTCTGGCGGTGCAGTAACCCTTCACTACCTGCAGACGTTCGGCAAAACTTTGTTAACGAACTGATGGCCGCACGTCGTGAGGTAAAGACCGCTAAAGCGTCAGGTGATCCGGGCCAATTGAAGCGCGCGAGGGCCAATGTACAAAAGGTCAAGGTTCAGCTGGGTGAGCGCGGCCCAGTGTGGTGGGTCGATGGTTCCCCCGACTTCAATCAGCGTCACGTTGAAAACACGCCCTATTCTGAGTGGCATGAATCCCTTGCGGTTACGAAAGCGAGATGAGGGTCTTATGCTGGCGCGCCCATTTATCCTGTCATAGTCTTTAAAGAAAACAGGGACTTTGTTCCCGATAGGATCACGAGGGTGCCCGGCAGCCGACATATAAATCGGTGGCATATACCTCTCGAATGCCGGGTATACCCGCGTCTGAGCTTGCGCAGGCTAAACCAGCCGCGTGAAGTTCATCTACCTGGGCTCTGGAATTAGCTCTCAACGTCGGCCCCTCCCATTGCCCGCCGACGCTGGTTCGCTTTTGAAAGGCAACCGTTCCAAGATCACCTTATGAGCCTCTACTTCAAAACGACAATAGGTGTTGGATTGACTCCCTCTTAATGGTGCGCCTTATTTTATTGATGAGTATCCGTCTCCTCTGCGGGATAAAACTCGCCTTCCTTACCTATCTTTTTCAGCCGTTCGCGCACCATTTTCTCAACGCGGGCCACTGCAGCTTGTTCGTCAGGGTTAACCAACTGTAAGCACAAGCGTCGGACATTCTGATCGTGGGTACCCTCGCTCATCATCTCGTGTGTGAAGACTTGTTCGCCACGCCATAGGCATAATTGGGTATGAGTTCCGCCAAGCCATATCTCGTTAATTGATCTAAGGTCGGTTGTAGCCAGTTGATCGACGGTTATTGTCTTATCCATTGCGCTGTACCTTACCAATGAGTAGAGACAGGTAGACTTTCAGGCGTAGCGAGTCGTTCCAAACATCGGCGGTTCAACCGCGTCAATGGCGGAAAATCGGGTACGCAATCGTGAATGGCTGTTCAATAAACTGCTCACTTGAACGCTTGATCCCTGACTCGAATAGCTCAGCGGTGATTCCTTTCAGACGGTATTTTGCCCGTTCGTTTCCGTTGCCTCATTTGCAATACACCGTCCAAAGCTGGTCAGCACGCGTAGTGAAACTCTGACTCATCATTTCCCTGCGCATGCCCCAATCAGGATCCGAGGGCACGCTGGCAACACGTAGTGTCCCCCTGCCCCACCTACCGTTAATTGCATTCAACACGCTCATGACTTTCTCGGTAGCTTCAGGTTGAGAACCAGAGAAAAGGTCGTCGGTGTATTCACCCTTCTGGCAGAGATTTACAAGGAGAACCTCTGCTTTGCTGTATTTGAAGCCTGGTCGAAAGATCCTGTCCACCGCGTCTACAGCAGCCTTGGTCATCAATCGCACATCGTCAGTCGGATAAGGCAGTTCAACCAATACGCCATTGGCATATTTCGCTTCCTCAGGATTAAACATCCCGGTGCGAATGCTCACCCGGACTTTCTTACACAGCGATTTCTGCGCCCGGAGTTTCTCCGTAGCACGCTGCATGTAGGTGGCTACAGCTTCTTTGATAGGCGCAATGTGGGACAACCGCTTTCCGAACATCCGGCTGCAGCAAATTTCCTGTTTAGGTGGATCAGGCTCGTCGAGTTCAAGGCATGGGGTTCCGGCTAGCTCACGAGCTGTTTTCTCGATGACCACGCTAAATTTCTTTCGAAGCATCCAAGCATCAGCCTGTGAGAGATCCCAAGCGGACTTGATACCCATACCTTCCAGATGAAGCGTCATCTTGCGCCCCACTCCCCAAACATCTGAAACTGAGCATTTTTTCAGCACCCAATCGCGCTTGGTTTGGTCACGGAGATCAACGACACCTCCGGTCTGCGCTTGCCATTTCTTGGCCGAGTGATTCGCGAGTTTGCTGAGCGTTTTCGTGCCGGCGATACCAACACCGACCGGGATACCAGTGCTGCGATACACCTGGGCACGGATTTGCCGCCCGAGCGCTTCGATGTCACCTGGCACGCCGGCCAGATCCGCAAAGGCTTCATCAATGCTGTATACCTCAACAGCAGGGACAAGCGACTCGATCACGCTCATCACGCGCAGGCTCATGTCGCCGTACAGCGCATAGTTCGACGAGAAGGCCACGATGCCATGCTGCTTGAGTTTGTGTTTGATTTGGAAGTACGGCTCACCCATCTTCACAAACGGCTTGGCGTCGTAGCTGCGGGCAATCACACACCCGTCGTTGTTGCTGAGCACCACTATTGGCGTTTTGCGCAAATCAGGCCGGAACACTCGCTCACAGGAGGCATAAAAACTGTTGCAGTCGATCAGGGCAAACACTGGCGTCGTCTTAATGTCCATGGCTGCGCACGCTGTAGGTAATGACCCCCCAAATCGACAGGTCGTCCCCTTCCATCACATGGCGGTCGGGGTATCTGGGGTTCTCCGAGCATAAAATGACGCTCTTGCCGCGCAGGCACAGGCGCTTGCACAGCGGATCATTATTGAGCAGCGCCACGACGACATGACCATGTGCCGGTTCGATTGAGCGATCAACCACCGCCAGATCACCGGCAAAAATACCCACCCCCTGCATGCTGTCACCGTCGATGGTCACCAGATAAACATGCGGGGCGCGAACGTTAAGCACTTCATCCAGCGAGATCTGCTTCTCCATATGATCCGCCGCGGGCGATGGAAATCCGGCAGGAATCTTGAACCCACACAGCGGCAAGCGAATCCCCCCACTTGCAAGAGGACCCAAAAGAGTGAAGCTCATGATACGCGCCCTTCAGTTAACTGTATGAATATACAGTTAACTTTGTAGGACGCATCTGGTCAATTCTTCTGACAGGTATTCTGACAGGCGGCCTTTGTGTACAAGGCCCTGTAAAAAAAAATGGATTTGAGTTCAACTGAGCGCCGCTGACTGTTCGACAGCCTGATAAGTGCTGTTGACTTCATTCAGACCAACGTATTCGTGGAAGAAAAGTCCTTGGATTTTTTCCGGCTCAGGACGCTCTAAATGATGACCCAAATTTTGCCTGTCATTCTGTCTGGAGGCTCAGGCTCCAGGCTCTGGCCCCTCTCACGCCAACTCACCCCCAAGCAGTTTCTGCCCTTGACGGGAGAACTGTCGATGCTGCAAGTCACCCTTGAGCGATTACGGGGGCTCAACACCGCAGTGCCACAACTGATCTGCAACGAGCAACACCGCTTTATTGCAGCCGAGCAACTGCGCCAGATGGGGCTTGAGCAGGCCAATATTTTGCTGGAGCCGGTGGGCCGCAATACCGCGCCGGCCATTGCGCTGGCGGCCCTGCAAGCGTGCAATGAGCATGCAGACCCCATTTTGCTGGTACTGCCGGCGGACCACCTGATTAAAGATGTGCCCGCCTTTGAGGCCAGCATTCAAAGCGCTTTGCCTTTGGCGCACGCGGGCAAACTGGTGACGTTCGGGATTGTTCCCACCCATCCTGAAACCGGCTACGGCTATATCGAACAAGGCGAAACCACGGGTGCGGGAGGTTTTAGCGTAAAGCGCTTTGTAGAAAAGCCCGACCTGGAGACAGCACGCGAGTACTTGACCCACGGCGGTTATTTGTGGAACAGCGGTCTGTTCATGTTTCATGCCAAACGTTACTTGCAAGAGCTCGAACGTTATCGCCCGGACATTCTGGCCGCGTGTCGAGCAGCGCTGGCAGGGAGCACGCGCGATATGCACTTCACACGGGTCGATGAATCCGCATTTATGGCCTGCCCGGATGACTCGATTGATTATGCCGTGATGGAAAAAACCGCTAACGCGGTGGTCGTCCCGCTCAATGCCGGATGGAGCGACATCGGTTCCTGGACGGCGCTCTGGGAGGTCAGCGACAAGGACGACCAAGGCAATGTGTTCACGGGTGACGTACTGAATCAGCAGTCGCGCAACACCTATGTGCATGCAAACAGCAGGCTGGTCGCGGCAGTGGGTCTAGATGACCTGGTGATTGTTGAAACACCTGATGCGGTGTTGGTGGCCCACAAGAAGAATGTGCAAGAGGTGAAGCACATCGTCGAGCAACTCAAAAGTAGCTCACGCACCGAGCACATAAACCAGCGCACCGTGTACCGCCCGTGGGGTCTGTATGAGTGCGTGGCCAATGGGCATCACTATCAGGTCAAGCGCATCACCGTAAAACCGGGTGCCAAACTGTCCGTGCAAATGCACCGACACCGGGCCGAGCACTGGATCGTGGTCAGCGGTACAGCCAGAGTGACCAATGGCGAGCAAACCTACCTTATTGGTGAGAACCAGTCGACCTATATACCCATTGGACAGGTGCACGCACTGGAAAATCCGGGCCTGACCCCACTGGAACTCATTGAAGTTCAATCGGGTTCTTACTTGGGCGAAGATGACATCGTTCGATTTGAGGATAAATACGGACGCTTATAACAGCCATAAACAAGGTCCGTGCGGCAGACAACAACCTTTCTGCCCAGCCATGAAATATGATATTACATTCTCGCCATTCATTGATTCAGCGCAGGCGGAAATGCCAGACAGGGCCGCCTCTCGGTATGTGAGGTGAGATCTATGCTTTTTTCAATATACCGAACCGGCATATCCCCGCCCCCGGTGATCAGTTTCGTGCAAAGCGAAGCACTGCTTAATCACCTTGAAGAAGCTATCAGCCCAGACATTATGCCGTTGGGTGCTTTTAATAGAATCACGGGGACGGACGATGATTTGAACGGTGTCAAAGCCGTTTTTATCGAAGCGGGTATTCACGACAGTCTTGGGCTAATTAAACAGGTGCGCACCGTCAATCAAGGTGCCTGCATCTTTGTACTGGTGACGCGCCCCAGCGCGTTATCAAGCGTTGACTATCATATTGCCGGTGCTGATTACTGCATAAAGTTACCGGGTAATGTACAGGATAAAACAAACTTATTAGTGCGCACGCTTGAAGAATCTCGCTGGAACCACCCCCCTCTTCAGCTAAGGCTGGACCGCACAAAGTTACGCTTGTGCAGCGCCACAATCACACTCGAACTCACACACACCGAAATGATGATTATCGACACCTTGCTGAGCGCGCCACACCATGTGATGGGTTATGAACACATTCTGAAAGCGCTGGCCTCCACCATAGCTTTTCATGATCTAAGAGCCCTGGAGAAAGCCATAAGTCGCCTGCGGACCAAGGCGGTTGCAGGAGCTGAGTGCAACACGGTTATTGAATTGACGCAGGAGCATCATATTGCATAGCCAAGGCTTTCTG
>NZ_WIWC01000165.1 GCF_009600315.1 Pseudomonas helleri | reverse complement strand
GTCAGCAGTTCTTCGCCGGTGACCATCGAGACCGGACAGCCTTGGGTGCAGGTTTTGTCAGCCGGTTCGGCGGGCTGATCGTTGAGGTTTTTCGATTGCGCCGGGGCGTCGTCGACGTGTTGGACTTGCACGATTTTGGTGTAGGTCTGAGGTTTTCCGCGCACCATCAGGGTGGTGTCGAGCAGCGACTGATCGGGGCCGTCGCCGGGTTGGCGGGTGAGGTCGACCTTGCCTTTTGTGCCGGTGTTCAGCGGCGCGTCGGCGTGCAA
>NZ_WIWC01000164.1 GCF_009600315.1 Pseudomonas helleri | reverse complement strand
AATGTAGACACTGAAAGGTTTACGAGAAAGTTAACAGTTATGCCCCAAAAAAAACGCCCCTGGGTGTCATTTTCAGAAGACGACTGCACCATTTATCAGGAGTCGCCTGCACTTCAGAAGAGACTCTACAGTAGGCAGAAACAGAACAGAGGAAGTCAGGTCCGGTAGGTAACGACGGACCGTTGCCGACCCATAGCTGCCGGTGGCAACAGGCAGAAATCGGCCCAATAGCGGCCATCGGTTAGTCGTTATGATAATGGGGGGATTACAC
>NZ_WIWC01000163.1 GCF_009600315.1 Pseudomonas helleri | reverse complement strand
ATGGTCTCTCTCTGCTGAAAGTATTGGCCAGCGAAAGGCTTGCTCAAAGTTGTGCACGTCCTTATTGGTCAGATACACTTGGCTTAAGTTATGTTGAGCCAACATGTGGCCCTGATTAGCAGCCAATAGATACCATTTGATAGCTATGTGTACTGCCTGTGGCCCGTAGTTACCATTGTTATATATATAACCGAGGTTGTGTTGCGCGTCGGCATAACCTTGCTCTGCTGATTGCAAATACCATCGCATGGCGTGGTCCTCACTCTGCGGGG
>NZ_WIWC01000162.1 GCF_009600315.1 Pseudomonas helleri | reverse complement strand
TCCCCCTCAACACTCATCAACCCCAACGGATCCACCCACCCCGTGGGGTTGGGCACGTACTGGTAGCTGTTGAGTCCACCCGCCAGTTTGATCGGGTCGGGGGTCAGGTAGCGGCCGGTGTTGGGATTGTAGTAGCGATGCCGGTTGTAGTGTAGTCCGCTTTCTTCGTCGTAATACTGGCCCTGAAAACGCAGCGGGTTGCTGATTTCATTGATGTCGAATTTGATGACGTTGCCGTAGGCCCGGTAATGCGCCGACCAGACGATTTTGCC
>NZ_WIWC01000161.1 GCF_009600315.1 Pseudomonas helleri | reverse complement strand
GATGAGGGCGTGCGCTTGCTGCCCATGGTTAAAACGCTGTTGCAGCAAGAGGCCGATATCGAGTTCTTTTTGCGCAACAGCGGCCACGGCACCGGCACGTTGCGCATCGCCGCCACGGCGCCGTATTACATCCTTGATCTGGTCAAAGCCTTCCGCGAGCGCCTGCCGCAGATTGTCGTGTCGGTAGACATTGGCAACTCCCAGCAAGTGCTCGAAGCGCTGGACGAATACCGCGTCGACATCGCCGCCTCGTCGCAACTGCTCGAAGACCCA
>NZ_WIWC01000160.1 GCF_009600315.1 Pseudomonas helleri | reverse complement strand
AATCAATGCACTGCACAACTTTGACCGGTCTTTAAATGAAGTGCTGCGCCGGTAGGCAAACACCCCGCCGCAGTTAAACCTGTAGTCGCTGCCGAAGAATGAGGCTGCGATGGCTTCACCCTGTAGGAGCGAGCTTGCCTCGCGATCTTTTAAAAGATCAAAAGATCGCGAGGCAAGCTCGCTCCTACAGGGGTCAACAGTTGGCCGCTAAACGTTCGAAGGCTTGCAGCACTTGCTCCGGGCATTCGAGCATCAGTTGGTGGCCGCAGGGCAGCAG
>NZ_WIWC01000159.1 GCF_009600315.1 Pseudomonas helleri | reverse complement strand
CAAATGTGCCACGGTTAGTGGAGCTCTCTTCGAGAATCCGCAGATACACGCGGAACGCCCGAATGGCCCAAATCATTAGTCCATACAGGCAAATGTGCCATCGTTAGAGTGCATGCAGCTCGATCCCGTCTTGAAATGTGCCATCGTTAGAGCTATCACGCAGTTGCTCATTGCTGAAATGTGCCAGGGTTAGGGTTTATAGCCAGACACGATTACAGACGCTTTTCACTGTGAAAACAGTTGCTGACATGAACAAATAGAACGCGGGCCCAGCGTTGC
>NZ_WIWC01000158.1 GCF_009600315.1 Pseudomonas helleri | reverse complement strand
ACCCCGGCCTCTCCGGCCATCAGTTGCGCCGGATCCCCCGGAGCCAAACGCACGAGCAAAAAGCTCAGCACCAGCACACCTAAGATCATCAGCAGCGCACGCCCAAGGCGCGCGCCGAGGAACCACACGCCGCTCATGGCGCCGGGGCGTCCAGGTAGACGCTCTCGTAGTCTTCGTTAAGGCTGGTGGCGGTTTGCAGCAGGTTTTTCACCTGGCTGTGGAACAGCGTCGGGTAGCGCATCTCAAAGATCGGCGCCACCGGCAGGTCGTCGTTGAGCTTG
>NZ_WIWC01000015.1 GCF_009600315.1 Pseudomonas helleri | reverse complement strand
AAGGGCTCAATGTGTCGTATTAAAAAGTGTTCGCTATGTCTCCGAACATTCTGTTCGCGATGTCCCCGGTCCATACAGGGAGAGGGTTGGGGTGAGGGCAGCGGTACTCTCAGACTCAAGGCGCGAACGGCATCTCACGCTTGTGCTGGGTCTTTTCGTACGTCTTGCAGATGATATTGAACGCTTCTTCGCTCACCGGCTCGCCATGCAAGAACGCATCAATTTCGGCATAGGTTACGCCGTGAGACGCCTCATCCGGCTTGCCCGGTGCCAAATCTTCCAGATCTGCCGTCGGCACTTTCTCGACCAAATGCTCTGGCGCGCCAAAGAAGCGTGCAATCGCCCGCACCTGATTTTTCACCAGCCCGCTCAACGGCGCCAGATCACACGAGCCGTCGCCGAACTTGGTGAAGAACCCCATCACCGCCTCGGCCGCATGGTCAGTGCCGATGACCAGTCCGCCTGTAGCGCCCGCAATGGTGTACTGCGCCACCATGCGCATCCGCGCCTTGGTATTGCCCAGCACAAAGTCCACGGTGGCCGGGGTTTTGCCTTCAAACGCGGACACTTCAGCAGCCAGCGCCTTGACGGCCGGGCCGATGTTCACGGTTTGGCGCTCATCGGGGTTGATAAAGTCCACCGAGGCCGTCGCATCCGCTTCATCCTGCTGCACGCCATAGGGCAGGCGTACGGCGATAAAACGATAGGCCTGATCGCCGGACTGTTCACGCAGTTGCTTGACGGCTTTCTGGGCCATCAACCCTGCGGTCAGCGAATCAACCCCGCCGCTGATGCCCAGCACCAGCGTCTTGAGCCCGGAATTGACCAGGCAGCACTGAATAAAGGTAATACGGCGGGCGACTTCAGCCTCCAGCGCGTCCTGGTTTTTAAACGGCGGCTGGACCTTGAGGTCTTCAGCAATCTGACGCTGTACGGCCTGCATGATTCACTCCTTGGGAGACTGTTCGGGAACTTGGAAAACGTGGCGCAAGTAGGCGGCGAAATTAGGGTCGGAGCAATGGGTTTTACCCGGCTCATCGGAAATCTTCGCGACCGGCGAGCCATTACAACCCGTCATTTTAAGTACGATGCTCATCGGCTCCACACCCGGGATGTCGCAGGTCAGATTGGTGCCGATGCCGAAGCTGACGTTGATCCTGCCGCGCAACGCCCGGAAGATCTCCAGCGAGCGGGGCAGGGTGAGGCTGTCGGAAAACACCAGCGTCTTGCTCATCGGATCAATACCAAGCTTATGGTAATGGGCGATGCATTTTTCGGCCCAGACCACCGGGTCGCCCGAGTCATGGCGCAAGCCGTCAAACAGCTTGGCAAAGTACAGGTCGAAATCCTTCAGGAAGGCATCCGTGGTGATGCAGTCGGTCAGGGCAATCCCCAGCAAACCGCGATACTCGCGCACCCAGCAATCCAGTGCGGCGCTCTGACTGTCGATCAGTCGGGGGCCGAGTTGCTGATGCGCCATGATCCATTCGTGGGCCATGGTGCCCAGCGGTTTCATGTCCAGCTCGCGGGACAGGTGGACGTTGCTGGTGCCGACGAAACGCCCGGGGAAATCGTGCTTGAGCACGCTGACTACTTCTTCCTGCACGCGGTACGAAAACCGTCGACGCGTACCGAAATCGGCCACTTGCAGCTCAGACAGTTCTTCGGTGCTGGCATTGGCCTGCAACCAGTCAAACTTGCGATACAACTGCTCTCGCGCCTGCGACAGCACCGTATCGGCATAGCGCGAGCGGTTGCGCACTTCACTGACAATCGCCAGCAACGGCACTTCAAACAGAATCACATGCAGCCACGGCCCGCGCAGGCGGATAAACAGCTCGCCGTTCTCAATGCCCGTGTGCACGTAGCGCAGGTTGAAGCGAAACAACCCTAGAAACCGGATGAAGTCCGGTTTCATAAAGGTAATGCGCTCCAGAAAGCCGAGCTGGTCCTGAGTCATGCTCAATTCGCCCAAACGCTCGATCTGGTGGCGAATTTCGTTCAGGTACGGGCGCAAATCCTCACTGTTTCGGCAGCGAAATTCCCATTCAACTTCGACGTTGGGGTAGTTGTGCAGCACCGCCTGCATCATGGTCAATTTGTAGAAGTCGGTGTCGAGCAGGTTCTGCACGATGCGATCGGCAAATACACTCTCGCTCATAACGGCAATCTCCATGCTGGCCGTGCCTGATTGCCACGACGTTCAGCTTTTTCAATGAATGGCGCTAGTGGCGCATATACGCAGGCAGTATTGCCAGCGGTTTTTTAATTCTGCGGGTCATTGAGCTGCTCCATCATCCAACTGACAAAGGCGCGAACCTTGGGTACAGCCGCTGAATGCTCGGGGTAGGCCAAGTGGTAGGCATCCTGACTGGGTAGCGAATGCTGCCAGGCAATGACCAATTTACCGTCGCTCAATTCCTCTTCGACCAGAAAACGCGGCAGCAGGGCCACGCCGCATCCGACCTGCGCGGCGCGGATGCACATATAGAAGGTGTCGAAGCGCGGACCGTGGTAGCTGTGGTCGGTGTGCTGACCCTGGCTCTCAAACCATTCATGCCACGCCTGTGGGCGAGATGCATTTTGCAGCAGGACCAAATCCGTCAGTTGTGTCGGATCAGTGAACGGTGTGGCAGGCAGGCTGGACGGCGCGCACACCGCGACCAGTTCTTCGCCAAATAACTTCACACATTCGCTGCCCGGTCGCGCGCCTTGGCCGAAGTAAAAGGCCAGATCACAACGGCCTTGCAACAATTCGTCGGCTTCTTGCTCGTGGCACAGGTCGAGGTGAATCTGCGGATGACGTAACCGCCAGCCTTTTAACCGGGGTACCAGCCAGCGGGCGCCGAAGGTGGAGGGTGTGGCTACGCGCAATACTTCAGTTTCGCCGCCATAGGAGCGCAGCGTATGGGTCGACATTTCCACTTGGGTCAGGATTTTTCGGACTTCTACCAGATACAGCTCACCCGCAGGCGTCAGCTGTAAACGCCGCCTTACCCGGCGGAACAGCAAATGCTGGAGCAGCTCTTCCAACTGTGCCACTTGTTTACTGACGGCACTTTGCGTGAGGTTCAGCTCTTCTGCTGCACGGGTAAAGCTCAGATGACGGGTCACGGCTTCAAAGCACTGCAACGCGGCGATTGATGGCAGATAGCGTTTATTGAGCATCGGGCGGCCCTTTTGGGTGGATACCAGCGCAGCATGAATTTTCGGAATGATATCTCGCTTAAAGGTCGTTTGTTGCGGCGATGTGAGCCAGCTACAACTAATGGTCTGAGTTTCCGTTTATTGAGTTGAGGAGTGACCCATGGTTGCCGCATTGCTGGATCGTTTAGGGGTGAACCCCGCGCTGTACCAACAGGGCAAACACCCCGTGCATTCGCCCATTGATGGCAGCCAGATAGGCGTCGTGCAGTGGGAGGGGGCGGCCGAAGCCGAGCAGCAAGTGACCCGTGCCGAACATGCTTTTGACCTGTGGCGCAAGGTGCCGGCCCCGCGCCGTGGCGAACTGGTGCGCCAGTTGGGTGATGTGCTGCGTGAGCACAAGGCCGACCTGGGCGAGCTGGTGTCGTGGGAGGCGGGCAAAATCACTCAGGAGGGGCTGGGTGAAGTGCAGGAGATGATCGACATCTGCGACTTCGCGGTAGGCCTGTCACGTCAGCTCTATGGGTTGACCATCGCGTCGGAGCGTCCGGGCCACCATATGCGTGAAACCTGGCACCCGCTGGGCGTGGTCGGAGTGATCAGCGCGTTTAACTTTCCGGTGGCGGTGTGGGCGTGGAACACCACGTTGGCGTTGGTGTGTGGCAATGCCGTGGTCTGGAAGCCGTCCGAGAAGACGCCGCTGACCGCACTGGCCTGTCAGGCGTTATTTGACCGTGTGTTAAGCCGTTTTGAGGATGCGCCTGCGTACCTGAGCCAAGTGATTATTGGCGGTCGCGACGCAGGTGAAGCGTTGGTCGATGATCCGCGTGTAGCGTTGATCAGTGCGACGGGTAGCACCCGAATGGGCCGCGAAGTGGCGCCCAAAATTGCTGCCCGTTTTGCTCGCAGCATTCTGGAACTGGGCGGCAACAACGCGATGATTCTGGCGCCGAGTGCTGACCTGGACATGGCCGTACGGGCCATTCTGTTCAGCGCAGTGGGCACGGCGGGCCAACGCTGCACCAGCCTGCGGCGGTTGATCGCCCATGAATCGGTGAGAGAAGAAATTGTCGCCCGGCTCAAGGCTGCGTATTCCAACGTGCGCATTGGTCACCCGCTGGAAGGCAATCTGGTGGGGCCGCTGATCGATAAGAACAGCTTTGAAAACATGCGCGATGCGTTGGAACAAGCGTTGAGCGAAGGCGGGCGGGTGTTTGGCGGTGAGCGTCAGCTGGGTGACCAGTACCCGAACGCTTATTACGTGGCCCCGGCGATTGTGGAAATGCCGGAGCAGAGTGAGGTGGTGTGCAACGAGACGTTTGCGCCCATTTTGTATGTGGTCGGATATAGCGATTTTTCCGAGGCGGTGCGTCTGAACAACGCCGTGCCGCAGGGCTTGTCGTCGTGCATCTTCACCACCGATGTGCGTGAGGCTGAGCAGTTTATGTCAGCGACGGGCAGTGATTGCGGAATTGCCAACGTCAATATTGGGCCAAGCGGGGCTGAGATCGGCGGTGCCTTTGGTGGCGAGAAAGAAACCGGAGGTGGTCGCGAGTCGGGGTCGGATGCGTGGCGCGGGTATATGCGGCGTCAGACCAATACCGTCAACTACTCGCTGGAACTGCCGCTGGCGCAGGGGATTACGTTCGATTGAGGTGACGCCTTGCCCTCACCCCAACCCTCTCCCGGAGGGAGAGGGGGCTGACCGCACGCGGTTTCAAGAGCACCGCAAATCAGTCCCCTCTCCCTCTGGGAGAGGGCTAGGGTGAGGGGCTTTTGATTTTTTCGTGGTTAGGTTTCATTTCTGGAGCTTGGCAATGCCTTTACGCGAACAATGTCTGTGGGAAACCCTCACGCCGCAACGCCCCCAATCCCCTGCCTTCCACGGCGAAATCAGTGTCGATGTGTGCATCATCGGCGCCGGAATTACGGGTCTGTCAGCCGCCATCCATTTGCTCGAACAAGGCAAAACGGTCTGCGTTCTCGAAGCCCATCGCACTGGCCATGGTGGTTCAGGTCGCAATGTCGGGCTGGTGAACGCCGGGATGTGGATACCCCCCGATGACATCGAAGCCGGCTTTGGTCAGGCCGTCGGCAGTCAGCTTAATCGCATGCTCGGGGCCGCCCCGGCGCTGGTGTTCAGTCTGATCGACACCTACGGCATCGACTGTCAGCTGCGACGCGAAGGCACTTTGCACATGGCCCATAACGCCAAGGGCGAAGCCGACTTGCGCAGCCGTGAACAGCAATGGAAGCGTCGCGGTGCTCCCGTTGAATTACTCACAGGGGCCGCATGCGCAGCGGCCACCGGCACGTCGAAAATAGCCGCCGCCTTGCTCGACAGGCGTGCGGGTACCCTTAACCCTCTGGCCTACACCTCAGGGCTGGCCAACACTGCCACTAGGCTTGGCGGTCGCCTGTTTGATCATTCCGCCGTGACCGGGCTGGAACGTCAGGGGCAGCGCTGGTCTGTTCAGACCTCACGCGGTGCGGTGAGTGCTGAACAGGTGGTATTGGCCTCCAACGCCTACACCGAAGGCGAATGGACCGATCTGCGTCGTCATTTTTTCCCCGGTTATTACTATCAGGTCGCCTCAAAACCCCTGACCGATGACTGTGCAAAACGCATCCTGCCCGGCGGCCAAGGGTCGTGGGACACCCGGCAAGTCCTCAGCAGTATTCGCCGTGATGCCGAGGGCCGACTGCTGCTTGGCAGCCTGGGCAATGGCAATCAAAAACCCGCGTGGTTTCTCAAAGCCTGGGCCGATCGCGTTCAGCAGCACTATTTCCCTTACTTGAAAGGCGTGGAGTGGGACTGTACCTGGACGGGCTGTATCGCGTTCACACCGGATCACCTGATGCGTTTATTCGAGCCCGCGCCCGGTTTAGTGGCAGTCACCGGTTACAACGGGCGCGGCGTGACCACTGGCACTGTGGTCGGCAAAGCCTTTGCCGACTACCTGTGCCATGGCGATGCCAGCCAGTTGCCGATTCCCTTCACACCCATGCGGCCACTGTCTGGCACGGGCCTGCGCAGCTGTTTATACGAGGCTGGTTTTTCCCTGTATCACGCCGGTCAGTGTTTAAGGATTGTGATCTGAACCTGATAGTTCGTTTAACCCCCTCACTGAAAAAGGTGCGCCTTGTAGCAGTGACGCACCGAGAGTGTGCAGTTCGGTGACGTAACGGGTTACGACGTCGTAGGAAAGTTCAGGCCGGTCAGGAAGCCACTGGTGATGTGGCGGGTTAGGCCGATCTTCGATGCGTGGTATTACTTTCCCCGGTTTAGACAGTTGCCCGCCTGATGAACGGGGACATAAGGCGTCTGCCCAGCCCTGAAACAACCGCTTTTTTGAGAATAAAAAACCAATGGCACGCGGCTTGCTCTGCGCTTTACGTGAAGTCGAAGTGCCATCTAACAAAACCTCAGGAGCACCACCTCATGTCGCAGATGTTCTACAAGAAAGGTTTTCTGGCTCTCGCAGTGGCTGCTGCGCTGGGCGTTTCTTCGTTTGTTCAGGCTGATGTGAAAATCGGTGTGGCGGGCCCGATGACCGGTGCCAACGCGGCATTTGGCGAGCAGTACATGAAGGGTGCGCAGGCAGCCGCTGATGCCATCAACGCTAAAGGTGGGGTAAACGGGGAGAAGATTGTACTGGTAGCCGGCGATGATGCCTGTGAACCGAAACAGGCCGTTGCTGTGGCGAACCGTCTGGTGGATCAGGACAAGGTGATCGGGGTCGTTGGCCACTTCTGTTCGTCGAACACTATTCCAGCGTCCGAGGTGTACGACGAAGCCGGTGTGATCGCAATTACGCCAGGTTCAACCAACCCACAAGTGACCGAGCGTGGTTTGAATGCCATGTTCCGTATGTGTGGGCGTGACGATCAGCAGGGCATCGTGGCCGGTGATTACATTGTCGACGTGCTCAAAGGCAAGAAAGTGGCCGTCATCAACGACAAAGACACCTATGGCAAAGGCTTGGCCGACGCCACCAGCGCACAACTGACCAAGCGTGGTGTCAAACCGATTCTTGAGGAAGGCCTGACCCGTGGTGAAAAAGACTTCAGCGCGCTGGTCACCAAAATCCGCTCTCAGGGTGCAGATGTCGTCTACTTTGGCGGCCTGCATCCGGAAGCAGGCCCATTGGTACGCCAACTGCGTGAGGCGGGCCTCAAAGACGTGAAGTTTATGTCGGATGATGGCGTCGTTACCGACGAGCTGGTGGCCACCGCAGGCGGCCCGCAATACGTTGACGGCGTGTACATGACATTCGGTGCCGACCCGCGCAAGCTGCCAGAAAGTAAAGAAGTGGTGGATGCCTTCCGCAAAGCGGGCACTGAGCCAGAAGGGTACACCTTGTACGCTTACGCCTCGGTGCAAGCGCTGGCCGACGCCTTCAACGGCGCCAAGTCCAACAAGGGCGAAGACGCGGCCAAGTGGCTGAAAGCCAACCCGGTCAAAACCGTGATGGGTGAAAAAGCCTGGGACAGCAAAGGCGACCTGAAAGTCTCTGACTACGTGGTGTACCAGTGGGACAAAGACGGCAAATATCACCAGCTGGAAAAACAGAAGTGAGATGAGTCCCTCGACTGATCGGCATTTGGTTGCCGATCAGTCGTAGGGGGCATCGGCATCACCTGTCATCTTTTCCAAGAGTCGCGCTTGTCCCAGCCTGCTAAAACTGTCTGCCGACGGTGTGGCAGGTCTGGGCGTGCGCAAAGGCTCACCTGTGTGAGATTGCGTTATGGACGGTATCTTCCTGCAGCAACTGCTGAACGGTCTGACCCTCGGGTCTGTCTACGGCCTGATCGCCATCGGCTACACAATGGTCTACGGCATCATCGGCATGATCAACTTCGCCCATGGCGAGGTGTACATGATTTCCGCTTACCTCGCGGCAATCAGTCTGGCTCTGCTGGCGTATTTCGGTATCGAATCCTTCCCGTTGCTGATGTTGGGCACCTTGATTTTCACGGTCGTGGTCACCGGCGTGTATGGCTGGGTGATTGAGCGCGTGGCCTACAAGCCGTTGCGCAACTCCACACGACTGGCACCGCTGATCAGTGCCATCGGTATTTCACTCATCCTGCAAAACTACGTACAAATTGCCCAAGGTTCACGCCAGCAAGGCGTTCCGACCCTGCTCAGCGGCGCTTGGCGCGTCGATATAGGCACAGGCTTTGTGCAACTGACCTACACCAAAGTCTTCATCCTTATTGCCGCTTTCGTCGGCATGGGGCTGCTGACCTACATCATCAAATACACCAAGCTGGGTCGCATGTGCCGCGCCACGCAACAAGATCGAAAAATGGCGTCGATTCTGGGGATCAATACCGACCGGGTCATTTCTTATGTGTTTGTGATCGGTGCCGCAATGGCCGCGTTGGCCGGCGTATTGATCACCATGAACTACGGCACCTTCGACTTTTATGCGGGGTTCATCATCGGTATCAAAGCGTTCACTGCGGCGGTACTCGGCGGCATCGGCTCTCTGCCCGGTGCCATGTTGGGCGGCATTATTCTGGGAGTGTCCGAGTCGCTGTTTGCCGGGCTGGTCAACTCTGACTACAAAGACGTGTTCAGTTTCTCACTGCTGGTGCTGATCCTGATTTTCCGTCCCCAAGGCCTGCTGGGTCGTCCACTTGTGGCGAAGGTGTGAGTATGTCTGCAGCCATTAATAAACCGATTGATATCAAAAAAAGCGTTGTCGATTCGATCCTTGCCGGGTTGATCTCCTTGATTCTGTTCGGACCTATCGTGGGCGTGGTGCTCGACGGTTACAGCTTCAACTTGCAACCGGCACGGGTCGGTTGGCTGGTCGCGATTGTGATGGTGGGGCGTTTCCTTTTAAGCCTGTTTTTGCAGACCCCCAAGGGCCTGAAAATTCTTCAGGGTTTTGAATCCAGTGGCTCAGGTGTTCATGTGCTGCCACCGGACTACAAATCGCGGCTGCGCTGGATCATCCCGCTGCTGATCGTGATTGCCATCGTGTTCCCATTTTTCGCTAACAAATACATTCTGACCGTGGTGATTCTGGGGCTGATCTACGTGTTGCTCGGCCTTGGGCTGAACATCGTGGTCGGTTTGGCCGGCCTGCTCGACTTGGGCTACGTGGCGTTCTATGCCATCGGTGCCTACGGTCTGGCGTTGGGTTATCAGTATCTGGGGCTGGGGTTTTGGTCGGTGCTGCCGCTGGCGGCCATTGCAGCGGCGATGGCGGGGTGCATTCTCGGGTTTCCGGTGTTGCGAATGCATGGCGACTACCTGGCCATCGTCACGCTGGGCTTCGGCGAAATCATCCGTCTGGTGCTCAATAACTGGCTGTCGTTTACCGGTGGACCGAACGGCATGCCGGTGCCGTCACCGACGTTCTTCGGTCTGGAGTTTGGCCGCCGGGCCAAAGAGGGCGGCGTGCCGTTCCATGAGTTCTTCGGCCTGGACTACAACCCCAATATCAAATTCCTGTTTATCTACATCGTGCTGTTTTTGGTGGTGTTGCTGGTGCTGTACATCAAGCATCGGTTGACCCGCATGCCGATTGGCCGGGCCTGGGAAGCACTGCGCGAAGATGAAATTGCCTGCCGGTCGATGGGCTTGAACCACGTGCTGGTCAAGCTATCGGCATTCACCCTTGGCGCCTCGACTGCAGGGTTAGCCGGTGTGTTTTTCGCCAGCTATCAAGGCTTCGTCAACCCGTCTTCGTTCACCTTTTTTGAATCGGCGCTGATCCTCGCCATTGTGGTACTGGGCGGTATGGGTTCGACGGTGGGCGTGGTGATTGCCGCCTTCGTGCTCACGGTAGCCCCGGAGTTGCTGCGCAGCTTTGCGGAATACCGGGTGCTGCTGTTTGGTGTGCTGATGGTGCTCATGATGATTTGGCGACCGCGGGGCCTGATTCGCATCAGCCGTGTCGGGGTTAAACCACGCAAAGGAGTCGCGCCATGACCGATCTGGCCAAACAAGACGAAGTGGTGCTGAGTGTCGATAAATTGATGATGCACTTTGGTGGGATCAAAGCCCTCAGCGATGTGAGCCTCAAGGTTAAGCGCAACTCAATATTTGCCCTGATCGGCCCCAACGGTGCGGGTAAAACCACGGTATTCAACTGCCTGACCGGCTTTTACAAAGCCAGCGGCGGCCGGATTGAAGTCAATGCCCGTGGCACCCGCACCAACGTCATCAAGCTGCTGGGCGAACCGTTTCGCTTGACCGACTTTGTTTCACCCAGAGCGTTTGCCAGTCGGCTGTATTACAAAATGTTCGGCGGCACTCACTTGGTCAATCGGGCGGGCTTAGCGCGCACGTTCCAGAACATTCGCCTGTTCAAGGAAATGTCGGTGCTGGAAAACCTGCTGGTGGCGCAGCACATGTGGGTCAACCGCAACATGCTGGCGGGCATTCTCAATACCAAAGGCTACCGCAAGGCCGAAAGCGATGCGCTGGACCATGCCTTCTACTGGCTGGAAGTGGTGGATTTAGTGGACTGCGCCAACCGCTTGGCTGGTGAGTTGTCATACGGCCAGCAACGGCGACTGGAGATCGCCCGGGCCATGTGCACCCGCCCGCAAATCATCTGTCTGGATGAGCCAGCGGCGGGTCTCAACCCCCAAGAGACCGAAGCGCTGAGCGGGATGATTCGCCTTTTACGCGATGAGCATGACTTGACCGTCGTGCTGATTGAACACGACATGGGCATGGTCATGAGCATTTCCGACCACATCGTGGTGCTTGACCACGGTAACGTGATCGCCGAGGGCGGGCCTGATGCCATTCGCAACGATCCAAAAGTGATTGCCGCCTACCTGGGCGCTGATGAAGAGGAGCTGGTATGACGGGCAAGATCCTCGAACTCAAGGAACTGGACGTTCACTACGGGCCGATTCAGGCCCTGAAAAAGGTATCGATGCACATCGACGAGGGCGAAACGGTGAGCCTGATCGGCTCCAACGGTGCGGGTAAGTCCACGCTGCTGATGTCGATCTTTGGCCAGCCTCGGGCCAGCGGCGGGCAGATCCTCTATCAGGGCGTGGACATCACTCAGAAGTCTTCGCATTACATTGCTTCTCACGGTATTGCTCAATCGCCGGAAGGGCGCCGGGTGTTCCCGGACATGACGGTTGAAGAAAATCTGTTGATGGGCACCATCCCCATTGGCGACAAATACGCCACAGAAGACATGCAGCGTATGTTCGAGCTGTTTCCCAGGTTGAAAGAGCGGCGTGCCCAGCGGGCCATGACCATGTCGGGTGGCGAGCAGCAAATGCTCGCTATCGCTCGTGCGTTAATGAGTCGGCCCAAGTTGTTGCTGCTGGATGAGCCCAGTCTGGGGTTGGCACCGATTGTGGTGAAACAGATTTTTGGCACCCTGCGTGAGCTGGCTAAAACCGGCATGACAATTTTTCTGGTCGAGCAAAATGCCAACCATGCCCTGCGCCTTTCAGACCGTGCCTACGTGATGGTCAACGGCGAGATCCGCTTGACCGGTACGGGTAAGGAGCTGTTGAGCAACGACGAGGTGCGTAACGCCTATTTGGGCGGGCATTAGCGGCAGATAGAAAAGCCCCTTTTCAGGGGCTTTTTTTTTGCCGCTTGAAATTGTGGAAAACAATATTGCAACCCTACGAAAGCGCGACATAAAGCCGCTGTAATTCGCTGTTTTGTCATCATTTTGACTTGTCCCCGTTTGCTGTGGAGGTGCCTGTGGGTAACGTGGGAGTAGTTGGCTGCAGGCCTTTATTCATGTGGCTTTCAGAGCTGTGGCTGTTTTTTGTACAGTGACTTTCAGGAGGTTGGCCGCATTATTTGTCAACAGATTTATTCAGTTATATAGGCATTCATAAATGGCTGGGCAGCCTGTGGATAAGTCTGTGGTTAAACTCTGGAAAGAATGCGCTAGACGGTGTAATTGCTGGCTTCTGGCTATCTCCTTAGCGGTAACCGTCTGCACCTTTTTGGGGCGCCTGCATATTCGTCGTATTAAGGTCAAGTCATAAACCCGGTAAAAATCTCTGAACCCCGTGTAAACAGGAGCGTCCAGCTTTTTGACTTGCCCCCAAAGACTGTGGACGGGCCTGTGGATAAGGTGAGTGCACAGTGCTCCAGCCCATATAGAACGTGGGTTCGAAACGGTTGGTTGTTTTTCGTACAGTTGGGGGCTTTTCGCGCGGCCGGGTTGCCGCTGGAACGCAGTCGGGGCATGCTGCTCAGCGTCTATTTCAACGGCGGCCAAAGCCCGCCAGCCAAGGAGAACATGATGACTTCCACCCTGTTTATTACGGGCGCGACTTCCGGATTTGGTGAAGCCTGTGCACGCAAGTTTGCCCAGGCAGGCTGGAAACTGGTGTTGACGGGCCGACGTGAAGACCGTCTCAAGGCATTGTGCGATGAGTTGTCCAAGCAGACTGAAGTGCATGGTCTGGTGCTGGACGTGCGCGACCGTGCGGCCATGGAGTCTGCCATTGCCAACCTGCCGCCTGCGTTCAGCAAGTTGCGCGGGCTGATCAACAACGCAGGATTGGCCCTTGGCACTGATCCTGCGCCCAAGTGCGATCTGGACGACTGGGAAACCATGGTCGACACCAACATCAAGGGCCTGATTTTCACGACCCGTCTGCTGTTGCCACGACTGATTGCCTACGGCCGCGGTGCCGGGATCATCAATTTGGGTTCAGTGGCAGGCAACTATCCGTATCCGGGCAGCCATGTCTATGGCGGCACCAAAGCGTTCGTTAAGCAGTTTTCCCTGAACCTGCGTTGCGACTTGCAGGGCACGGGTGTACGGGTCAGTAACATTGAACCGGGTCTGTGCGAAAGCGAGTTTTCGCTGGTGCGTTTTGGCGGTGACAAAGCGCGTTACGACGCCACCTATCAGGGGGCTGAGCCGATCCAGCCGCAGGACATTGCCGAGACTATTTTCTGGGTGCTCAACACCCCGGCACATATCAACATCAATCGTCTTGAATTGATGCCTGTTACGCAGTCCTGGAGCGGTTTCGCCATCGAGCGCCACGCCAAGGAGTAAACTCGCGCCTGGCAGCCCACTCGCGGCCTCCTGAGGAGGCCGCACTCAATCGGGCTGAAAGGAGTTTGTGTGAGTAACCGTGGTGAGCAGAAACTGCTCAAACAATCGACTGTTTTAATGTTCGCGGTGGCCGTTGCCGGCATCGTGACGGGTTTTATGTCGGGATCAGAGTCCATCCTGTTTGACGGATTTTTCTCACTGATCGCGACCTTTATCAAAGTATTGATGTTAATCACCGCGCAATTGATCGCCAAGGAAAGCAATCAGCGTTTCCAGTTTGGCTTCTGGCACCTTGAGCCGATGGTGCTATTGATCGAAGGCAGCTTCCTGTTACTGATTGCGATCTATGCCTTTCTCAATGGTGTGTTCGGCATCATCAATGGCGGACGAGATATTGAGCTGGGGCTGGTCATTGCCTACGCGGCGGTGTTTACCGTAATCGAATTTGGCTACTACTTCTGGGTACGGCGCAAAAACCTCAAGCTCAAATCAACCCTGATTCAGTTCGACAACATCAGTTGGCTGGTGGATGCCATGTTGTCGGTGGGCCTGTTGATAAGTTTTGTCACGGCTCTGGTGTTGAAACAGCAAGGTTATGCACAGTGGGCGGCTTACGTTGACCCTGCGATTCTGATCTTGCTGGCGCTGAGCATGTTGGCGCCCGCGTTCAAAATCCTTAAACCGGCTTTGCGTGATGTGCTCGGTATTGCGCCGGACAGGCTCGATGACAAGGTGCGTGAAGTGCTGGAAGAGATGTCGGCCCGGCATGGCTTTGAAGGTTATAAAACCTATGTGCAGAAGCATGGGCGGGCGCGTTTTATCGAAATCCACATCGTGTTGCCGACGGGTTATCCACTGACCAGCATCAAGACGCTGGATGCGCTGCGCGAAGAAATTTCCGGGATGTTGGGCAAGGCGGACAGTGCTCGTTGGCTGACGATCAGCTTTACCGGAGATCGAAAGTGGATTGCTTGAGCTGAAAGCCCCTCACCCTAGCCCTCTCCCAGAGGGAGAGGGGACTAAAGCAAAAACAAATACGTGTAACGCCGCAAATCAGCTCCCTCTCCCTCTGGGAGAGGGTTGGGGTGAGGGTTTTGCATTACCCGAAAAACTGCGCCAAGCCGCTATAGCACGTCGCCAGGTGATACGGCGTCGTCGACGGCATATCTTCGCGGCTGACGTTGCCCTCGCCATCCCGACACTCGTACCAGCCACCGGCATGCAAAAACTGGTGCTGCAACGCCAGCAACTGGCGTTGCAAGCGCGGTACGTTGTCGGACCGCAAGGTCAGGGCACGCAGGTATTCAGCCTGGGCCCAGATGCGTTGTGTGCCATCGCGTAGCGTGCCATCAGGCGCCAGCATCCCGCACACGGCACCGCTCTGGGGATTGACCCCCACCTGTTCGGCAAAGTCGAACGCACGATCCAATGACGCGTGCAGAGCGCTATGACGCAACAACGGCGACGATTCCAGCAAATACAGCCATTCAAACTGATGCCCCGGCTCAAACCAGTTATCCACAGACCCTCGCGGTTTTTCCAGCATCACGTTATGCACAGGTTCGATAAAACGCAGCTGCATACCGTCTGCCAGCGCCAACAAGGCGCCTTGCACGGCGGCATCGTCACGCACTGACAAGGTGGCCAGAAAAGCTTCGGCCAAGTGCATCAGCGGGTTTTGCAGCGGGCCGCTGTTGAGTGAGGACCAGTCTTGATCGAGGCTGGCTTCGTACAGACCCTGACCATCGCTAAAGCGCTCGTTGACCACTTGCAGCGCGGCGTTGAGTGCTGACTCGACTATCGGCTCGCGGACTCTGGCCCAGTAATGGGCGCAGGCGAAGATGATAAAAGCGTGGGTGTACAAGTCTTTGCGGGTATCCAGCGGCGCCCCTTGAGGGTCGATGCTGTAAAACCAGCCACCGTGCTCAGCGTCGTGAAAGCGGCTTTGCAGCGAGCGGAACAAATCTGCCGCGCGTTCGGCAGCGGCGGGGAAGGCCGGGTCGCCGATGAGGCTGGAAAACACATACAGCTGACGGGCGCAGGCCATCGCCCGATAGCGCTGAGGCGGCAGCGGCCGATGCTCGGGGCTGAGCGCCTCGTAAGGTAATGCCAGTTCGGCATTCCAGCCGGGGCCTTGCCACAGCGGCACAATGACCTGACGGAAATGCTGCTGCACGGCCGCAAAGGTGGCAGTCAGTTCAGGTGCGAAAGGAGAGTGAGTTACATCAGGCATTGGCGGGCGTCGTCACGGCTGGGGCGTTTGCGCGACATGATACACCTCTGTGGCAAACGCGTCGTAGCAGTTGCCGAAGGCTACGTCCGATTGCGCAGCGATCGCAAACCCTGACATCGCGGTTTAATGAATGAGCGCATCCATCGCGTTTACGACGGCTTTGCCGCCGGACGCCGCCTTCGGCAGCTGCTACGGAACCAACAAACCCTGCCGCTCAATAAACGCCACGATGGTCTCAAGCCCGTGCCCGGTCTTCTGATTACTGAACACAAAGGGTTTTTTCCCGCGCATGCGCTTGGTGTCGCTGTCCATCAATTCAAGCGAAGCACCGACCAGCGGCGCCAGGTCGATTTTATTAATCACCAGCAAATCGGACTTGCAGATTCCCGGCCCGCCCTTGCGCGGCAGCTTGTCGCCTGCCGACACGTCGATCACGTAAATTGTCAGATCAGAAAGCTCCGGGCTAAAAGTCGCCGACAAGTTATCCCCACCCGATTCCACCAGAATCAGATCCAGCCCCGGAAATCGCCGAGTCAATTGATCGACGGCTTCAAGGTTGATCGACGCGTCCTCACGAATGGCCGTGTGCGGACAGCCGCCGGTTTCAACACCGATGATGCGCTCCGGCGCCAGCGCTTCGTTACGCACCAGAAAGTCGGCGTCTTCGCGGGTATAGATGTCGTTCGTCACCACGGCCAGGTTGTACTTGTCGCGCAGAGCCAGGCACAGGGCCAGGGTCAGGGCCGTTTTGCCGGAGCCTACCGGGCCGCCGATGCCGACGCGTAAAGGTTGTGTGTTCATGACATTCTCCTAGGAACGAAACAGACGGCTGTACTGGCGCTCATGGGCCATGCTCGCCAAAGACAGGCCAAATGCGGCGCTGCCCATGTGGGATAAGTCGAGAGCGCTGGCGTGCTGCTGAGCCTGCTGCAGCGCGGGTGACAGCTCGCTGGTCATGCGCTGAGCCGCTTGTTGGCCCAGCGGCAAGGTTTTCATCAGCACCGCCAATTGGTTTTCCAACCAGCTCCACAGCCAAGCCGCCAGTGCATCCTGTGGCTGAATGCCCCAGGCACGCGCCGCCAAGGCCCAGCCGAGAGCCAGATGCGGTTCGCTTTGTTGGGTGAGAAACAGGCGCGCGGGTGCGTCCAGTTCAGGCAGCCCCATGAGCAATTGTTGCAAGGAATAGCCCATTTGCCGGCTTTCCTGATGCAGCTCCCGGGTTTCGCGGCTGGTACGGTGTTCGTCGCACAAGTGCTGCAAGCGCTGCCAATCTTCGTCCGCTGCTGCCTGGCAATGCGCCAGTAATAGTGGCGCTTCAAAGCGCGCCAGATTGAGCAGCAACTGATCGCTGATCCAGCGGCTGGCGGTCACCGGGTCAACTACGCGGTCATTGTCGACGGCCATTTCCAGCCCTTGGGAATAGCTATAACCGCCAATCGGCAGCTGTGGGCTGGCCAGTCGCAGCAGCGCCCAGGCCGGGTTCACAAACGCACGCCAAACTGATGCAGGCGCGGCGCATAGTTGAAATCTTCTTCACCGGCTCTGGAATGATGATGTCCGCCGCCATAGGCGCCATGCTCCGGTTGAAACGGGGCGTCGATGGTTTCGGTGTGGGCGCCCAACTGATCAAGCATGGCCTTGAGCACATAGTCATCAAGCAAGCGTAACCAGCCGTCCCCTACTTGCAGCGCGACATGGCGGTTGCCCAGGTGATAAGCGGCTCGAGTCAGTTCAAAGGCATTGCTGCACGTGACGTGCAGCAGTTTTTCGGGGCTGGCGCACACGCGTACGATGCGACCGTCCTGAGCCTGAAGAAATTCGCCGTCGTGCAAAGGCGATTGACCGCGCTCAAGAAACAGGCCGACATCTTCGCCGTCAGTGCTGAAACAGCGCAGACGGCTTTTGCTGCGGGCTTCGAAGTGCAGGTGTAACTCGGCGCTCCACACGGGGTGGGGTTGAACTCTGCGATGAATCACCAACATAGGAAGGCATCCTGCGAATGACAATGCCTTGAGCAGAGCAAAGGCCGCGCCAACCTGATGGTGTGCCGTCAACGTGTAGGAAAAAAGACTCAGAAGGGTGCGATAAGGTCAAAACTGGTGCGTGATTTGTTCGCCTGCGCACCAGCAAGGTGCGCGCCGGTTATTCGGTGCTGCCCAAACCTTGCCAATGTTTGAGCCCGATAAAGATAAAACGCAGTTGCTGACTGATCTTGGCTTGAGGCTGTAAGTAATCGGGCAACATCTCACCGGGCGGGTCGATGACATCGGGCAAGGCAGCGAACACGCTTTTAACGACCAGATCGGCAATGACGGTCAAGCCGGCATGATTCAGATGCCGCAATTTGGGCTTTGAGCCCAAGTCAGTGGCCAAATCCAACGTAATGTCTTCGCGCAGGGCGCCGATGGCCTGACGAACCAGCTGGGAACCGCCGTATTGCTCGCGGGCCAAAAACAGAAATTGAGAGCGGTTGGCTTCAACCACATCGAGAAAAATACGCACCGAGGCGTTGATCACTCCGCCCATAAACAGTTCGTTGTGACGCACCAGGCGAATGGTTTCGCGAAAGGTCTGGCCGACTTCGCTGACCAGCGCCAGGCCCAACTGGTCCATGTCGCTGAAATGGCGATAAAACCCGGTGGGTACAATGCCAGCCGTTTTGGCGACTTCACGCAGGCTCAGGCTGCCAAAGCCGCGTCCCGATTCCATCAAGTGGCGGGCGGCGTCCATCAGTGCAAGGCGGGTTTGTTGCTTCTGTTCGGCGCGGGGCAGCATCGGGGCTGGTATTCCAGACAAGTACAGCGGCGCACTCTAGCAAATCGGCTTTGATGACGTCGAACGCTGTGTTGCTCTCAATCCACGGTGCGAGCCTTAACTCGCACGTTGATTTCGTTCAGCAAGACGATCAGCGCCACCTTCAGCAACAAAGGTGCTGCTTCGAGTGCTGTCATAGCCATCTTCGGCAACACGGTTTTGCTGGTCCAGCGTGCGTTGGGCGCCGTCTTCAGCGACCGGATCGAGTGGCTGGCTCAAAGTGCTGGTGGTGGGTTGAACCATTGGGGTCGGCTCCTCAGCAGCAGGCACCGCAAAGGCATTAAATGCCATCAGTGACAGACTAAGGCCAAACAGGACTGGGCGTTTCATGAGGTATGTGCTCCGTAGCAGTGCAACCAAGTGGGTATGGCGCTAATGCTACGCTTACCGAATCATTATCAAAGTTCATACGGCCAATGGTGATAATCAACAAAATTGATTGTCCAGAGCGAAGCGCTCTAGCCCAATGCTCTTGTAGGTTTTTTCCTAAAGTTGAAGTCGGATTAAACCTTAAGTCCTGTTTGCCAGTCGTACATTCATTAGCGTTGGGACGTTCAGTTTTCAAAAAGGAGCCATGATATGACGCGCACCCGAAAAACCCTTGCTTGGGTGATCGGCATTTTTTTCCTGTTGGTGGCCGTGTTGGTGGTGATCCTCGCGACTTTTGACTGGAACCGCATCAAACCGACGATCAATAGCAAAGTGTCCGACATCCTCCATCGCCCGTTTGCCATTAATGGCAATCTGGCGGTGCGCTGGCAGCGAGAAGAAGGCGAGGGCGGCTGGCGGGCTTGGGTGCCGTGGCCTCACGTGATTGCTGAAGACATCACGTTGGGTAATCCCGAGTGGTCGAAAAACCCGCAAATGGCCAGTTTGAAGAAGGTAGAAGCGCGTTTGTCACCCTTGGCGTTATTGACCGAGACACTGGCAATCCCGCGCATCGACCTGACTGAACCCAGTGCCAACCTTGAGCGTTTGGCGGATGGCAGGGCTAACTGGATCTTTACCTTCGACCCTAAAGATCCCGATGCCAAACCTTCTGACTGGACGGTGGATATTGGGGCGATTGGCTTCGATAAAGGTCACGTGACCTTGAATGACCAAACCTTGAAAACTCGATTGGATGTGGTCATTGACCCATTGGGCAAGCCGATTCCGTTTAGTGACATCGTCGGGGCAAAGGAAGCGAAAAAATCTCAGGAAAAGGGTGCTGCTGCGCAAGACTATGCCTTTTCCTTGAAGGTTAAAGGTGAGTATCACGGTCAGAAACTCAATGGCACCGGCAAAATTGGCGGTTTGTTGGCATTGCAGGACGCAGGCAAACCGTTCCCGCTGCAAGCACAAGTCAGCATTGCGGACACGAAAGTTGCCTTGGCCGGTACGCTGACTGATCCGCTCAATCTGGGCGCACTGGATTTACGCCTGAAACTGGCGGGTAGCAGCCTGAGCAACCTCTACCCGCTGACGGGTGTGACCTTGCCCGACTCGCCACCTTACTCCACCGATGGCCATCTGATCGCCAAGCTGCATGAACCGGGCGGTGCCGTATTCACCTATGAAAACTTTAACGGCAAGATTGGCAGCAGCGATATTCATGGCGAGCTGAAGTTCGCGGCTAGCCAGCCACGGCCAAAGCTGTCCGGCAAGTTGGTGTCCAACCAGTTGTTGATGGCAGACCTGGCTCCGTTGATTGGTGCCGACACCAATACCGAGCAAAAAGCCCGAGGCGGGGCCAGCAAACAGCCAGCGGGTAAAGTGCTACCCGTTGAAGAGTTCCGCACTGAGCGCTGGCGCGACATGGATGCCGATGTGGAATTTACCGGTAAGCGCATCGTGCAGAGTGCCGAGTTGCCGTTTACTGACCTCTATACCCATGTGGTACTGAACAATGGTGAGCTGAGCCTTGAGCCCCTGCGTTTCGGCGTGGCGGGCGGCAAGCTGGATGCGCAAATCCGCCTCAATGGCCGCAGTACCCCGCTGGAAGGACGGGCCAAGTTGACCGCACGTAATTTCAAGCTTAAGCAGCTGTTCCCGACCTTTGAACCAATGAAAACCAGTTTTGGCGAGTTGAACGGGGATGCTCACCTTTCGGGGCGTGGCAACTCAGTGGCCAAATTGCTGGGCACGGCCAATGGTGGCTTGAAGATGATCATCAACGACGGCGCCATCAGCCGCAGCCTGATGGAAATCGCCGGGTTGAACGTGGGTAACTACGTGGTGGGCAAGATCTTTGGTGACGAAGACGTGAAGATTAATTGTGCGGCGGCTGACGTGGGTATCAAGGATGGTTTGGCGACTTCTCAGTTATTTGTGTTCGATACCGAGAATGCGATTATTTACATTGATGGCACCGTCAACTTGGCGACAGAGCAATTGGACTTGAAAATCACGCCTGAATCGAAGGGGTTCAGGGTATTTTCGCTGCGTTCACCGTTGTATGTGCGCGGCACATTTGGCAATCCATCCGCTGGAGTCCAGGCGGTGCCGTTATTGTTGCGCGGTGCTGGGATGGTGGCGTTGGGTGTGATTGCAGGTCCGGCGGCAGGGTTGTTGGCGCTGATTGCGCCTAGCGGTGGCGAGCCTAATCAGTGCGCGCCGCTGTTGCAGCAAATGCAGCAGGGTAAAGTGCCGAAAACGGTGAAGTAAGCCTGCCCTCACCCCAGCCCTCTCCCGTAGGGAGAGGGGCTAAAGGCAAAAGCAGATATTCGTTACTCCACAAACCAGTACCCTCTCCCTTTGGGAGAGGGTTAGGGTGAGGGTTGTTTTTAAAGTCCCTTCAACAGATCAGCCATGTCGTCAGCGTGCTCTTCTTCCTGGGCCAGGATTTCTTCAAAGATTCGACGCGTAGTCGGGTCTTTGTCGCCAATGTACTGAATGATTTCGCGATAGCTGTCGACCGCAATGCGCTCGGCGACCAAGTCTTCAAACACCATCTCTTTCAGCGTTTTGCCCGCGACGTATTGCGCGTGGGAGTTTTTGGACAGCAGATCCGGGTTGAACTCCGGCTCGCCACCCAGTTGCACGATACGCTCAGCCAGTTTGTCGGCGTGTTCCATTTCCTGATTGGCGTGTTCCAGAAATTCTTCCGCCGCCACATGGGCTTTGATCCCGTCCGCCATAAAGTAATGACGCTTGTAGCGCAGCACGCACACCCACTCGGTGGCCAGCGACTCATTGAGCAGGCGAATGATTTCTTCGCGGTCAGCGCTGTAGCCGGGTGTCACTGCACCTTCTTCGACGTTCTTGCGGGCACGATCGCGCAGGGTTTGTTTATCGGACAGTTTGATGTCGGTCATTTCAATCTCCTCACTCATCAGGTTGCCGCATCGCTCTGAAGGCAACGTCGGTTCATAGGGTGTGAGTTCAGCGCGAGCAGAAAGTTTTATCGGCGTGGCAAGTAACAGAGTTTGTCTACACTGCTGATACGTCCGCTGCCATTCGGTGCGGCCTTAAGGAGAAAACTCCATGAAGATGCTGCGTGTGCCTTTGCTGCTGATCGGTGTGTTGCTGTGCTCCCAGAGTTTTGCCGACACGGCCCAACAAAATAAAATGACCGCGTGCAACGCCGAAGCCAGCGCCAAAACCCTCAAAGGCGACGAGCGCAAAGCGTTCATGAGCAGTTGCCTGAAAGCCAAGCCAGCGACCACACCGCAGGAAAGAATGAAAAGCTGTAACGCCACAGCAAGCACCCAAGCGCTCAAAGGCGACGAACGCAAAGCGTTCATGAGTGAGTGCCTGAAGAAAAAATAACCGTCAGCGGCTGCGGGGGGCTGCGCGCCAACCGTCACATTGTGTAGTGCTGCCGGGCGAAGGCTGGCAGACTGCCCATCCTTTCGCGCTGCCCGTTTTGAGGCTGTATGCCATCGTTTTCTCAGCGTCACATCCTGTTGGCCAGTTACATCATCATTGCTATCGGCTTATTGCTGGTTTTTCCGTTAAGGCTGTTGCCCAGCTTGCTGGCCGGTTTGCTGGTTTACGAGCTGGTCAACATGCTCACCCCGCAACTCCAGCGTTTGATTGCCGGGCGCCGGGCGCGCTGGTTGGCCGTGGCCTTGCTGGGCACACTGGTGGTCAGCGTGCTGGCGTTGATTTTTGCGGGTGCGATCAGCTTTTTACTGCATGAGGCCGAAAACCCGGGTGCTTCACTGAACAAGTTCATGGCGGTGGTCGATCGGGCGCGCGGGCAGTTGCCGCCGTTTCTGGACAGCTATTTGCCGGCCAGTGCCGCCGAGTTCCGTATAGCCATTGGAGCGTGGGCCAACAAACATCTGAGTGACTTGCAACTGGTCGGCAAAGATGCGGCGCACATGTTTGTGACCTTGCTCATCGGCATGGTGCTGGGCGCCATCATTGCGTTGCAGCGCATCCCTGATATCAGTCGACGCAAGCCGCTGGCGGCCGCGATGTTTGATCGCCTTCACCTGTTGGTGCAGGCGTTTCGCAACATTGTGTTTGCGCAGATCAAGATCGCGTTGCTCAACACTGTGTTTACCGGGATCTTCCTGGCCGTGGTGCTCCCGCTGTTCGGCGTGCACCTGCCGCTGACCAAGACGTTGATCATGTTGACCTTTTTGCTGGGGTTGCTGCCGGTTATCGGCAACCTGATATCCAACACCCTGATCACCATCGTCGGCCTGTCGTTATCGATCTGGGTGGCGGTGGCGGCGTTGGGGTATCTGATTGTTATCCACAAGCTGGAATACTTCCTGAACGCCAAAATCGTGGGCGGTCAAATCAGTGCCAAGTCGTGGGAATTGCTGTTGGCGATGTTGGTATTCGAAGCAGCCTTCGGCCTGCCGGGGGTGGTGGCTGGGCCGATTTACTACGCGTATTTGAAGAGTGAGTTGAAGCAGTTGGAGTTGGTGTGAGGCATTGCCCTCACCCTGGCCCTCTCCCGGAGGGAGAGGGGACTAAAGGCAAAGCAGATATGCGCAACACACAAATCCAGCTCCCTCTCCCGAAGGGAGAGGGGGCTAAAGGCAAAAGCAGATATGCGCATCACACACATCGAGCTCCCTCTCCCTATGGGAGAGGGTTGGGGTGAGGGGCTTTTAGCCGTAACGTTTTTTAGCTTCAATCGCCAAACCGCTACCAATGCTGCCGAAAATGTTGCCTTCAACATGGCGGGCGTTTGGCAGCATGGCCGACACGCTCTGGCGCAACGCCGGAATGCCGCTCGAACCACCCGTGAAGAACACTGTATCCACCTGCTCGACACCCACGCCCGCACTCAGCAGCAACTGGGTCACGCTGTTACGAATGCGCTCCAGTTGGTTGTCGATGGCGGCTTCAAACATCACCCTGCTCAAATCAACGCTCAACCCGGCCTCTACCCGATCCAGCGGTAAATGGCGGTTGTCGTTGTGGGTCAGTTCGATTTTGGTTTCTTCAATTTCCATCGCCAACCAGTGACCGGCACGCTGTTCGATCAATTTGAACAGACGGTCGATACCGCTGACGTCTTCGATGTCATAGCGCATGCTGCCCAGCGCCAACTGGGATTTTTGCGAGTACACCGAGTTGATCGTGTGCCAGGTCGCCAGGTTCATGTGGTGACTGGTGGGCATGTAGGCACCGCTTTTCATGCGGCTGCCGTAGCCAAACAGAGGCATGACGCCCTGCAAGCTCAATTGCTTGTCGAAATCGGTACCGCCCACGTGCACACCGCCGGTGGCGAGGATGTCGTCCTGACGGTTGTCCATGCCGCGACGCTCCGGGGACAGACGCACCAGCGAGAAGTCGGACGTACCACCGCCGATATCGACAATCAGCACCAGTTCTTCGCGTTCAATGGTCGACTCGTAGTCAAACGCGGCAGCAATCGGCTCGTACTGGAAGGACACTTCCTTGAAGCCGATGGCGCGGGCCACGTCGGTCAGAGTGTTCTCGGCTTCCTGATCAGCCAGCGGATCGTCATCGACGAAAAACACCGGGCGACCCAGCACCACTTCTTCGAAATCCCGACCGGCGGTGGTTTCGGCGCGTTTTTTCAACTGGCCGATAAACAGACCCAACAGGTCCTTGAACGGCATGGCCGTGCCCAAAACGCTGGTGTCGTGTTTGATCAGTTTGGAGCCCAGCAAACTCTTGAGCGAGCGCATCAGGCGCCCTTCGTAGCCTTCCAGGTACTCATGCAGCGCCAGACGTCCATACACCGGGCGACGCTCTTCAATGTTGAAGAACACCACGGAGGGCAGGGTGATCTTGTCGTCTTCCAGCGCGATAAGGGTTTCCACGCCTGGACGCAGCCAGCCGACGGTGGAGTTGGACGTGCCGAAGTCGATGCCGCAGGCACGTGCTGGAGTGGCGCTTTTCATGTCGATCATGTTCCGGTTAAAAAAACGGCCGCGCAGTGTATGCCAGTCGCTCACAGAACCGAAGCGCGACCATTCGTTAATTCGCAGGTTTTAATCCTCTTGAAAGACTATCCTTCATCCCCAAACTTCCAGACATTGGCGTGGTAGCTCCAAGGCTATCGAACATTTTCGCAGCGCTGCACGGTCACAGGGTTGAGGTCGGTCAATGCACAGACCAGGCAAACCGAGCATTCTGGGCGCTGAGCGGCGCGTTTCTGATAACGGATGGTGATCCTTACATGGACTTCAAAGACTATTACAAGATCCTGGGTGTCGAGCCCACGGCTGACGACAAGGCGATCAAGACCGCCTATCGCAAGCTGGCGCGCAAATATCACCCGGATGTAAGTAAAGAAAAAGACGCCGAAGAGAAGTTCAAGGACGTCAACGAGGCGTATGAAGCGCTGAAAAGCCCCGAGAAACGGGCTGAATACGACGAAATTCGTAAATATGGCCAGCATGGTCAGCCATTTCAGGGGCCGCCCGGCTGGCAGGGTCATTCCAGCGGTGGTTTCGAGGACGCTGGCGACTTTTCAGACTTTTTCAGCTCGATCTTCGGTTCGCGCGGAGGCGGTTTTGGTGGCCAGTCTGGCCGTAGTGCAGGCCGTCGCGGTCAGGATGTTGAAATGGAATTGCCGATTTTTCTTGAAGAAACCCTGTCGGGCGAATCGAAGCCGATCAGCTTTCAGATTGGCGGCGTCAGCAAAACCCTGAACGTGAAGATTCCGGCCGGTGTTACGGACGGTGAGCGCATTCGTCTCAAAGGTCAGGGCGGGCCGGGTGCAGGCGGCGGAGCCAACGGTGATCTATACCTGATCATTCGTTTTGCACCGCATCCGAAGTTTGACGTGGAAGGTCATGATTTGATCATCACAGTGCCGGTTGCACCGTGGGAAGCTGCGCTGGGTACCAAAGTGCCCGTGCCGACCCTGACCAGCAAAGTGATGATGACCGTGCGCCCTGATAGTCAGACCGGCCAACGCTTGCGCATCAAGGGGCATGGTCTGGTGGACAAAAAAGGCCAGCGCGGCGACTTGTATGCCCAATTGAAAGTGGTCATGCCTCAACAGCACGACGAGGCCACTAAAGCCTTGTGGCAAGAACTCGCCGACAAAGCGGCATTTGATCCGAGAGCCCAATGGAGTAACTGATCATGAGCAACACCCTGATCGTTCAGCTGGACATGGAAAGGTTCTGCGAAGAGGCCAATATCCCGGCCACTTACGTGATAGAGATTGTCGAACACGGAATTATCGAACCTCAGGGCCACGCCCCGGATGCGTGGCGTTTTGAAGACTATGAGCTACTCATCGCAAAACGTGCGGCCAAGCTGCATAAAGACCTGGAGCTTGAGTGGGAAGGCGTCGCTCTGGCGCTGGACTTGATCGAAGAGGTGCAGCAGTTGCGCGCCGAGAACCAGCGTCTCAAGCAGCGACTGGGCCGGTTTGTGGGCACTGCCAACGGCTAACTGACCTGTAGTCGCTGCCGCAGGCTGCGAGCTTTGCGCGTCAACAGCTCGCTGCCTGCGGCAGCGACTACACGTATTGAGGGTTTTTCGGCAAAACCACGGTAAAGGTCGTGCCATCGGCGGCGGTGGAGGTGACATCGATGGTGCCGCCGTGAGCATCAACCACTTCTTTGATGATAAATAAACCTAGCCCCAGGCTGGTCGAAGTACCCGGTTGATCGATGTCTTCGCTGGGACTGCGCACCAGCGGGTCGAATAACGTCGCCAACGCATCTTCAGCAATGGGCAAGCCCACATTGTGAACGCGCAAGGTCACGGTATGTGCCGTTGCGCTCAAACTCAGCCTCACTTCTCCCTTGCGGGCTCCGTGTTGCAGTGCGTTGCCGATTAGGTTTTGAAGCATCTGCCCCATACGTCGCGGGTCCCATTGCCCAGCCACGTCACCCTCGACATGCAAAGTAACGGCGCAGTGAGGTTGTCCTGCAGTGGCTTCTTCCAGCGCCATCTGGCACGCCTGCGCCAGATCCATGGCAACCGTTTCGATCGGCATCTTGCTGCCTAGCCGGCTGCGTACAAACTCCAGCAAATCACTGACCATCGCCCCCATGTGGCGCGCGCCATTTTTAATCGCGGCCACGTAATTCTGCGCGTTGGTATCGAGCGTGGCTTTGCGTTCGAGCATTTCAGTGGACATGCTCACGGCTTGCAAGGGGGCGCGCAGGTCGTGGCCCAGAATGGCCAGAAAAATATCCCGCGAACGATTGACCTGTTCGGCATAAGCCGCGGTTGACTCGGCCAGCGCCTCATCAATAGCTTCGTTAAAGCGGATCATGTCCTGTAAATGGGCCTGTTCCGGGGTTTTCAGGCTGTCGACCCATAAGCGGATGACGCACGCACGCAGGTGCCGGAACTCGGATGTCATTTGCACCAGATCAAAGCCGACGGTGTGGCGCAATTCGCCATGGCTGGAGGCTGCAGTGTCCAGGCTCGGGGTTTTTTCCGGGCCATCACCCTCGGCCTTGGCTTGTTGCTCTGCGGCAGTTTGCGCGGTGTTCATGTCTCGTGCTGCTGCGAGGAGGATAACCTTGGCGTGATCACGCAAGGCTTCGCTGTCCATGGTATGGGCGGCGGGCGTGATGGTTTCGGCAAATCGCTCCCATTCATCGACGATACGGTCAACGTTTTGCACGATGAATTCTGACAGGCGCATTGCCAATTTCCTGGGTTTAAAAGCTGTTATGAGGCGGGTGGTGCATCTTAGCTGTTAATGGAATTTTTCAATACCGCCACGGATCTGCCTATATAGATACCTCTTGATCGATTCATCTCCTCGATAACCTGATGGCCTCATCAGTTATCAAGGAGTTTTTCATGTCTGAGACAGCACCTCGTGCCTTGCCTCCCGGCCTAACGCCGGTCACAGAGGCCCGGCATTATGGATTTTTAAAGGCCTCAATCCCCCAGTATTTGGTAGAAGCCAAGCCAGAGCATCGTGCTGCACTTAAAAGTACGGAACTAAGCAAATCAGGTTGGTATGGTGCTTTGACTCCCGCGAGTAAAGGGCAACTCAAGCCTCTACTGGAGGCGCGATTTACCTCGCAGAATCGTCTGGATCAGCACCTGAGCAAAGTGCTGCCACTTGAGGCGTTTGCACAGCCCTTATTGGGCGCCGCGCTCAAAGCAGCAGGCTTTCCCTTGCCCGTCAAAGACGTGTATTTGCGGCTCTATACGGCCGTAGTCGATGCTTTTGGCGTCGCCACTGGGGGCTACAGCGTGCGTACGTTATCACTGCTGCAAGCGGCGCTGCACAACTTCGAGCAGCCCGAAACGCAAGCCGATTATTTTGCTGAAGGTTCAGGCTTCATAACGCCCCCCGATGAATTGGGCCGGTTTAAACCCTATATCACCGCACTCAAAATTGAATCGTTTACTCAGCTATGTCGTGATCTGGATATTGGCGCTAAATATCAGGAGTACCTGAAACCGTACCTCGATCCCCAAGAGCCCGTATCCCAGGGTGTATTGGAACTCCGTTACGTCACTCAGCAAAAAGCTATGCTCAAGCTGGATGCGCAAATCGCGTTGCTCAAAGGTGATATTGGCCCCCATGAGCATGCTCTGATATTGCGAGTGATTGAGGGGGAACGTCACATCAAGCTTGGCGACAAGCAACTGTGGTATTGGACCCCCTGTGTCATGAAAATCCTGTTGCATGGCTGCGTGGTCTTCGCGCTGAGCGAGAAATACAAGTATGCCCAAGACTTCATTGTCTGGATTCCAGGCGATCCTGAGCACCCGCTTAAATGGTACGCAAAGTTTGATGATTTTCGCGACGAATTGGTGCGCAAACTTACGGCTCCCGGCACTGTATTAAAGCAGACCGGTCTGACGCCTTATCAAACGTTTCTTAGTCGGTTTATTCAGCAAAGTGATCGCCCTCAGTATTACCAAAACTTAACCGAATTGGTAAGGGATGCGCCCGATCAACCCTGGGGCCAAGAGTGGTTTCGCTCTGAAAGTACCCAATTCTGGGTCCGCGCATTAGCACCGATTGCCACGTTGCCGGTAATCGTAGCGCCTAATCCCGACACCCATAAGAGCCGCATTCAGATCGCACATCCCTCGATTCGCGTAACCGCCACCACGCTGGATGGAGGTAGTGACTGGGCTGACTTGGATCTATGGAACACGTTGCTTAACAATATGCGCACCCAAGCCTTTGCCAATGCGCAAGGTATGGCGCTACCCACAGCGATGGCCGATGCCAATAATCGCTCGCTGCGCTATTCGCACTACCTGAATATTGGGCTGTTCGCAGTCAATTTGGTGTCGATGGTCGTCCCGCCCTTGGGCGAAATCATGATGGTGGTGATGGCGGGGCAGTTGCTTTACGAAACCTTCGAGGGTCTTGTCGAGTGGGGGGAGGGTGACAAGCAAGCAGCCTTGGCTCATATCAGCGACGTGCTGGAAAATATGGCGACACTGGCCGTAGGCGCTGGCGTCTTCCACGTTGCGGCCCCGGTTATCGAAAAACTCAAAGTGGTTTTCATGCCCGATGGTTCAAAACGGCTGTGGAACGCTGACCTCAGCGCCTATGAACGCTCTATTGCAATTCCTGTCAATTCCCGGCCGGATGATGCAGGGCTGCACACAATAAAGGGTCAGAACGTGCTGTTGCACGAAGGCAAAACCTATGTGCTGCAACGCGATTCCATTTCCGGAGATTACCGTGCCGGTCATCCCCATAATCCACATGCCTATAAGCCCGTGTTCAAACACACAGGACAGGGTGTTTGGGTGCATGAGGGCGAGCAGCCGCTGACTTGGGATCTGCCGATGCTTAAGCGCCGCCTGGGGTCCTTGAGTGCAGAATTTAGCGCTACCGAATTCGACCGCATCCTCAAGGTCTGTGATGTACAGGAAGATGATTTACGGCGCATGTATGTTGTGGACGAGCCATTACCTGGTGTGCTGATCGACTCTGTTCGTCAGTTCAGGGCCTATAGCAGAGCCATGAAGGCTATCGAAGAAGTACGTGCCGGGCCTCTCTCCATAGAACTGAATAGTTATAGCGCGGCCTTTACTATCGAGCTTGCAAGGTGGCCGCAGAACATTGCCCTTGAGCTGTACGATGAATTATTGCCGAAGTTAAAAGGCACGCGCTTCGGCAGCACGCAGGCTACGGGCAGTAGCGTCATTAGAATCAGCCGCAAAGAGTTGATGGAGGGGCAGTTGCCTGCGCGAGTGATCGGTGCGCTGAGTGAGTCGCAAATTGAAGGGCTACTGGGTGAGCGGGTTGTCTTGGATACCGTAGAGCGAGTGCGTGTGTTCAAAGAGCGATTGGCCATGCACATGGAAAAAGAAATCCATCGTCTTTACTCAAGTTTGTATGGTGAACTCGTTTCGGATACAGACCCGGCCAACGCATCCATCAAACTCATCAAGCGTCTGTTCCCCAAACTGTCGACTAATCTGGCGCGCCAACTAGTAGGTGAAGCCAATCCCGCTGAAAGGCTTCTGCTAAAGGGAGATAAATTATCGGCACGCCTGCACAGGATAGCGCGCCAATGGCAGCGTCAAACTCGTTTGTCTGCCGCTTATTTAGGCGGTTATTTGGACGGTTTGATTACGGCTGATACAGAAACCCTGGTTTTGAATACCCTTGGAAATCTGCCAGGCTGGAAAAATGACCTGCGTATTGAAATACGTAGCGTGCATTTCAGTGGTGAACTGACAGCCAGCTTTGGTGATAGTGATGCGAGCGATCGCAAGGTGTTAGCCCGAATATCGCGCGGTAGATATAAGGCGTTTGACGCCGATGGCAATGATCTGCATGGCGTTGATGACCTTTACAGCAGCCTGCAACATGCCTTGCCAAATGAGCATCGAAAGGCAATTGGCTTGCCCCATGTCGGTCAAGGAAGTGAGTTAAAGCTCAAGCTCCAGCAGCATGCATTGCCGCGGCCCTCTTTACGCGAGCTATTAGGTATGCAAGTTGATAATCGCCCCTTTTTTCTGCCTCCCGAGCGTTTGTCTGATGGTCGCCTGGGCTATCCGCTGAGTGGTCGAGGCGCAGCAGGCGCCGCCCCCGATGCCAATGCGGTCTTGAAAGGAAGGTTGCAGAACCTCTATCCCGGGTTGAGTGATGCGAGTTTGGCGGAGTTTCTGACTGCGCATAGGGAAAACGCAGCGGCTCGTGTCAGGGGGTTGGAGGAGGAACTGGCCCAATTGGACAGCACGCTCAATCAATGGATTAATTCGACTATTGACGGGCAAGAGCCGGGGGCGGATGGCGCGTTGTGGGACCTCCAACGGGAAGTACTAAAGCATCGGCATTGGGTACGCGATCATCTGAAGAAAGCCTGGCGTCGAGTTGGTGCCCGGCATGTGTTCAACGACCGGGCTTTAGGCCAATTGTTGGTATTTGATAAACCGGGGTTGGGCCCAGTATTGGAGTCGTTGCCGCCCTTGGTTGCTGACTTTGGTCATGTCACCCGTGTGGTCATGGATCATATAGACGTCACCGATGGCATCGATGGCTTTCTGTCTAACTTCAAAAAGCTGCGTTCGCTCGATATCACGGATTGCGCTCTAACGCGATTACCCCCGTCGATTGCCAATATGCCGCGCTTGGGCCAGTTGGACTTGTCGTTTAATGACATAGAGTTGACGCCTGAGTCTGTGAACCAGCTGAGCCGATTGCCCCGCATGCTACTGATGTCGTTGGAGTCCAACCCTGTCAATTTGCCCCCCAATATCAGTCACATGCCTCATCTAAAAGGCTTGAATCTTAGAAATTGTGAGGTCAGTCAATGGCCTACAGGCTTTTTGGCTGTCCCACGGCCTCGCGAATTTCAGATGTACCTTGAGCACAATCCTCTTACAAGCATTCCTGAGGTAGCGCCAGGTTCTGATAGGGCCAATACCCTGGCCCGAGCAGTGGTGACTTACGATGACTTGCCATTTGATGTGCTCAATACATTGAAAATTTACAGGGAGGCTGTGGGGCTTGATCCGGAGCGCCAATTTCCCCCAGGGCTGGAAGCGAGCAGCCTCTATTGGTTGCGCGGTTTAAGCCCTGAAATGGTCGAGAGTAACCAAGCATTATGGAATCGCATTGAGCTGGAGCATGGCTCAGAACCCTTGTTTAATATTTTTAAACAGCAGGTTGCGTCGTTCAAGGATCGTCCACTCGAAGTGGTCAGGGACATGCAAAATAAAGTATGGCGGATGCTGCAGGCGATGGACGAAAGCCCACAGCTTCTCGACAAGATTTTTCGAATGGCATCTGCGCCTGCGACCTGTGTGGATGCCGGGGCACAGATTTTCAATGCATTGGGTGTGGAGGTAATGTTGAATGAAATTTACCAATTGCCACAGAAGTGGCTGGTCAAGCTGGAGCTCTTTGACTTGTCCAGAGGTAAAGCGCGTCTCAACCAATTAGGGAGAATTGCGCGTGCGCGGGTGTCTGAATTGCTCGCCGAAGGGCGTCGTTTTCCGCAATACGACGCGGCGGGTAATGTTGTGCCTAATATCCGTGACGGCGTTTTGCTGAAGTCCATAGATGAAGTCGAAATCTACCTCAAATATACCACCGAGCTCAAAGACGAACTCGATTTGCCTTGGCAGATAGCTCATATGATCTTCGCTGAGGACGATGTCACCGCAGAAATGATAGACAGCGCGGCCATCCACGTGAGAGCTCTAGAGGCGGGCACAGGGTTGCGTGATCAACTGCTAGAACTGCCAATGTGGACTGAGTTCCTTGAGCGCTCTAACCCTGACGCATTCGAGGCGATAAAAAATAAAATAGATGCATTGATCGACTTGAAGGAAGCGCAGGAAGAATTAGTAGAGAAGGGTGCCGCGTTGTCCGAAGTGCAAAAGGAGGTATTGCACAAGAACATCCAGAAGGCAGCCGACACCGCCACCATAAAGGTGGTGCCAGGGCAGGTGCTCAGTGATGAGGCGTATTACGCGCAACTGGATGTTTTTGATAAAGAGAAGACGGCTCTGATGCAATCCTTGACTAACGAGGTGGTGAACATAGAAACCGATGCGGATGAACCGAAAACAGGCAGAGCTGACTCCTGATTCGGCTATAACGTTAAGCAATGAGGCGTATAAAACGCCGCATCTGCTTAAGCGAACTCCACTACATAGATAACCCTTGCGACCGGTTGCCCCTCGATAAGCTGATGGCTCAGACAATTATCGAGGGTCAACCATGTTTGATTCCAACACTTCAGCGTCTTCCCTGAGAATTCAACCCGTACGGTCAGGGCGCCATGATGCCTTCCTTAAGCAGTCATTTCCCCAATGGTTGGTCGATACCAGCGTTGTCCGCAAGACCGAACTCAAGAACACTACCCTCCATATTCCGGGCTGGTATGCCACTGCGACCAGCTGGGAAAAAGCCCAGCTCAAATTGTTACTGGAGGCTCGATTCACTTCGCAAAATCGCCTGGATAACCACCTGCGAGACTTGCAGACAGCGCAGGCTTTCGCTCAACCGCTGCTAGAGGCCGCCCTCAACACTGCGGGTTTCACACTGCCCGTGAATGAAGTGCATCTGCAACTCTACACGCCAACGGTAGATGCCTTTGGTGTCAGGTCCGGGGCGTACAGCGTGCGTACGTTGTCTTTGTTGCAAGCGGCGCTGCATAACTTTGAACAGCCCGAAGCGCAAGCCAATTACTTTGCTGAAGGGTCAGGTTTTATTACAAAGCCTGATGAACTGGGGCGCTATCAACCCTATGGCACCTCTCTGAAAATCGAGACTTTCACCCAGCTGTGCCGCGACCTTGATATCGGCGCTCAATACCAGAAACACCTACAAATGTACTTGAATCCCCAGAATCCGGTGTCCCAAGGAGTACTGGAACACCGCTATGCCACTCAACAAAAAGCCATGCTCAATCTGGATGCGGAAATTGCTTTGCTCAAAGGGGATATTGAACCCAGCAGCCATGTGCTGATGCAGCGCGTGATCAAAGGTGAGCGCAACATCAGAGTGGGCCAGCAGCAACTTTGGTTCTGGACCCCATGTGTGATGGGTATTTTGCTGCACGGCTGTGTGGTTTTCGCCCTTGGCGTGAAATACCGATATGCCGGGGAGTTCATTGTCTGGATTCCGGGCGATCCCGAGCATCCCCTTAAGCGGTATGCCACGTTTGGAGCTTTTCGTGACGAACTGGTGGGCAAGCTAACGGCTCGCAGTACAACATTGAGGCAGAGCGGTCTTACGGCCTATCAGAAATTTTTAAGCCGGTTTATTAAGCAAACGGATCAACCTTATTACTACAAGCGCTTAACCGAGCACGTTAATGATGCACCTGATCAGCCTAAGGGGCAGAGATGGTTTCGCTCCGAAAGCACCCAGTTCTGGTTTCGCGCCTTGGCGCCGCAAGTTTCGTTGACACTGGTCGTGCCACCCAACCTTGTAACCCATAAACGTCGTGTTCAGGCGGATCATCTGTCTATCCATGTCAATGCTATTACCCTGGGTGATGAAGCCTATTGGGCAGAAATGGATTTGTGGAGCACATTGCACAATGAGCTGCGCACCCAGGCCTTTGCCAATGCGCAAGTCATGGCGCTGCCCACCGCGATGGCCGATGCCAATAATCAGTCATTACGCGCATCGCACTACCTGAACATCGGCTTGTTTGCAGTCAATCTGGTCGCAATGGTCATACCGCCCTTGGGCGAAGTCATGCTGATGGTGATGGCTGGGCAAATGCTTTACGAAACCATTGAAGGTATTCATGAATGGTCTGATGGCGACAAGGAGGCGGCTTGGGCCCACATCAGCGACGTGCTGGAGAATATGGCGACAGTGGCGGTAGGTGCTGGCGTCGTTCTCGCGGCTTCACCCATTATCGATGGGCTCAAAAGAATTACCCTGCCCAACGGCACTCAGCGGTTGTGGAACGTTGACCTGCGTCCCTATGAGCGCCTGATCGATATTCCTCCAGACACCAAGGTGAATGAGCTGGGGCTTCACCTGATCGAAGGGCAAAAAGTGTTGTCGCACCAGAATAAAACCTATGTGCTGGAGCCTGACCCAATTTCCGAGCAATACCACGCCATTCACGGCCTAGACCCAGCGGCCTATAGACCCGAGTTCAAGAGCAGTGGCTATGGGATATGGGTGGATGAAGCAGAGCAGCCACTTACCTGGGGACGCAGGATGCTAAAACGTCGTTTAGGGCCATTGGTGAAAGGTCTGCGCGACAGAGACATAGAACTCATGCTCAAGGTGTGTGACGTGCAAGAGGGTGACCTGCGGCGAATGTATGCTGAAGGCGAGCCGATGCCGATTTTACTGTTGGAAAACTTGCGCCAACTGCAGGCGTACATCAAGACCAAGCGTGTTGTCACTGAAGTACGAGCCGGTCGTATTTCCGAAGAGTTGTGCGGTTATGTGGCCGCGCTCACGGTCGATATGCCCGGCTGGCCAGCGTCCAAAGCAGTCGAAGTAGTTGATTCACGAGCACGCAACGCGAACAGCATCAGTTACGGTAACGCTCGGGCGACGCAGGCGGATGTAATTAGAATCAGTCGAGCTGAATTGATGGCAGGCGAGCTGCAAGGTTGTGTGGTGGACGGCTTGAGCGTGCCACAACTTGAAGCGCTGCTGGGCAATCGTATGCCCTTTGATCGGGCAGATCGCATGGATATGCTTAAAGATCGGTTAGGTGCGCATATAGAAAAAAATATCCAGCGTCTGTTTAACAGCTTGCGGGAAGAGCCTGTCGCCATAGCAGACCCTGCGCATCGGCCCGTTGAGTTGATTAAACAGATGTTTCCAAAATTACCCAGAGCAATGGCTCGGCGACTGGTCGCTCAGGCGGGGCCAGACGAAATCAAACAGCTTGCCACGGGGAAAGTACCACTACGTTTGATGGAGTCGGCCCGCACGTTGCAGCGCAATACGCGGCTTTCGTCCGCATACCTGGGGTTATATGAAGATGGATTGGTAACGATAGATACCGAAGTCCTGGTCCTGAATACGCTCAAAATGCTACGCGGATGGAAAAAAAATCTGCGCCTTGAAGTGCGCGAGAGATACTTCTCAGGCCAGTTGAGAGCCAGCATTGGCGAGCTGGATGATATCGATCGAAAAGTACTGGTGAGAACCTCCGACGATAAATACCAGGCTTTTGACGACGAGGGTAATCAACTGCACGGCATTGATGACCTTTACAGCAGCTTGCAACACGCCTTGCCTGATGATTATCGAAAAGCGCTTGGAGTGCCTCATGTTGGGCAAGGGATGCAGTTAAAGCAGGGCTTGCAGCGCAGAGCTTTATCGCGCGACCAACTGCAAAAACTGCTGAAGTTGAAAACCGACAGCCGCCCCTTTTTTCTGCCGCCCCAGCGTTTGGTTGATGGCAAGTTGGGTTATGTGCTCAGCGGTAGAGGGGTGTTTGCTGAGGACGACGCTCAGTGGGTGGCGATGAAAGTTCGGCTGGGACGGCTCTTTCCAACCTATACGCCAGACGAAATAAATGCTTTTTTTAAAAACAAAGATGCCCCCACGGAACTCCGCCTTCGAACGTTGGAGGATGAATTTGATGCGTTCACCACAGCCCTGGGTAACTGGAACTATCTACCCATCGATGGCAGACCTGTGAGCGCTACAACAACATCGCAAGAGCGGCGCATTCTAGGGATCAGGCGCCAAGTGCGTGAGCGCCTGGAAAATGCATGGCGTCGATCTGGCCAGCCTCACTTTGACCGCACGGGACAAAAACTGGGCCAACAGTTGAGTTTTCCACTGGACGGCGTGGGCCCGGTTTTGCAGAGTTTACCGGCGCTGGGTGCGGACCTGAGCCACGTCAGCAAACTGAATTTGTCAGGGCTCGGAATCACCGACGGGATTGACACATTTCTTGCCAGTTTTAAGCACCTGCGAGAACTGCACATTACGGACGAATCTTTGACTCATCTGCTCCCCGCCATCACGGAAATGCCATTTTTAGAGGTGCTCAATCTCAAAGGCAACGCTATCGTGCTGACCCCGGAGTCGGTAGCTCAGTTACGAGCCTTGACCCGCATGCGAATGTTGAACTTTGAGGGCTGCCCGCTGGGATTGCCTCCGGATATCAGCCGCATGCCATACCTGTCGAAATTGACGCTGACTCAATGCAAGCTTGATCGTTGGCCGACGGGGCTTTTCGCGTACCCACGAGCACGTGAGTTCAAGCTGCTTCTGGATGAAAATCCGCTTCGGCATATTCCCGATGTGGGGCCGGGTTCGGATAAGGCAGCAACCGTTGCACGCACCTCTTTGACCCTGAGTGAGGTCTCCACGGAGGTGGCCGAGCGCTACAACCTGTATATCGAGTCGGTGGGTTTGGAGCCGCTGCGACCTATTGCTTCGAAGTTTGTGCTCGATAGCCACCCTTGGATGAGTGGTTTGTCACCCCAGCAAGTGGTTCATAACCAGGCGCTGTGGAGCTCTGTTGAAGCCTATGCCGGTTCTGAACCTTTTTTCAATATCATCCGCGACCAGGCTCGCCACTTGGACCTTCGTACTCAGGCGTTCATGCTGGACATGAGCGACAAGGTCTGGCGCATGTTGCAGGCGATCTCCGATAGCCCCGTACTTCGCGACACGTTGTTTGAGATGGCGGCAGCGCCTTTTCTTTGTGTGGATGCGGGTGCGCAGTTGTTCAATGCAATGGGGGTTGAAGTCAGGGTGCACGAGATCTACCGGGGTTCGAGGATATTCGTCGGTGCAGAAATATATGAACTGGCTAGAGGCAAGGTGCGCCTGGATGAGTTGGGCGCCATTGCCCGGGCACGAGTGCGTGTACTTGAAGCCGAAGGGCGTCTGCACCCTGAGTACGATGCGAACGCAAAGCGAGTCCTGCACTTTGACAGCAGTGGCAGGCAGGTCCGCGATATCGATGAGGTTGAAATCTACCTGGCCTACACCACTGAACTGGCGCAAAGGCTGCATTTGCCATGGCAGTCACCCGACATGATGTTCCCGGAGTCTGATGTGACCCCGGCAATGATTGAGCGTGCCTATAAACGCGTTCAGGAGCTGGAGCAAGGAGGTGGCCTGTTTGATCAACTTCTGGATCAGCCCATCTGGACCGAATATTTGCGGGGTGCATATGCAGAACGGTTCAAACCGTTAAGGGAAAAAATGATCGCCTTGACCGATTTGCAAGTTGCATTACGAGATTGGGTCGAAGCGCCTGGGTTATCTAAGCAACAGGGGGCGCAATTACGCACAACTATCGAAACAGCCGCTCGGTTGCTGGGTAAATCTGCTGATGAGGTGGCCCCCGGGAGTTTGATGTCCAACACAGTCTATGACGCTGACATGCGCGCACTTGACGCCGAGGAGCGTGAGCTTATGCGTACCTTGACAGCCCAGTTCTCCACGTCTCCCCTGGATTCCCTGTTGAGCGATTCAGACTCTGATTTTGGCTTCAACTAAGCATCTGATCGCTCAAGGCGTGTTTCAAAATAAAAAATAACGCTGGGCCATGGGCAGTACATCGGCCGGCTCACACCACAGCAACACGCCATCGGCCTTGACCTGATAGGTCTGCGGGTCGACTTCAATACTGGGCAAATAACCGTTGTGGATCAGGTCGGTTTTTTGCACGTCGCGACAGCCTTTGACCACCGCGATTTGCTTTTTAAGCTCAAGAGTTTCAGGCACTCCGGCATCAAACGCCGCTTGGCTGATAAATGTCAGGCAGGTGGCATGACGCGAGCCGCCATAACTGGCAAACATCGGTCGATAGTGAACCGGCTGGGGGGTTGGGATCGAGGCGTTGGCATCGCCCATCAAGCTCGATGCAATCGCACCGCCCTTGATAATCAACGTCGGTTTGACGCCGAAGAACGCCGGGCGCCACAGCACCAGATCGGCCCACTTGCCCACTTCAATCGAGCCCACTTCGTGGCTCACACCGTGGGTTATCGCCGGGTTGATGGTGTACTTGGCGATATAGCGCTTGGCGCGGAAGTTGTCGTTGCCGGGAGCGTCTTCGGGCAGCGGCCCACGTTGTTTCTTCATCTTGTCGGCGGTTTGCCAAGTGCGGGTGATCACTTCACCCACGCGGCCCATCGCCTGGCTGTCGGAGCTGATCATCGAGAACGCCCCCAGGTCGTGCAGGATGTCTTCGGCGGCAATGGTTTCGCGGCGGATGCGGCTTTCAGCGAAGGCCACGTCTTCGGCAATGCTCGGGTCCAGGTGATGGCAGACCATCAGCATGTCGAGGTGTTCGTCGATGGTGTTGCGGGTGAACGGCCGGGTCGGGTTGGTCGAACTGGGCAGCACGTTGGTCAAACCGCAGGCCTTGATAATGTCCGGGGCATGTCCGCCGCCCGCGCCTTCGGTGTGATAGGTGTGAATGGTGCGGCCCTTGAAGGCGGCGAGGGTGGTTTCGACAAAGCCGGATTCGTTGAGCGTGTCGCTGTGAATCGCCACCTGCACGTCGTACAGGTCGGCCACGTTCAGGCAATTGTCGATAGAAGCGGGCGTGGTGCCCCAGTCTTCATGGAGCTTGAGGCCAATGGCGCCGGCTTCCACCTGCTCGATCAGCGGTTGTGGCAGGCTGGCGTTGCCCTTGCCGGTGAAGCCCATGTTCATCGGGAACGAATCGGCGGCCTGCAGCATGCGCGCCATGTGCCACGGGCCGGAGGTACAGGTGGTGGCGTTGGTGCCCGTGGCCGGGCCGGTGCCACCGCCTATCATGGTGGTTACGCCGCTGTTCAGCGCCTCTTCGATCTGCTGCGGGCAAATGAAGTGGATGTGGGTATCAATGCCGCCTGCGGTGAGGATCATGCCTTCACCGGCGATGACTTCGGTGCTGGCGCCGATGGCGATGGTCACATTGGGCTGAATATCCGGGTTTCCGGCTTTGCCAATGGCGTGGATACGGCCATTTTTGAGGCCCACATCGGCTTTGACGATGCCCCAGTGATCGATGATCAGCGCATTGGTAATCAGCGTGTCCACGACCTCGGCGGCGAGCAACTGGCTTTGGCCCATGCCGTCACGGATCACCTTGCCGCCGCCAAACTTCACTTCTTCACCATAGGTGGTGAAGTCGTGTTCAACCTCGATCCACAGCTCGGTGTCGGCCAAACGAACTTTGTCACCTACCGTGGGACCGAACATATCGGCGTAAGCCTGGCGGGAGATCTTCATGAAAATATCCTGTGTAGCAGTTGCCGAAGGCGACGTCCGGTTGCGAAGCGACCGTCAATGCGGCAAGTGCGTTGTGTCAGAAATACAGCGTTGGTTGGTTTCACGGCCTTCGGCCGGACGCAGCCTTCGGCAGCTGCTACGGGGTACAGGTTTGGGTTAATCCAGATCACCCATGATCCGCCCGGCAAAGCCGTACACCCGGCGCAGCCCGGCCAGTTCCACCAGTTCAACTTCGCGGGTTTGCCCCGGCTCGAAACGCACGGCGGTTCCGGCCGGGATGTTCAGGCGCATGCCACGGCTGTCGCCGCGGTCAAACATCAGGGCGTCGTTGGTTTCGAAAAAGTGGTAGTGCGAGCCGACTTGAATTGGTCGGTCGCCCCGGTTGGACACGCTGAGGCGGTGGGTGCGGCGGCCGACGTTAAGTTCGATCTCACCCGCTTCAACCTTGTATTCACCTGGAATCATTGTGGCTCACTCAAGGTTTTGTAGTAGATGGCCGTGGGGCTGTAATGGCCGTTGGGGCTTTGGCAGTAATTTGGCAGTTCGCCGACGCGGGTGTAACCCAGCGCGCTGTAGAAATTTTCGGCGGGTGAGCCAGCTTCAGTGTCGAGGTGCAGCAGGCCGCGTTTTTGCGCGCGTGCCCCTTGCTCCAAAGCGTGGATCAGCACTTGGCCCAAACCTCGGCGGCGGACTTCGTTGAGCACCAACAGCTTTTGCACTTCAGCCCGGTTCAGGCCATTGGTCTTTTGGCACAGCGCCAATTGCACGCTGGCCAGCACTCGCTGCTCCTCAATGAGCACCCACAACAGCAGGCTGCCTTGATCCAGTTGTGCATGAACTTCGTCGAAGTAGCGATTGGCCTGTGGCCGATCCAGGTCGTTCATGAAGCCGACCGAAGCACCATGCTTTACGGCATCGAGCAGCAACACGATCAAGTCCTCACGGTACTGGGCAAAGGTGGCAGTCGTGACTTGAATCACGTGTTCGGTGTTCATTGGCCACGCTCCTGTGGAGGCAGTGCGCCGGGGTTGAGCATGAGTTGCATAAAGGTTAGGTCGAGCCAGCGGCCGAATTTAATACCGACCTGCGGCATGCGCCCGCTGGTGACGAAGCCCATCTGCTTGTGTACGTGAATCGACGCGGCATTGCCGCCTTCGATAGCCGCGACCATGACATGCTTATTGCAAGCTTTGGCACGCTCGATCAGGGCCGCCAGCAGTTGCGGCCCGAGCCGTTTGCCGCGTTGCTCGGGGTGCACGTACACCGAATGTTCAACGGTATGGCGAAACCCTTCGAAAGGGCGCCAGTCACCAAATGAGGCGTAGCCCTGTGCGGTGCCTGTGGCGTCGGCGATTACCAGAATCGGATAACCCTGAGCCTGGCGCGCATCGAACCACTGCTGACGGTTGGCCAGATCGACGGTCTGCTCGTTCCAGATGGCCAGGGTGTTAAGCACTGCGTCGTTGTAAATGTCGAGAATCGCGGGCAGATCGGCCGCGACAGCATCGCGAATTACGTAAGTCATGCGCCTGCCTCAAGCGATGGGTTGATGAACTGTGACCAGCTTGGTGCCGTCCGGGAACGTGGCTTCGACTTGAATGTCGGGAATCATCTCCGGGATGCCTTCCATCACTTGCTCGCGGGTCAGCAGGGTGGTGCCGTAATGCATCAGGTCAGCGACTGTGCGGCCATCGCGAGCGCCTTCCAGCAAGGCGGCAGAAATGTAGGCGATGGTTTCCGGGTAATTGAGGATCACACCTCGCGCTAACCTTCGCTCAGCCAACAGGCCAGCGGTGAAGATCAGCATCTTGTCTTTTTCGCGTGGGGTCAGGTCCATGGTGGAATCCGTGTTCGGCAGTTAAAAAGTGTGTGGGTTGCTCAACATTAAAAGCCCCTCACCCTAGCCCTCTCCCGGAGGGAGAGGGGACTAAAAGCAAAAGCAGATCAAGCGCCCTCTCCCGGAGGGAGAGGGTTGGGGTGAGGGGCTCTTCAGGTACTCCAGATTCTGGGCGCCAATGCCTCGCGCCCCAGCAGCGCCGGACGCAGCAAGCGCCATAAATCAATCAACCAGCCCCGCGCCTGAAGCGCTTCGCCGGCCAGGCAGCGTGCTACCAGCAAACCCGGCAATTGAGTCAAATCACCGCGCACCGGGTTTGCCAAGCTGCGGCAACGCTCCAGTAACTCAGCGCTGATTTCCCCCGTCACCAGCAAGGTGGCAAACACTGGATTGCCGTCCAATCCGATGGGCGAGTCCAGCAGTCCGTCGCCACCCACAATGCGCTGGCGTTCATGCCAGAGCAACTGGCCGTCGCGGCGAATATCCAATCCAGACTGGAAGTGCCCGCGCTCAAAACGCTCGCCACTGGCCAGTCGCCCCAACGCCACCATGTCCCAGTAAAACAACTTGGCATCACCTGCCAAGTCGATGCGGGTGCTGAGTTCGGCCTGGGCCTCGCTGAACACGATGGTTTCTTGAGGCAGCCATTCCAACGTCGCGCCTGCGGCCACGCTTAATTCAACGGTTTGATACGCCGGGCCCGCAGCGCGATACCACTTGGCCGCGCCGGGACTGGTGAGTTGCGCCCAGGCATCGGGGCCGACACTGGCGCGGATGTCCAGCCGGTCACCGCCAGCAATGCCGCCCGGCGGGTGGACGATGATGTGCTGGCACACCTCGGGACCTTCGGCATACAAGTGCTTCTGCACCCGCAGCGGGCCCTCGTGACGACGCAGAGTCGGCCGCGTGCTGTCACCAAAACGGCCATAGCCCAGCTCCAGCTCGGCGTGCCAACTGGGTGTAAATAAAGCTGAAGGAGCAGGCATATTCATAAGTAGGAAATATCGCCGAGAAAAGTGACAGATTAAATCGTCACCAGCCCGCGCACACCCTCCGTTTGCATATTTTCGCCACGGCCTTGCTGCACGATTTCGCCCCGCGACATCACCAGATACTGGTCGGCCAGTTCCTCGGCAAAGTCGTAGAACTGCTCGACCAGTAAAATCGCCATGTCGCCGCGTGCGGCGAGCATTTTGATCACAGCGCCGATTTCCTTGATCACCGAAGGCTGAATTCCTTCGGTGGGCTCATCGAGAATCAGCAGGCGCGGACGACTGGCCAGCGCTCGCCCAATCGCCAGTTGTTGTTGCTGGCCGCCCGACAAATCGCCTCCACGCCGATGCTTCATTTGCAGCAGCACCGGAAACAGTTCGTAGATAAACGCCGGCACTTCCCTGGCCTCAGAACCGGGAAAGCGTGAAAGGCCCATCAGCAGATTTTCCTCGACCGTCAGGCGCCCGAAAATCTCCCGGCCCTGCGGTACGTATGCAATTCCGGCGTGAACCCGCTGATGGGGCTTGAGCGCCGTGATGGTGTTGCCTTCCCACTTGACCTCGCCTTCCTTGACCAGCAACAAGCCCATCAGGCATTTGAGCAACGTGGTTTTACCAACGCCATTGCGGCCTAACAGGCACGTGACTTCGCCCACCTTGACCTCGAACGTAAGGCCGCGAAGGATATGGCTGCCGCCGTAGAATTGATGCAGCTTTTCGACGTTAAGCATGGTTGGATTCCTTCAACGACCCAGATAAACCTCAATGACCCGCTCATCCGCCTGCACCTGCTCCAGCGAACCTTCGGCCAAAACGCTGCCTTGGTGCAGCACGGTGACGTGGTCGGCAATCGAGCCGACGAAGCCCATGTCGTGCTCTACCACCATCAGCGAATGCTTGCCCGCCAGGCTTTTGAACAGTTCGGCAGTGAATTCGGTTTCGGCATCGGTCATGCCCGCGACCGGTTCATCGAGCAACAACAATTGCGGGTCCTGGACCAGCAACATGCCGATTTCCAGAAACTGTTTTTGCCCGTGGGACAACAGCCCCGCCGGTCGATGCGCTGAGTGGGTCAGGCGGATGGTGTCGAGCACTTCGCCAATGCGGTCGGTTTGCTCGCCGGTCAATTTGGCGCGCAAGCTGGCCCACACCGATTTGTCGGTCTTTTGCGCCAGCTCAAGGTTTTCAAACACGCTCAAGGCTTCAAAGACGGTGGGTTTCTGAAACTTGCGTCCAATCCCGGCCTGAGCAATCTGCACTTCGCTCATCTGGCGCAAGTCGAGGGTTTCACCAAACCACGCCTGACCTTCGCTGGGTCGGGTTTTGCCGGTGATCACGTCCATCATCGTGGTCTTGCCCGCGCCATTGGGGCCGATGATGCAGCGCAACTCGCCCACGGCGATGTACAGGTTGAGGTTGTTCAGCGCTTTGAAACCATCGAAGCTGACGCTGATGCCCTCCAGCGTCAGGATGGTCCCGTGGCGGGTGTTGAGACCCGGCCCGGCAGCTTGCCCCAGGCCGATGGCCTCGCGGCTGCTGCCTGCGTCCAGCACAGGTTCGAGCATAAAGTCCGCCGTTGCAGGAGTTCTCATTGGTCGCCTCTCTTTTTCAGCAGGCCAATCACGCCTTTGGGCAGGTATAAGGTCACGACGATAAACAGCGCGCCGAGAAAGAACAGCCAGTATTCCGGGAAGGCTACGGTGAACCAGCTTTTCATGCCGTTGACCACGCCCGCACCGAGCAAAGGCCCAATCAAAGTACCGCGCCCGCCCAAGGCCACCCATACGGCGGCTTCGATGGAGTTGGTCGGAGACATTTCACCGGGGTTGATGATGCCCACTTGTGGCACATACAGCGCCCCGGCCAGACCGCACAGCACCGCGCTCAACACCCACACAAACAGTTTGAAACCGCGTGGGTCATAGCCGCAAAACATCAGGCGGTTTTCAGCATCGCGCAGCGCAGTCAGCACGCGACCGAACTTGCTGCGTGCCAGCCGCCAGCCCACAAACAGGCTAGCGACCAACAACAATACGGTGGCAAAAAACAGTACGGCGCGGGTGCCGGGTTCAGTGATGCCAAAACCCAGAATGCTGCGAAAGTTGGTGAAACCGTTGTTGCCGCCAAAACCGGTTTCGTTGCGGAAGAACAACAACATCCCGGCGAAGGTCAGCGCCTGGGTCATGATCGAGAAGTACACGCCTTTGATCCGCGAGCGAAAGGCGAAAAAGCCGAACACCAGTGCGAGCATGCCCGGCGCCAGCACCACCAGACACATCGCCCACCAGAAGTGCTCGGTTCCGACCCAGTACCACGGCAATTCAGTCCACGACAGGAAGGTCATAAAGGCCGGCAGTTCATCGCCCGAGGCTTGGCGCATGAGGTACATGCCCATGGCATAGCCGCCCAGCGCGAAGAACAGGCCGTGGCCCAGCGACAACAGCCCGGCGTAGCCCCAGACCAGATCCAGCGCCAGCGCGACAATGGCGTAACAGAGGATTTTGCCCACCAGCGTCAAGGTGTAGGCCGAGATCTGAAACGGGCTGTCGGCGGGCAGCAGCGAGAGCAGCGGCATGGCCAGCAGTACCAGCAATACAAGCCCGCCGACCAGCGCGGTGAGTGTGGGCCCGGCTTTTTGCGTGGCAGTGAGCATAAGAGGCTGATTCATCAGTCGATCACCCGTCCTTTCAACGCGAAGAGACCTTGCGGACGCTTCTGGATAAACAGAATGATCAGCCCCAGGATCAGGATTTTGCCGAGCACGGCGCCGATCTGCGGTTCAAGAATCTTGTTGGCAATGCCCAGCCCGAAAGCGGCGTAGACCGTGCCGGCCAGTTGACCGACGCCGCCCAGCACGACCACGAGGAAGGAGTCGATGATGTAGCCCTGGCCCAGCTCCGGTCCGACGTTGCCGACTTGACTCAAGGCCACGCCGCCAAGCCCGGCAATCCCTGAACCCAGGCCAAAAGCGAGCATGTCCACACGCCCGGTGGGCACACCGCAGCAGGCGGCCATATTGCGATTTTGCGTGACCGCGCGAACGTTGAGGCCCAGACGGGTCTTGTTCAGCAGCAGCCAGGTGAGTGCGACTACGGCCAGCGCGAACACAATGATCACCAAGCGGTTATACGGCAGTACCAGATTGGGCAGCACTTGCAGCCCGCCCGACAGCCAGACCGGGTTGGCCACTTCGACGTTTTGCGCGCCGAACAGCACACGCACCAACTGGATCAAAATCAGGCTGATGCCCCAGGTCGCCAGCAGGGTTTCCAGTGGGCGACCGTAGAGATGGCGAATGATTGTGCGCTCCAGCAACATGCCAACAGCGGCGGTGACGAAGAACGCTACCGGCAGCGCCAGCAGCGGATAAAACTCGATGGCGCCGGGGGCGAAGCGCTGGAACAACAACTGCACGCAATAGGTGGAGTAGGCGCCCAGCATGAGCATTTCACCGTGGGCCATGTTGATCACGCCGAGCAGGCCGAAGGTGATGGCCAGTCCGAGTGCCGCGAGCAGCAGAATTGAGCCGAGTGACAAACCGCTGAAGGCTTGCCCCAGCAAGTCACCGATCAGCAGTTTGCGTTTGACTTGCGCCAGGCTGGTTTCTGCGGCGGTGTGTACCGTGGCATCGGTTTCGACGCCGGGTTGCAGCAGGTTTTCGAGGCGGGTGCGGGCCAGCGGTTCGCCGGTTTCACCTAACAGGCGGACAGCGGCGAGGCGGACTGCCGGGTCGGGGTCGACCAGTTGCAGGTTGGCCAGCGCCAGGCTTAATGCGCTGTGCACATCGCTGTCGTGTTCAGCAGCCAGTTGCTGGTCGAGAAAGTTGAGTTGCGCCGGTTTGGCGGATTTCTGCAATTGCTGCGCTGCGCTCAGGCGCAGTTTAGGGTCGGCCGCCAGCAGTTGATGGCTGGCCAGCGCGGTGTCGATCAAGCCGCGTAAACGGTTGTTCAGGCGCACTGTTTTGGTTTGACCGTCAACGATAATCTGGCCTTGCTGCAGGCTATTGATCAACTCCACACGGGTGGGCGTGGGGTGTGCAGCCCAACTTTCGAGAAGCTGAGCTTGTGCGGAATTATTCGCCGCTGCGAAGTCGCTGGCGTCATCGGCGTTGGCGACCAAGGGCAGCAACAGCAGGCAGCCGAGGATCAGGCGGTAAAGGGCAGTGGGCATGGCTTATTCCCTGTTTGGCAGGTGGTCGATCTTCAGGGCGCTGGCCCTCACCCTAACCCTCTCCCAGAGGGAGAGGGGACTAAAAAGCAAATCTGCGCAACGCCATCGATCAGTCCCCTCTCCCTCCGGGAGAGGGCTAGGGTGAGGGGCTCTTAACAGCCTTAGTTACTCTTCACCGCGTGATCCGGCTTTTTGTCGTTGCCCGGAATGTACGGGCTCCACGGCTGAGCGCGGATCGGCTCCTGGGTCTGCCACACCACGTTGAACTGACCGTCATCCTGAATCTCGCCAATCATCACAGGCTTGTGCAGGTGATGGTTGGTCTTGTCCATGGTCAGGGTGTAGCCCGAAGGTGCCGCAAACGTCTGCCCGGCCATGGCTTCGCGTACTTTGTCCACATCAGTCGATTTAGCTTTTTCTGCTGCCTGCGCCCACATATGAATGCCCACGTAGGTGGCTTCCATCGGGTCGTTGGTCACGGCTTTGTCGGCACCCGGCAGGTTGTGGGCCTTGGCATAAGCTTTCCAGTCATCCACGAACTTCTTGTTGACCGGGTTTTCCACCGACTGGAAGTAGTTCCACGCCGCGAGGTTGCCCACCAACGGCTTTGTGTCGATGCCGCGCAGTTCTTCTTCGCCCACCGAGAAGGCAATTACCGGCACGTCAGTGGCCTTCAACCCCTGATTCGCCAGCTCTTTATAGAACGGCACGTTGGAGTCGCCGTTGACGGTGGAGATCACCGCCGTTTTGCCACCGGCCGAGAATTTTTTGATGTTGGAGACGATGGTCTGGTAATCGCTGTGACCAAACGGCGTGTAGACCTCTTCGATGTCCTTGTCGGCCACGCCTTTGGAATGCAGGAACGCACGCAGGATTTTATTGGTAGTGCGCGGGTATACGTAGTCGGTGCCCAACAACACAAAACGCTTGGCGCTGCCGCCGTCTTCGCTCATCAAATACTCAACCGCCGGGATCGCTTGCTGGTTCGGCGCGGCGCCGGTGTAGAACACGTTAGGCGACATTTCTTCGCCTTCGTATTGCACGGGGTAGAACAACAAACCGTTGAGTTCTTCGAACACTGGCAATACTGATTTACGCGACACCGAAGTCCAGCAACCGAACACCACGGCGACCTTGTCCTGCGTCAGCAACTGGCGGCCCTTTTCTGCAAACAGCGGCCAGTTGGATGCCGGGTCGACGACCACCGCTTCGAGCATTTTGCCGTTGATCCCGCCTTTGGCATTGATCTCGTCAATGGTCATCAGCGCCATGTCTTTAAGCGACGTTTCGGAAATCGCCATCGTCCCGGACAACGAGTGCAGAATCCCGACCTTGATGGTTTCGGCGGCTTGCACCGTCCAGGTCAGGCCCATGGCGGCGATGGAGGCAGAGAGTGTGAAAGCCTTGAGCAAGCTACGACGCTTCATGGTGCGGTCTCCAGGACGTGATTGTTATCAGTTGCAGATACGGACGATGCAGTGACTTTTGCAAAGGCTGTGCCGGGATTCAAAAAAGGCTCTGGCGCGTGTGTTTGCGCGAAGAGTGGGCATTCCTGCGCACTCATTTGGCGCTTACGTGGGATTCGGTGCGCCGGCGTGCGCTGCTTTGGTGCTGGTCGCACAGTGGTTAATTAATTAACACCTGAAGGTTGGTAGTAAGGCCAAAGATTGCAGTCAATCGTGCACATGCAGATCAGACCCAATCAAGGAATCGCCTGTTTATGGAACCTGCTTATGAAATTCCGAAATTATCATTTCCCGCCAATATCATTGGTCGCCTGCCGACGTTGAGTCCCCCTTTTGTCAGCGCCGATGACGCGGCCCGATTTGCCCATGAGCTCATAGGCGATCACCGTGATTGCGAGTACGCCGGGGTGATTCTGAAAAATGCCGAAGGCCGCTATTTCGCTTCACGACCTGAAAAAGTGGTCGGTAAAAAGTTCAAAGTCACTCAATTCATTTCAAGCAATGCAAGCGGTCAGCTCATTCAACCGCAGGGATATACCTGTCAGGGCTTCTACAACTCCCGCCAACATCATTTGGCAACTGAGCAAAAGTCTTTTATGGGGGTAACCAATGACGAAGTGCTTTTCCTGGCCAACTTTTTCCTGCCCGAAGATATCCAGGCCGTGTTGACCATGGCCAGCTTCACTTCGGTCCATTATTTGTCAGGGTTCAATGGCTCTTTACTCAAGGTTGAAACCCGCGCGACAGCGGGAGAAAGCCAGCTTTATGATTTCCTCGCGCATGCCCAGGAAGACCACGAACTGCTTGCAGAGATGATTCAGTTCCTCAAACAGGTTGTGGCCACGCTGCAGGTCAATATTGTTCAGTCGGCTGACATCTGGAAAGGGACTGTTGGCAAGCTAGCCCCGGAATTCTTTACAACCTACCGCAGGGCAGATGTCGTCGAGCACATGACTGTTCAGCGCCCTGCTTGTGGGCCACTGCTGGACAGCGAACCACTGGCGCTCGAGTACGCCAGATTGCGTTCTGAGGCCGTTACCGAACAGCATTATGGTTTTATTTTAAAAAGCACCACGCGTCAGGTATTTATCGTTTCGCAGCCGGTAACCGGGGAGATGGATTTTAACGTGGCACGAGCTTTCCCTTTAGACAGTAACGGCCAAGCTGAACTACCGTCGGGGTTTGCCATTTTTGCGTTATACGCCGCTGATGCAGAATATCGGAACCCTTCATTGATCCCGACCGATCAGCCGTCGGTGTACAAAAACTTTCTGCACATCGATGCGCTGGACAACGGCATTCTGAAAGCCAGGGAACTGGCTACAGCAGGCAGTATTACGGCGTTGCCACTGTATATTCTGGCCCGGGACGGAGCGCTGTTGAAGTACGTGTCCAAGTCCTCGCCGGTTGAGAAATCCCTGTTTGCCAAGTTACCCGCACGTGAGGGTGACGGTATCGCCTTGCTGCGTAATGTGTTGATGGGAATTGAAAGGATCGAGTCCTTGGTCCACGCCTTGGCCCACACCGGTGAACTGAGCGTGGTGCATGGCAGTGAAGTCTGGGGGAAAGAAGGTCAGATCGGGTCTGGCTGGCAGCCCTTTGACGGTTTTATGAGGCGCACCTTGAGCCCTGTTTTTACTGCGATGGACGATGCCGTGCGTTATGCCCATGAGCAGATTGCCCGGCGCGTGGACTTCACCTACGGAGGGTTGGTCCTCAAGCGGCAAGACAATCTGTTCGTGGTTACCGAGCCCATAGCCATGCGCACTGAAACCTTTGATCCGGCCGTGGTGTTTCCACCCGAGCAGTCATCGTTTATCCCTTATGGCTGTGTAGTGGCAGGGGTTTACCACACGCGTCGTATCAGGCCTCAACAGCTCTGGCGCAAGGCCGATGAGGAGCAATTGAGCCGCACACTGTTTGCACCCCATGAGCTGCGCAGCGCTATTTTGGATCGCCGAGGCAAGGTGCGGTACTTTTCGGCGCAGGACGGTGCACTGCTCAAGTACATACCCAGTGGCTCTGACCTTGAAACCCGATTCTTGGAGCGTCTCGCGCCGCCCGCCGCTCACCCTGAGCAGGTGTGCAACAATTCCAGTCAGATAAAGCTGCGCAACAATTCGCTTAAGCCGAGTCAATTCATCGCACAGGTGGCGCGGGCAGGCGAATTGCACGTAGTGGTAGCCAGCCGCTTATGGGGGGAGCGTGGCAAGGTAACGACCGAATGGGTGCCGGCCAAAGCTCCGGTCGCAAGGGACAGGCTCACCCTGCAACCGGCCTTGAGCCCGGTGTTTAGCCAGGCGAAAGATGCGGTGCGCTATGTCCATGGGCGGATGGGCAGCCGTGGACACACACAGTTTGGGGTCATCCTCAAAAGCCAAAGCGCAGAGCAGTTCATCGCCACAGAGCCTCTACGTACCAGGAAAGCATTTCTAAGCGATGTTTTCCCTCGTCCTTTTGGTTCTCAGGCGTACAGTCTGCCTGCCGGTTTTACCTGTGATTCGGTATATATGGCTACGCCGCAAAATCCGGTTGAGCGGGTGTCCGATGACGTGTTTGCGGATTTTATTGCTCCGGCCGATTTGGTCAACCTTGCGGTGCTTTCAAGTTCGGTGCGTGATCTGACCGTCGGGCGGCTGGATTATCCGACGATGTATCTATCAACCCGCAACGGCGCATTGCTCAGTTACAAGGCCGTTAACTTGAACGCGGTGCTTGATCTGGACAGTGGGTTTGGACCAAATGAGTCGATGCTTACCTTGTTGAACAGCAATAAACTGCGCACCCCGGATTACGTGCGCAAGGTAGCCAGCAGCGGATATTTGGAAGTGCTGTTGTCCAACCCCATATGGGCGACGCTGGGGCTTGTGACTTCTGGCTGGCGGCCCTTTGCCATGGATGTCGCCATGAGCAATCGCCCCGGTGCGACTGTGCCGGCGCTGGGGCCAGTGTTCAGTCATATCGATGATGCGGCGCTTTACAGCAACCGCCTATTGCGCCGCCCCCATGCGCATCATGTTGTGGGCGCTATATTGTATTCATCCGCGCAGATGCTATACGTGCCGCAGGAGCCTGAAACTAACGGCGCTCCGGCGAATGCTCAGGACACTATTTTCCTCAACGCGCTGTTTGAACGTAGTTCTGGCCGGTCTCGGCCGTTACCCGCCTTGCCGTCGGGTTATGGTCCAGTTGCTGTTTATTATGCCCATCAACCTGTGAGGCCCAGTGTGGTCAGACCCGGCCAGATCAACTGGGTCGATCATGTGTTTTGGCCGGTGGACATTTGCTTTATGACCAAAAGTCTTCCTCGCCTGGAGTTTGCCGTCAACGTTGCCTATGCGGCAGGCAATGATGGGTCATTGTTGAAATACGTGCGCCACGGCGGACAAGCCGAAGACGACCTTTGTCAGTTGGTTCTGGGGTATGACTATTGGGAAAACCAATACTTGAATCAGGAGTGGGTCGATAAAGGTCTTGAAACTGAAAACCAGTATGTCGCCAAATTACTCAAGGCGGGGGAGTTGATCGTCGTAAGCCCCAGCGAAAACTGGTCGCGAGTGGGATGGGTGACTGCAAACTGGAAGACCACTGAGTCTGCCAAGGTCAGCCTCGTGCTGCCGTGGGCACGGTCTTCGACGGGAAAGAATAAAGACGAGCTTTAACGTTTGCGCATCAAACCAATAAAAAACAACCCGCCAATCGCCGCGGTTGCCACGCCGATGGGCAAGTCTTCGGGGGCGATCAAGGTGCGGGCGGCGACATCAACCCACACCAGAAACACACTGCCGAGCAGGGCGGACACGGGCAACAAACGCCGGTGTTCAGCGCCCACAAGGCGGCGAGCGATATGCGGGATCATTAGCCCGACGAAACCAATTGAACCACTGATGGCCACCAGCACGCCGGTCATCAGTGAGGCGATCAAAAACACTTTCAACCGTACATTGCGCGCGTTCAGCCCGAGGGTGACGGCGGTCTGTTCGCCCGCCATCAGGGCGTTCAACGGGCGGGCCATACCCAGCAGTAACATCAGCCCCAACAGCACGCTGGCGCTGGGGATGGCCAGCAATTCCCAGCGTGCCAGCCCCAGCCCGCCGAGCATCCAGAACAGTACGGCGGAACTGGCGCGATGATCGCCCAGAAACAGCAGCGTATTGGCCACGGCCATCATCACGAAAGACACTGCTACGCCACATAACAACAGCCGGTCGCTGTCCAGTCGGCCTTGGCGGTTGGCGATGGTCAGTACCAGCACCATGCTTAATAACGCACCGATAAAGGCGGCAATCGGCAAGGTCAGCAAGCCGACAATTTCGCCCACATACAGCACCACAATCACCGCGCCCAACGTGGCGCCGCTGGTAACACCCAGCAGATGCGGGTCAGCCAACGGATTGCGGGTCACGGCTTGCAGCACTGCGCCAATCAACGCCAGCCCTGCACCGACCAAGGCACCGAGCAACATGCGCGGCACGCGGATCAGCCACACAATATGTTCCTGCCCCGCGCTCCAGTTCGCTTCGCCGATGCCGAACAATTTGTTCAGCAAAATGTGCCACACCACGTCCACCGGAATCCGGGCCGGGCCAAAGCCCAGCGAAACAACGCACGACACCAGCAATACGATGCCGAGCCCCGTCAGCAGCAAGGGGAAGTGGCGATTCATCATTGCGGGTGGAAACCTTTGGCCAGTGTTTCTATTGCCTGCACGTTATCGATGCCCGGCGTGGCTTGCACATACGGGATGACGATAAAGCGTTTGTTGCGGATGGCGTCGATTGATTGCAAGGCAGGATTGGTTTCAAGAAAGCGCTTTTTTTGATCGGCAGTGACTTCGCTGTAATCAACGATGACGATGACTTGCGGGTTGCGTTCAACCACCGTTTCCCAATTGATACGCGTCCAGCTGGCGTCAATATCGCTAAGGATATCATTGCCCCCTGCGGCTTCAATCAGCGCGTGGGGGATGCCCAGTTTGCCCGAGGTCATGGCGCGGTCTTCGCCGCTGTCATACAAAAATACCCGAGGTTTTGCGGCGGGTAACGTCTGTTGCACAGTGGCGATTTCCTGCTGCATCTGGGCGATCAACGTGCTGGCGCGGTCTTGCACGTCGAAGATCTTGCCCAGGTTGCGCAGATCGTTGTACGTGTCTTCCATGCTAGCCGGTGGGCGCTTCATCACGAACGCACACGACTCGGTCAGCTCATATACGTTGATGCCCAGCGGCGTCAGGGTCTGCGGCGTGAGGTCGCCGCCCACGCGCATGCCGTAGTCCCACCCGGCGAAGAAGAAATCGACGTTGGCGTTGAGCAGGGTTTCAACTGACGGGTATTTGCTGGCCAGCTCCGGCAGACCGTTGAGAATGGCCTTCATCTCAGGCGTTACCGACTTCCAGCCACTGATGCCGCTGTAACCGGCCATGTGTGGCTTGAGGCCCAGGGCGAGCATCATCTGGGTCATGTTGATGTCATGGCTGACTGCATGCTTGGGTGCCTGGGTGAAGGTGACCTCGCGGTTGCAGCTTTTGACCGTGAGCGGGTAATGCGTGGTTTGCGCGTGAGCCAGTTGAGCGCCCAGCAAGACGCCCAGGCAGAGTGCGATGCGGATCAGCGTCATGGTTGAGTTATCCAGGTAATCCGTGGGTAGCCAGAGAGTGGATGGTCGTCGACTAATGCGTCAACGCCGAAGACATCGCGCAATAGTTCGACGGTCAGTACTTCACGCGGGGTGCCGCTGGCAATCATTTTGCCGTGATTGATCACGTACAAACGGTCGCAGAATGCGGCCGCGAGGTTAAGGTCGTGGATGCTGGCCAGGGTGCCGATCTTCAGGCGTTTAATTAATTGCAGCAGTTCCAGCTGATAACGCGGGTCGAGGTGATTGGTCGGCTCATCGAGGATCAACACATCAGGTTGCTGGGTCAAAGCGCGGGCAAGAATGACGCGCTGTTTTTCACCGCCTGAGAGCGTGGCAAAGGCATGCTCTTCAAAGCCGTGCAGGCCAACGTCCCGAAGGGCATTACTGGCCAGTTGGCGGTCGGGATCGGTGTCACCGTCGAACAGACCTTTGTGCGGGGTGCGGCCCATGGCGACCACTTCTTCTACGGTCAGGCCAAAGGCGTCGGGGAATTCCTGAAGCACCACGGCAATGCGCTGTGCACACCAGCGCGGTGATTGTTGCCAGAGGTTTTGGTGGTCGAGGTGGACTTCGCCGGACTCAGGTTTGCTGAAACGGTAGGCGCAACGCAGCAGGCTGGTTTTGCCACTGCCGTTTGGCCCGATTAGCCCTACGAACTCGCCTGCGGCTACGTGCAGATTGGCATCACGCAGGTGGAACTGGTGATGGCAATGGCCGTGGCCCAAGGGCGTCCAGGCGAGTTGTGTGAGGGTGAGGCGGGTCATAAAGGTCCGATCATTGATGGTTAAAAGCAAAAGCCCCTCCCCCTAACCCTCTCCCGGAGGGAGAGGGGACTAAAGGCAAAAGCGGATTAGCGCCCTCTCCCTCTGGGAGAGGGTTGGGGTGAGGGTAGGCGGTTAGAAACTGTAATCCGCGGTCACAAAAAACGAACGCGGCTCGCCCATGATCCATTGCTGGCCGCCATTGTATTGGCTTACCGCGTACTGGCGGTTGAACAAATTATTAAGACGCAGCCCCAACGTGGTTTTAGGTAGAGCTTTCCAGCTCACCGTCGCATCCACCACGGTGTAGCTCGGTAACTCGACCGTGTTGGCAATGTCGGCATAGCGCGAGTCCACATAACGCACTCCGGCTCCGGCCTTGACGTCATCGGTGATGGCTTTGCTCAACCACAGGTTGGCGGTACGGCGCGGAACATCCGTCGGCCGGTTGCCGTTGCGCGAAACACCTTCGTCATCAAAGGTGTCGTATTGCGCGCGCACCACCGAGGCATTGGCCTGCAACTGCCAGCGGTCTGGCAGTTGCAGATCAAGGCTGGCCTCAAGTCCGTTGGAGGACTGCTCGCCCACTTGCACTTGCAGGTTCGAGTTGTTGGGATCGGTGGTCAGCAGATCCTTTTTAACGATGTGATACGCCGCCAGCGTCCATTCCCCGCGTTGATCCCAAAACATGTGCTTGAAGCCAATCTCGGTCTGCCGCGCACGGGCCAGGTCGAAGTTTTGCTGCGTCTGGTCGAGGCTGATCAAACCGCCTACGCCATCCACGCTGGTGGCTTGCTGGGCATAGATCGACATGTCCGGGGTCAATTCGTATACCAGCCCGACTTTCCAGCTGTTCGCCGACAGGCTGCGGTCACTGCGCGCAGTGTCGCCATTGGCCGCGTAGTCATCGCGATCCATGTGCACGATGTCGCGGCGCACGCCGGTCACCAGCGACAGTCGATCACTCAGTTGCGTACGGTTTTCCGCAAACAGCGAGACTTGTTGAGTGGTGCTGGTGAACTGCTGACGATAAGGCGATGCACTTTCAAATTCGCCCCGATCCGGGTGGTACCTATCGATCGGCTGACCACTGGGGTCAACATCGTTGTAAGGCGCGTTGCTGTGCAGATTGAAGTGGATGCGATTGTAGTCAGCCCCCACCAGCGTTCGGCTATCAAGGCCAAACAGATCATGGTTGAGAGTAAACGTCTGACGGTCGCCAACCTGTTCCTGCTCGTGTTTGATGCTGAAATAACCACTGCGCAGCAAGGTTTGCCGGTCTTCATTCCACGCATGGTTTTCGGCGTTTTGCCAACGGCGCTGAGCTTTGAGGTAATACAGCTCGTTGCTGGCGCTGAGGTTATCGCTGATCTGCCACTCGCTGTTCAGGCGTGTCCACTGGTCGTTGTAGTGCAGCTTGGCGTCCCGCACGTTGTAGTTCTTGTCGCGCAGGCTCTTGTGGTAATGGCCATTGATCAGCGGCACACCGAAGTCGTTCTGTGGCGTCTGGTCGCCATAGTCGTGGCTCAGGGTAAACACCAGATCATCGTTGGCCTGCCAGCGCAGGGCGGCGCTGATAAAGGTGTTTTCAGAGTCGCCGTGGTCGATCCAGCCATTGCTTTGCGTGTGATTGATATTCAACCGGTAGCTCAGGGTGTCGGTCAGTGAACCGCCGCTGTCCAGCGCCTGTTGTTGAGTGTCGTAAGAGCCGTAGCCAAGGCGAATGTGATTTTCGATTTCGCCCGTGAAAGGTTTCTTGGGAATGACATTGATCACCGCGCCGGTTGCACCTTCGCCGTACAGCACCGAAGCCGGGCCACGCAGCACGTCGATGCGTTCGACCGACCAATCGTCCACCGGGAAGGTCACGGTGCCTGCGCCGCTGTACATGCGCACCCCGTCATACAGCTGCATGACCGACCCTTCGCCGACAAAACCACGGGCCGAGTAGGACGAACCGCCATTGCCGGGGGTGCCGGTATTGCTGATGCCGGTGGTGCGAGTCACGGCGCTCTGCACGCTGCGGTCGCCGCGCGCGCGGATTTGCGCGCCGGTCAGGCTTTCAACGCTGGCCGGGGTTTCGAGGCTGTTGAGGTTCAGGCGTGAGCCTGCGCTGGTGGCAGTCTTGAGGTCGATCTGTTCGGCATCGACTTCGGGTGCGGTAATGGTCGCGGCAGGCAACATCAGTGAGGGGGCGGTGTCATCCGCGTGCGCGCTGTTCATCGCCAGCAGGCAGAGGCTGGAAAGCAGGTACGTGTTCATCGGGGCAGTGAGTCGCTTATTCCAAGAGGTGTCCCCGCTGCCTCCTGGCGGCGGGGGGGGCAGAGCTTAAATAGGTTTGTTATTTTGTAACAACTATTTTGTGTCTGATACTGGCGCGCCAGTATAGGCAAGGCTCTGCAATGCGCATCTCGGATGTCTCATCTTGATTATGAGTGGGCTTCATCTGGTCGTTTTGCTCGAATCAGCAGCAGTAGGCGATCCAGTAGCCAGACGGCAATCAGTGAGGCGCCTACCAATGGAAAGACGATTGCCAGCGCCAACATGATGACCACGCCTGTCTTCCATGTGGGCAAATCATGGCGCAATGGCGGCACGCCCAGGCGACCATGCGGGCGACGTTTCCACCACATCACCAGGCCGCTGACCGAACTCAGCAGAATCATCAGGCACACCAGAAAAATCGCGAATTGGTTGGGCGAGCCGAACAGCTTGCCTTCGTGCAGCATGACGCTCATTTCAGTGGCGCGGGCCACATTGCCGTAGTGCTGCCAGCGCACATCGGTCAGCACTTCGCCGGTGTATTGATCAATATGCAGCGTGGCGTCGTTGCGCGGGTCGTCGGCAAATACAGCGATGGTGAAAACACCTTCAGCCGTGGTCGGCAAGGTGATGCTGTAGCCGGGTTCGACTTTACGTGCGGTGGCGGTTTCGTACACCTGTTGCAGGCTTACACCGGGCGCGGCCGGGCCGCTTGAGTGAGCACCGTGGTTCATGTGTTCGGCGTGGGCGCCAGACACCGGCATCGGCGTATTTTCCATGGCCCACGAGACAGTCTGGCGGGCCGCCGTGTTGAGGCTGCGGGCTTCAACGTCGGAGGCGGGAACGTTATTCCACATGGCTGCCGGGAACTGGTTCCACAGGTTGGCGTATTGCTTGCCCCAAAAACCGGTCCAGGTCATGCCGCTGAGCAACATGAACAGCAGCAGGGCGGCGCCCCAAAAACCTGTCACCGCGTGCAGGTCACGCCACAGTATCCGCCCGCGACGGCTGAAACGCGGCCACAAAATCCCGGCAGCGGTTTGCCCGCGCGGCCACCACAGGTACATCCCGGACACCACTAACACCACGCCCCAGCCGGCAGCGAGCTCAATCAGCCGGTCGCCGAGGGTGCCGATCATCAACTCGCCATGCAGCGCACGGGCCACGGCTTGCAGGTTGAGTTTGGCATCCTGCTGGCCGAGTACGGTTCCGCTGTAGGGGTTGATAAACACATTCAGTTCGCGGCCACCGTTGTGCAGCACGAACTGGGCGCTGCGTTCGGGGTTGATCGGTGGCAGGTATTGACTGATGTGGGCTTGTGGATAAATGGCCTGCACGAGATTGCGCTGTTCATCAGCGCTCAACGCGTGATGAGCGGGTTGGACGTTGATCAGGTGGTCGTACATCAAGGGATCGAGCTGAGGTTTGAACAGGTAAATAATGCCGGTGATGGCCAGCAGAATCATAAACGGGGCGACAAACAGCCCGGCATAAAAATGCCAGCGCCAGGCCAGGTTGTAGAACGACGGTGTGGGTTGGCTCATGTGAGCGGCTCCGCAAGTGGGTACGTGTTGTTTGGGGGCCCTCACCCTAGCCCTCTCCCAGATGGAGAGGGGACTGGCCGTGCGCGGCCGATAGGGTTGGGGTGAGGGCAAGCGGTTTATCAGAAACTCACATCAACCTTTGTCCATAACGTACGGCCCGGTTCGTTGATGGGCGTCGGGTCGTTGGCCGGGTAGCCGTAACCGGCATTGCCCGCCATGTTCAAATGCTCGCTATAGTTTTTATCCAGCAAATTGTCCACACCGGCACTGACCTTGAGGTTTTTGTTAATGCGGTAAGCCCCGTTTAACGAAAACACGCCAAAACCTGCGCTCTTGTCGAAGTCTTTGCCCACCACGTTGCCTTTATTGCGATCAATACGGTCTTGCTGCGCTACCACCCGCCACAGTGCGCCTGCACTCCAGTTGTCTTCGCTATAGGTGAGGCCTAAACGGGTGTCCAGCGGCGGCATTTGTGGCAGCGCTTTGCCATCTGAGGTGTTCTTGCCCCAGGCATAAGCCAGTGTCGCGTCGGCTTTCCAGTTGGGAGTCAGTTGGTAGGCCGCCCCCAGTTCGCCGCCCATGATCCGGGCATTGATGTTTTGGGCTTGAGAGTAGCCGGGGGCGTAGTCGAACAAAATATAGTCATGGACGACGCCGATGTAGGCCGATGCCCAAGCTTCCATTTCCACAGTTTTGTATTGCAGGCCCATGTCGAGCTGGGTGGTTTTCTCAGGCTTGATTGCATCGAACGCGTTCACCGAACCGGCCGGGCCTGAGGTGGGTGAAAACAGCTCCCAATAATCCGGGAAGCGTTCGGCGTGCCCCACGCCTGCATACAGTGTGGTCGGGCTGTCGGCCATGTCGTGTTCGTATCGCACAAAGCCGCTGGGCAGGGTGTCGGCGCGGGTTTTGTCGAGGGTCGGGTTGGGCTTGCTCATCATCCCCGAGCCGATCCGGGCCCGGTAATCCTTGGCGGATGCACGGTCCAGGCGTGCCCCCGCAATCACGCGGTCGCGGTCGGCGGCGAACCAGGTCAGTTCGCTGAAGGCGCCGTAGTTGTGGAAGTCGGCATCTTTACTCCAGTTCTGATCCTTGTAGGTGTCGATGCCCATGCCTGAGCGCTTGCGGTGCTCGTTGGTCTGCGCGTCAATGCCGCTGATCAATTGATAGTCAGCCCAGAGCCACGTGGCCTTGATGCGTGCGCCAATGGTGCGACGGTCTACGTTGCTGGCCATGGGGCCGGCCATCATGCCGGTGCCCGACGGGGTGCGCAGGGTGTAGTTGTCCATCACATGGTCGGCGTAGTTGTAGTAGACCTGCGCTTCGATCTTGTCGAGAACGTCGCCGATATTGGATTTTTCAAAGCGCAGGCCCAGGCTTTCGCGCTTGTACTGGCTGCCGTCCATGCCACGACCGGCCGAGCGTGCTTCGCCATCGCCCTTGCCGGCTGTGAGTTCAAGCAGCGTGTCAGCATCCGGCGTCCAGCCGAGTGCGACATCACCATTCCATTTGTCGTAACGCGACGGCACGGTGTTGCCGTTTCCGTCTTTGTAGTCATCGGCATGGGCCGTGTTGCCAATCACCCGCACATAGCCCAACGGCCCACCGGCAGCGGCATCGAGGGTCTTGTCAAAGCGGCCATTGGAACCGGCCAACAGGCTGGCATTGACCCGTGTGCCCAATTCGCCAAAGTGCTCGGGTTCACGCTCGAACAGGACAGTGCCGGCCGATGCACCCGGGCCCCATAGCACTGTTTGCGGGCCTTTAATGACGGTGAGTTTGTCGTAGGTTTCCGGCGAAATGTAGGACGTGGGTGCATCCATGCGGCCGGGGCAAGCGCCGAGCATCATGCCGCCATTGGTGAGGATGTTCAGGCGCGAGCCAAACATGCCACGCAACACCGGGTCGCCGTTGGTGCCGCCATTACGGATCAGGGCGAAGCCGGGAATGGTCTTCAAGTAATCGCCGCCATCGCTGGCTGGTACCGGCTGGCGTGGGTCTTTAGGGTTGGTGACGATGGTCAGCGGGGAGCTGGGAGCAATGGCAGTAATCACCGTAGGGCTCAGTTCGGCGGCCAATGTCGCGGGGCTGAGTAGCGCGCAGCACAAAGCGCTGAGGGTAAAGGGCCAAGCCGTCGGGGTGTGAGGCAAACGGGAGGCAGCAGTAAAACGGGACATAAACATTCCACTATTCAAGCGAATACAACGCGGTCTGCATCGGCAGGAGCCTGCAAATGGACCGGGGGCTTAGAGTTGTGTCGGTGCTAGAGGAATGCAGGCGGCGCGCGGGTGCGAGCGCCGGGGAATACCGGTTGTCGGGCGTGGCCCAAGCGTGGGTTGGCGGCCAGGTAATAGCTATGGGTTGGTGCGCTATAGAGGGGCAGGGCTGGGGTGCCGGGCAGCGCAGGGCAGCTGAACAGCAGGGTGCAATAGCCGCATTTTTCCCAGAGTGCGTGATGACCGGTCGCTGGGGCGTCGGGCGCTGCATGTTCGTGATGCGCAGGCATGTCCATGCCCATTGGCATGTTCATGGACGCGTGATGATCCATCGGCACCGCTTGGGAAATCAGCGGGCCGATAAAGATCATCAGCATGGCGAACAGGCTCAACCAACTGCCGCGAGCGGACGGCAGGGTGTGCCTGGCGCGATGAGCGCGCATCAGCTACAGACGCTTTGGTCGTCAGTGAGCGTGGGTATGGTCCATCGTGTCGGCAGGCGGTTGCTTTTGCACCTTGACGTCAACAATCACGGTGCCCGCTTTTTCAAAGCGCAAGTTCATCGGGAAACGCTTTCCGTCCTGCAGCAAGCTGCGATCTTTGAGGCCAACCAGCATCACGTGGTAGGCCATCGGCGCAAACGTCACAGTGGCGCCGGGGGCAATGTCCACACTGGGCACCGGTTGCATCTTCATGACATCGCCTTCCATCAGGTGCTGGTGCAACTGGGCGCTTTCGGCAATCGGCGTATCGACGCCAAGCAGACGGTCGGCAGTACTGCCAGCATTGTGAATCACGAAATACGCGGCCACGGTCGGGGCGTTAGGCGGTAGCTCTTGCGACCACGGGTGGGCGATCTCAATATCGGCAATTTTGTATTGATGGGCATAGGCGAAACAGGCAGGCATCAGCAAAGCCGCTGCGAGAGCAGCGTGCTTGAACATCGACAGGTTCAACATGGTCATTCTCCAGAACGATTCAAAACGCAAAAATGGTTGCGAGGAGGAATCAGACCAGAGGCGAGGCGCGGGGATTGAGGCTCGGCCATTGCTGGCGCGGGGTTGGGCGTTTGAGGTGGTCGGGGATCTGGCTATGGCCATGTTCCATGGCTGCAAAATACAGCTTGGGAACATGCGCCGGCAAAGCCACTACAGGCGCTGAACCTGAACAGCACCAACAGTGCTGCATGGTTGAGTGAGGGTCTTTGTGCGTGTCGCCGGCTTCGAACGTGCCCAGCGATACAGCGACCATTTTGGTGCCCATTGATGTGCAGAAGCTGCTCATCATAAATTGTTCGACCGGGCCTTCACGGGTTTGCGCCGTCGAGCCGTTCATCATCGACATGGCGAGCATGTTGAACAGCACTGCAAAGCAGGCGATCCAGGCAAATGCAAACCGTTGTCCAGGCATGACGAATTCCGTGAGTGGAGCGATCAAGGCGGCTATTTAGCCTGAATGACCGGTGTAAGTAAAAAGCCCATGTGTGTGGCGAAATGTCGCGCAAGTATAGCCGATGGGTTCTTGTGAACCCCCCCTATCGGTTGTTCAGTTCGTTGATCAACGCGTGTGGCGTATAAAACTCCCGGTCAACCTTGGGCAGCTCAGGTCGTTTAAGCACCAGTACCGCAATGCCCCGCTCGCGGGCCACTTCCAGTTTCGGCTCGGTGGCGCTGCTGCCGCTGTTTTTGCTGATCAATACATCAATGTTGCGTTCTTCGAAGAGGCGACGTTCGTCGTCGAGCACAAACGGGCCGCGTGCGCCGATTACCTCACAGCGGGCATTGCCGGGGTAGACGTCCAGCGCGCGCAAGGTCCAGAACTGGCTTTCGGGAATTTCGTGCAGGTGTTCCAGCGGCTCGCGTCCCAAGGTAAACAGGGGACGATTGAATGGCTTGAGCGCGTTGACCAGCGCCGCCCAGTCGGCGACTTCACGCCAGTCATCAGTGGCTTGCGGTTGCCACGCCGGACGGCGTAGCGCCCAGCATGCAACGCCGCTGAGTTGCGCCGCGAGGGCGGCGTTGCGGCTGATTTGTGCCGCGTACGGGTGGGTCGCATCCACCAACAGGTCGATGCCGTGTTCGCGGATGTACTGTGCCAGCCCTTCGGCGCCCCCGTACCCGCCCACACGCACTTTACAGCGCAGATCGGTCGGCACGCGACCGACTCCCGCCAGGCTGTAGACATGCTGCGGGCCAAGCGTTCGAGCAATGGCCAAGGCTTCGGTCACGCCGCCGAGCAATAAAATACGTTTCATGCAAACGCTCCGGCGTGGCCGACAATCCCGCCTTGGCGGTCGATGGCAAAGACTTCAACCTGCACCGATGCGGGCACCACGCTGCGGGCGAAATCCAGCGCGTGTTGACACACCGCATCGCCCAGTGCAATGCCTTGCGCGCTGGCCATCGCCAAGGCCTGCTGGCTGGTGTTGGCTTGGCGGATGGCGTCTTGCAGCTCGGAGCTTGCGCCAATGGCCGCCGCCCACTCGGCCAGTTGTGGCAAATCGATGCTGGAATGCCGACTGTGCAAATCCATATGGCCAGCAGCCAGTTTGCTGATCTTTCCGAAACCGCCGCAAATGCTCAACTTATCCACAGGCACTTTGCGCAGGTGCTTGAGCACCGCACCCACAAAGTCGCCCATTTCGATCAGGGCAATTTCCGGAAGGTTGTAGACCCGGCGCATGGTGTCTTCGCTGGCATTGCCGGTGCAGGCGGCGATATGCAGGTAGCCGTTGGTCTTGGCCACATCGATGCCCTGATGGATCGAGGCGATATACGCCGCGCAGGAAAAAGGCCGGACGATGCCGCTGGTGCCCAATATCGACAACCCGCCGAGTATCCCCAATCGCGGGTTCATGGTTTTCAGTGCCAACGCTTCGCCATCCTGCACATTGACCGTGACCTCGAATCCGCCGTTATAGCCGTGTTCCGTGGCCAGTTGCAGCAAGTGTTCAGTGATCATCTTGCGCGGCACCGGGTTGATCGCCGGTTCGCCCACGGCCAGCACCAGCCCCGGCCGGGTGACGGTGCCGACGCCTTGGCCGGCAACAAAACCGACGCCGGGCTCCGGGCGCAAACGCACGCGGGAAAAGAGCAGCGCGCCGTGGGTCACATCCGGGTCGTCGCCAGCGTCCTTGATTGTCCCAGCCTCTGCACCGGTTGCGTGCAGGCGGCAGAACTCCAGGCGCATCTGCACCTTTTTGCCTTTGGGCAGCGTGATTTCAACCGCGTCATGGCACACCCCACTGAGTAGCAGGCGCGCCGCCGCCAGGCTGGTGGCCGTGGCGCAGCTGCCGGTGGTCAGGCCGCTGCGAAGGGGTGCGGGTTGTTCAGCGGTTTCTTCACGCATCAAGGGGCTTGGTCACGTCTAAAAGGGTAATGGGCAACGCCTGGCGCCAGGTGTCGAACTCGCCCAGTGGCTGCGCCTGAGCGATATGCACCCGTGTCAGCTCGCCGCCATGGCGTTGGCGCCAGCTCATCAACAGCATTTCACTTTGCAGGGTCACAGCATTGGCCACCAGTCGACCGCCGGGCTTGAGCTGTTGCCAACAGGTGTCGAGCACGCCTTCGCAGGTGACTCCGCCGCCGATAAAGATGGCATCCGGACGTTCCAGCCCTTGCAACGCTTGAGGGGCTTTGCCTCGAATTAATTGCAGACCGGGAACGCCCAAGGCATCGCGGTTGTGTTCGATCAATTGCTGACGCCCGGCGTCGGCTTCAATCGCCAGCGTGCGGCAGTTGGGGTAGGCGCGCATCCATTCAATGCCAATCGAGCCGCTGCCCGCGCCCACATCCCACAACAGTTGGCCGGGCAAGGGCGCGAGACGGGCGAGGGTGATGGCGCGCACATCACGTTTGGTCAACTGGCCGTCATGTCTGAACGCACTGTCTGGCAGGCCGCCGATGCGCGATAAGGGCTGGGCACTGGCATCGGCTTGGCAGTCTATGGCCACTAGATTGAGATCGGCCACGGGCAGCTCGTGCCATTCCGTTGCGCGGGTTTCGACGCGGCGCTCGGCCGGGCCACCCAAGTGTTCCAGCACGGTCATACGGCTGGGGCCAAAGCCGCGATCACGCAATAACGCAGCGATGGTTGCCGGGCTGCTGGCGTCGTTGCTCAGCACCAGCAAGCGAGCGCCGTTGTGCAAGTGTGCATTGAGCGCCGCAACCGGGCGGGCGACAACGGACAAGGTGGTCACGTCTTGCAAGGCCCAGCCCAGTCGTGCAGCGGCCAACGAGAAGGATGACGGCGAAGGCAGTACGTGCATTTCGCTGGGTGCCACGACCCGCGCCAGGCTGGCGCCGACGCCGTACAGCATCGGGTCGCCACTGGCCAGCACGCACACCGGCTCGCCGCGCAACGCCAGCACAGGCGCGAGCGAAAACGGGCTTGGCCATGTCCGACGCTCGGCCCGAATGCACGCAGGCAGCAGGTCCAGCTGGCGCTGACTGCCCACTACTTGCGTTGCACTCAGTAAGGCGCGGCGCGCGTTTTTACCCAGACCGCTGAAACCGTCTTCACCGATACCTATAACTGTTAGCCAGGGCGACATGCCATTCCTCGTGCTGGACGTAAAATCATTCGCCCGCGCTTACAGGCAAAAACAGTGCGCATGATAGCGCGCTGCGATTACCTGCGCAGGTCAGTCATAAGTATGTAGCGCCTTAAGCGGCAGACGGTGCAGTAGTTTCATGTTCATTTGCCGGGACCCGACGTGGGTTCTTGTCTCATGTCAGGAACAAGTTATGAACGCTATTGCACAGCCCTTTTATGCAGCGCATTCACTGCATAACACTTACCTGAGCCGTTTGTCGGCTGCTGAGTTATCAGGTGCCATCACTGTTCAAGAAACAGTCTGGTTAAAAACAGCGATTGTCGATGATCCGGGGCAATCGGCTTACAGCCTGCGTGTAACGCGGCACGGGTTTCGCCCGATACACTTGATCGGTGCTTTTATCCTGCGTAAACCATCAGGGCCTCAGGTTTTCTTATTTACTGCCTGGGGGCGCTTTGAGCGTTTTGATGACGAAGAGGCTTTGCGGTATTTCCTTGAACAACAACTGGATGACCCATTCAGTCGTGTGCAGTGGCTGCATTTTGTTTCGCCGAATGCTCGTCCGGCAATGGCTGTAGCCGGCGAGCTTCGTTTGATGACCCAACGCTATTCATCCTCGCCCGTGATTGAAAGCAGTCGGCTCATCCATGATTTTCTGTTGCAAAGCCAGGAAGAAACTCTGGCCAGTATTTTGGCAGTGCCAACGTTGCGCTCTTGCATTGATGCTCAATTGAAGATTCACCTTGCACAGGCATTCCAGGGGCAAGCACTGGATGCGCACAACGTTCGGGTCCGCAGTTATAAGCCAGCGGCAAACTCACATGAAATGATTGAGAGTGTCACCAGCTTGAGTAGCCTTGCGCTCGAATTTATCGTTAAAGGTCAGCTGCCCCCCGACTATCAACACACGTTTTATGGCCCTTTCATTCGGCAGGAAACAGACGATAACGAGGCGCTTCGATACCGCTTCACCCGGGTGTTGAGTACCGTAACAGGGCAGTTTCCCGCGCAGATGAACGAGGCTTTGGCGGATTATTGGCGCGATGCCCAACCGCCGGGCCTTAGCCCGCACGACTATTGTGTAGCGCGATTAAGGGGCATCTTTTTTCAGGCCATGGTGCAAGCCCGTTTAGAGGGTGAGCTAGGCGCAGAACAGTTCAGCGATTTACAGCGGCTGGTTTCTGCAACGAGCACCTCCAGTCAAGTGCAGGCCGTACGATTGCAGGTGTTTCAGCCGGACGCGGGCGAGGTGCTTCTGTGCGCATTGTTGTACATTTATTTTCCGGGGCAGGATCGTGAGGGGTTTTTGTTTGGCGCTCCGATCGGGCTGAAAAAAATAATGTCCCGTGCGCGTCTAAAAGACTATGTACTGGCCCCGTTAAGAAATCCCGCCACATTTGAGGTCATCGCGCGCCATGCCGCTCTGGATCAGCGTGCCTTGTTAGCCGGCATGTCTGAACCACGGCTCAGTATTGAGAATGTGCAAGGTGATATTTTTGTTCAGTGTGTACTGGACATACGCCTCAAACAGGCCCGTGACTTTAGTTATATGTATAACCAATACTTGGCGCGCCGTGACGTGCTGGCAGCACTCGATCATGCGCTAGATGTGCGTGAGCTGATCGACCATGGTTTGCTGTTACTCAACAGTCGAGGGCGATGGAACAGCCGCTTTGTGCCCGGCAGCAATGGTTTGCCCCTGAGCCCCTATACCAATGGCTTGAGCGAATTGTTGAGCCTGAAGTTGCTCAGCGTTGAAGCGCAACGCAACGCCCTGCTGATGCGGTGGCCCACTGCGCACAGCTATGCCCACAATCAATTATCGATTGCTTTGAATCGAGAGGGGCGGCGCTTCATTAATGTGGCACAGATGCGGGTACAGATCTTCGACACGGATCAGCACTCCATCGTCCGTGAGCCCAACCGCACATTGACTCTGGTCGATGCGTTGCTGGAGCGCGTGACGACTTCTAAACCTCTAGTAGATAACCCGGCGTTGATTGAAACGGGTTTCGAATCTGCGCTAAGCGATGAGATAAAACCGCTGAAAACACTGGGTGGAACAAAGCTGCTGACGCTCCTTGATCAACTGGCAGTGGATTTCTTTTCGGGGTTCAAACAGCAGGTGTCGCTATTTTTTTATGGCGATGTGTCGATACGGACCAATGAGTCGCTGGCTAATCACCTGACGACGCTCAGACAAGTCATGCTGCGTGCAGACATGCGTCTGACTTTTCGCGGTAATCACCTCGATGTTAGCGACAAAGCCGTTATCACCACGGTGCTGACATACCCGCACAGCCAGCGGCGCCCAGCTATCAATCACTTTATTCCAGACGTTTATGGGGTGTTCCTGTCACTGGGTCCGTCTTTGAGTGCCGTGTGCGTCAATCATTGTCTGTTGATTACGCAGCGCGGTGGGCTTGAGTCGGCTAATGCCGGACGAGCGATTCTCTGGACACCCGTATCGGGCTTTGAACGCTTCGAGTCACTGGACGACTGCACAGCGCAGCTTGAAGCGAGACTCATGAGCAAAACCTTGCGCTGGGATTTCCTGGTCAATGTCAGTTGCGAGGATCAATTACTGGTGTCCGCCTATCTGGATGCCCGTCATGATTGGGCGCAGGCAGGGCAAAACCAATGGTTTTATTTTGATCGGTTCGAGCAGGACTTTGTCTACCAGTGCCAGACCGCGGCAATCAACACAGTGCTGCTTGACGTTGACTACATTTGCGCGCAAGCGCGTGCCATCAACCTGTCTGCGGCAGGCTTTGAGAACAGCGTCCGTACTTTGTTGGTGGAGCGGCATGCGGGAATAAACTTCGCTCGCCAGCGCGAAGCATCGGACACCCAGCAGTTTGAGGCAGCGTTGCCCGTCTGGCTAAAAAGCGCCTCCCGAGCAGACCAGCTCACTTATGCCAATCTGCTGCAACGCTATCAAATGGCAGTGCAGGACAACGGTTCCTATCTGCACGGTATTTCGGATATTACCGACTATGCTCGGGCCCAATTGCGGGCTCGTCTGGCGAGCGACTTTCCGGCGTATGAACTGCAACCCGATGCGATTGAAGTGGTGATCGATACCTATGTGGCAGCGCCTGTGGCGTTAGGTAATACACCGTCATTTTTGCCCGCAGCCACGTCTCGTAAGGTTCAGACACTCACTCAATTTGCGTTGAACAGTTTTTACCGCATTGAGGGTGGGTCGATATTTTTACGTCCAACGACTAACACGGCGTTACCGGTCGCACTGGACGTCCGTTATATCCGGGCGCTGGTCAGAAAACTCGATATTGGCCGCAACTACAGGTTGCTTCTGACGACGCATCTGGCACCCGGCAATGAAGGAGTCGAGGCTCGTCAGCGACAGTTTACCGAGCAGTTGACTCTGCAACTGCTGGAGCAAGGGCTCAGAGAAAAGCTTGAAGGCTCACTGACGGCGACGGTCTTTGGGTATCTCAAACACCTCCTCAATCGCCCGGATGGTTTGGCCCGCGATCCGGTCAACGGAGTATCAATCATTATCCGGCCGTTGGAATTGATAGCTGACTCCGGCCGTGATCCCGATCTGGCCACGGGCATTTATGTCATCGGACCCGAGGAGCGTGAAGTGGGGCCGCATCTGCTGTGGGTCATGTACAACGAACGTTTCACGTTGAAGGAGTACCCGAGCGAAGCTCAGTTGTTGGCAGACCTGCAGAACAATGAAGCCTTGCAAGCGCTGGTTCTACAACGACTGCCCGAGTTCGAACGAAAAACTTACGCGAACGGTGGCTTTGTCGAACCGCATTTGCCGCATTACGTAAACTCCACGCTGCTGGACCTGCCCCAAATCCCTGTGCCGGTGGCATTGGCCTGCCGCCCCATACGGGGCAACCTGTTTCTTGCGCTGTACAAGGACAACTATCAACTGTTGCTGGAGATGGCAGCATCACAGTCGAAAACAACAGCAGAGTCTGACTGGGAGTCGTTCAAGTATTTACTTTCGTTGTTGGCTAACACAGCCATCATGTTTGTGCCCGGCAAGCTGAGCATACCGTTCGTGGTATGGCAGAGTCTGGCACTGGCAAGTGAGGGGCAGGCTTCTGCGAAAAAGGGCCATTGGGTAGAGTCGGTATGGCAGTTCTCAATGGCCCTCTTGATGCTGGCCACCAATCTTCAGAGCCGGTTTGCGCTGAGTGAAAATGGTTTCGCAAGTGCGCCTTCTTCTGTCACACACCCGCTGTCCGATCTTCAGCTTCAAGAGCATCAAGAAGCCTTGGCGCCGTTTCAGGCCAATGATGTCTCGTTGGTAGATCTTGTCCAAGATCCTGAAACCCGGATTTACAGCGATAGCCGTACGCAATTGAAGTATGTGCAGTTGGGTGCGCAGGTATTTCGGATTCAAGCGTGGCGCAATCGCTGGCGGATTTTTCTTGATGAACACCGTGACGGCCCGTTGATCACACTTGACGACCATCAGCAGTGGCAAGTGGATATTAACGAACCCCTTCTGGGTGGCGGTCCTGTTCACTCTGCCATCGGGAGCTACGGAACGTTGGTGTCCAATAGCCTGACCTATGAAATCAAAGCCATTGGAATGGACAGTATTGAGCGACGTTTTCCTGAAAGGGCGCTGATGATTCGTGAAGCTCACGCATGGGCGATCGGCTACCTGGAACGAGCGACCCAGGCACTGCACGCACTCGATGAGCCAGGCGCGAAGAATCAGCAAACCCGGCAGCTGTTGAACACGTTCTTCAATGTTGTTCAGTTTGACGCCGCCATGCGCAGTACCCTGACAGAGCAGATGGATGCGATGCTTGCGCGCTTTCTGCACCCTGATTTGTCACCCGTGACCTCAAGTAAATACGTGTTATGCCGCTCTCGATTCAGCTCGCAGGCAGCGGCTTTTATCAATCGCTGGGATACGTCAAAGCGCATTTATTTAACCGATATTTTTTTCAAGACCCTGTTTGAACGTGACTACGCGGTCAGTCATCCTTACATGCATCAAACAAACCCTCCTTTTCCAGTCAATCGGCAGCTTCGTGCCAGCTTTTTACTGCACGAAATGACTCATCAGGTATTGAATACCGAAGATGTTCATTACTTGAACCCTGGTTTCCCGTATCTCGATTTAATGGATACCAGGCTACCTTTTGGCCGTTACCTCAAATTCTTGATAGAAACCGTTCAGCGCTGCCATTCGCCCCGTGTGCCAAGAGCAAATCTGTTTCAGCAACTAGACCCCGATACGCTGCTCTGGACTGATCTTCCCAGCGGTCCTGCAAAGGCCAAAGTTAAAACAATTGCTGGAGTGAACACACTTGAAGAGGCTCGAACAGTTTTTACCGATAACCCGGGCAAACGCGTTGAACTGATGCTGGCCAATGCCGATACCCTGGTCATGCTGATGATGCTGTTGGGGCGTATCCAGCCGGTATTGCCTCAGATGGCCCCTTAGACTGTGTCATTCCGTCTGGCAAGCTTTTCATGCAGTCGCCCAAAGCAGGCATAATGCGCCACCTGCAATTGCTCACTGCCTGCTTTGGATCGACTTTTGACCTTACCCTCTGAACCGCCTGTCACGATGCCCGTGCGCCCCTCGGCTTGCCCGGGGTTATTGCGCATCGTGCAGGCAATGGACGGTGGGATATGCCGGGTCAAATTGGCAGGTGGCTCAGTAACAGCCGCACAGGCGCACGCCGTGGCGGATGCTGCATTGCGTTATGGCAGCGGTGTGATCGAGGCGACCAATAGAAGCAATTTGCAGATTCGCGGCATTCGCGGCGCTGCTGCTGACCATGCGGCAATGGTCGCGCCCTTGCTGGCTGCCGGGCTTGGCCCGGCTAACGCGGCCAGTGACGATGTGCGCAATCTGATGCTCAGTCCCTCTGCCGGCATTGATCGTGACCACTTGATCGACACGTGGCCACTGGCTCGTCAGTTGCTTGCCAGCCTTGAAGGCACTGCGCGCTTGAGCGAGTTGTCGGCAAAGTTCGCGCTGCAACTGGATGGCGCAGAAGCGTTGGCGATGCTGGAGCATCATCACGACCTGTGGCTCAGTGCCATGCAACACGATGGAAAGATGCATTGGGTCTTCGGCCTCGCCGGGTCGCCAGCGCAAGGCCCGGCATTAGGGGCAGTGCCCATTGAGCAGGGGCATGAGTTGGTCCTGGCGGTCTTGCTGCTATTTCTTGACCTGGCGCGGCCCGATCACATTCGCATGCGCCATCTCCTCCAAACCATGCCGGTTGAGGCGTTTGTCGAACAGCTGGCGCTGCGTCTGAGCGTGTCCATTACGCCCGTCCCACGATGGCGTCGCGATGCCCGCTCACAGGCTCTGCCTATGGGGACTTATCCACAACGTGAGGCGGGCATGGCCTCTGTCGGTGCAATCGCACCTTTGGGGCGGTTGAGCGCAGCCATGCTAAGAGGGCTTGCGCAAATCGCCCACGATTACGGCGATGGCACCCTACGGTTTACTCCGTGGCAAAGTGTGTTGTTGCCCAATATACGTGCTGCGAATGCGCCTGCGGTTACGCGCCACTTGCAGACCCTGGGTTTGCTCTGTGAGGCGCACAACCCGTTGGCACACATGATCGCCTGCACGGGCTCCAGCGCTTGTGCCAAGGGTATGGCGGACACCAAGCAGGATGCACGTCAGCTCGCGGCCCTGTTGTCGCAACCTCTCTGCGTACATCTGACCGGCTGCTCGCGTTCTTGCGCTGCGGCCCATGTGGCGCCGGTCACCTTGCTGGCCGTAGCGCCCGGTCACTACGACCTTTATTTATGCACCCCAGAGCAGTCCGGTTTCGGCGTTCTGCGTGAGCGCAACCTTACTATTGAAGCGGCGGGCGCCTGGCTTGAAGCTCGCCAACGGAGCAACACCGATGATTGATTACATCCGCGACGGTCAAGAGATCTATCGCAACTCGTTCGCCATTATTCGTGCCGAAGCTAACCTCGACAGCATTCCGGCAGATCTGGAAAAACTCGCGGTGCGCGTGATTCACGCCTGCGGCATGGTGGACGCTATCGAAGACCTGCGTTTTTCACCGGGTGCAGGCAAAGCTGGGCGTGATGCGCTGGCGGCGGGTGCTGCCATTTTGTGCGATGCGCGGATGGTCAGCGAAGGGGTCACCCGCACACGCTTGCCGGCCAACAACCCGGTGATTTGTACCCTGCGTGAAGAAGGCGTGCCGCAGTTGGCACTGGACAAGGGCAATACCCGCTCGGCGGTGGCGCTTGAGCTGTGGCGTCCGTACCTGGAAGGCAGTGTCGTGGTGATTGGTAATGCGCCAACGGCCTTGTTCTACCTGCTGGAAATGATCGACGCAGGGGCGCCGAAACCGGCCTTGATTCTGGGGTTCCCGGTAGGCTTTGTCGGGGCTGCCGAGTCCAAGGCGATGCTGGCGGCTGATAGCCGTGGTGTGCCGTTTGTGATCATGCAAGGTCGTCGTGGCGGCAGCGCCATGGCGGCTGCCGCCGTCAATGCCTTGGCCACGGAGATCGAATGATGACCCAGCCAGGACGTTTGATTGGCCTGGGTGTCGGCCCCGGTGACCCGGAGCTGATTACCGTTAAAGCGTTGCGCTTGCTGCGTGAATCGCCGGTGGTGGCGTATTTCGTTGCCAAAGGCAAAAAAGGCAACGCTTTCGGCATCATTGAAGCGCATTTGCAGGACGCACAGAACTTGATGCCACTGGTGTATCCAGTGACCACCGAAGTGCTGCCCGAACCGCTGTCGTACGAACAAGTCATTAGCGACTTCTACGATCAGGCGGCGCAAGACGTGGCGGCACACCTACAGGCCGGGCGTGATGTGGCGGTGATTTGCGAAGGCGACCCGTTCTTTTACGGTTCTTACATGTATTTGCACGACCGTCTGGCGCAGCGCTTTGAGGCGCAAGTCGTGCCAGGCGTGTGCTCAATGCTGGGCGGCGCTTCCGTGCTGGGTGTGCCCTTGGTCTATCGCAACCAGAGCCTTTCGGTGCTATCGGGTGTTTTGCCACACGATGAGCTCAAGCGCCGTCTGGCCGATGCGGACGCCGCAGTGATCATGAAATTGGGCCGCAACTTTCACAAAGTGCGCGAAGTGCTGACCGAATTGGGCCTGGCCGAGCGCGCGTTGTATGTGGAACGCGCCACCATGAGCAATCAGAAAATCGTCCCGTTCAACGAGGTTGAACCCATGTCGTCGCCGTATTTCTCGCTGATTATCGTGCCCGGCGAACGGTGGCAAGGATGAGCCGTGCTGCGCCGGCCATTGTCATTTTGGGCAATGGCAGCCTGATCACCGCCCAGCGTATTCAACAGCGTTATCCAAACGCGTTGATCCATGGGCTTGAGCACCGTGTTGAAGGCGCTGACAAAACGTATAGCGATTTTGCTGCCACGTTGCGTCAGTTGTATCAGCAAGACACGCCGATCATCGCGTTATGCGCGGCCGGCATTGTGATTCGCACGTTGGCCCCGTTGCTGTTGGAAAAGGGCGCCGAACCGCCTGTTCTGGCCGTGGCAGAAGACGCAAGCGCAGTGGTGTCTTTGCTCGGTGGCTTGGGTGGGGTCAATGACCTGGCCCGCGAAATTGCCGCAGCACTGGGAGTTACGCCAGCGATCACCACCAGTGGTGAGTTGCGCTTTGGCACCTGTTTGCTCAATCCTCCCAGCGGTTATGCTCTCGGCGATCTGGAGGTGGGCAAACGGTTTGTTTCAGACCTGCTGGCCGGTGAGCCAGTACGCATTGAAGGTGATGCGCCGTGGTTGGCGCGTGCACAGTTGCCTGAAAATCCGCAGGCACGACTGGCCATTTGTGTCAGCAGTGCGACCCGTGAACCCGCGGCAAACGAACTGCTTATTTACCCGCGCACGGTGTTGGTGAAGGTCAACGAGCTTGTTTTGGCATCCACCATTCGCGAGGCTCTGCAGGCGGCGCATCTGGCTTGGCAGTCGTTAGCGTGCGTGGTGGCCGTCGATACGCTGATGGCCAATGTGGCGCTGCGTGAAGTGGCTGCCGAGTTGGGTGTGCCGTTACGTTTTGTGGGGGCCGATGAGCAGCTGCCTGTGGCATGGCGTGAAGCAAGTGGCAGCCTTGCCATTGGCGTCGCATCCGTGCCCGTGGATGTCCAGCAGATTGGCCGTGCCCGGGGCCGTCTGGCGGTGATTGGCCTTGGCCCCGGTGCTGCCGAATTAATGGTGCCTGCGGTCAAGGCCGAGCTGGCCCGGGCTAATGACATTCTCGGCTACGAGACCTATGTGCGCATGGCTGGCCCGTTTCGCGATGATCAAGTGATGCATTGTACGGACAACCGCGAAGAGATGCAGCGGGCGCGACATGCCTTCGAACTGGCGGCTATGGGGCGTTCGGTGGTGGTGGTGTCGTCGGGTGATCCTGGGGTTTTCGCTATGGCAGCCGCCGTGCTGGAAGCCTTGCATGAATCCGATAACCCGCAATGGCACAGTGTTGATCTGGAAATGCTGCCGGGCGTTTCTGCTTCCCTGGCGACTGCCGCTCAGGCGGGTGCGCCGTTGGGGCACGATTTTTGTGTGATGTCGCTGTCAGACAATCTCAAGCCGTGGAGCATTATCGAAAAACGCCTCGATCTGGCCGCAGAAGCGGATCTGGCGTTGGCGTTCTACAACCCCATCTCGCGATCGCGTCCGTGGCAATTGGGTGTTGCGCTGGAAATCGTCGCCCGGCACCGCACGCCGTCTACGCCAGTGGTGCTGGGGCGCGATATTGGCCGTCCGGGCCAGACGTTGCGCGTGACCACACTGGGTGAGTTAACACCGGAACAAGTCGATATGCGCACTATGGTATTGATTGGTTCATCGACCACCTGCACCTTCCCGCGTGCCGATGGCCGTGACTGGGTGTACACGCCGCGTTGGTACGGTGAAAAACCCTGATTGAAAGAATGGCTCCGCAATGGGGCCATTTCATAGCCCAAGTTGCTAATGTTCGCCGTATCCTTATTTGAATTTCGTCAGATAAATCTTCCTCGCATGTAGAAATGTAATTTTTCCCGTGGGGTTGAAGGGTATTGTTTGGCGAGAATTTATGTTCATGTTCTTTATATACATTCAGTTATATTTGGCGCGCGGTGTGATCTTGTCAGTGCAGTGTTGATAAGTAACTGTTTTTTTAAAATTGGGCTGTTTTGATTGGGTTGATCAAGTTTTAACTGTAACTTTATATGGTTGTCAGTGATTGAGAAGGGCAGTGGAAGGTTGCGGAATAATTATCTAGTGTTTCTTTTACTCGCAATGGGCGGGTGACGATGGATGCTGATATTGATCCGAAAACTGTGGAGTTTTGATATGACTATTGAAATGACTGGCGCCGAACTTAGTAATGAAGAACGAATTGCAGCAATTGAAAGTATGGAGCTGTCCGATGTGACCACCCGTTCACAATGGCGGATTCAGTCTTTGAGAGGTACAGCAGACACTCATCAAAGCGAGAAAGGTGAAAGTGCGTTGGTGACGGGTAATAGTGTACTTTCCTTTGTGGGTGGCTTGACCCCTCAACAGAAGCAGGACGTACAGGATTGTGTGTTATTTGCCCAATTGGCAACGGACAAGGCCTTTCCTGATAAAAAGCGTAGACAAGAGCGGTTTGATTTTTACAGTGATGTGCTGACGTTGTGTGGATGGGGAGCAACTAATAACTCTATAAAGGAGGTCACTGGATTAAAGCAAAAGTTCACCATGGATCAAGTGGCGCTGGAAATCATATCTAGCGTAATCGGCGTCAATAAAGTCTTGCTTGATATTGTTGCCGTGGTCTTCAAGGCGTTGCAAAAAAACCCCAAAGCGCTGGCGCTGTTTGAAAACGAGGAGAGTGGCAATGAGAGCGCCGACTTTCAAATCTTGCCGTGCATTGGTACGGTGGATGGTGAAGTGGTAATGATCAAATCGGCCTTCCATATAACTTCACCTAAACGCATAACCAAGGTGCTTTTTTGGGAGTGGAGCAGTAACAGCGTCCGTTTATATGCAGGGGCCAATAACACCACGCTTAACCAAAAAGTCTATGCGGGCGTTCGTCAGAGCATCAGCGATAAATTGGCATACACGACTAAAAAGCGTATCGAAAGAATCGAAATTTAATTCGGGCTTCTAAGGGATTAGTGCATGACTATCGCTCCTGAAAACATGAGAGTTAATGCTGGAATAATCATAGCGTCTTTGCCCGATGTGGCGATTCCATTGCAGAGGCAAGCTGACGTCGTCAGTTCGTTATTATTGGCGCAATTGAGTGCCCGTTTCAAATTTCCGTTAGCCTCTCAATACGCCGAGCGAGAAAACGCTTATGAGTCAGTACTGACAGATTTGTCATGGACGACACTCCATCAATCGTATAACGAGCAACAGGGTGCTCAGACGTTGGATGTCGTCAATGTGTTGATGAGTGAAAGTGCCCGACTATTTGAATTCCGGATTGGTGTCGCGTTCTCAAATATGGCCTCAAATCTTCAACTCTCTGCCCCCACAGATAAGGCCCGAAAGGTATGGCGTGAGCATGTTGTACGTCGTGTTCAGCCGGTGAAGGATTCAACACCCGACTGCTCCGCTATCGAGGAGTCGGTGGTGTGTATTAAGTTGGCGCTGATCGACTCAGACTGGCTATTGCATACGTTGATGTTGCGTTTTTCTACACGCGCCGTGCTGACAGAGGACTTCTTGAACCAGAGTGTTCTTATTGCGCCTGACACCAGCGTAGATGTGCAGGGTGACACCTATAGCCTCAATGAGTCGGTGTACAGACACTTGAGGGACACAATAAACGACAAGCTCACCCATAAACGGACGGACTTGGTCATGCCCTGGAGTGTTTCCCCCTCAACCGCGTTACCGGTGGAATAGATAACGTTTAAAGGGTGGAGCATTACATGGATGCAATAAAAGTAGGGGCGACGTGGGTCTCATTCGTGAGCGGCCTGTCGGGTGAAGATAAACAAGATATTCAAGACTGTCTGCTCTATGCCGAGATGCGTGCTGATAGCGGCGGGTTTGAAGGGTTCGCATGGCTTTCGCATTATCAAAGTACGTTGCTGACCCTCGGGTTCAATCTGCAATCGTATATCGTTGACCGGCCCTTACTGGTTCTCGATATTCGTCAGGTTGAGGAGTATGCCGTTGAAATTTCAGGCGTCCAGAGCACTCAAGGGCTCGCACAGTCATTGGGGGAAGTTTTTGATGCAATGCCCATCAGGCAGGACGCGTTGAACTATCTTCGTCATCCGGTAGAGAACGCACAGACGCGTCATTATCAATGTGTGCCTTGTGAGAAGACACGAGAAGGGCATGTGATCGTGTTTGTTTGCGGTTTAGCACTGAGCTGCCAGAGGGTGCGGGCAAGAGGACGTACTCATGATGTGTACTTGAACGCTAAAGGCGGTGCTTTTGTGTTGAACAGGACGATCTATGCCAGGCATCGAGCGCAGGTATACGAGGCAATACGTCAGGCGGCTGCACACATGATTAGCGTTATTGACATTTAAACGGTGTTTTTAACAATTAAAAATTAACAATGGCCCTGGCGGGCCATTGTCTTTTGGCTAAAAGCCCTGCGCGCGCGGTGTGCCGACTCGACACTGCAAGGCGCGGATCAAGGCACCATATATCCCCTGATCCCGGTGAAAATAATTTGTGCTGCCAGAGCGCAGACAAACAGGCCCATCAAGCGGCTGACTATTTGTAAGCCCTGCTCACCAAGAATGCGCTCAATACGGTTAGACAGGTAAAGCACTACTCCTACTGTCAGGCTCGCGAGGGCAATGCTGATAATCGCCATCAGTTTATCGTCCCAGTGTGGCTGGCTAATGCCCATCACCAGAAGTGCACCAATAGTCCCCGGGCCGACGGTCAACGGGATCGTAAGAGGAACGATGGTGACGTCTTGATTGACGTTATCGATTTGTACCGCCGATTTACCTTGAGCCATGCCCAGCGCTGAAATGAACAACACACTGCCAGCGCCAATTCGAAAGGCGTCCACGGTGATGCCAAATACGCTGAAAATGACCCGCCCGAACAGATAGAGCAATACACTGGAGACTAACGTTGCCAGCGCTACTTTCCATGCCAGATGCCGACGCTCTTTACGCGAGTAGCCTCTGGTCAGGCTGATAAAACATGAAAGCACGAAGAATGGGCTGTAAAGCACCAGCATCTTCAAGTACACACTGAACAACACATGGAGCATGGTTTGAGCTCACATTGAAGGAAGGCGACGAAAGTCTATCAGGCCAAACGTACTCTGTCGGCCTTATGCCTCGCTCTCTACAGACACTAGGAAGTGGATTCTTTGTGCTGACGCAGCGCACGTTGGGCCACCCAATACTCAACCAACTCACGCAATTGTGACAGTTCTACCGGCTTGGACATGTGCCCATCCATGCCTGCCTGACGAGCCCGTTCCTTATGTTCGGCCAGAATGTGAGCCGTGAGCGCGACCACAGGCGTGCGGACTCGCTGATTGCTGACTTCCCAGGCGCGCATTTGTTCAGTGGCTGAAAAACCGTCCAGCACGGGCATTTCACAGTCCATTAAGACCAGATCGTAACGTTGGGCTTTCATGGCCCTCAGGGCCTCTTCGCCATTGCTGGCAGTATCGGGTTGCAGGTTTAGCTTGCCCAGCATGCCGCGAATGACTTTAGTTGAAATACTGTTGTCTTCGGCCACTAAAATCCGGAAGTCGTCAGGGACCGTAACAGGTGCAGCGGGCCCATTGGCGACAGTTTGCGCCGCTGGATTGCCCTTGTTGCGCTGAGTCAACTCATCGGCAAGGGTGGTCTTTAGCGTGTAGCCCGCTACTGGCTTGGCCAGAATTCGTTTGATGCCGCAATTGCGCGCAATGATCTTGCTGGGTGCATTGCTGATGCCTGTCAGCATGACCAGCAAGATGTCGTGATTCAGGCTCGGGTCTTCCTTGATCTTGGCTGCCAGTTGCATGCCGGTCATGCCAGGCATATTCTGATCCAGCAGCACAATGTCAAAGTAGTCTCTCAGGTGGGCTTTAGTGCGTAACAAGGCCAATGCCTCTTTGCCCGAGGCGGCCGCGTTAACATTCAGGCCCCATGCGGTGCATTGTTGCACCAGCACTTTGCGGCAGGTGTCGTTGTCGTCCACCACCAGTACTCTGGCACCCTTGAGCGGACTGTCCAGATCTGAAGTCGGGTGTTCCAGATGCTGTGGGTCCAGGGGCAACGTCAGCCACAGGTTGGTGCCTTTATTCTGGCCGGTCTTGATGCCGAACTCGCCCCCCATCAGCATGATCAGTTGACGGGCAATAACCAGCCCCAAATGGCCGCCAAGTCGGGTGGCGGCCAGAAAGTTCTTGCTGTGCAGTTCAGCATTCAACAGGGCTTCACGCTCCCGCTCATCAATAGGTTGGCCGGAATCCTGTATCGCGATGCGCAGACGAGGCGGCCCTGAGCGTTCCTCCAGCGCGACGACGATCAGAATTTCGCCATCTTCGGTCTTCTTCAGAGCGCTTTCGAGCAGGCTGAGCAGGGTCTGACGCAAGCGCGTGGGGTCACCGCTAATGACCCGAGGCACTTGGGGCTGAATGAAACTGATGAGCTCGATGTTCTGCTGTTCTGCTTTGGTGCGGAAAATACTCAAGCAGTCTTCGATCAGCGCATTGAGATCGAACTGCACGTCGTCTAATTCGATTTGTCCTGATTCCAGTTTTGAAATGTCGAGGATTTCGTTGATCAGGGTCAGTAGTTCGTTGCCCGCACTGTGGATGGTTTGGACATAGTCGCGCTGTTTAACGGACAGGGGAGTCCCCAGCAGGAGTTCGGTCATCCCGAGCACACCGTTCATGGGCGTGCGGATTTCGTGGCTGATCTTGGCCAGAAACTCGGCTTTGGCGTTCACTTCAGCATTACTGGCGGCCAGATCGCGGCTAATGCTGAATTGATCTTCGGCGATGCTGTAATGGCGTTCGTTTAACGCAATGCTCATCAACAGGCCACTGATACAAACAATCACCAGCAGTACCAGAATCAGTTCTTGCGGGGCGATCAAAGTCAGGCCCAGCAATGCAGGCAGCATCATCAGGGTGCCAATGTTGAATATAACCATGGCAACCACGAACAGGCGCGCAGGGCGGTATCCCTGATGCCAGTGATAGGCCGATACCAGCAGAATGCTCAAGCTGGTTAGACCGATCATGCTGTAGGTCACAATGTTCAAAGGCAGGGTGTCGATGAACAGCAAAAGCAGGGAGCCGAGGCTGACGATCAAAATGTTCAATAACAACAGTTTGTGTAGCGCATGCGGGCCCTTGGCCGAGAAAAAGCTGTAGGTGTACATCAGCCCGCAAGGCGCCGTCAGTATCAGAGCCAGGTAAGCGCCTGACGGTTGGGTGCCAAGCCACTCAGGAACCCAGGGCCCCAGAACGTTCAAAAACAAGGTGCAACTGATCAGTAGCAAGGCTTCGCAGAGTGCGAGCCACAGGCTGCACATTGAGCGGCTGAACGCAAAGCGAATGAGGTTATGCAGCACCAGCATTGCCACGCAGCCAAGCAACATTCCGTACAGCAGGGACATGCCCTGATTGGCCGCAAGTTCGACTGCGGTATTGAGGGTAATGTGCGGGCGCAATTGGTGTTCAGAGATCAAGCGCAGGTAAAGATCCAGAGGTTTGCTGCTTTGTGGTAACGGCAGCAGGTAGTCGCTGCTGGACAGCGGTTTTGCGGACAAGGGCAACGTGTTACCGGTGTTAACCTGGCTGATTATTTTTTGATCATCCAGAACGTACAGGTCGAGATGCGAGAGATCAGGTGCAAACACACTCAGCACTTGTTCGTGCTTGTCGGGCTGGAGTCTGTACCTTAGCCACAGAGCCTCGCCAGGTTTGGCGGCGGTGAGGTGTTCAAGTTCAATGGGGCTGAACTGATTGGCAAATCGTGCTGAGCGGACGTCGCTCAGCTGCAGATCGCCCGCCGGGTCCGAGAAGACTGCCCAACTACTGGCTTGAGCAGCCTGCATGGGCATTAAGCAGAGCAAAACAGTCAGAAGACTGACTATCAAACCTATGGCGATCCTTAGCCAGCGCACGGTGAAATCCCTTCGTCTATTGAGGCTAGGCGGGCACTATGCGCGGCGCTGGAATACTTAGGCAAGAGTTGAAAACCCTTGCCTATCCATATGAGGGGGTTATTTCTCAGCTTCGCCACGTTCGCGTGCAATGGCTCGGTAGCCAATGTCGTGTCGGTAGAAGCAACCCTTCCAATCAATGGCTTTAGCAAGGTCGTAGGCCTTTTCTTGAGCAGCTTCGACCGTATCGCCCATCGCGGTCGCGCACAAGACACGGCCACCCGCAGTTACAACTTGACCTGCCGAATTGAGCGCGGTGCCCGCATGGAACACTTTGCCTTCCAGCTTTGAGGCCGCGTCCAGACCATGGATTACATCGCCTTTGGCGTAGTCAGCAGGATAGCCGCCAGCAGCCAGTACGATACCCAGGCTTGGGCGTGGATCCCATTGTGCTTCGACCTTGTCCAGTGCTTGAGCCAGAGCGGCCTCAATCAGCAACACCAGGCTCGATTGCAGACGCAGCATGACCGGTTGGGTTTCCGGATCGCCGAAACGGCAGTTGAACTCGATTACTTTCGGGTTGCCGGCTTTGTCGATCATCAGGCCTGCGTACAGAAAGCCCGTATAGACGTTGCCTTCTTCAGCCATGCCGCGCACGGTTGGCCAAATCACCAGGTCCATCACGCGCTGGTGTACGTCAGCAGTGACCACGGGGGCAGGGGAGTAAGCACCCATGCCGCCGGTGTTCGGGCCGGTATCGCCGTCGCCAACACGTTTGTGGTCTTGGCTGGTGGCCATAGGCAGAACGTTTTTACCGTCGACCATCACAATAAAGCTGGCTTCTTCACCGTCGAGGAACTCTTCGATGACAACGCGCGAACCGGCCTCGCCAAAGGCGTTGCCCGCGAGCATGTCACGCACTGCATCTTCGGCTTCTGCCAGGGTCATGGCGACGATCACGCCTTTACCGGCGGCCAGGCCATCAGCCTTGATCACGATAGGGGCACCGACTTTCTGCAAGTAAGCCAGGGCCGGTTCAATCTCGGTGAAGTTCTGATAGTCAGCGGTCGGGATCTTGTGACGCGCCAGAAAATCCTTGGTGAACGCTTTGGAGCCTTCCAGCTGGGCTGCGCCAGCGGTAGGACCGAAGCAATCCAGGCCGCGTGAGCGGAACAGATCAACGACGCCAGCAACCAGCGGCACTTCAGGCCCAACGATGGTCAGTGACACGTTCTTTTCAGCAAAATCTGCAAGCTGTTCAAGGGCCAGAACGTCGATGTCGACGTTTTCGCACTTGGCTTCAGTGGCCGTACCGGCGTTGCCGGGAGCCACGAATACTTTAGCGACACGCGGATCTTGGGCTACTTTCCAGGCCAGTGCGTGTTCACGGCCACCGCTGCCAATGATCAAAACATTCATTTCAAAAACCTCGGATGACGCTGAATTCTGTTTAAACCCAAAGCGCTTCGCGCTTCAGGAGGTCGTAATGAAGTCGGTAGCTGCAAGGCGGAGTCGACCTTGATGAGCGGAGTTGCCTGTTGGCAATGAGCATCATCGAGGTCGGCTCCAACGCAGCAGATGCCGGGTTCAGTACGGCCGTCGTCTAGTTAGTGACGGAAATGGCGCATTCCGGTGAACACCATCGCAATACCGGCTTCGTCAGCGGCAGCAATCACTTCGTTGTCACGCATCGAACCGCCTGGCTGGATCACCGCAGTGATACCGGCCTTGGCGGCGTTGTCGATGCCGTCACGGAACGGGAAGAATGCGTCCGATGCCATTACCGCGCCCTGTACTTGCAGACCGGCGTGTTCAGCTTTGATGGCGGCAATACGGGCCGAGTTTACGCGGCTCATCTGACCGGCACCGACCCCAATGGTCTGACGACCTTTGGCATAGACGATGGCGTTGGACTTCACGTACTTGGCCACTTTCCAGGCGAAGATCAGGTCGTTGATTTCCTGCTCGGTCGGTGCGCGTTTGGTCACGACTTTCAGGTCTTCGCTGCCGATCATCTCGATATCACGGCTTTGGACCAGCAAACCGCCATTAACGCGTTTGAAGTCCCAGGCCGGGGTGCGCTCTGCGCTCCACTCGCCACAGGCCAGCAAGCGTACATTGGCTTTGGCGGCCACGATAGCGCGGGCTTCTTCGCTGACTGATGGGGCGATGATCACTTCAACAAATTGACGTTCGACGATGGCCTTGGCGGTTTCAGCGTCCAGCTCACGGTTGAAGGCGATGATGCCGCCAAAGGCCGACTCGGTGTCAGTGGCGTACGCCAGTTCGTACGCCTGGCGAATGCCGCCTTCAGCGTCCGGGCTGACGGCTACGCCGCACGGGTTGGCATGCTTGACGATCACGCAAGCTGGCTTGACGAAGCTCTTCACGCATTCCAACGCAGCGTCTGTGTCGGCCACGTTATTGAACGACAGTTCTTTGCCTTGCAGCTGGGTAGCGGTAGCAATGCTGACTTCGGCAGGTCTGGCTTCAACGTAGAACGCCGCTTTTTGATGCGGGTTCTCGCCGTAGCGCATTTCCTGAGCCTTGATGAACTGGCTGTTAAAGGTGCGCGGGAACTGGCTGCGATCTTCGGTGCTGAGAGTTTCTGCCGCTTGATTCACAGTGCCCAGGTAGTTGGCAATCATGCCGTCATAGGCGGCTGTGTGTTCGAAGGCCTTGAGCATCAGGTCGAAACGCTGTGCGTAGGTCAGGCCGCCGGCCTTGAGGTTTTCCAGCACGTTGGCGTAATCGCTGGCATTCACAACGATAGCTACGTCTTTGTGGTTTTTCGCTGCCGAACGAACCATGGTCGGCCCGCCGATATCGATGTTTTCGATGGCAGTCGGCAGGTCGCAGCCTGGCTTGCTGATGGTCGCTTCGAATGGATAGAGATTAACCGCTACCAGGTCGATGGGCTTGATGCCGTGCTCGTTCATGATGTCGTCGTCGATGCCGCGACGGCCCAGGATACCGCCGTGGATTTTCGGGTGCAGGGTCTTAACCCGACCGTCCATCATTTCAGCAAAGCCTGTGTAATCCGCGACTTCAACTGCGGCTACGCCGTTATCTTGCAACAGCTTGAACGTACCGCCAGTGGAGAGGATCTCGACGCCGAGGGCTTCCAGTTCACGGGCGAACTCAAGGATTCCGGTTTTGTCGGAAACGCTGATTAAAGCGCGGCGGATCGGCAGGCGGGTAGTCTGATCGGTCATCTCGATTTCCATCAAAAGCAAAGGAGTCAGCAAAAAAGGCGGCCCGTTTTACCAGGACGCCTTTCAGGTTTGATTGAATGCTTACAGCAGATCGTACTGTTTGAGTTTTTTGCGCAAGGTGCCGCGGTTAAGTCCCAGTAGTTCTGAGGCTTTGGTTTGGTTGCCCTTGACGTAGTTCATGACACATTCGAGCAGGGGAGCCTCGACTTCGGAAAGTACCAGGTTGTACACGTCCGTGACTTCAGCGCCCTCCAGGTGGGCGAAATAATTGTGCAGCGCCTTTTCGACACTCCCGCGAAGGGTCTGGCCTTCTTCGCTTGGCGTATTGAGGTGCTGTTTCAAGTTGACGTTGTCGCTCACGGGCGTTGTTCCACTCACTAATGTCTCGGTCATCATCGTCATGCGGCCACCCATCCTTCGTCCCCTGTCCCCAGGCTCTTGTGTCGTTCGGCGAAAAACGCCTGAACGTTGGCGCATTGTGCTTCCGTGTCTTCTAAACGATTGAAGTGGGCGCGAAACTCCTTGGCGCCCGGCAAGGTTGCGAGATACCAACCGACATGCTTGCGGGCAATGCGAACGCCCAATACCTCCCCATAGAAGGTATGCAATGCAGTCAGATGCTCTAGCAGAATACGTTCCACTTCGGTCATTTCCGGTGCCGGCAGCAATTGCCCGGTACGCAGAAAGTGATCGACTTCGCGGAAAATCCAGGGCCGCCCTTGAGCCGCCCTGCCAATCAACAGTCCGTCAGCCCCGGTTGCGTTCAACACGTGCAGGGCCTTATGGGGTGAATCGATGTCGCCGTTGGCGAAAACCGGTATTGACACGGCCTGCTTGATCGCGGCGATGGTGTCGTACTCAGCTTCCCCGGTGTACAGGTCGGCGCGGGTTCTACCGTGCACGGCCAGCGCTTGAATCCCGGCTTGCTCGGCAATTTTTGCTACCGTCAGGCCGTTTTTGTTGTCCCGGTCCCAGCCGGTACGGATCTTCAGGGTGACCGGTACATCAACTGCAGCCACCACGGCCAGCAGGATTTCGTTCACCAAAGCTTCGTCTTTCAGCAACGCGGAGCCGGCAGCCTTGTTGCAGACTTTTTTGGCCGGACAACCCATGTTGATATCAATAATCTGTGCGCCCAGTTCCACATTGGCCCTGGCGGCATCTGCCAGCATTTGCGCATCACCTCCGGCGATCTGTACCGAGCGTGGCTCGGGATCACCGTCGTGAATCATGCGCAAGCGCGATTTACGGCTGTTCCAGAGACTCATGTCGCTGGTGACCATTTCCGAAACAACCAAACCCGCCCCCATCCGTCGGCAAAGCTGACGAAAGGGTTGATCGGTGACACCCGCCATAGGGGCGAGGATCAATCCGTTGTGCAATGTATATGGGCCGATGCGTACCGCCGACATAGGACTTCCCTGTTGTGGGGCCGAATCTGGAGAGTTCGAAAAAGGGTTGGCATGATACCCGCTCTCGATGACTGGATAAAGGCTGGGTTGGATGTTTTTTGAACAATGGGGTTTAAACCCGGCTTCAAGCATCGAGTGCCAAGCTTCAAGACACTGTTGGCTTGCGCTTGGCGTCTCACGTGCCGCTTGAGGCTTGCTGCTAAAAGCGCAGCATGCTCACTCGGGCGAGTGAAAACTCAGGCTGTAGTTCACCGCTTTAGGGCCCGGATCGAGGATGTCCAACGCTATATGAATAGGCGTTTGCGGCGGCATTTCGGTCTTGGCCATGTCACCGCTCAGGTATTCGCCGGGTTTGAAACGGCGGCTCGCAATCATCTTGCCGTCAAGGTCGGCAAAGCGTAGCTCCAGCAGCGGGAAAGGCTGGGAGAAAGGCGCGCGGTTGTAGAGGATTGCATCCACCACCAGCGCCCCGGCGAATTCCGGATGGCTGCGCACCACCAGATTGCTGCTTTTGATGCGGTCAATATCGACCTTGGACGGTACTGTGCAGCCGAGTAGGGGGCACAGTTGTTGAAAAATGGGTCGGTACTGGTCCTGTCGGGCCAGTTCTTCAAAGTGCGAGGCGACGTACTGCCCGGCCAATGCGGCGGCTGCCAACAGAATCAGCAGCCCCCAAAGCAGACGCTTGCCCCACGGAGCGCGGCGTTTTTGCCATTGCAGTTGCAAAGGATCGTCGGCCAGGTCCAGCAGCATTTCATCGCGCACGCCAGGTTCGTTGCGTTGACGTTTGTTTTTGCCGAGGGGTGCGGGTTTAAGCGGCTCGTCGTCTTCGTCATCAATCGCAGACAGGTGTTCGCCTGCCGGCTCATCATCAACGGTTAGCTTGAGAGGCGGCGTGTCATCCGGCTCATCAATGTCCAGTGATAATGAGGGTTCTGAGCGACCGGCATGAGGAGGCTCGACGTCACTGTCGAAGGCACTTGTTGCCAATGCTGACGATTGAGCGCGTTCTGCTGCCGATTCGCTGTACAAGCTCTCGGACCATTGGCTTTCTTCAGCCTCAGGCAGTTCGCGGCGGGCGCTGAACGAGCGGTCTTTAACCTTGTGGGGTTGGCCGAAGCTTTTGCTCGGCTGGATTTCAAGTTCTTCGAGCTTGGCCAGCTCTTCATCCAGATCCAGATGGTCGAGGTCCATCTCTTCGGTTTGCCAGTCCACCGGTTTTACGCTGACGGCAGGCTCGACAATCTCGGGCGGTGCGACATCAGGAGTCGTTATGGCAGGTTGCTGTTCAGTTTCAGTGCGTTTATTCAGCAGTTGCTGTGCGGCATTGAACACTTGCAGGCAAGAGCCACAGCGCACCACACCGCGTGCCATGCCCAACTGGGCATGGTTGACGCGGAAACTGGTCTGGCAGTGCGGGCACTGGGTAACGAAGCTATCGCTCATGTGGCCATCCGGATTGGGCAGGCGTGCATTCTAGCGCCGACGGCCACTGATGCGCACCCAGCCATCGCGAGTGGCGATCGGGTCGAGGTCAAAGTCCTTGGCGTAGGCTGCGGCCACTTCTTCGCCTTGCTCGGCGAGAATGCCGGACAGTGCCAGACGTCCGCCAGGTTTAACCAGGCTCGACAGTTGCGGGGCCAGAGAAACCAGTGGGCCGGCGAGGATGTTGGCGACCACGACATCGGCCTGAACCTGCGGCATGTCTTCAGGCAAGTACAACGGGAACAGCGCCGGGTCGATACCGTTACGGTTGGCGTTGTCGCGCGAAGCCTCCAGCGCTTGTACGTCGATGTCGGTGCCGACGGCTTCTTTGGCGCCCAGCAACAGGGCGGCAATGGCCAGAATGCCCGAGCCGCAGCCGAAGTCCAGAACGTTGCAGTCCTTGAGGTCCTGGCCGTCCAGCCATTCGAGGCACAGTGCGGTGGTCGGGTGGGTGCCGGTGCCGAATGCCAGACCCGGGTCGAGCAGCAGATTGACTGCGTCAGGCTCGGGTGCCGCGTGCCAGCTTGGCACGATCCACAGGCGCTGGCCGAAGCGCATGGGGTGGAAGTTGTCCATCCAGCTGCGTTCCCAGTCTTGATCTTCGATCACTTCGGCGTGATGTTCAGGCAGTGGCGAGCCGGTAAGCAGTTCCAGATGGGACAGCACGAGGTCGGCTTCGGTGCCGTCTTCGAACAGGGCCAACAAATGGGTGTGTGACCACAGCGGGGTGGTGTTGAGTTCAGGTTCAAAGATCGGTTGATCTTCGGCATCCATGAACGTAACCGATACGGCGCCGACTTCGAGGAACGCGTCTTCGTAGGTTTCGGCTTGTTCCGGGCTGATGGCGAGGCGTACTTGCAGCCAAGGCATGGCGGGCACCTTTGAAAAATAAGAGTGTGCAGCCGCTGGGGCTGCGAGAAGCGCGCCAGTTTACGCGAGCGTAGGCATGGGGGGTAATCAAAAAACGATGAAAAGCGAAGGGCCCCCTCACCACGCCTCTCCCGGAGGGAGAGGGGACTTTGACCGTGTACGCTTTCAGGTTCACAGCAAATCTGCTCCCTCTCCCTCGGGGAGAGGGCTGGGGTGAGGGAAAGCTCTGCACCAGACACAACAAAGCCGCTCGAAAGCGGCTTTGTTGATCAGAATACAAACTTACTTGTTAGCCAGTTTGTGTTCCAGGTAGTGAATGTTGACGCCGCCTTTGCAGAAGCCTTCGTCATTCACCAGGTCGCGATGCAGCGGGATGTTGGTTTTGATCCCGTCGACCACGATTTCGTCCAGGGCATTGCGCATGCGCGCCATGGCTTCGTCACGGGTCGAGCCCCAGGTGATCAGCTTGCCGATCAGGGAGTCGTAGTTGGACGGAACCTTGTAGCCACTGTACAGGTGCGAATCGACGCGAACGCCATTACCACCCGGTGCGTGGAAGTGCTTGACCATGCCAGGGCTCGGCATGAACGTTGCCGGGTCTTCTGCGTTGATCCGGCACTCTAGCGAGTGACCGTGGATTTTCACGTCATCCTGGGTAAAGGACAGTGTGTTGCCTGCCGCAATGCTCAACATCTCTTTCAGGATGTCGATGCCGGTGACCATCTCGGAAACCGGGTGCTCTACTTGCACACGAGTGTTCATCTCGATGAAGTAGAAGCGACCATTTTCGTACAGGAACTCAAACGTTCCCGCGCCACGGTAGTTGATGTCGATACAGGCTTGAACGCAGCGCGCCAGAACTTCCTGACGGGCTGTTTCATCGATACCCGGTGCTGGTGCTTCTTCCAGAACCTTTTGGTGACGACGTTGCAGCGAGCAGTCGCGGTCGCCCAAGTGGATGGCGTGCCCCTGACCATCGGACAGTACCTGAACTTCCACGTGACGCGGGTTGGTCAGGTATTTCTCGAGGTAGACCATCGGGTTGCTGAACCAGGCGCCGGCTTCTTCACGGGTCTGCTTGGCTGCTTCGATCAGGTCTTCTTCGCGGTTCACAACGCGCATGCCACGACCACCACCGCCGCCAGCGGCTTTGATGATCACTGGGTAGCCAACTTCACGGCCAATGCGCAGTGCAGTTTCAGGGTCTTCCGGCAGCGGGCCGTCAGAGCCTGGAACGGTCGGAACGCCCGCCGCGATCATGGCGTGCTTGGCCGAAACCTTGTCGCCCATCAGGCGGATGGTGTCGGCCTTCGGGCCGATGAAGGCAAAGCCGGATTTCTCGACTTGCTCGGCAAAGTCGGCGTTTTCAGCCAAAAAGCCGTAGCCCGGGTGAATCGCCGTGGCGCCTGTCACTTCAGCCGCCGCGATGATGGCCGGAATGTGCAGGTAAGACAGGTTGGCCGGTGCCGGGCCGATGCAGACGGTTTCGTCTGCCAGACCCAGGTGCATCAGTTCCTTGTCGGCAGTGGAGTACACCGCGACGGTCTTGATGCCCAGTTCCTTACAGGCCCGCAGGATGCGCAAGGCGATCTCGCCGCGGTTCGCGATTAGAACTTTTTCCAGCTTTTTAGGCTTCAGCATCGTGGGTTCCCCGTGGTTCAAACGATGGTGAACAGCGGTTGGTCGAACTCAACCGGCTGACCGTTTTCTACCAGGATGGACTCGATAACACCGGCTTTTTCAGCGGTGATGTGGTTCATCATTTTCATCGCTTCAACGATGCAAATGGTGTCGCCAACTTTTACGCTCTGGCCGACTTCAACGAAGGCTGGCGAGGTAGGCGAAGGGGTGCGGTAGAACGTACCGACCATTGGCGACTTGACCACAAAACCGTTCAGTTTTGGTGCAGCAGGCGCTTCGGTCACAGTGGCAACCGGGGCAACAGCCACTGGAGCAGCAGCCGGAGCTTGTTGCATTGGCGCGGGTGCGTAGAACTGTTGAGCTGGAGTCTTGCTGTGACGGCTGATGCGTACGGACTCTTCGCCTTCTTTAATTTCCAGCTCGTCGATGCCGGACTCTTCCAGCAGTTCGATCAGTTTCTTAACTTTACGGATATCCATGAATCGTCAACTCCCAATGGGTCGGTCAGGGGCGTTTAGCTTGTAGTTCAAGCTGTTCCAGGGCGGCCTCCAAGGCCAGTCGGTAACCGCTGGCGCCAAGGCCGCAGATCACGCCTACCGCAACGTCGGAGAAGTAGGAGTGATGGCGGAAAGGTTCGCGTTTGTGCACGTTAGACAAATGCACTTCGATGAATGGGATGCTCACCGCCAGCAGCGCGTCACGTAATGCCACGCTGGTGTGGGTAAAAGCAGCCGGGTTGATCAGAATAAAGTCCACGCCTTCATTGCGCGCAGCATGTACCCGGTCAATCAATTCATATTCGGCATTGCTTTGCAGGTAGAGCAAATGGTGGCCGGCATCGCGGGCCCGCTGCTCCAGATCCTGATTGATTTGCGCCAGGGTGGTAGCGCCGTAGACCCCCGGTTCGCGGGTGCCTAGCAGATTCAGGTTGGGGCCGTGCAGAACCAGAAAAGTCGCCATCTGCTGTTCCTTGTTATGTGTGTGCAGTTAACAGTGACGGGCGACTATGCCGAAAAGTCGATTGGCTGTCCAGTTAACTGCAATAGCCAGCACGATGACCGATGTTCGCGAAAAGTTTATGACTGGGGCTCTAGATCTGGTCATTCGCGTTGGCGACACGTTCGGCGAAGTCTTCTGGATTGATCTCGCCAATGACCCGCTGGTCACTTTTTTCTTCGCCGTTTTTGCCAAAAAACATCAAGGCGGGCGGACCGAACAATTGATAGCGATCCAGCAAGGCGCGCTGCTCGGCGTTACTGGCCGTCATATCAAAACGCACTAACTGATACCCCTTGAGCAGGTCGAGTACTTTCGGGTCATTAAGCACCTCATGCTCAATCACTTTGCAGCTGATGCACCAGTCGGCATACCAGTCCAGCAGCAGCGGTTTGCCCGCTTTTTTAGCCATAGCCAGTGCGCTATCCAGTTCGTCCTGGGTGTTCACGGTCAGCCATTGGTCGGCGGGTCGCGTACTGTTGGGCGCGGCTGCAGCAGAGGTTTGGACATGGCCGAGGGGATTGAGCGGATCACCTTGACCGCTGAGCGCACCAAACCAGCACGCCAGGGCGTAAACCAGCAAAAACAGCCCTAACAATTGGGCCAAGCGTTGGCGGGGTGCTTTGTAGACGAACTCGAGTGTGCCCAGAAACAGGCTTACACCGGCCGCCAGCACACCGATCAACAGGAGTGTGACGGGCCCGGGTAGAACGCGGCTGAGTAAACCGATAGCCAGCCCAAGCAGCAGCACGCCAATTGCGTTTTTGACGCTGACCAACCACGGGCCGCTTTTTGGCAGCCATGCGGCACCGCCGGTTGCGACCAACAGCAGCGGGGCGCCCATGCCCAGCCCGAGGGCGAACAGTTTGAGCCCACCCCCCACCGCATCGCCACTGGCGCTGATGTACAGCAATGCTCCGGCCAGCGGGGCGGACACGCACGGCGAAACCAGCAGGCTGGACACTACACCGAGCACGGCCGCACCCCAGAGTGAGCCGCCCTGCGTGCGATTGGCGACACGGTCGAGGCGATTGCTGATGGCCTGAGGCAATTTCAGTTCAAAGACACCAAACATGGCCAGCGCGAAAATGGCGAAGAACAGCGCAAAGGGCACCAGCACCCACGCCGATTGCAGCCGGGCTTGAAGATTGAGTTGAGCGCCGAACAACCCCATCAACGCCCCCAGCAGAGCAAAGCAGGCCGCCATGGGCAATACGTAGGCCAGCGACAGGCTAAATCCGCGCAATCCACCCACCTGGCCGCGCAGCACCACGCCGGACAAAATTGGCAGCATGGGCAATACGCAAGGGGTGAATGTCAGGCCAATTCCCGCCAGGAAAAACAACGCCAGCTCGCGCCAGTTCCATGACGTTTGGGCACCAGCGCTGGCTGCAGAGGCCGCTGTCGGTACGGTGCCGCTGATACTCAGGCGCTCTGTTTCGGGTGGGTAGCACAGGCCTTTGTCGGCACAGCCCTGATACGTAACAACCAATGTGAAAGGTCGTGGGTCATTGGCCGGGCGTGGGATGTCGACATCGAGAATGCTGTGGTAGACCTCGACATCGCCAAAATACTCGTCATGTTTCGCTTCGCCGGAGGGCAACTGCACAGAGCCTAGCGCGATGTCAGCTGGTTCGGTTTTAAAGTCGAACCGATGCCGATACAGGTAATAACCCTCAGTCGGTACGAAGCGCAGTTTGATCGTTTCAGGTGTGCTTTCGATCAGGTTGAGCTTGAACGCTTCGCGCACTGGCAAGAAGTCACGACTGTTATTGATCGCGCCCAGCGTAGAGCTGGGGCGGTTGTCCAGCAGTCCCGTCGCCATGGCAGGCAGGGTGCAGAGCATAAACAGGAGGCAGAGCAAGCGGCGCATAGGAATCTCGCATATCAAACGTGCGGCCATGATAACGGAGTGGCTTGGCCTGTGCTGACACGCGGATGTCAGAGTGGACGGGTCACTGGGGCGGTGAGTGTTGACGCGGGTTCTTCACGGTCGGAACGTCATTGAGAATGAACTTTAAAGGAATGTCATTGCGTTTATAGATCCAGGTAATACCGCGGGTGTTAGTGGTGTCACAGTCCACCTGAGTCACTCCCTCCAGAATCAGTCGAATAGTGATGCCTTCGTTTGCGGGAGTGGCGCAGGTGAGCTGTTCATATTTCAAAGGGCCCAGAGGGCGATAGGTGAAATTGGCAAAACTCTCGAACGCATATTTATCGAGCGCCTCGCCTGGGGGGGGCTGGGTGGAGGGCATTGAAATAATGTGTAACGTTGCATTGGCTGGCTCATCATCCACCAACTCATGAACAAAGTGGGAATGTGGAGGGATTAAGCAGGGGGGGGCGGTGTTAGCGGAGGGTGTACACGGATGGCCGCCGATGTTGTTCAGCACGACGGCCAGAAAATTCGACTGGTTATCAATATGCAGTAGGGCGCCAGGGCCTGGCGGTGAAAAAAACAGAGGCACAATGAAAATGATCATTCTCATAACAGTGCCCGCTTGCGATGGTCACGGCAGTTTAGGAGTGAACGTTTCCAAACTTAATCGCGTTTCGCGCCACTGGCTACTGTCATAAATAACAGGTTGGGGAAGTTAGTTAATATCCCGAACGGTAATCATCATATCGGAAGTGAACCTGTTTTCGACCCACTCCATGAATTCATCATCCGGCGTTTGACAATGTTTTTGGGTGTGATTTTTTATGATGACTTCAATGCTGACCGCGGATCGATTCACGGTGTCACATGAAATAAACTGTTCGGTGTCGACAGCGTTTTTATAGCTGTAGCTGCTGCTGCCCTGAACCTCGTAGTGTTCGGTGTCATCAGCATGAGCGCGAGTGAGGTAGACGCGCTTTTTATCAATAAGGCTGTTGGGCGTTGCGTGAGTGGCCACTACCGTAAAAATAGCACTGTTATAAGGCTCTTCCTGCAGTACAAAAGTAGTTATTGCTGATGGGGCCAACGCGCACTTTCGAGGAAAAGCAGGGTGGTGCTGGCATACCGGATCTATGCGGTCGTCTGGAATGAAAATCCATGCCCGGGTCGACAGATTGTTGATGGTCAGCGTTGCCGCACCACAAAAAGTTGAACAAGCCAGTAGTGATAATGCAAAAAACACTTTCATAAGCTTGCAGGTCCTTGATCAGTAAGGCGTGCCGATTAAGGCTAAAGGCCAGCACCCACTTATTAAGGATTAGAAACTCATGCCTGCCTACTGTCACATATACCAGTATCGCGAAGCGGCGAACTGTGAATGGGTGGCGGCGCGGCCACCGCTGGGCGCAAGCGTGAAAGACCTGCACAGCGTTATTACGCTGCCTGCCCAGCGTTTGAAGATTTGATTGTTAAAGGTCGCGGATGGTGATTGTCATGTTGGCGCCGCTCGACCAGTCAACAAAGCGTGTAAGATGGTCCTCTTTGGTTTGGCAGGTTGCGTCCCACATATCTTCGATAACGATTTGAATACTGACAGCGTCTTTATTTATGGTGTTGCAGCTGATCACTTGACCTTTCCATTCCTCATTACGGTACGAGTAACTAGCGCTGCCGTTAAGCGTGAATTTTCCCGAATCCGGATCAGGGGTTGAAACAAGTTGGAAAGTCTCCAGGTTATAAAGGTCCGGAAGGGTGTATTCAGTTTTCTTTTGGGGCGGCAGGGTACAATCGGAAGCGGGATGCGTAACGCAGGCCGGATAGATCTTTTTTGGAATCATCACATACGTGTGTGTGGATTGGTTATCAATAGTTAATGTAGCCCCGAAGGACAGCGAGGAAAAGGCAACTAATGCCAGAGCTATGATTGTCTTCATGATTATTCCTATTTCAATGAGAGGGAGAATTGTCTATGCGGCAGGTGTATTAGATATAGGAAGCAAATTGTTGCCAACTGTCAGAACTAACGGTTGGCCCAGTCCTGAAAGAATAAAAGGAAATAAACCCGGCCTTTACATAGTTGAACGTCACAGGTGGGCTGCCGACTTGAAATTTACGGATGGCCCATCATTTAGTGTCGATGGCTGTCTGCATTTGGCAGTCAAGCCCGGATTGACAGAAAAACGTGCACCTACAGGCAGCACGATGGGGTAGGGTTGTGGTCGAATTGTTGAACCTGATATTGAAAGGATATGGCCATGCTGGACTGGAAGAAACGTGAGGGCAGTGCCCGCGAGTCGGTCAAGGAAAGCCACGCGCAGCCGCGTGGCTATTTCAAGAGTATTCTGCTTAGCCGCTCCATCGCCGTTTTGCTCGGCATTTACGTGGTGGTATGCCTGGGCCTGGGGTGGTACTGGAGCCAAGAGCCTGACTTGTTCCCGGTTCAGCAAAATGCGCAATTGGCTGCCGAGAAAGAAGGCAAGCAAATGGTGCCGGGCTTCACCACCGTCGAAACCTTGAAAACAGTGGCTGGGACATTGCTGAACAAGCCGGGTGGGTATTTATCCAATGACCGCATGCCGCCGGGTGTGCTGCTCGACAATATTCCGAGCTGGGAATATGGCGTGCTGGTGCAGGTCCGTGACCTGACCCGCGCACTGCGTAAAGACTTTGCCCGTTCGCAATCACAATCGGCTGAAGACGCGGATCTGGCCAAGGCCGAACCGCGTTTCAACTTTGACAACAAGAGCTGGATGTTGCCGTCCAGCGAATCGGAATATCAGGAAGGCATCAACTCCCTGAGCCGTTATCAGGCGCGACTGTCTGATCCGAGCCAGAAAAACGCGCTGTTCTATGCGCGGGCCGACAACCTGAACAACTGGCTGGGCGATGTGGGTACCCGTTTGGGCTCGCTGTCGCAGCGTCTGTCGGCGAGCGTTGGGCGTGTCAAACTCAACAGCGCGCTGAAAACCGAAAGCCTGCAACCGGGTCAAGTCCCGGTGGTTGACGAAGAGATTGTCGAAACCCCGTGGATGCAGATCGACAACGTGTTCTATGAAGCTCGCGGTCAGGCGTGGGCGTTGTCGCACTTGCTGCGGGCCATTGAGGTCGACTTTGCCGATGTGCTGGCCAAGAAGAACGCTACGGTGAGCGTCCGTCAGATCATTCGTGAACTGGAAGCCGCGCAAGAGCCGGTATGGAGTCCGATGATTCTCAATGGCAGTGGCTATGGTGTTTTGGCCAATCATTCGCTGGTCATGGCCAACTATATCTCCCGCGCCAACGCAGCAGTCATGGACTTGCGTCAACTGCTGTCACAAGGCTAAAGGATGTCTATATCAGCCAATGAGGCCGCACACCGTGCGGCCTCGGATGTTGAGCAGGTGGTCTGGGTGGATCGTGATGACCGCGTGCTCGGTACCAAACCTCGTCATGAGCTGCGCGAGCAAGGCTTGATCGGGCGCGGCACGTTCATTCTGTTGTTCAACGCTGCCGGCGAGTTGTGCGTGCACCAGCGCACTTTAAGCAAAGCCCTGTATCCGGGCTTTTGGGATGTCGCGGCGGGCGGCATGGTGGGCATGAATGAAAGCTACGCCGAGTCGGCCGCTCGCGAGTTGGCCGAAGAACTGGGGGTCAGTGGCGTGCCGCTGATCGCCCATGAGCGGTTTTACTTCGAAGGTCCACAGAATCACCTCTGGTGCGGGGTGTTTTCGGCCGTTTGGGATGGCCTGTTGCAGGTTCAACCTGAAGAGGTTCAGCAGGCGTTATTCATGCCGGTGGCCGAGGCATTGCGTTTAAGTGAACAACAGGATTTTTGTCCCGATTCACTGGCCGCACTGAAGCGGTATCTGGAGCGCAAGCACGAAACGGCGTAGCAGCTGCCGAAGGCGGCGTTCGGCGGCATAGCCGTCGCAATTCGGGCAACCTGTTATGTCAGGCGAAACCGGTTGGCACCCTCTTGCGATCGCTGCGCAATCGGACGCCGCCTGCGGCAGCTGCTACGAAAGTGCGGCGCCAGAGAATCGTTTTAAATTGGCGCCAATTGGCTCTTGGGCCGGGGCCAATTTGTCGTTACACTGCGCGACCTTTTTCAGGCTTGGGCGGTTTTCCCGCCCGAGTTGCGCTGCCCCTGCCAGAGTGGGGCTTCGCGGTCGGTATAGCGTGGCGCTCCCGCGTCCTGCACCGGCCAATTTTTTGTCCTCCATATGAGGATTGCCGGTGGCCAAAAAAGCCGCATCCTTCGCCGCCCTCGGTGGCCTGGTATTTTCCACCGACGCAGGTCGTCACTGTCCGGACTGTCGTCAGCCGGTGGACGCCTGTACCTGCAAACAAACCCAGATCCCTGCCGGTGATGGCATTGCTCGCGTGCGCCGCGAAAGCAAGGGCCGTGGCGGCAAGACGGTCACGACGATAACCGGCGTGCCATTAGCTGAAGACGCGCTCAAAGAGCTGGCCACCACGTTGAAAAAACGCTGTGGTACGGGCGGTGCGTTGAAAGACGGCATTATCGAGATCCAGGGTGATCACGTCGAACTGCTGCTTGGCGAGTTGATCAAGCACGGGTTCAAAGCCAGGAAGTCTGGCGGTTAGCAGCTTCTGTGAAGACCACCGTTGAGCTGTACCGTTGCCCTGAAGGGCCTTAGGCACGGCTCGCCATGGTTTTCACAGAACCTGTTCTGACGGGTTTCTAAACTCCGTGCTGTTGCAGCGGTCTACCCTGCACAGACGAATCGTCACTTTCACGCTTTAGACTGCGCCAACCTGCGCTCAGGTTGGGCTTTTTGACTTATATAGGGGACTTCGATGTCCGTACGACGCACACGCAAAGACGATGGCAGCCAATGGACAGTTGCGGACAGCCGCAGTGTTTATGGGATTCGCCATTGGGGGGCCGGGTATTTCGCGATCAATGAAGCCGGTCGCGTAGAAGTCCGTCCGAACGGCCCGAACAGCTCGCCCATTGATCTGTACGAGCAAGTCGACGAACTGCGCAAAAGTGGCTTGTCCTTGCCATTGCTGGTGCGTTTTCCCGATATTTTGCAAGACCGTGTACGCCAGCTGACCGGCGCTTTCGATGCCAATATCGAGCGTCTGGAATACCAGAGCCAGTACACCGCGCTTTACCCGATCAAGGTGAACCAGCAAGAAGCGGTGATCGAAAACATCATCGCCACCAAGGACGTTTCGATTGGTCTTGAAGCCGGCTCCAAGCCTGAGCTGCTGGCCGTGCTGGCGTTGGCCCCGAAAGGCGGCACTATCGTCTGCAACGGTTACAAGGATCGTGAATTCATCCGCCTGGCGTTGATGGGCCAAAAGCTGGGTCACAACGTGTTCATCGTGATCGAGAAAGAGTCCGAAGTGGACCTCGTGATCGAAGAAGCGGCCTCCCTCAAGGTCAAGCCACAGGTCGGCCTGCGCGTGCGCCTGTCGTCGTTGGCGTCGAGCAAGTGGGCTGACACCGGCGGTGAGAAATCCAAGTTCGGTCTGTCTGCTGCGCAGTTGTTGTCAGTGGTCGAGCGCTTCCGCGCGGCTGGTCTGGATCAGGGCATCCGCCTGCTGCACTTTCATATGGGCTCGCAGATCGCCAACCTGGCGGACTACCAGCACGGTTTCAAGGAAGCGATTCGTTACTACGGCGAACTGCGTAACCTGGGCCTGCCGGTTGACCATATCGACGTGGGCGGTGGCCTGGGCGTCGACTACGACGGTACCCACTCGCGCAACGCCAGCTCGATCAACTACGACATGGACGACTACGCTGGCGTCGTGGTCGGCATGCTCAAAGAATTCTGTGATGCGCAAAGCTTGCCGCATCCGCACATTTTCTCTGAAAGCGGCCGTTCGCTGACGGCGCACCACGCCATGCTGGTGGTGCAAGTGACCGACGTTGAGAAACACAACGACGACGTGCCCGAGATCCAGAACAAGGAAAGCTTGCCGGAAACCGTGCAATGGCTGGTTGACCTGCTGGGTCCGACCGACATTGAGATGGTCACCGAAACTTACTGGCGTGCCACGCACTACATGAGCGACATCGCTGCCCAGTACGCAGACGGCAAAATCAATCTGGCCGAAAAAGCCTTGGCCGAGCAGTGCTATTTCGCCGTGTGCCGTCGCCTGCACAACTCGTTGAAAGCGCGTCAGCGTTCGCACCGTCAAGTGCTGGACGAGCTCAACGACAAGCTGGCCGACAAGTACATCTGCAACTTCTCGGTATTCCAGAGCCTGCCGGACACCTGGGCCATTGGTCAGGTATTGCCAATTCTGCCGCTGCACCGTCTGAACGAAGAACCGCTGCGTCGCGCTGTGCTGCAAGACCTTACCTGCGACTCCGACGGCAAGATCAAGCAATACGTCGACGAGCAAAGCATCGAAACCAGCCTGCCGGTGCACGGTCTGAACGAAGGCGAAGACTATCTGCTGGGCATCTTTCTGGTGGGCGCCTATCAGGAAATTCTGGGTGATATGCACAACCTGTTCGGTGATACCGACTCGGTGAACATCTACCAGAACCCGGATGGCAGCGTGTACCACGCCGGTATCGAGACCCACGACACCATCGAAGACATGCTGCGTTACGTGCACTTGTCGCCGGAAGAGTTGATGACTCACTACCGCGACAAAGTGGCCAGCGCCAACATCAGCGTCAAAGAGCGCACCCAGTATCTGGACGCCCTGCGTCTGGGCCTGACGCGCTCCTCGTACCTGTCTTCGTAATTTTCACGTAGCTGTAAAAAACGCCGCTTCCCGAACAGGGGGCGGCGTTTTTTTATGGGGTGAACCATTGATCCCGACGTTGCATGCGCCACGCATACACCCCCAACGTGGCGCTGCGCAGCACCATAAACAGCAGAAAACTTATCCACAGCCCGTGATTGCCGAAGCCGTGCAGCGCCCAGGCGACGGGGAAGGCGATCACCACGCTGATGACCATGGCATTGCGCATTTCCCGTGCGCGAGTGGCGCCGATAAACAAGCCGTCGAGCAAGTAACTCCACACCGCAATCAGTGGCAACACCGCCAGATAGGGCAAGTACTGGAAGGCGGTTTCGCGCACGCTGGCGATGTCGGTTTGCATCTGCACAAACAGATGCCCGCCGAACAGGAACAGCAGGGCAAATGCGACACTGGCCAGCAGCGACCAGCCGCAAGCCACCACCATTGAACGGCGCAACGCTTCCCGGTCACGGGCGCCGATTGCATGCCCGCATAAGGCTTCGACTGCGTGGGCCAGACCGTCCAGCGCATGGGCGGCCAACAGAAGGCCGTTGAGCAGCAGCGCATTCGCAGCCACGGTCGCGTCGCCCAGCCGTGCACCTTGCAGGGTGATGGCGAAAAACACCGATTGCAGCAGCAGGCTGCGAATAAAAATATCGCGATTAACCCCCAGCAGCGGTTTCCAGTTGTACCACAGACGCAGCGCCGCCCATCGCACCTTGCCCGGATAGGTGCGCAGTGCGCCGCGTGTAAGGTACAGGCCGAGCAGGGCACCGCTCCATTCGGCAATCACCGACGCCCGTGCCGAGCCCACGACCCCCCAATCCAGTCCGAGCACAAACCACAGGTTAAGCGCGATATTCACCAGGTTGGTGGTCAGCAGAATGGCCAGTGGTGCACGGGCGTTTTGCGTGCCCAGAAACCAGCCAACCAGCGCATAGCTGGCCAGCGCGGCGGGCAGACCAAATAGACGGGTGTGGAAGAACGCCAGGGTCAGCTCATGCAGCTCGGCTGAGGGTTGCATCAGGTTCAGGGCCACGCCGCTGAACGGTATCGCGATAGCGCCCAGCAGCAGGGACAGCCCCCCGGCGAGTAACAGACCTTGTAGCAGGATTTGCCGTAATGCCGTGCCATCACCCCGCCCGGCGGCCTGCGCGGCAAAGCCAGTGGTGCCCATGCGCAGAAAGCCCATCATCCAGGCCAGGAAGATATACAGGCTGGCGCCGACGGCCACGGCGCCCAGTTGGTGGGCGTGGGGCAAATGGCCAATGACAGTGCTGTCGACCAGAGCGACCAGCGGCACCGAGATATTCGACAGAATCATGGGGGCGGCCAGCGCCCACACGCGGCGATGGGTTGGGCGGTCGCGCCAGTCAGCTAAGAGGGAAGACGACATGCAGGCTCCTTGAGGGAGCGCGATTGTAGCCCAAGCCAGCCCTCACTAAAGGCAAAAGCAGATTTGCGCAACACCTTCGATCAGCTCCCTCTCCCTCCGGGGGTGTATGGACCGGGGACATCGCGAACAGAATGTTCGGAGACATAGCGAACACTTTTTAATACGACACATTGAGCCCTT
>NZ_WIWC01000157.1 GCF_009600315.1 Pseudomonas helleri | reverse complement strand
CGCGTGGGGGTAAGAGAAGGTGCTCAGGATGGGCAATACGATGTGTTCTGGGGAAGCCATCGTATTGCCCAAATTGATAAAGTGACCAAGGTTGTAATATCAGGGAAATCGCTTCGCTAACTGTTCGCTATGTCTCCGAACATTCTGTTCGCGATGTCCCCGGTCCATACACTCCCAGAGGGAGAGGGGGCTTGATCGGTGGCGTGAAGTAGATCTGCTTTCGCTTTTAGTCCCCTCTCCCTCCGGGAGAGGGCTAGGGTGAGGGGCTTTGCTTTTAGCGCTTG
>NZ_WIWC01000156.1 GCF_009600315.1 Pseudomonas helleri | reverse complement strand
ACCGAGCAGCTTCAATGGACGGCCAAAGAAGTCCGGCTGGCTCGCGCCTACGAAGGCTTGTATTTGAACGCTACGGCGACGCCGGACAGCGAAAAGCTCACGCTGCATCTGTTGAAGTCGCTACCGGGGTGGCCGGGTGAAGTGAGTATCGAAGTGCGTGACGCCAGTGTCACCGGCCAAGTGCTTGATCGAATTGGTGCTGACGATGCCTTGGCCCCGCGAGTTTTGGTCCTGCACGATGGCCGTTGCCGCGCCTGGTCACGTGAAGGCCAACCGGTTAACCCGG
>NZ_WIWC01000155.1 GCF_009600315.1 Pseudomonas helleri | reverse complement strand
CAGGGGCAAGGCCTTTTTGCTTACTTTTGTGGCTGTTTGACAAAAGTGAGCCGCCGTAAGGGCGGAACCCGTAGAAAGTCTTAGTACACCAAATGGATATGTACGCTGGGCAATTAAAACCTTCGAGTACATATCCATTAAATGTGTCTAGCTGAACTAAGGGTTTCGCCCTTACGGCGAGTCACTTTTGGCAAACAGCCCCAAAAGTAACCAAAAGGTCCTTGCCCTACCATACGGCCGAGCTCGCCTAGGCTCGCCCGGTGCCTTCTCTCCGGTGCTGTTATGG
>NZ_WIWC01000154.1 GCF_009600315.1 Pseudomonas helleri | reverse complement strand
CACTCGATGAACGCAGTTTCCTCAGCGAGTTGCAGGCCGTTTTTGGCTATCGCCTGGGCACCCTTGAACAAGTCGGCGCCCGCCACTTGTACCCGCTGGTGCTGGTTGAGGCCGAAGAGCAGGTACGCCCACACCTGGTGGTGTTGGGCAACGCGGCGCACAGCCTGCACCCGATTGCCGGTCAGGGCTTCAACCTGTCGTTGCGTGACGCCCAGGCGTTAGCCGATGCCTTGCTGGCCAGCGAGCAAAAGCCCGGCGAGCTGGCCACCTTGCTGAGTTATCAACAG
>NZ_WIWC01000153.1 GCF_009600315.1 Pseudomonas helleri | reverse complement strand
TCGTGGGCGGCTAGCTTCCTGCCGCAACTGGCACAGCAGGCTGAACAGATCGTGCGGCGCGACGTAATGCCAGGATTCGTGGCCGCCGAACTGATCGTTTGGCTCAGCGAGCACAAAATCATCCGGCCCGGCCACACCACCTTACAAGAGCTGGTCAGTGAAGCCCTGTCCACCGAACGCAGGCGCTTGGGCGGCTTGCTGGCAGAAGTGTTGGACGAATCGGCCAAAGCTGCGCTGGGCCAGCTCCTGGTGCGTGACGACACCCTGTCTCAACTGGCAGCGCTCAAGCA
>NZ_WIWC01000152.1 GCF_009600315.1 Pseudomonas helleri | reverse complement strand
TATTGGCTTTATGGAAACCACCCATTTCCACCCTTTTAAAAGCTTTCAAAGTGTTAATGGCAGGTTGGCCATCAACCAGGATTACTCGAAGATAATTTTGTGTTCACCAGGCCAGCAGCCTCATGTGATTTACCCATCCGATATCATAGAGATAGTGCTAGAGGTCAACGACTCCATAGAGTCAAAATCTACATCAGGCATAGGCGGCAGTCTTACTGGCGCAGCATTAGGCGGTGTACTCACCGGTGGAGCTGGCGCCATCGTCGGAGCAATCGCTGGCAAAAATCGTAA
>NZ_WIWC01000151.1 GCF_009600315.1 Pseudomonas helleri | reverse complement strand
CTGAACCGTCCCGCGCTGCTCGTTTCCACAGGCGGCGATAGTTAAAAAGAAACGCGAGTGGTCATCCAGAAGAGTCAATGGATGGCAGCGACCCGTACGCATGGGCACATGGCCTTTAAAGTCCATTTGCCACAGGTCATTGGGTTGCTCGTGTTCAAACCTGGTGAAAGGTTTGACGAGGCCTGCCTGAGGGTCGATACGATCATTGCGTTTGAGAATGGCATGAACCGTACTGGCTGCCGGCATGGCGCTGCCGCGCCGTTCAAGGCATCCCTTGATCTTGCGCGCCCCCC
>NZ_WIWC01000150.1 GCF_009600315.1 Pseudomonas helleri | reverse complement strand
CATACAAAGGAGCACGCCCCATGGCACTCACCAAGGAAATGATCTGGGAGGCCGCCGACGAACTGGACGCTGACGGCACTAAGCCCACCCTGGCCAACGTGCGCAAGCGCCTGGGTGGCGTCGGCAGCTTTACGACCATTCAGGAGGCCATGAGCGAGTGGAAGAACCGCAAGCAGCAAGAGGCCCAGCCACTCATCGACCCACCACCACCTGCCCTGGCCCAGTTGCTGGAGAACTTCGGCGCCGATATCTGGAACCTGGCCCGTGTTGCTGCCGACCAGGCCCTGGACGGAAA
>NZ_WIWC01000014.1 GCF_009600315.1 Pseudomonas helleri | reverse complement strand
CGGGAGGCGAATTCTACAGCGTTACACGCTGCTGTCAACACCTCATTTCCTGCTTCGATGACTTGAAGCTGACACCGTCGAAAACCGTACAACTCATTGAATATCAAGGAGTTTTCCGTTTCGACTGCGCCGGAAGTGGGGCGAATTATAGGCCTTTATAATTCCGGGTCAAGCAGTAATCGCTGGTTAAGCTGCTGAATATGGTTTTTTCTTAAATACGCGCGGAATACGGCGCTTCACCGCAGGTATTCGCAAAGCTAGAAGACTGGTCCCTATAAATGCATAGATCGCCCACTCCTTGAGGTCAGCCCGCACAATCCAAAGCATATGCAACAAGCCCAACCCTAAAACCAAGTACACCAAACGATGCAGCTTTTTCCAACGCACGCCTAAACGTTTTTGACTGTAACGATTGGACGTTACAGCCAGTGCCAGCAGACAGAGGAACCCCAAGCTACCGACGATAATGTAGGGACGCTTGCTTAACTCCACACCTAGCTGCGACCAATCAAGCCCAAGAACAAAAAATAGGTAGGCACACAGATGCAGTACAACGTAAGCAAAGCACCACAAGCCAAGCTGTCGCCGAACAGCAATCCACCCTGTCCAGCCAGTAAGCTTATGCAAGGGTGTCATGCTTAAGGTCACCAGCAACAAGATCAGTGCGCCAAGCCCCAGTCGATCTACCAGCACCTTTCCTGGATCTGGCCCCAAGGCAAAACTCCAGGCCTCATACAACCAATACAAAGGCCAGATGCAAACAGTCATGAAAACGCAAAGCCGCCAGAGCAAAAGTCGCATCAATAGTTCTTCCGCAAATCTAATCCACTATATATAGAAGCGACTTCATCAGCGTAACCGTTGAACATTTGGGTATCACGCACGTTGGGACTGAAAAGGCTGCTCGGCAAACGCCGCTCACGCGCCTGCGTCCAACGCGGGTGGTCGACCTGAGGGTTTACGTTGGCATAAAAACCGTACTCATCCGCCGCGATACTCTGCCATGTGGTTTTCGGCTGCTCCTCAACCAGACTGATTCGCACAATCGATTTAACGCTTTTAAACCCATACTTCCAGGGCACGACCAAACGCAGAGGGGCTCCATTCTGATTGGGTAACTCTCGCCCATACATCCCCACCGCCAGAATTGCCAATGGATTCATGGCCTCGTCCAGTCGCAGCCCCTCCACATAAGGCCAGTCGATCAACGCAAAACCCGAGCGCTGACCTGGCATTATCTTGGGATCCTGCAACGTTTCAAAACGGATGTATTTTGCTTTGGATGTGGGCTCAACCTGTTTTAGCAAGGCCGATAACGGAAAGCCCATCCACGGAATCACCATTGACCACGCCTCCACGCAGCGCAATCGATAAATTCGCTCTTCCAACTGATAGGGCTTCATGAAGTCTTCCAGTGCGTACCGACCAGGCTTGCCGACCTCTCCATCCACTACCACCGTCCAAGGCTCCGTTTTCAGCGCCCCCGCATTTTGAGCAGGATCCCCTTTGTCGGTGCCAAATTCGTAAAAGTTGTTGTAGTGCGTGGCGTCCTTATAAGGAGTAATTGCTTCATCTTTTACCGTAACGGCCTGCCATTTGGTTTGAGCAAGCTTTTGGACAAACCAGCTGGGCGCTTTGCCCGGCTCGACATCAGCATATCTGACGGCCTCGTCAGCACTGGACCAACGTGGAAGTACGCCCACAGCCAAGCCTGCAAGCGAACTGCCCAATAATGAACGACGGGATAGATAGAAGGATTCAGGCGTTACGTCCGACTCTTTACTGTCGGACGCTTTAGGCAGCTTGATTAGCATGACAACTCCGTAGTATTGGAGGGCTGATGCACCAATAGACTACGGAGTATGGGAGAAATTACATCACCCGCGGCTTTTGTTACGACGTAAATGCAGCAAGTATTGAATAGGACCCGAAGCGGCATACGCCAAAAAAGCGATCAGCAGAATACGCGGGGGATCGCTAAACACAACGGCAAAGACCAACACCACCGCAAGGATGGCTACAAACGGAACTCGCCCCTTCAAGTCCAGCTCTTTAAAGCTGTTGTACTTGATATTGCTGACCATCAACATGCCAGCAGCTGCAACCAACAGGGCCACCAGGAAGGACATCTTGGACCCCTGGATTCCATAATCACTGAATGCCCAGACGATTCCAGCAACAACACCTGCGGCGGCCGGGCTCGCCAAGCCAATAAAATAGCGTTTATCGGCCGTGCCAACCTGGGTATTGAAACGCGCCAGACGCAAAGCGGCACCCGCGACATAGATAAAGGCAACCATCCAGCCCACCTTGCCCATATCACCCAATGCCCAGCCAAAAGCCAGCAATGCAGGAGCGACGCCAAAAGCGACCATATCGGACAAGGAATCATATTCAGCGCCAAAAGCGCTTTCAGTATTGGTCATACGAGCCACACGACCATCAAGGCCGTCCAACACCATCGCGACAAAAATAGCGATGGCAGCAAATGCAAAATACTTGCTTGCACCAGCAGCATCACCAGCGCTCATAGCACTTTGTGCGCTCATTGAGTTGATGATGGAGTAAAAACCAGCGAACAAGTTCGCCGTAGTGAAAAGGTTTGGCAGCAGATAGATACCACGATGCCGGACCTTACGGCCCTCAGCGTCATGCCCTTCTTCGACATGCTCATCGACAGGCAGCAGGCTATCGGCGTCTGAAGCCGCTTTTGGCTCTTCGGGACGTTCGCTCATGGACATTACCTTGCAACGATATGAAAAGTTTCGATAGAGGCTTGCGGCCAAGACTCACCCGCAAACGATCCTGCTTTATACCAGAAGCGGCCGCTGAAACGAAAAAACGCGGCCGAAGCCGCGTTCTCTTTACGCTTGAAACTTAGTTTTTTGCTTTATCTACGATCTTGTTCGCGCCGATCCAAGGCATCATCGAGCGCAGTTGCTCGCCGATAACCTCGATACCGTGGGCGGCGTTATTGCGACGCTTGGCGGTCATCGATGGATAGCCCGTAGCACCTTCAGAGATGAACATCTTCGCGTATTCACCATCTTGAATGCGCTTCAGTGCATTACGCATGGCTTGACGGGATTCAGCATTGATCACTTCTGGCCCGGTCACGTACTCACCGTACTCAGCGTTGTTGGAGATCGAGTAGTTCATGTTGGCGATACCGCCTTCGTACATGAGATCAACGATCAACTTCAACTCGTGAAGGCACTCGAAGTAAGCCATTTCTGGCGCGTAACCGGCTTCAACCAGAGTTTCAAAGCCTGCTTTAACCAGCTCAACAGTACCGCCACAAAGGACAGCCTGCTCACCGAACAAGTCAGTTTCAGTCTCATCCTTGAACGTCGTTTCGATAATGCCGGTGCGACCACCACCCACGCCCGAAGCGTAAGACAGTGCAACGTTCTTGGCATTGCCCGACGCATCCTGGTAGATAGCGATCAGATCTGGAATACCGCCGCCTTTTACGAACTCGGAACGAACGGTGTGACCGGGCGCTTTCGGCGCGATCATGATCACGTCGAGGTCGGCACGCGGAACAACTTGGTTGTAATGGATCGCAAAGCCGTGAGAGAAGGCCAGTGTCGCGCCTTGCTTGATGTTCGGCTCGATTTCATTCTTGTACAGCGAAGACTGGAACTCGTCCGGGGTCAGGATCATCACGATATCGGCAGCGGCAACAGCACTGGCAACGTCAGACACTTTCAGACCGTGAGCTTCGGCTTTGGCGACAGTCGGCGAACCTTTACGCAGACCAACAGTAACGTCCACGCCGGAATCTTTCAGGTTGCAGGCTTGAGCGTGACCCTGGGAGCCGTAACCAATGATGGCTACTTTTTTGCCCTGGATGATCGAAAGGTCGCAGTCTTTGTCGTAATAAACTTTCATGATTTTCCCTTATATATCCAGGCCATTCGGCCATGTACTACTTAATTAGAGTTAGATGCTGAGTACTTTGTCGCCACGAGCAATACCAGTGACGCCGCTACGCACGGTTTCCAGGATCGATGCAGTGCCAATCGACTGAATGAAACTGTCGAGCTTGTCGCTGGTACCTGTCAACTGCACTGTGTAAACACTGGCGCTTACGTCAACGATCTGTCCACGAAAAATATCCGTGGTGCGCTTGATCTCTGCACGCTGAGCGCCCGTCGCCTTGACCTTGACCAACATCAGTTCACGCTCGATGTGAGCACTCTCTGACAGGTCCACCAGCTTGACCACTTCAATCAGCTTGTTCAGGTTTTTAGTGATCTGCTCAATAACTTCGTCATGCCCCACCGTAGTCAGCGTCAGACGCGACAAAGTCGGGTCTTCCGTCGGCGCTACGGTCAAGCTTTCGATGTTGTAGTTACGCTGGGAGAACAACCCGACAACGCGAGACAGAGCACCGGGTTCATTTTCAAGAAGCAAAGAAATAATGTGCCGCATGATTAAGTACGCTCCGTCTTGCTGAGCCACATGTCGCGCATGGAGCCATCTTTGATCTGCATCGGATATACGTGCTCACTGGTATCAACCTGAATATCCAGGAACACCAGGCGATCTTTCATGGCGAAGGCTTCTTCCATCTTCGGCTTAAGGTCTTTCAGATCGGTGATCCGAATACCCACATGCCCATAGGCCTCAGCCAGCTTGACGAAGTCAGGCAGCGACTCCATATAAGAGTGCGAGTGACGGCTGCCGTAGTTCATGTCCTGCCACTGACGAACCATGCCTAGCACGCCGTTGTTCAAGCTGATAATTTTTACCGGCAGGTCATATTGCAGACACGTGGACAGTTCCTGAATATTCATTTGAATACTGCCCTCGCCCGTCACACACGCAACGTCAGCATCAGGGAAGTTCAGCTTCACACCCATCGCAGCCGGGAAACCAAAGCCCATCGTGCCCAGACCGCCTGAGTTGATCCAGCGATTAGGCTTGTTGAAACGGTAGTACTGAGCCGCAAACATCTGATGCTGCCCTACATCGGAAGTGACATACGCATCGCCTTTTGTCACTTCGCAGAGCATTTCGATCACAGCTTGAGGCTTGATCTTGCTGCCGTCACCTTTGTCATAAGGGAACAGGCCGCGATCACCGCGCCACTCATCAATCTGTTTCCACCAGTGGGCAACTGCCTCAGGATCAGGTTTTTCACCGATGTCCTTAAGGATGGCAACCATTTCGGTCATCACACTCTCTACAGGCCCAACAATGGGCACATCGGCCTTGATGGTTTTGGAGATGGATGCCGGATCAATATCGACATGAATAATTTTGGCATTCGGACAGAATTTGGACGGGCCATTGATAACACGGTCATCAAAGCGCGCACCGACTGCCAAAATGACATCAGCGTTATGCATGGTCATGTTGGCAGTAAAGCTGCCATGCATCCCCAGCATGCCAATGAACTGGCGGTCAGTGCCTGGGTAGGCACCCAACCCCATCAGCGTATTAGTCACTGGCACGTTGAGCATTTTTGCCAGCTCGGTCAGCGGCTCAGAACCGCCACCCAGGATAACGCCGCCCCCCGCGTAGAGAACCGGACGTTTGGCTGCCAAAAGCATTTCAACGGCTTTGCGGATTTGCCCCGAATGCCCACGAACCGCCGGACTGTAAGAGCGCAACTTGGCTTTCTTCGGGAAGACGTACTCGAACTTCTCAGCCGGGTTGGTCATATCTTTAGGGATATCGACAACCACCGGGCCGGGACGACCGGATTGCGCGAGATAGAAAGCTTTTTTCATCACCTCCGGGATTTCGGAGGCATGCTTGATCATAAAGCTGTGCTTCACGATCGGCCGGGAGATACCGATCATGTCGGTCTCTTGAAACGCATCGGTCCCGACCATGGTGCTAGGCACCTGACCGGAAATGATCACCATCGGAATGGAGTCCATATAGGCCGTAGCGATACCGGTAATGGCATTGGTTGCACCCGGCCCGGACGTGACCAGTACGACCCCGGCTTTACCGGTGGCACGGGCATAACCGTCAGCCATATGGGTTGCAGCCTGTTCGTGGCGAACCAGGATGTGGGTCACTTCCGGTTCTTTGAACAGCGCATCGTAAACATGAAGGAGAGCACCACCTGGGTACCCGTAGATATGTTTGACACCTTCGTCGCGCAAAAAGCGGACGAGCATCTCACCGCCAGATAAAAGCTCCACGTTGTTCACCTCTAAAACGCCAGAATACCGCTCACAAAAATACGAACGGGTCTTAATAGGTTTACTTCTCAGCAGAGCATGAGCGACGGTAGTCGCCGACTACGTCAGCACTGACTGAGCAAGTATTGGGAACTCCCCAAGTGTTGCGGGGTTTTCCCACCCAGCGCGAGGTAACGCGTTGCGGGTGTAACAAGTCGGCGCGGGTGTGCGCCTCATGGTCTGCTGAGAGGGTCTGCTTCTGGCAGTCCCTGTACAGCGGTCGTTGGATTCTTGTGTTTCAGCCTCTGCAAGTCAAGCAATAATTGCGCTTTTTTCCAACAAAGCGCATGAGAACTCATAAGAAGCGGGCTTGATGAGGGATAAAACGCGCGCGAATGGCGCAAAGCGGTAGAAATATGCGCTCGACTGCCGGAAAAACCGGCAGCCAGGCAATTAACGAGCGTCGACGATCAGTTGGTCGAACTTTTTCAGCGCAGTGCGCAACCCAAGGCTCTCGAGCGGGCGTTCGGCATACACCATTTCGGCCATTTCGAGGATCCCGGATGCATTGGGCAAAGGGAGATTGTGCTCAAGAATTTGCTTCATTCTGGTTAGAAAAATCCACTGCAGCCATTGGTGGAAATCCAGCGTGTCCACTGAAAAAGGCTCAACACTGCTCAAAGCTTCGGCACTGGGGGCAACATCATCCCACCAGCCCTGCACGCGCAATTCGCGCTCAATCAACAATAACTGGTCGGCAAGGGCCGCTATACGATCGTCCATCAGAGGCTTACCTTGGCTTTTTGACGCGCAGATGCAGCGCCGGCTGCATCACCTTGCTTTTCACGGGCCTGGGCAATCAAACCCCATAGACTCGCCTGCAGGTCGGGACGGCCACTGGCGAAGGTCAGACCGCGGCGGGCAAATTGCTCCGCCTGTGCAGCATCCCCTTGAGCCATGCGCACCTGAGCCAAACGATAAAGCACCTGCGGCTCACGAGGCGCTACTCGCTGAGCCCGCTCAAGGCTCGAAGAAGCGCCGTTCAAATCGCCACTGGATTGCTGTTGTTGCGCAGTTGTCAGCAGCGCCAGCACCGGCCCGTCCAATTGCTCATCGGCTGCCAGAGCACCACTGCTGGATGGGATTCCGCTGGGGCTTACAGGCGCCGGGGCCGTATAGGTCGTGCTCGGTGTGTAACTCCCCGTGCTGATCGGCGCGGAGGCCGGCCCAGGGGTAATCGGCCCCGGCGTAAAAGGTGCGCTGCTTATGGGAGTCGAAACAGCCGCCCCGCCCCCTGGGATCATCACAACGACTCCTGAGTCCTGAGGAATCGCTTGAGCCTGGGCGGCGCGAGTAGCCGTCGCCTGCGGATAATTACTGGCTGTGCGCTGAGCCGATACACGCTCATTGTTTGACACCGGCACACCCGAGTCGACCACAGGGATTGAACCCTGCGGCACACTCGCACAGCCATTAAGCAAAGCAAAGGCTGAAACAGCCGGAATCCACCACTTGTTCACGTCTAATCCTCTTTGCTTAATTCAACCAGCCCTTGACCCAATCCATCACAGCTTCACCCGGCGCAGGTTCCTGCGCGCCACAACTGGCACCAGCTGGCGGCTCACTGCCGCGAATATACGGCATCTGCACCGCACCCGGGCAGTTGGCATCAGAACCTTGACCTGTATGCGGATCAATCCAGGCTTGCACAATGTTATCCGGCTGCGGCATATCCAGAGGTAATGGGTCCGCTTTTTTCATAAAGCTGGTCCATACCTGCAAAGCACCGGTTGCCCCGGTAAACGGCGTTTTGCCGTTATCGTCGCGGCCCAGCCAGACAACGGCCAGCACATCCTGACTAAACCCGGCGAACCAGCTGTCCCGTGAGTCATTACTGGTACCTGTCTTACCTGCCACCGTGAGGCTTCTTGGCAGGACGTTATAGACCGAGCGCCCAGTACCCTCTCGCATCACATGCTGCATGGCATTCTGAATCAGAAAGATTGAAGCCGGGTCAAAACGCTGTTGGATCTGGAATGGATAGCGCTTGAGCGGCTCGCCTTCTGCCGTCAACACACTGCGAATACCGCGCATTGGTGTGTTGAAACCACCGTTGGCCAGCGTCTGATACATAGTCGCCACTTCAATAGGACTCAATGCACCAGCACCCAGCAACATGGAAGGAAACGCAGGAAACTCACGTTCAACGCCCAGCCGCGCCAGCGTTTTAAGCACATTGGGAACGCCGACTTCCTGCCCCAATCGAACGGTGCCCAAGTTGTAGGAGTTCATCATCGACTGGTACAGGAAAACTGTACCGTGCGAGCGGCGGTCATAATTCTGAGGTTTCCAGATTTGACCATCAGCACCTTTAACCGACAGGGGCTCATCTGACAGCCAACTGGTCAATGTGTACTGACTTGGACGCTCTAGAGCGGTCAAATAAACAGCCGGTTTGATCAACGAACCAATTGGACGCACGGCATCCAGCGCGCGGTTGAAGCCCGCATAGCCTTGCATGCGGCTTCCTATCAGTGCTTGAACCTCACCTGTTTCAGGATTGGTCACCACCATTGCAGCTTCAACTTCGTCCGAACCTTTGCGCCCGGACAAACGCTTAAAGGTTTCCCCTACGGCCGCTTCTGCCTTCATTTGCAGGATCGGGTCGAAACTGGTGAAGATTCGCAACCCTTCTTCAGTCAAGTCTTCGTCGCGATAATCCTCACGTAACTGGCGCTTGACCAAATCGAGGAAACCCGGGAATGAGCTGTCAGCCAAGCTGCCCCGCTTGGTCACGCCCAAAGGCATTTTCTTGGCGGCAGCGACTTGCTCCGCCGTAGCAACACCCTGCTGCTCCAGCAAGTCGAGCACCAGGTTACGACGTTCCAGAGCACGCTCCGGATAGCGACGAGGGTTGTAGGCCGAGGGACCTTTTACCATCCCTACCAATAAAGCCACTTGATGCAACTTGAGCTCAGCGAGTGGCTGGCTAAAGAAGAACTGGCTGGCCAGACCAAAACCATGAACTGCACGTTGACCGTCCTGACCAACGAACACTTCGTTCAGATATGCCTCAAGAATCTCACGCTTGTCGTAATGCAACTCAAGCAACAACGCCATCATTGCCTCGGTCAACTTGCGACTCAGGCTACGTTCATTTGTCAGGTAAAAGTTTTTGACCAACTGCTGAGTCAAGGTACTGCCGCCCTGGCGCATTTGCCCGGATGACGTATTGACCCACATGGCCCGGATGATCGACTTCGGCGACACACCAAAGTGGTGGTAGAAATCACGATCCTCAACGGTTACCAGCGTTTCAAGCAGGAATGGAGGCACTTGATCAATATTGATCAAAATGCGGTCTTCAAGGTTTTTAGGGTAAAGACCGCCTACCAGCAAAGGCTCAAGACGGACCACGGGCAGTTTTGTCCCGTTGGTCGACGACAGTTCTGCAACATAATCACCCGAGAATCGCACCCGTACAGGCTGTGCTTTTTCGGCCCCCTCATAAAACTGAAAACCACGGGTATTGAGATCAACTGTGTTGCCATTAACTGCTGCAACCCCGGGGCCATTGACTACGCTTTCGCGGCGATAGCCAAGCGCATCAAGCTCAGTCAGAAAGTCATTTTTGGCCAGTTTTTGGCCGACGAACAGCTCCAGCGGGCGCGCGTAAACCTTGGCAGGAATGGTCCAGCGCTTGCCAGAGAACTTTTCCTGAACAATGGCATCGAGGTACATGGCAAAACCTGCCAGTACAACCAGGCCTACCAGACTGAGCTTAAGAGCCCAGCCCAGCCAGCGCCGAGGGCTACCGGAAGGACGTTTGGAACGGGTGCGAGAAGATCGGGTTCGAGTCATGGCGCGAGATTATACGCACTTTGTTCATGTTCATCATGCGCAGCCCGGCGGTTTGCAGTACCGCTATCAGCAGCCATAATGGCGACCATTATTTTTCTAAACCTTGAAGGATCAACCGTGAGCCAGAACTTGATTACCGCCCTGAAAAACCCGGATCTCTACCCACACGAAGTCGATGGATTTCAGGTAATCGAGACGCACATTTCCTGGGTCATCCTCACCGGCTCCTATGCCTACAAGATGAAAAAACCGGTTAACTTCGGGTTTCTGGACTTCACCGATCTCACTGCTCGCGAGCATTTCTGCAAAGAAGAGCTACGCCTGAACCAGCGCTTGACCGAAGGCCTGTACCTTGAGGTATTGCCAATTACGGGTACAACCGAGGCACCTGTTTTGGGCGGCGAAGGAGCCGCCATTGAATACGTGTTGAAAATGCGTCAATTCCCGCAAAGCCAACTGCTGAGTACGCTGCAAGCCAACGGCGAACTAAATGCCGCTCATATTGATGAGATGGCCCAGCAGATTGCTCGCTTCCACGCTCATGCGCCTCATGTCCCTCTGGAACATTATCAAGGCACTCCTGAAGCTGTAATGGACCCTGTGCTGCAGAATTTCGAGCAAATTCGCCCGTTTCTTTCGGACAAAGCTGACCTGCAACAACTGGATGCACTCCAGGCCTGGGCACAAACGAGCTTTGAACGTCTAAAGCCGCTGCTAAAGAAGCGTAAGGCTGAAGGTTTTATCCGCGAATGCCATGGTGATATTCACTTGGGCAACGCCACCCTGATTGATGGCAAGGTGGTTATTTTCGACTGCATTGAATTCAATGAACCCTTCCGCTTCACCGACGTGTATGCCGACACAGCTTTTCTGGCCATGGACCTTGAGGATCGTGGTCTGAAATCCTTGGCCCGTCGGTTCGTCAGCCAGTACCTGGAACTGACCGAAGATTATGAAGGACTGGAGCTGCTGAACTTCTACAAAGCCTACCGCGCGCTGGTGCGCGCCAAAGTCAGCCTGTTCAGCATGCCTGCAGAAGCTAGCCCTGTTCAACGGGCCGCCACTCTTCGCCAATACCGCAACTATGCCAACTTGGCGGAGAGTTACAGCACCATCCCTTCCCGCTTTCTTGCAATTACCCACGGGGTGTCTGCTGTCGGCAAAAGTTCCGTATCCATGCGTCTTGTCGAGTCGTTGGGAGCGATCCGTATACGTTCTGATGTAGTTCGCAAGAAGCTGTTTGGTAATCAAGAGTCTGAAAATGCTGTAGGTGCAGGTATTTATAACGCTGAGGCTAGCGCTGTTACCTACACTAAACTTCACGAACTGGCTGGGATCGTCCTCCGTGCAGGTTTCCCGGTCGTACTCGATGCTACCTATCTCAAACGTGCGCAACGTGATGCCGCTGCGAAAGTAGCGGAAGCAACGGGGGTCCCTTGCCTGATACTGGACTGCACCGCCCCCGATGCCGTCATTGAAGGCTGGCTGGCCCATCGCAGAGCCATTGGCAATGATCCGTCCGATGCAACACTGGAAGTGGTCAAGGCTCAGCAGGCTAGCCGGGAACCGCTTGGGGCAGATGAAATCTTGCACAGCAAACGTGTTGAAACCCACAACAGTAAAAGCCTCGACAACCTGATTGCTGACATCCGTCAGCGCTTGCCAGGCCTGTAAGTGCGCGGGAGCGCCGTTAAACACTGCGATTTAACGGCGCTCTAAAAGCGATACTATAATGCCAGTATTGGCCACGTTGGAGTCTCCCTCATGAGTCACCCCTCATTACTGGCGTCAGCGCTTTACACACTGCTGCATGAAGACAACATCAGCGGGTTTAACCAACAGCGCCCTGATGGGCCAGTCGATATGCGCGGGGGAGATTTTCGAGGACTGGATCTGCGTGAGCTTAATGCGAACGCCATCGATTTTACTGATGGCTATTTCCGCTCAGCCGATCTGCGCGGTCTGGACTTACGCTCTGCCTGCATCGAAGGCGCCAGCCTGGCGCATGCACAAATCTCGGGCACATACTTTCCAGTGGAACTGACAGCCGATGAAATCCTCATGTCTGTTAATTTCGGGACACGTTTGCGCTACCGCACCCGGTAAGACAAATACGACACTTCGCCGCTTAAGCACATTCCGGATGGAAGTGCGTAAGCATGTTCGACGCAAGCCCTCTGCCTTCTACTTCCTTAGCGGGGCGCGACCTGTTATTTAGGTCAAAATTCATCTTATAACCCCACTCGCTTGTTCCAAAAACGACTAATAAGAAGCGTTATTCCTACCTGCCGCTACACTTCAGTAAAAATCGTTTCGCCCCGTAAACGCTGAGCTCACGCCGTCGCAAGGAGAGCTGATGAACGATGAACTTCAGCATTTGAAGAATCTTGGTAAAACGTCAGCGCAATGGCTTCACGCTGTAGGCATTCACAGCGCATCGGACTTGAAACGTCTGGGTGCCGTGGATGCTTACCGGGCGGTCAAGGCTCGAGGCTTCAGAGCCTCCAAGGTTTTACTGTATGCCATTGAGGGCGCATTGCTGGATGTGCACTGGAACGACATCCCCGCCGAGCGCAAAGAAGCGCTCAATCGGCAAGTCGATCATTTATCCACATTGCGAAAAGGCTGAACCAACTGTTTACAAGTTAGTGGAAGAAGCTAAAAACAGTTGTTGACATGGAAATGAGAATTGTTATGATTACGCCATCTGGTCGCGAGACCAGCCGATCTTCTGAAAGGCCCTTGGTTCGGACTCTCAGAAAATCTCCTCATCAGGCTAATCACGGTTATTTGACCCGGCTCTTGCCGGGTCTTTTTTTGCCTGTGACAAGAGCGCCCGCTCATCACTAAAGATTTTGCTTCAGCGCGCAATAATCAGCGGGTGGCCCAACTCAGGGTGCGGTTGTACCAGTACATCCAGTCCGAAGACGGCTTTGAGCAAGTCGGGTTGCAACACTGCCTGTGGGTTACCCAGTGCACAGGGGCGCCCCGCTTCCAGCAGTAACAAGCGATCGCAGTAACGCGCCGCCAGATTCAAGTCATGCAGAATGATCAGCACGGCCGCACCGCGATCAGCGAATGCTCGAATGGCTTTTAACGTCGTATGTTGATGCAAAGGGTCCAGCATGGAGGTTGGCTCATCCAGCAACAACGTTTGACCGCTCTGCCCGGGCCATAATTGCGCTAGCACGCGCGCCAAGTGAACCCGCTGACGTTCGCCACCTGATAACGCCAAATAGCTGCGACCCGCTAAATGCCCAACATCCGCAGTCTCCAGTGCGTCATGGATAATTTGTGCATCGCGCACCCGTCCTGTCTGATGAGGCAAGCGCCCCATACCCACCACCTCCTCCACTCGAAACGCAAAATCCAGCGTCGACGTTTGCGGTAAAACGGCCAATCGCTGTGCACGCTCAGGCCCTTTCCACAGATTCAGAGGTTGATCATCCAGCAACACCAGACCCTCTGTGGGAGCCAGCTCCCCGCACAAGGCCGCCAACAGTGTACTTTTACCCGCGCCGTTGGGTCCCAGCACCCCGAGGACCTCGCCCGCCCGCACCTCAAGGCAGACATCTGCCAACACAATTTTTTCACCGCGTCGGATTTGCAATTTGTCTGTGCGCAGCATCAGTGACGGCCTCGCAGCAGTAAATAGAGAAAAAAGGGCGCGCCCAGGAATGCAGTAACGATACCAATCGGCAATTCCGCCGGCGCTAAAGCCAGTCGTGCAATCAGGTCGGCACACAGCAACAGGGTTGCGCCCGCCAATACAGAAGCAGGCAGCAGCACTCGATGGTCAGGTCCTGCCAGCAGTCGTACCAGATGGGGCACTACCAACCCGATAAAGCTAATCATCCCGGCCGCAGCCACTGCTGCGCCGACCCCAAGTGCCGTACACAACACCAGTTCGCGCTTTAGCCCTTCCACATTGATCCCCAGATGACCAGCTTCGGACTCACCCAACAACAACGCATTCAGCGCCTTGGCGCGGCGCGGCAACCACAAGGCAACACCCGCAGTGACAACCAGCAATGGCCATAACCGCGCATAGCTGGCGCCATTAAGGCTTCCCAGGTTCCAAAATGTCAGCGTGCGCAGTGTCGCATCATCAGCCAGATAGGTGAAAAACCCTACAATAGAGCCCGCAAGCGCGGTTAGTGCGATCCCCGCCAGCAACATCACGCCTACATGGGTCTGACCATTACGACGACCGACGCGATACACCAGTGCGGTGACCGCCAGCCCCCCGACAAACGCACAAAACGACAGTAAGTAAGGGCCTAAAAATTCAGGCAGACCGCCCAGAGCGACGCCTCCTACAATCGCTATGGCCGCACCTAAAGAGGCACCGCTGGACACGCCTACCAAGGCCGGATCTGCCAATGGGTTGCGAAACAGTCCCTGCATGGCCACCCCTGACAGCGCCAGCACGCCGCCAACCGCCAGTCCCAGCAATGTCCGCGGCAAACGGATTTGCCCCAGTATCAACTCGGCCTGTTCCAACCCTTGGCCATGAATGGGCACTCCCATCAAACGCAGTGCCGCACGCAACGTATCAAATAAAGGCAAACTCACCGGCCCTAATGCCAGTGACAACCAAATGGTCAGCAAACACAGAGCACCCAACCCAATAAATAGCGAGCGAGGCTTAACCAATGTTCTCATGGGCTTGCCGGCGCCTTGGGATAAAACTCACCAGTCAACTGCTTCAAACTGCCCGGAAGGCGCGGACCTAACCCCCCGACCAGCAACGTGGGATCAAGCTCATAAATACGCCCTTCCTTGGCGGCCTTAAGCGACGCCAGAATCGGGTTTTCTTTCATCAATGCCTTTCTCGCGGGTTCGCCTGTGAGTGCGCGATCAGCAAACACCAGCACCTCAGGGTTCAGCCCTACCAGCGCCTCAACAGAAAACGGCTTATAGCCCGAATGCGTCGCCAAGTTGTGCCCACCGGCTTGGGTCAACAACCAGTCCGCTGCAGTGTCCTTGCCCGCGATCATCGGTTTACCGCCCGCATGGCCCAACAGCAACAGCACCCCGGGCGCGTCCTGATCGGCCTGAGCTAACTTGACCTGCTGCTGATGCAATTGCAGTTGCTGTTGGTAATCCGTAAACAGTTGTGCGGCGTGCGCCTCATCACCCAGCAGACGCCCTAAATGGGTGAGTGTCGCCTCAAGGCTTGCCAGATCAGGCTGAGCCGAGAACATCTCAACGGGAACCCCAGCTCCACGAATCTGCTCCAACACCGGCGGCGGCCCCATTTCATCCGTGCCTATCAAGACATCGGGTCTCAAGCTCAAGATGCCCTCTGCCGAAAGCTGGCGCTGGTAACCCACACTGGGTAGAGACTTCAGTGATTCAGGATGTTGGCTGGTAGTATCGACGCCAACCAATTTAGACTCCGCACCCAACGCACTGACCCACTCCGATAGTGCACCTCCTACACTGACCCAGCGTTGCGGTAAATCGTTAGCCAAACTCGCATGACTGATCACAAGGCCAGTACAAAGGGCAATCAGGTGGGTACTCAAGCGCATACAGAGATGATCCTTGATAAAGAGGGCACAACGGGCAAGGGGCGTGTCAGGCAACCAAACAGAACCTCGCAGAGCGAAGCGCTATTTGATAATTGTTTGCATTTGCACGTCAACCTATTAACCCGCCCCAATGTTAGCCACGGGTAAATTCATAGGGGACTGCAATGATTTTTTTATGCCTTTCAGAAGCACTGCGTGAAGGCACTGCCCGAGGTTTTGAACACAATGGCGTGCGCGTGCTGGCAGTGCGGCGCGAGGGGCAGGTGTATGTTTACAAAAATCGCTGCCCGCATCGTGGTGTTCCACTGGAGTGGCAACCGGATCAGTTTCTCGATCCCAGCGCCAGCTTGATCCAGTGCGCGACTCATGCCGCTTTATTTTTGATTGAGACCGGCGAGTGCGTTGCCGGCCCTTGCGCCGGGCAGTCTCTAACTGCCCTTGAATGCCGCGAGGATACACAAGGCATATGGGTTATAGACCCAGTTTCAGAGGAGAACGTCTAAGCGGCGATCAACCACAATTGCTTCCGGCGTCAAGCTGACCCCATACGCCAACACCTCTACTCCAGAGGCAATAGCCTCTCGCAGTGCGGCTGCATAGCCAGGGTCTATTTCTTCGGCCGGGCGTACTGCGTCGATACCGGTAAGATTGACGCAGTACAATTGCACCGCTCGCACACCTTGCCGGGCCAAACTGGCCAGTTCCCGCAAGTGCTTGGCGCCGCGCTGCGTTACGGCATCCGGGAATGCGGCTATGCGCGAGTTATCGAACCCTAGCGTCACGCTTTTTACCTCGACATAGGCAAAACCTTGCGGATACTCCAGGCGAAAATCAATCCGGCTATTTTCTTGCCCATAGGAAACTTCGCGCTTAAGTGCCGTAAACCCCTTAAGTTCGGTGATAACACCCGCCAGTAACGCCTCCTCAATCAAGCGATTGGCACGCCCGGTGTTGACGCAAGCAAGCCTTCCTTGTGGTGTTTCGCTGATTTCCCAGGTACCTGGAAGCTTGCGTTTAGGATCATTAGAGCGGCTGAACCAGACCTGCCCGCCTTCGACCATGCAATTGAACATCGACCCCGTATTAGGGCAATGAATGGTCATCAACTCGCCTTCAACTGTCTCGATATCCGCCAAAAATCGTTTATAACGTTTAAGCAAGCGACCCTCTTCCAAACCGGGAGAAAAGTGCATCAGCCCCTCCAGCTTTTCAAGCCACGGGCGATCCGCTCAACCGCTTCCTGAAGACGGTCCAGATTTTGCGTATATGCAAAACGTACGTGATGCCCAGATTGATAGCGCCCAAAATCCAGCCCCGGCGTAATGGCTACATGCTCTGTTTCAAGGAAATGCCGGCAAAAAGCAAACGCATCTCCGCCAAACGCGCTGATATCGGCATAGAGATAAAATGCCCCTTCAGGCTCTACCGCAATGCCAAAACCCAACTCGCGCAACGCGGGTAACAGAAAGTCGCGCCGACGACCGAACTCGGCCCTGCGCGCTTCAAGAATGGTCAATGTCTGCGGTTCAAAGCAGGCCAGCGCCGCGTACTGCGCCATGCTTGGCGCACTGATGTAGAGGTTTTGTGCGAGCTTTTCCAGATCAGCTACCGCCTCAGGTGGTGCGACCAGCCAGCCCAGCCTCCAGCCAGTCATGCCGAAATACTTGGAGAAGCTGTTGAGTACAAACGCGCTGTCATCCACCTCAAGCACGCTTGTAGCGTCACAACCGTACGTCAAGCCGTGATAGATCTCATCCACCACCAAATGCCCGTTACGAGCCTTGATAGCAGCCGATAACGAAGACAGCTCTTCAAGATTTAAAACAGTGCCGGTCGGGTTGGCCGGTGATGCGACCAATGCCCCTACACTGTCTTGATCCCAATAACGCTCGACCAGATCAGCCGTGAGTTGATAGCGCACATCAGGCCCTACCGGAACGAGCTGTGCGGCACCCTCAACAAGCCTCAGAAAATGCCTGTTACACGGGTAGCCGGGATCCGCCAGAAGCCAGTGCTTTCCCGGATCGACCAGCAGACTACTGGCTAAAAGTAGAGCCCCGGAACCACCCGGCGTGATCAGAATTCGCGACGCATCGATGTTCAAACCATAACGCTGGTGATAAAACCCCGAAATGGCTTCACGCAACTCTGGCAGGCCACGCGCTGCTGTATAGCGGGTTTTACCTGCCGCCAAAGCGGCCTGCCCGGCAGCAATGATGGGCTCAGCGGTGGTGAAGTCAGGCTCGCCTATTTCGAGGTGAATCACATCGTGCCCCGCCGCTTGCAACTCGTTGGCGCGGGCCAATAATGCCATGACATGGAACGGTTCGATTGCGCGACTGCGCGCACTGTAAGACTGAGCCATGAGCCTGCCTTTGTGGGTAAGCAAAAGCCGGATTCTACCCAAGCACTGTCACAAGAGAGAGTGAATTAGAGTCTTACACTGCACATGAGTAGAACCAAACGGCGCAAGCATTGGTCACAGCTCGACTAAAATTATTTATTCAGCCACTAATCTCAAGCATCACAGGCTCCAGACACAACCACTGGCGATAGCCCAGACAACAGGGAGTAGCGCGGCCCGATTTGATCTGGTAAGTTCGCCCGCTTGCAGCCGCAGGGCCGGCAGGTGTCGGTGATGTTGCAATCCTGCGCAATGGATTAGAAGAATGAGAGGCGGTCCATTTCATGTCCACACAAGCTAAGCAACAGAATAGTCAACTCAGCGGTTTCGAACCGTACGTTGAAACCAAGGGTGAAGAGTACATGAGCGAGCGCATGCGCAAGCACTTCACCACGATTCTGCAAAAGTGGAAACAGGACTTGATGCAGGAAGTTGACCGCACCGTTGATCACATGAAAGACGAAGCGGCGAACTTTCCTGACCCGGCCGACCGCGCTAGCCAGGAAGAGGAATTCAGCCTGGAACTGCGTGCCCGCGATCGCGAGCGCAAGCTGATCAAGAAAATCGACAAGACGCTGCAATTGATCGAAGACGAAGAATATGGCTGGTGTGAATCCTGCGGCGTCGAAATCGGCATTCGTCGACTTGAGGCCCGCCCTACTGCCGACATGTGCGTAGACTGCAAAACCTTGGCTGAAATCAAGGAAAAACAAGTCGGCAAGTAATCGTCGGCTTGACCAGATGGGGCGTGCGAACGCCCCATTTTTGTTTCTGAAATTTGGTTGCAGCACTCCGTAGCCGCTGCCGCAGGCTGCGATCAGGACCGAAGAGCCTTCAAAACAACTGGGCACAGCATCCCCATCGCAGCCTTCGGCAGCGGCTACAGGACTCTTGTCATGACCACCCCCTCTTACACCGGGCGCTTTGCCCCAACACCCAGTGGCCATTTGCACTTTGGCTCATTGGTTGCTGCCCTCGCCTCTTACCTTGATGCCCGATCGGTCGGTGGCCGCTGGTTGCTGCGAATGGAAGATCTGGACCCCCCGCGGGAAATGCCCGGCGCTCAAGCCGCCATCCTCAATGCATTGGAGCGGTACGGCTTCGAGTGGGACGGTGAACTGATCCGTCAAAGCGAACGCCACGAGGCGTATGCCCAAGTGCTTGATCGGTTGTTTAGCCAAGGGCTGGCCTATGCCTGCACCTGTTCGCGCAAACAACTTGAGGGCTATAACGGCATCTATCCCGGTTTTTGCCGCAACGCCGGGCACTCGATGGAGAACGCCGCTATTCGCTTACGCGTGCCCGAACTGGAATACGGGTTCAAAGACAGGGTTCAAGGCGAGTTTCGCCAGCACCTGGGCCGCGAAGTGGGTGACTTTGTGATTCGGCGCCGCGATGGGCTTTATGCCTACCAGTTGGCTGTGGTCCTTGACGATGCCTGGCAGGGCGTGACTGACATCGTGCGCGGGGCCGACTTACTGGACTCAACCCCGCGCCAGCTTTACCTGCAAGAACTGCTGGGATTATCACAGCCGCGCTACTTGCATGTGCCGCTGATCGTGCAACCCGATGGCCACAAGCTCGGCAAATCGTACCGCTCGCCGCCTCTGACGGTCGATCAAGCCACACCGCTGCTGCTTCGTGCCTTGCGCGCACTCGGTCAGAACACAGAGGACAGTCTTGAGCACGCCAGCCCGCGTGAAGTCCTCGATTGGGGCATCAAGCACTGGAATGCCGACTTGATCCCGCGCACGCTCACATTGGCTGAAGCACAATTACGCTGACACCTGTTGCAGGTTGTCAGCCATCCGTTACCATCGCCGCACGTTTCGAACATGCGGCCAGTAAAAGAGAGGGAGGATGTATATCTATAGATTGGTCCTGCTGCTGGTTGTGGGGATCTACCTGTTTTCCCCCGCCATCATGGATTGGTGGATCGATGCGACGGGTGCTTGGTACAGGCCTTATCTGCTTTGGCTGATTCTGATCGTTGTGACCTTTATTTTGCAGAGCCAAAAAGATGCCGATGAGCTTTAGCCTCACCCAGATGATTCTCATCAGCGCCGCCTACCTGGCGGTTCTGTTTGGCGTGGCCTGGATCAGTGAGCGCGGCATGATTCCGCGGTCAATCATTCGTCACCCGCTGACCTACACGTTGTCTCTGGGGGTGTACGCCAGCGCATGGGCTTTTTACGGCACGGTGGGGCTGGCTTACGAATATGGCTACGGCTTCCTCTCGAGCTACCTCGGCGTCTCCGGAGCATTTCTTCTGGCGCCCGTGCTTTTGTACCCCATTCTCAAAATCACCCGCACCTATCAGCTTTCATCACTGGCCGACCTTTTTGCCTTCCGCTTTCGCAGCACCTGGGCCGGGGCACTGACCACGATATTCATGTTGATTGGCGTCCTTCCACTACTGGCCCTGCAAATTCAGGCCGTCGCTGACTCCATCAGCATCCTCACCCGTGAGCCTGTGCAACACCGCGTGGCACTCAGCTTTTGCGCATTGATCACACTGTTCACGATTTTCTTCGGTTCAAGGCACATCGCCACTCGGGAAAAGCATGAAGGTCTGGTGTTTGCCATCGCCTTTGAGTCCGTGATCAAACTTATCGCAATCGGTGGCGTGGGCCTCTATGCGCTGTATGGCGTCTTCGATGGCCCGCAACAGCTCGAAGTGTGGTTACTGCAAAACCAGACAGCCCTCGCCGCCCTGCACACTCCGCTGCAAGAAGGGCCGTGGCGCACCTTGCTGTTAGTGTTTTTTGCATCGGCCATCGTGATGCCGCATATGTATCACATGACGTTCACTGAAAACCTCAATCCGCGCGGGCTGGTCAGCGCCAGTTGGGGCTTGCCGCTGTTCCTGCTACTGATGAGCCTGGCCGTGCCGCTGATTCTATGGGCAGGGCTCAAGCTGGGCGCCACCACCAATCCCGAATACTTCACCCTGGGCGTCGGTATAGCCGCCAACAGCAAGCCCCTGGCATTACTGGCTTATGTCGGCGGGCTGTCAGCTTCAAGCGGGCTGATCATCGTCACCACGCTGGCACTGTCAGGCATGGCACTGAACCATCTGGTTTTGCCGCTCTACCAGCCACCTGCCGAAGGCAATATCTACCGCTGGCTGAAATGGACCCGCCGCGCGCTGATTGTGGCCATCATCATGGCCGGCTACGGCTTTTACCTGCTGATGGGCGCTGAGCAGGATCTAGCCAACCTCGGCATTGTCGCGTTTGTCGCCACCTTGCAATTCCTGCCGGGGGTACTGTCGGTGCTGTACTGGCCAACGGCGAATCGACGCGGCTTTATTGCCGGGTTGCTGGCCGGGATTCTGGTGTGGATGGCCAGCATGCTGTTCCCACTGATCGGCAATTTTCAGGGCTTTTACATCCCGTGGTTGAACATGATCTACGTGCTGGACGATACCAGTTGGCACATGGCAGCCATCGCCTCACTCGCCGCAAACGTATTGATGTTTACGCTGATATCTCTGTTTACCAACGCCAGCCCCGAAGAGGCCAGCGCCGCCGAAGCCTGTGCAGTGGATAACGTTCGACGCCCGCAACGACGCGAATTACACGCCGCATCGCCACAAGAGTTTGCCACTCAACTCGCCAAACCTTTGGGGGCAAAAGCGGCGCAAAAAGAAGTCGAACAGGCCTTGCGAGACTTGTTTCTGCCCTTCGACGAGCGTCGCCCTTATGCATTGCGTCGCCTGCGCGACCGTATCGAAGCCAACCTTTCGGGCTTGATGGGGCCAAGCGTTGCTCAGGACATGGTTGAAACCTTCTTGCCTTACAAATCGAGCGGCGAAAGCTACGTCACTGAAGATATTCACTTCATCGAAAGTCGGCTCGAAGACTACCACTCTCGCCTGACCGGGCTGGCCGCTGAACTGGACGCCCTGCGCCGTTACCACCGGCAAACGCTGCAAGAGTTGCCGATGGGGGTGTGTTCGCTGGCCAAAGACCAGGAAATCCTGATGTGGAACAAAGCCATGGAGGAATTGACCGGCATTCCTGCACAGCGAGTGGTGGGTTCGCGCATGAGCACTCTGGGCAACCCGTGGCGAGAACTGCTGCAAGGGTTTATCGACTTGCCCGACGAGCACTTGCACAAGCAACACTTGGCGCTCGACGGTCAAACCCGCTGGCTGAACTTGCACAAGGCCGCCATCGACGAGCCGTTGGCACCGGGTAATAGCGGTTTGGTGTTACTGGTTGAAGACTTGACCGAGACTCAAATGCTCGAAGACAAACTGGTGCACTCCGAGCGCTTGGCCAGTATCGGCCGACTGGCGGCGGGGGTTGCGCATGAAATCGGCAACCCGGTCACGGGCATTGCCTGCCTGGCGCAAAACCTGCGCGAAGAGCGCGAAGACGATGAAGAGCTGACCGAAATCAGCAGCCAGATTCTTGAACAGACCAAGCGCATTTCGCGCATTGTGCAGTCCTTGATGAGCTTCGCCCACGCCGGTAGCCACCAACACAATGACGAACCCGTCTGTCTGGCTGAAGTGGCGCAGGACGCGATTGGCTTGCTGGCGTTGAACCGGCGCAATTTTGAAGTGCAGTTTTATAACCTGTGCGATCCCGACCACTGGGTCGAGGGCGACCCTCAGCGATTAGCGCAAGTGTTGATCAACCTGCTGTCGAACGCCCGGGATGCCTCGCCCGCTGGCAGTGCCGTCCGGGTTAAGAGTGAAGCCGGCGAACACACCATTGATCTGATCGTTGAAGACGAAGGCACTGGTATCCCGAAGAACATCATGGACCGATTATTCGAGCCGTTTTTCACCACCAAGGACCCCGGCGAAGGCACCGGTCTGGGCCTTGCACTGGTCTATTCCATCGTTGAAGAGCATTATGGACAAATCACCATCGACAGCCCGGCTGACATTCAAAGCCAACGCGGAACCCGTATTCGGGTCACACTGCCGCGTCATGTCGAAGCGACGTCCGCTGTGAACTGAGACCGTCGAGAGAACTGAATCAATGCCGCATATTTTGATCGTCGAAGATGAAACCATCATCCGCTCCGCACTGCGCCGCTTGCTGGAGCGCAACCAGTACCAGGTCAGCGAAGCGGGCTCGGTACAGGAAGCGCAAGAGCGTTTCAGTATTCCCTCGTTCGACTTGATTGTCAGCGATCTGCGATTACCCGGTGCGCCCGGTACAGAACTGATCAAACTTGGCCAAGGCAAGCCCGTGTTGATCATGACCAGCTATGCCAGCCTGCGTTCTGCCGTGGACTCCATGAAAATGGGCGCGGTGGATTACATCGCCAAGCCGTTTGACCACGACGAAATGCTGCAAGCCGTGGCACGCATCCTTCGAGATCGCCAAAGCGCTCAAAGCACGCCCGTCGAGCGCCCTGCCAAAGCCGGTAGCACAGACAAAAATACGGTGGATAACAGCAACGGTGAAATCGGCATCATCGGCTCCTGCCCGCCAATGCTGGACATGTACAACAAGATACGCAAAGTAGCGCCTACCGACTCCAATGTGCTGATTCAAGGCGAGTCGGGAACGGGTAAAGAGTTGGTAGCCCGTGCGTTGCACAACCTGTCGCGGCGCGCCAAAGCGCCGATGATTTCGGTCAACTGCGCGGCAATCCCCGAGTCCCTGATTGAATCAGAACTGTTCGGCCATGAGAAAGGCGCATTTACCGGCGCCAGCGCAGGTCGTGCCGGCCTCGTTGAAGCGGCCGATGGCGGCACATTGTTCCTCGACGAAATTGGCGAATTGCCGCTTGAGGCCCAGGCGCGTTTGTTGCGGGTGCTGCAAGAAGGTGAAATTCGTCGCGTAGGTTCGGTGCAATCACAAAAAGTGGATGTGCGCCTGATCGCGGCAACTCACCGCGATCTCAAGAGCCTGGCCAAGGTGGGTCAGTTCCGCGAAGACCTTTTCTACCGATTGCACGTCATCGCTCTGAAACTCCCCCCCTTGCGCGAACGCGGTTCAGACGTCATTGAAATTGCCCACGCCTTCCTCGCACGCCAAAGCGCGCGAGTAGGCCGTACCGACCTTAAGTTCGCCCCGGATGCAGAACGCGCCATTAGCCATTATTCGTGGCCCGGTAACGTTCGAGAGCTGGAGAACGCCATTGAGCGCGCGGTTATTTTGTGCGAAAACCCGGAAATCTCGGCCGACTTGCTGGGGATCGACATTGAGCTGGGCGACCTGCAAGACGATGACTTCATCGGTTTGGGCCCGCAGCACAGCATCAGCAGCGGTAACACCAGCCACGACCCCGCCGAAGACCTCTCTCTTGAAGACTACTTCCAGCACTTTGTGCTTGAACATCAAGACCACATGACTGAGACCGAACTGGCACGCAAACTGGGTGTGAGCCGTAAATGCCTGTGGGAGCGCCGTCAGCGGCTGGGCATTCCGCGTAGAAAAACCGGGGTTACCAGCGAAGGGTAACGCTCCAGGTAACACACAGATGTGTGAAAAAACTGTTACCGCACCTTAAAGACGTAACAAAAGCCGGGGCTTACGGTAACGAAGCTCCGGCTTTTTTTGGCCCAAGAAAAGACCAAACCCCGGAAAACCCCTTATTTTGCTGGTCCGTGCAAAAGTTGGCACGCACCCTGCTATATGTATTCGTACAAGAACAATAAGAATCACAGCAGCACACAATAAAAATAAGACGTATCGGCTCACGCATAACAAGAACAACACGGCGGAGGCGCAGCTAACTGATTGTTTTGGAGAGGCGTTGTTATTGGGGCTTGCCCCGCAGCCAGACAGAGAAGAACAAAAACTGCACTTAAAGCAGAACCTGAACTGGTTGGATCATTGATCACAGCAACACAGCGACCAAAGCAATCCGTTTGCTCTTATCTCCCGATTGGGAGGGTTACACAGGCAAAACCTTTGTAACCAGGGCACTTAACAAAAACAAAAAGCCCGCAACCAATAATAAAAATAGAGCATGCAACTACTTCTGGGGGAGCTTCGGCTCCTCTTGTAGTTTCTGACATTTAATAAATTCCCCCTGCCCTTCTACCTCGCGCTTCTTGCAGCTTTTTCTGTTTGCCGGTGACCGCTTCATCCGCAAGAACAGCTCAGCTTCCTACACCATCCCCTGACTAAATGCTAGAATCCCCGCCCATCATGCGGTCATTCTTCGTTTTGGCCGAACATTCCTTCAAACAGTGCATCCCATGCTGAAGAAGCTGTTCCAGTCACTCCGTACTCCCAAGCGTCGCACGCAACAACTGCGCAGCACCCCTGAAGTGCTCAATAGCAGCCAGCATTCGCTGCAACGCGCCCAGTTCAGCCGGTACGCGGTCAATATTGTTGAACGCCTGCAAAACGCCGGTTATCAGGCCTATTTGGTCGGCGGCTGCGTACGCGACATGCTGCTCAATATCACGCCTAAAGACTTCGACGTCGCCACCAGTGCAACGCCTGAGCAAGTGCGTGCCGAGTTTCGCAACGCGCGAATCATCGGCCGCCGTTTCAAACTGGTCCATATCCACTTTGGTCGCGAAATCATTGAAGTCGCGACATTCCGCGCCAATCATCCGCAAAACGACGAAGAGGAAGACAGCAATCAATCCTCGCGTAACGAAAGCGGGCGCATTTTGCGCGACAACGTGTACGGCACCCTGGAAGAAGACGCCCAGCGCCGTGACTTCACGATCAATGCCCTGTACTACGACCCGGTCAGTGAGCGCATCCTCGATTACGCCAACGGCGTACACGACATTCGCAATCACTTGCTACGGCTGATTGGCGATCCGCAACAGCGTTACCAGGAAGATCCGGTTCGCATGCTGCGAGCCGTGCGCTTTGCCGCCAAGCTCAACTTCGGCATCGAAAAGCACACGGCTGCGCCGATCCGTGAACTGGCACCTATGCTGCGCGAGATCCCTTCCGCACGTTTGTTCGAAGAAGTCCTCAAGCTGTTCCTCTCAGGTAACGCTTCTGACACCTTTGAAATGCTGGTCGACCTTGAGTTGTTCGATCCTTTGTTCCCGGCAAGCGCCGAAGCCTTGGAGAACAACCCGACGTACACCCACACCTTGATCAGCGAAGCCTTGCGTAACACCGACCTGCGGATCAAACAGGGCAAACCTGTTACCCCGGCATTCCTGTTTGCCGCACTGTTGTGGCCTGCCTTGCCGGCTCGCGTTCTACGCTTGCAAGACCAGGGCATGCCGCCTATTCCGGCCATGCAAGAAGCCGCGCACGAGCTGATCAGCGAACAATGCCAGCGCATCGCTATTCCCAAACGCTTCACGATGCCCATTCGCGAAATCTGGGACATGCAGGAACGGTTGCCACGGCGCAGTGGCAAACGTGCCGATATGCTTCTCGACAACCCGCGCTTCCGCGCCGGTTATGATTTCCTGCTGCTGCGCGAGAGCGCGGGAGAGCAGACTAACGGCCTTGGCGAATGGTGGACTGACTACCAGGATGCGAACGAAAGCGGACGCCGCGAAATGATTCGCGACCTGAGCAATGCCAAAGACGAAGGTGTTGGCCCAGCCCCCCGCAAACGCCGCCGTACCGGGGCAAACAAGCGTAAACGCAGCGCAGCCGCAGACGAGTAAATGATGGAACGCACCTACATTGGAATGGGCAGTAATCTGGCTGACCCCGCTGAGCAACTACGCAGTGCTGTCGAAGCGCTGGCACAGTTGCCTGACTCCCGCCTGGTGGGTGTATCTGCGTTCTATCAGAGTGATTCGCTGCTGGCGGGCCAGCCCCGCTATACCAATGCCGTAGCGGCCCTTGATACGGCAATGCCTCCTTTACAACTGCTCGATGCGCTGCAAGCCATAGAGTTGGGCCAGGGACGGGAACGGCATGAACGCTGGGGACCTCGCACACTGGATCTCGATATCCTGCTGTTCGGTGATCGACTGATCGACGAACCCCGCCTCAAGGTTCCGCACTACCATATGCAGGCCCGGCCTTTCGTGCTCTATCCACTGGCAGAAGTGGCACCCGCGTCACTGACGCTGGCCGATGGTCGCACCCTTGCTCAGCTCTTGAGCGACTGCCCATTTGTCGGGCTGGAACGTCTGTGCTCTTAAGCTGAATCGAATCAATAACGCCGGTAACACTGACCCGGTAACACCTGTAATTGACTTCCAGTGTGCTCGTCACGACTATAGGCATCCCGCTGCCGTCCAATGGACGGCGCAATGTGAAAAGCAGGCATCACAAGTACCCCTTAGAAGCGGTGCTCCTGCTTATACGATGAATCACACGCGTTACTCGCAGTGATTGTCACACTGCCTGACGAGGATCCTTTTTCATGCCGGCTATCACCCTCACCACCCTGCAAAGCCTTAAGCAAAAAGGTGAAAAAATCACCATGCTGACGTGCTATGACGCCACCTTTTCGCACGCTTGTAATCAAGCAGGTGTGGAAGTGCTACTGGTCGGCGACTCCTTGGGCATGGTTCTGCAAGGGCATGACAGCACACTGCCAGTTACCACCGCCGATATGGCGTACCACGTCGCGTGCGTCAAACGCGGCAATGAAGACGCGATGATTCTTGCCGACCTGCCCTTCATGGCCAATGCCACCCTTGAGCAAACCCTGAACAACAGCGCCAAGCTGATGCAAGCCGGGGCGCACATGGTCAAGGTCGAGGGTGCGGTCTGGCTTTCAGAGTCCATTCGCTTACTGACCGAACGCGGCATCCCTGTCTGCGCGCACATGGGCCTGACCCCGCAAACCGTCAATGTCCTGGGCGGTTATAAAGTGCAAGGCCGCAACGAAGCACAAGCCCGCCAGATGCGGGCCGATGCCATTGCACTGGAGCAAGCGGGCGCGGCCATGCTGCTGCTTGAGTGCGTGCCGAGCGAACTGGCCAAGGAAATTACACACGCGGTCAACATACCGGTGATCGGCATTGGCGCCGGCAGCGACACCGACGGTCAGGTTCTGGTGCTGCACGACATGCTCGGCTTGTCCCTGACCGGGCGCGCTCCCAAGTTCGTGAAAAACTTCATGGCAGGTCAACCCGATATTCAATCAGCACTCAGCGCTTATGTGACTGAAGTCAAAGCTGTCACCTTTCCTGGCACTGAACACGGATTCTCTGCATGAACACTGTTAAAACCGTTCGCGAATTGCGCGCGGCTGTCGCTCGCGCACGCAACGAAGGCAAGCAAATTGGCCTTGTTCCAACAATGGGCAACCTGCACAGCGGCCACGCGGCCTTAGTCACAACAGCCGCGCAACAGGCTGACTTCGTGGTGGCGAGCATCTTTGTTAACCCGCTGCAGTTTGGCGCCAACGAAGACCTCGACACCTATCCGCGCACCCTGGCCGCCGATCAGGAAAAACTCCTGCAAGCGGGTTGCCATTTGCTGTTTGCACCCACCGTTGAAGAAATGTACCCCAATGGCATGAACGGGCTGACCCGTGTGACTGCGGCACAACTCAGTAATGAGCTATGCGGTAGCCGTCGCCCTGGGCATTTCGACGGAGTGACTACGGTCGTCAGCAAGTTGTTCAATATGGTTCAGCCCGATCTGGCGATCTTCGGGCAAAAGGACTACCAGCAACTGGCAGTTATTCGCGCCATGGTTCAAGAACTGAACATGCCCGTGCAGATCATCAGCGAACCCACGGTACGGGCCGAAGACGGTTTGGCCCTGTCGTCTCGCAATGGCTATTTAAGCGAAGAGCAACGGGCTATTGCACCTGCGTTGTATCAACACTTGAAAGCAATGAGCGAAGCCATTCGTGCCGGCGAGCGAGACTACCCAAAATTGGTCAGCCAGCACTTGGAACACCTTCAAGCGCTCGGCTTTCGCCCGGACTACCTCGAAGTCCGTCACGCGCTGACTCTTCTTCCTGCACAGCCATCAGATCGTGACGTGGTGATTCTGATTGCTGCGTTTCTAGGCAACACCCGCTTGATCGATAACGTTCATCTCAATCTCGACAGCGGGCTTTAACACCGCGACTGAAAACAGAGGCCGACTAACCGGCACTCACACTGAAACGTTTCACCTTGCGTGACACCGCGGTGACAAAAGTTACCGCGAAGTGTCAGACAAAACCGAGACAGAAGTAGGTACTAGGTTTACTGTTGTCGCCCGGCTTGTAATCAAGCGTAGAAACAGACTCACCGAACACCTCACCCCTACGTGAAGGTTTCGGCGTTTTCAGTGTCCAAAAGGCAGTTCAAGCAAAAAGGATATTCGCAGCGATGGCGTACTACCGCACTCCTCATGACGTTACCGCTCTGCCCGCTTGGCAAGCGTTAAAACTCCACCGTGCAGACATGCAGCATTTCAGCATGCGCGATGCGTTCAACAGCAACCCCAAGCGTTTTGAAGACTTCACGCTGAGCAGCTGCGGGTTGTTTCTGGACTACTCGAAAAACCTGATTACCGATGAAACCCGCGATTTGCTGGTTGATCTGGCTAATGAGGTTGATCTTAAAGGGGCGATCAAATCGCTGTTTGAAGGCGAGATCGTTAACGCCTCCGAAGGTCGCCCGGCCTTGCACACCGCACTGCGCCGCCCTGTGGCCGACAAACTGTCGGTGAACGGCGTCAATATCATGCCCCAGGTGCATAAAGTCCTGAACCAGATGACCGAGCTGGTCGGGCGGATTCACGATGGCCTATGGCGCGGTTACACCGAAAAACCTATCACTGACATCGTCAACATCGGCATTGGCGGCTCATTCCTGGGCCCTGAGCTGGTGTCCGAAGCCCTGCTGTCTTACGCTCAAAAAGGCGTGCGCTGCCACTATCTGGCGAACATCGACGGCAGTGAGTTTCATGAACTGACTGCAAAACTTCGCGCCGAAACAACACTGTTTATCGTTTCGTCGAAGTCATTCAATACCCTCGAAACCTTGAAGAACGCTCAGGCTGCGCGCGCTTGGTATCTGGCGCAAGGTGGCTCTGAAGCCGAGCTGCATCGCCACTTTATCGCCGTATCGAGCAATAACGCAGCAGCGGTAGCCTTTGGTATTCGTGAAGAAAATATCTTCCCGATGTGGGATTGGGTCGGCGGTCGCTATTCGCTGTGGTCGGCGATTGGTTTGCCGATTGCACTGGCCATTGGCATGTCCAACTTCAAGGAGCTGCTGTCCGGCGCCTACAGCATGGACCAGCACTTCCAGAACGCTCCGTTCGAGCAAAACATGCCGGTATTGATGGCCTTGCTCGGCGTTTGGTATGGCAACTTCTGGGGTGCGCAAAGTCACGCCATCCTGCCGTACGATCACTACCTGCGTAACATCACCAAGCACCTGCAGCAGTTGGACATGGAATCCAACGGCAAGAGTGTGCGTCAGGACGGCACTCCGGTGTCGACCGACACAGGTCCGGTGATCTGGGGCGGCGTAGGTTGCAACGGCCAGCATGCGTATCACCAGTTGTTGCATCAAGGTACGCAGCTGATCCCGGCTGACTTTATCGTGCCGATTGTCAGTTTCAACCCGGTGTCCGACCATCATCAATGGCTGTATGCCAACTGCCTGTCGCAAAGCCAGGCACTGATGTTGGGCAAAACCCGCGAAGAAGCCGAAGCCGAGCTGCGCGACAAGGGCATGCTCGAAGAAGACATTCAAAAACTCGCGCCGCACAAGGTGATCCCGGGCAACCGCCCGAGCAACACCCTTGTAGTTGAACGCATCAGCCCGCGTCGCCTGGGCGCACTGGTGGCTTTGTACGAGCACAAAGTCTTCGTGCAAAGCGTGATCTGGGGCATCAACGCCTTTGATCAGTGGGGCGTTGAGCTAGGCAAGGAACTCGGCAAAGGCGTCTACAACCGCCTCACTGGCAGCCAGGAAGAACCTGCTGACGATGCCTCGACCCAAGGTCTGATCAACTACTTCCGCGGTCGTCATCGCGGTTGATTGATACCCGGCCAGTCTCAGTTCACGAGACTGGCCGGGACAACCGAGGCCTCATGGAACTCATCCGTCGCCCCATCGAACGCCAAATCATGAGCCTGACCGGCCTTTCGCTCGGCCAGCTCGATCTTGAAAATCCCAAAGGCGACCCCGGCCTGTTTGGCCCGGACTCCATCAGTTGGCAAGTGCATGGTGACTTCACCAGCATGCTGATTGGCGGCATCAGTGCTTTGATGCTGCAAGCCTTGCACCCACTGGCATTGGCCGGGGTGTGGGACCACTCCAATTTTCGTCAGGACATGCTGGGCCGGCTACGCCGTACCGGACAGTTTATTTCTGGCACAACCTTTGGCTCCACACAGGATGCCGACTGGCTGATCAACAAAGTACGGACTATTCACGAGCAGGTCACAGGAACAGGACTTGATGGCAAACCCTATGCGGCCAGCGATCCACACTTACTGACTTGGGTGCATGTGGCCGAAGTCAGCAACTTCCTCGCGGCTCATCTCAGGTATCGCAATCCGCATTTATCGAGCGCCGATCAAGATCGCTATTACGACGAAATAGCGTTGGTTGCTGAGCGCCTGGGCGCTACCGACGTGCCACGCTCTCGCCAGCAAATAGCGCAATACCTCAACGATATCCGTCCACAACTGCTGTGCGACGATCGCAGCCACGAAGTTATTCGCCTGCTGCTGAACGCACCCTCTCCAAGCCTTTTAGCCAAACCGTTTGGCGCACTGATGATGCAAGCCGGGATTGATCTGCTGCCAGACTGGGCCAGTGACCAATTAGGGCTGTATCAGCGCCCGCTCACTCGCACACTGGTACGGGCCGGTGTTAAAAGCACCGCACCGATACTGCGCTGGGCTGTACGCAATGGTTCAGTACAGCGTGCACGGCGGCGCATGGGACTTGACTAAAACCCGACCCTCGCCAATTTATGCCACCATACGTGCCTGATTCCGATGCTACACACCAATAACAATGAGGATTCGCGCAATGCAAGACGTCGTAATAGTTGCCGCCACCCGTACCGCCGTCGGCAGCTTTCAGGGCTCGCTGGCCCATGTTCCTGCTGTAGATCTGGGAGCAGCCGTCATTCGCCAGCTACTGGAACAAACCGGGCTGGACGGCGCTCAGGTTGATGAAGTGATCATGGGCCAAGTACTCACCGCCGGTGCCGGTCAAAACCCTGCGCGTCAGGCGGCAATCAAGGCCGGCCTGCCTTTCGCCGTACCGGCAATGACCCTGAACAAAGTCTGCGGCTCTGGCTTGAAAGCCTTGCACCTCGCGGCACAAGCCATCCGCTGTGGCGATGCCGACGTCATCATTGCTGGCGGCCAGGAAAACATGAGCCTGTCCAACTACATCGTCCCCGGTGCCCGCACGGGTCTGCGCATGGGCCACAGTCAAATCGTCGACACCATGATCAGCGACGGACTGTGGGACGCATTCAATGACTACCACATGGGTATCACCGCTGAGAACCTTGTGGATAAGTTCGGTATCAGCCGCCAGGAACAGGATGCATTTGCCGCCCAGTCCCAACAAAAAGCCATTGCGGCCATCGAAACCGGCCGCTTTGTCGATGAAATCACGCCGATTGTGATCCCTCAACGCAAAGGCGACCCCGTGTCGTTCGCGACCGATGAACAGCCACGCGCAGGCACGACGGCTGAATCGTTGGCCAAGCTGAAACCGGCCTTCAAAAAAGACGGTTCTGTTACCGCCGGCAACGCGTCCTCGCTCAACGATGGTGCGGCTGCCGTGCTGTTGATGAGTGCGACCAAAGCCAAGGCTCTGGGCTTGCCGGTGCTGGCTAAAGTCGCTGCATACGCCAACGCTGGCGTCGACCCGGCCATCATGGGCATCGGCCCTGTAGATGCTACTCGCAGGTGTCTGGCCAAGGCTGGCTGGAGCCTTGAACAGCTTGACCTGATCGAGGCCAACGAAGCGTTCGCCGCTCAGGCGCTGTCGGTCGGCAAAGAGCTTAATTGGGACGCGAATAAGGTCAACGTCAATGGCGGGGCCATTGCGATTGGCCACCCGATTGGTGCATCTGGGTGTCGTATTCTGGTGACCCTGGTTCACGAAATGATCAAGCGCGATGCCAAAAAAGGCTTAGCGACCTTGTGCATCGGCGGCGGCCAAGGTGTAGCAATGGCCATCGAACGCGATTAGATAAATCCCCTGTAGTTGCTGCCACAGGCTGCGAAGCTTTCCATTTGCACGGTTCTGCGACAGCGACTACAAAAGCCCGTTTAGACTCTGTTCTGTTAAACTGCCGCGCCTTATCTATCCCCCAAGGCGCATCGCATGTCTTCCTTGAATCAGGCGCTGCGCGCCGCCCTCGATAACCGTCACGATCTGCTGGCCGAACTGCATGCCCAGGGCACCGACTGCTATCGCCTGTTCCACGGCAGCCAGGAAGGCGCCGGGGGCCTGACCATCGACCGATACGGTCCGCAACTGCTGGTGCAAAGCTTTCATCAACGCCTTGAGCGCGATGACTTGTTGCAGTTGCATGACGCGATCAATCGTCATCTGGGACTCGATTTGTTGCTGGTATACAACGATCGCTCCCAAGGCAACTCGCGTATTGACCGTGAAGACACTGTTTATTGCGCCGATGATGCAGCGCTGCAAGACATGGTGGGGCACGAATGGGGTCTTAACTATCGCGTACGCGGGCGCCATGCAGGTCAAGATCCTCTGCTGTTCCTTGACCTGCGCAACGCACGCGGCTGGGTCAAACAACACAGCACCGGTAAAAGCGTACTTAACCTGTTTGCCTATACCTGCGGCGTTGGCCTGAGCGCCGCGGCCGGAGGCGCCAATGAAGTGTGCAATCTCGACTTTGCCGAGGGCAACCTTGCCGTGGGCCGTGAAAACGGTCTATTGAACCCTGAATTGAAAAAAATGAAGTTCGTGCAGTCCGATTACTTTGCCGCCATCCGCCAATTGGCAGGATTGCCCATCGTTCAGCGTCGTCACAAATTGCCCGCCTACCCACGGCTTGAGCAACGTGAATACGATCTTGTATTGCTCGATCCGCCTGCGTGGGCCAAGAGTGCGTTCGGCACTGTCGATCTTTTGCGCGATTATCAAAGCTTGCTTAAGCCCGCAGTCTTGACCACTGCGGCGGATGGCGTACTGATCTGCTGCAACAACCTGGCTAAAGTCAGCATGGATGATTGGCGTGAACAGGTACTGCGCTGCGCCGAGAAAGCCGGTCGCCCGGTTCGTGATTGGCAGGTGCTCAGCCCAGCGGCAGACTTTCCGTCATTGGATCATCAACCTCCATTAAAAACGCTGATTCTTCAGTTCTAAAACGTACAAACAAACTGCGCAAATCCTACGCATCACATGGCGTCCGTCTCGGAACCAGAAACGCGTGCCATACTCAAAGGCACTCTGACTGAAATAGACGACACCCCACATGCTCAAAGGATTGATCCGCACCCTTGTTGTTTTGTTGACGGCGATTGCCATCTATAGCCTGCTGGGCTTTTTGATTTTGCCCGGCATTGGCCTGCGCATCATCAATCAGCAGTTGGCCAATTACGCCACCGTACCCGCCAAACTCGATCGACTGGAGTTCAACCCGTTTACGCTGGAGTTGACCTTGTGGGGGTTTGGCGTCGGCGCGCCGGGTAAGGAGCAGGTGGGATTTGACCGGTTTTATGCCAACCTGCAAACAGACAGCCTGTGGACAAAAGCGTTGCACCTCGCTGATGTGCAACTGGACAAGCCAAAGACTGAAGTGCTGTTTAACAAAGACGGCACCCTGAACCTGACCCAACTGTTCAAATTGCCGGCCAGCGAACCGACACCCGCCAACCCTGACAGCAAACCTTTCCCGCTGCGCATTGACGCCATCAAACTGGCTGACGGCTACCTCCATTTCATCGATATGCGTCCTAGCGAGCCCATCGAATTTCTCTACGACTCGATGAATCTTGAGCTAAAAAATCTCAGCACCTTGCCCGAAGACAATGCCGACATGACCTTGGTGGCTAACGGCCCAGAAGGTGGTCGCATCGATTGGAGCGGCACGCTGAGCGTGGTGCCGATTGCCTCAATGGGCACACTCAAAGTGACCGACGGCAAGATGAAAGTCTGGTGGCCCTATGTGCGTGATGCGTTGCCTCTGGTACTGGAAGATGGCGTACTGAATTTCAGCACGGATTACACGCTGAACCTGGCTAAAGACACACAAATGGTCCTCAATAACGCGACCGCCAGTATTGCCCCCTTCAACATAAATGCTCCAGACGGACGTCCGCTGGCCAGGCTCGAACGGCTGGATGTCAGCGACACCACCGTAGACTTGGCCAAGCAACACGTCGTGGTCGGCAAGATCAACAGCAAAAATCTGGAAACGTGGGTCACTCGGGAAAAGGATGGCCAGCTCGACTGGCAGAAATTGTTTGCCAGTCATCCGTCCAAAGCTTCCAGAGCGGCGCACAAAGGCGTTGAACCGGTCACCGTCGAACCCCCTAAACCTGCTCCGGTAGCCCCGAGCAAGCCTTGGCAAGTGCTGCTTAAAGAGGTGCAACTACGCGACTATCGCGTTCATCTCGCCGATAACGAACCCAAAACACCCGTAGCTCTGGATATTGGGCCGATCAATGTTGATGTGAACAATTTCGACAGCCTTAACCAGTCGCCCTTCACCGTCAAACTCGATGCAGGCATAGGCAAACAAGGCAAGCTGACAGCCAGCGGTGACGTGAACCTCAACCCGGTGAGCGCTAAACTCAAGGTCACCACCCAAGACATCGACCTGCGTATCGCGCAAGCGTACATCGACCCATTTATTCGCCTCGAATTGCGAAGCGGTATGCTCGACAGCGATCTGACGGTTGACCTCAACAATATCGACCCTCTGGCCTTTACCGTCGACGGACGCGTACAGATCGACCAGTTGCACACACTCGATACCCTCAAGAATCGTGACTTTCTGAAATGGCAGCGCCTCAATCTGGAGGGGCTGAAGTACAAGCATGAAGACAGCCTGTCGATTGCCAGTGTCAAATTTGCGCAGCCATATGTGCGCTTTATGATCAACGATGACCGCACCACCAATATTGATGATCTGCTGATCCCCCAGCCAGCAACGAGTAGCAGCACCAAAACAACTGCCCAAACCACCAGCAATAAAAGCAAGCCTCTGGGCATTCACATCGGGGGTATTGCAATCAATGACGGCTCAGCCAACTTTGCCGACTTCAGCCTGACCCCCAATTTTGCTACGGCGATTCAACAACTCAATGGTCAGATTGGCACTATCGATAGCCGACAGGCCAAACCTGCCAGCGTGAATGTCGCCGGTAAGGTCGATCGCTATGCGCCCGTTACTATCAAAGGCAGCGTGAATCCATTCAATCCATTGGCCAGCCTTGATATTGCCACCAGCTTCAAACGGGTTGAGCTGACAACGTTGACCCCTTACTCGGGTAAGTTCGCCGGTTACCGCATCCGTAAGGGCCGTCTGAATCTGGACGTGCATTACTTGATTACCAAAGGGCAACTCAAAGCCCAGAACAAGCTGGTCGTGGAGCAATTGCAACTGGGTGAAAAGGTAGATAGTCCGGATGCCGTGGACCTGCCGATCAAACTGGCCATTGCTCTGCTTAAAGACACGAACGGCACGATCTCCATAGACCTGCCACTTACGGGTGACTTGAATAACCCGCAATTCAGCGTGATGCCTATCGTCTGGCAAACACTGCGCAATCTCGTACTGCGTGCTGTGCAGGCTCCGTTCAAGTTTATTGGCGGACTTATTAATGGCGGCGGTTCAGAAGACTTGGGCACCGTGTCCTTCGGTCCCGGGTCCAGCGAGCTGAGTGCAGATGCACAAAAAGCCCTCAATACGCTGGCCGAAGCCCTGAAAAAACGCCCTGCCCTGCGCCTGGAGATTGAAGGGACAGCAGCTCAAAGCAGCGATGGCCCACTGATTGCGAAAGACCGGCTTGAGCGCGAATACCAATACACCTATTACAAAATTCTTCAGCGCCGCGGTGAGAAAGTTCCCGCACAAGCCTCTCTGCTGGAAGTCCCGGATGACGAAAAAGCCCCACTGCTCGAAGGTATCTACCGCGCGCGCATGAAGCAGCAACCGCCTGCTGAATGGGCAGATCTGAGTCGTGAAGAGCGTGCCGCGAAAATGCGTGATGCTTTGATCGATTTCTGGAGCAAAAGCGAAATATTGCTACGGCAACTGGGGCAAGACCGAGCCAGCAGCATCAAGGACTACCTGGTAGATAAAGGCGGATTGGCAGATGACCGCGTGTACTTTATCGATGCCTCGCTGGGTGAGGCCGAGAGTGATGGGCGGGTGATTACACCGCTGCATCTGGACAGTGAGTAACCCCACTCAGTGCAGTTGCTGCCACACACTGTAATGAGGGGGATAAGCGCCCCTCTGAAGGCAACCTCATCGAAGCCTTCAGCAGCGATAATTCAACTAGCAACCCCCACACATAGAACAGCCCCCGACGCAGAACGTCGGGGGCTGTAATGACCACATCCGTGTGGTCGTCGCATGAACCTGATATGAAAGCCGCAGGCGTACTGCTTAAATCACCTGCTACGGCTTCCTCTGGCTCTACGAGTCAGAACTCTTACTCAGCTTTCAGGCCATCAGCCGAGACGGCTTTAACGCCCTTGATTTTCTTGGCAATTGCGACCGCGATTTCCTTCTGCGCATCAGTGATAGCTACAGTGGACGACAGGGAGACAACACCTTTGTTGGTTTCGACTTTAATGTCGCTACCTGGAATGCCTTTTTCGGTCAGCAGATCAGATTTTACTTTGGTGGTGATCCAAGTGTCAGAAGTAGCTTCCTTGGCTTTATCAACTTCGCCTGCAGCCACGGTCATTGGGGCTTGGGTGGTTGCTTGAGCAGCAAATGCAGCGTTGGCCATGGTCAGGGTCAGAGCGGTGGCAGTTGCAGCAGCGATAGCAAACTTCTTCATACGAGTAACTCCTGTCTTCTTTAGAATCTGCGCTGACTTGCAGCAGCAGGGTTATCAGTACTATTGCAGGGCACGTGCCAACTTTAAAAAAACAATAAACCCCATATAGATCAAAGACTTACATATTTCTATTTTTTTGTGAGTCGTGCAATTTGCAAGGCTCCGCTCAAATCTACATGCAAGTTGCGGCTTTCAGCTCATGGCACTTGGCCCTTAGGCGCTGGCTTTACTGCAGCCATAAAAAAAGGATCCCGAAGGATCCTTTTTTCAAAGCAGGCAAGCAGAGCGATTAAGCTTCCGATGCCTTGGCAGCAGCTACGTCCTTGATGGACAGCTTGATACGACCGCGGTTGTCCACGTCCAGTACCAGTACTTCGACTTCCTGACCTTCTTTCAGAATGTCAGTCACTTTCTCAACGCGCGCATCGCTCAGCATCGAGATGTGAACCAGGCCGTCTTTGCCTGGCAGGATGTTTACGAATGCGCCGAAATCGACGATGCGCTCAACCTTACCGATGTAGATTTTGCCGATCTCTGCTTCTGCAGTGATCCCAAGAACGCGCTGACGTGCAGCTTCAGCAGCTTCTTTGGATTCGCCGAAGATCTTGATCGAACCGTCGTCTTCGATATCGATCGAAGCTTTGGTTTCTTCGCAGATCGCTCGGATGGTCGCGCCACCTTTACCGATAACATCACGGATTTTGTCGGTGTCGATTTTCATCGCGATCATGGTCGGAGCGTTGGCCGACAGTTCGTTACGCGACTGACCAATGATCTGGTTCATCTGACCCAAGATGTTCAGGCGAGCGTCCAGGGCTTGGCCCAGTGCGATCTCCATGATTTCTTCGGTGATGCCTTTGATCTTGATGTCCATCTGCAGCGCGGTAACACCTTTAGCAGTACCCGCTACTTTGAAGTCCATGTCGCCCAAGTGGTCTTCGTCACCCAGGATGTCGGTCAGAACTGCGAATTTTTCGCCTTCTTTAACCAGACCCATGGCGATACCGGCAACCGGTGCCTTCATCGGAACACCAGCGTCCATCAGCGCCAACGAAGCACCGCAAACCGATGCCATCGAGCTGGAACCGTTGGACTCAGTGATTTCCGATACAACACGAATGGTGTACGGGAACACGTCAGCAGCAGGCAGCATAGCCTGAACCGAGCGACGAGCCAGACGGCCGTGGCCGATTTCACGACGGCCTGCACCGCCCATACGACCACACTCACCTACCGAGAACGGAGGGAAGTTGTAGTGCAGCATGAACGGGTCTTTTTTCTCGCCTTCCAGGGTGTCCAGCAGCTGTGCGTCACGGGCAGTACCCAGAGTAGCAACAACCAGCGCTTGAGTTTCGCCACGGGTGAACAGAGCCGAGCCGTGAGTCTTGGGCAGAACGCCAACTTCGATGTTCAAAGGGCGAACAGTTTTGGTGTCACGGCCATCGATACGCGGCTTGCCATTAACGATGTTTTCGCGAACGGTGCGGTATTCGATTTCGCCAAATGCAGCTTTGACATCGCTGGACGAAGGCTGGCCTTCTTCACCGGAGAACTTGGCTACAACCTGATCCTTCAGCTCGCCCAGACGTGCGTAACGGTCTGCCTTGACGGTGATGGTGTAAGCCTGAGAGATCGCTTCGCCGAACTCGGCACGGATAGCGCCCAGCAGTTCGGTGGCTTCTGGAGCAGCTACCCAGTCCCACGTTGGTTTGGCAGCTTCGGCAGCCAACTCTTTAACCGCCTGGATAACGACCTGGAACTCGTCGTGAGCGAACAGGACAGCACCCAGCATTTGGTCTTCGGTCAGCTCTTTAGCTTCCGATTCAACCATCAACACGGCTTCAGATGTACCGGCAACAACCATGTCCAGGCTCGAAGCAGCCAGCTGCTCGTAAGTCGGGTTCAGCAGGTAGCCAGTGCTTTCGTGGTAAGCAACGCGGGCAGCGCCGATTGGGCCATCGAAAGGAATACCGGAAATGGCCAATGCAGCCGAAGTACCGATCATAGCAGCGACGTCCGGATCGGTTTTCTTGCTGGTGGACAGAACGGTGCAGACAACCTGCACTTCGTTCATGAAGCCTTCTGGGAACAGCGGACGGATCGGACGATCGATCAGACGCGAGGTCAGGGTTTCTTTCTCGGAAGGGCGACCTTCACGCTTGAAGAAACCGCCTGGAATTTTACCGGCAGCGTAAGTTTTTTCTTGGTAGTGAACCGACAGAGGGAAGAAGCCCTTGCCTGGATCAGCTTGCTTGGCACCGACTACAGTCACTAACACGCTGACGTCGTCGTCAACGGTGACCAATACTGCGCCGGAAGCTTGACGGGCGATACGGCCAGTCTCGAGAGTAACGGTCGACTGACCGAACTGAAATTTTTTGATAACCGGGTTCACGGTGTCCTACCTTCTTTGTGGCTCTTGGGGAACGGGTTTCTTGCGAAAATCGTGTGCAACATCGGGTAATGACCCGACTCAAGATGCTTACGAAAACAGCCCGAGCGGCAAGCTTTCGTAAGAATCCGGGTAGCCCAGATAAAACTTGAGGCTGGAAGCCTGCCATGAGACTGCGGGAAACCCGCAGACACACGACAGACAACCAGCCTCTAGCAACATCGCTATTAGCGACGCAGACCCAGGCGAGCGATCAGCGCTTTGTAACGCTCAACGTTCTTGCCTTTCAGGTAATCCAGCAGCTTGCGACGCTGGTTTACCATGCGGATCAGACCACGACGGGAGTGGTGATCTTTGCTGTTAGCTTTGAAGTGACCTTGCAGCGTGTTGATGTTAAAGGTCAGCAGTGCAACCTGCACTTCTGGAGAACCTGTATCACCTGGAGCTTGCTGGTAGTCTTTTACGATTTCTGCTTTGTGTTCGATTGTCAGTGCCATGAGGCATTTCCTTTCAATTAGGGGTCTGCTTGCGAACAAGACAAATCCAATAGGCCGAGGACAAATCCTCGTATTTAAAAATGAGATGTGACCGTGCCTAATAACAGCCACCCTCGTTTCAGTCCGGCCCGGAACGATAACATCCCGGCCCAGCCTGTTCCGGTCATTCCGACCGAATCAGTCGACGCGGCGCGATACGCCCGTCTTCGCTCACTTCACCGATGCCGATAAAGCGACCGTTGTGATCTTGTACCCGCACCATGCCGAACTTCGGCGCATCGGGAGCGCGAACTGGCTGGCCATTGAGCCAATAGAACGCGCTAGCCTCCGAAAAGTGCAGCAACGGCCAATCCAGCAGACCACTGTCAGAAGGCATCAGGAAGCGGTCAACTGCTTCATTACCGCCCTCAGCATGCACCGCTTCCAGTTCTTCCAGCGTGACCGTTTGGGCCAGGCTAAAAGGACCCGCGTGCGTACGACGCAGTTCAGCAACGTATGCACCGCAGCCTAGTTGCTCACCAATATCTTCCACAAGGGTACGGATATAAGTGCCTTTGGTGCAGTCGACAGCCAAACGCGCAGTGTCGCCTTCGCTGGCCAGTAATTCGAGGCGGGTAATAGTAACAGAACGCGGTTCACGCTCCACCACTTCACCTGCACGTGCCAACTTGTAGAGAGGCTGGCCATCACGCTTGAGCGCAGAGTACATCGGCGGTATCTGACTGATTTGCCCACGAAATTTCGGCAATACAGCTTCAATATCGGCGCGACCAACGGTCACCGGGCGCGTCTGTAAAACCTCGCCTTCAGCATCAGCCGTTGTCGTGGTCTTGCCCAACTGCATCAAGGTTTCATAACCCTTGTCGGAATCGAGCAGGTATTGCGAAAACTTGGTGGCCTCACCAAAGCATAACGGCAAGACGCCACTAGCCAAAGGATCGAGACTACCGGTGTGCCCTGCCTTTTCAGCATTGAGCAGCCAGCGAACTTTCTGCAAAGCCGCGTTGGAGGTAAATCCAAGCGGTTTATCAAGCAGGATGATGCCACTGACGTTACGACGGATACGCTTGACCTGAGCCACCGGTTACTCCTTGGTGTCTTCGGGAGCGGTGGCTTCAGGATGCTGATTGTCTTCAGCCACTGCACGCTCGATCAAAGCGGACAGATGAGCACCACGTACGACACTTTCGTCATAGTGGAAATGCAACTGAGGAACGCTGCGCAGCTTCATTTCACGTGCCAGTTGCATGCGCAGGAAGCCCGCTGCGGAGTTCAGAACCTTGATGGTCTGAGCAATATCTTCAGCGTTGTCCTGCCCCATTACCGTGATAAAAATCTTCGCGTGACCAACGTCACGGCTGACTTCTACGGCAGTAATGGTGACCAGACCCACGCGCGGATCTTTGACTTCGCGACGGATCAGCTGAGCCAGCTCACGCTGCATCTGATCGCCGATACGTTGGGTACGGCTGTATTCTTTTGCCATGTCTTGTTACCTGTTACTCACCCATGGGAAACCCATGCGTTCTGAAAGCGGCAAACGCCCGGCCAGACAAAAGTCGGACCGGGCGTTGCGTTTAGAGTCCGGGAAGAGCGCGCTGCATCTGCATGCTGCGGCTCGTCCTGGCTCTTGAGGTTCGCGGTTTACAGGCTGCGAGCAACCTGAACCTTCTCGAACACTTCGATCTTGTCGCCGACTTTAACGTCGTTGTAGCTCTTGACGCCGATACCGCATTCCATGCCGGCACGCACTTCGGCAGCGTCATCTTTGAAGCGGCGCAGGGATTCCAGCTCGCCTTCGAAGATAACGATGTCGTCACGCAGTACGCGGATTGGACGGTTACGGTGTACAACACCTTCCAGCACCATACAGCCTGCGATTGCACCGAACTTAGGCGAACGGAACACGTCGCGGACTTCAGCAATGCCCAGGATATTCTCCCGAACGTCGCTGCCAAGCATGCCGGTAAGGGCTTTCTTGACGTCTTCGATGATGTCGTAGATGACGTTGTAGTAACGCATGTCCAGGCCTTCTTGCTCGACAATCTTACGAGCGCCTGCATCAGCACGCACGTTGAAGCCGAACAATACAGCGTTGGAAGCCAGTGCCAGGTTAGCGTCGCTTTCGGTGATACCACCGACGCCGCCGCCCACTACGCGCACTTGCACTTCGTCGTTACCCAGGCCACTGAGAGCGCCCTGCAAAGCTTCCAACGAACCACGGACGTCAGATTTGAGGACGATGTTAAGCGTCTTCTTCTCTTCCTGGCCCATGTTCTCGAAGATGTTTTCCAGCTTGCCTGCGTGAGCACGCGCCAGTTTCACTTCGCGGAACTTGCCTTGACGGAACAGGGCAACTTCACGCGCCTTCTTCTCGTCAGTCATCACGCTCATCTCGTCGCCAGCATCTGGCGTACCGTCCAGGCCGAGAATCTCGACAGGGATGGATGGACCGGCTTCCTTGATAGGCTTGCCGTTCTCATCGAGCATGGCACGGATGCGGCCGTAGTTGGAGCCGACCAGTACCATGTCGCCTTGGCGCAGAGTACCGTCTTGAACCAGAACGGTTGCAACAGGACCGCGGCCTTTGTCCAGACGGGACTCAACCACTACGCCACGGCCAGGAGCCGATGGAGTGGCTTTGAGTTCCAGAACTTCAGCTTGCAGCAATACGGCTTCGAGCAATTCGTCAACGCCAGTACCCATTTTCGCCGAGACCGAAACAAACGGAGTGTCACCACCCCACTCTTCCGACGTCACGCCGTGAACGGACAACTCGCTGCGGATGCGATCGAGATCAGCACCTGGCTTGTCGATTTTGTTCACTGCAACCACCAGCGGCACGCCAGCTGCTTTCGCATGCTGAACGGCTTCGATGGTCTGCGGCATTACACCGTCGTCTGCAGCCACAACCAGAATCACGATGTCAGTCGCCTTGGCACCACGTGCACGCATTGCGGTAAACGCAGCGTGACCCGGGGTATCGAGGAACGTGACCATGCCGCGCTCGGTTTCAACGTGGTATGCACCGATGTGCTGAGTAATACCACCGGCTTCGCCAGCAGCTACTTTGGCACGACGGATGTAGTCGAGCAGGGACGTTTTACCGTGGTCAACGTGGCCCATTACGGTCACAACCGGTGCACGGGAGAACGACTCGCCTTCAAACTTCAGGGACTCGGCCAAGGAATCTTCCAGGGCGTTGTCGCTGACCAAAGTCACTTTGTGGCCCAGTTCCTCAGCAACCAGTTGGGCAGTTTCCTGATCCAGTACTTGGTTGATGGTCGCTGGCGTACCCAGCTTGAACATGAACTTGATGACTTCAGCAGCCTTGACCGACATCTGCGCAGCCAAATCGCCAACAGTGATGGTCTCGCCGATCTGAACGTCACGAACCACAGGGCCGGTTGGGCTCTGGAAACCGTGAGCGTTACGTTTCTTCAGCTTGCCCTTGCCGCGGCCACCACGACGGAAGCTGTCGCTTTCTTCATCGGAAGTGCGCGGAGCAACACGTGGCGTCGGTGCTTTCTCTTTAACCGAAGCACGATGCGGAGCGTTCTTGCGATCGCCGTCGCTATTACCACGACGATTGTTATCATCGGCACGTGGCTTGTCCGGACGACGCTGTTCGTCACGCTTGCGTGCATCAGCAGGCGCTGGAGCAGGTGCAGCACTCGGAGCCGGAGCGGCTTGCACAGGTGCAGGCGCTGCGGCTGCCGGGGCAGCAGCTTGAGCAGGCTGACGGCGCGCTTCTTCTTCGGCGCGACGCTTGGACTCTTCTTCAGCCTTTTGGCGTGCAGCATTTTCTACTGCGCGGCGTTCATCCATCTCACGTTTGCGCTCGGCTTCAATTTCTTCCGGGCTGCGCTGTACGAAGACTTTCTTCTTGCGCACTTCAACGCTGATGCTTTTGCTGCCAGCAACACGCAGGGTGCTTGTGGTTTTACGCTGCAAAGTGATCTTGCGCGGTTCTTCCACTTTAGCCTTGTGGCTGCTTTTCAAGTGAGTCAGCAGAGCTTGCTTCTCACTGTCGGTTACATTCTGCTCGGCGGCGGTGTGCGGCAGACCTGCCTCACGCATCTGCTGCAACAGGCGCTCAACCGGTGTTTTGACCTCATCGGCCAGTTGTTTCACCGTGACTTGCGTCATGCATTTCTCTCCTCAGGCCGCGCCTAGTTACTCGAACCAATGGGCTCGGGCGGCCATGATCAACTTGCCGGCACGATCTGAGTCAATGCCGTCGATGTCGAGCAGATCGTCAATAGACTGCTCGGCCAGGTCTTCGCGGGTAATTACGCCGCGCACCGCCAGTTCCATCGCCAAATCCTTGTCCATACCCTCAAGCGAGAGCAGGTCTTCGGCCGGATGGGCGTCTGCCAGCTTTTCCTCAGTAGCGATGGCTTTAGTCAACAAACGATCCTTGGCTCGAGCGCGAAGCTCGTTGACGGTATCTTCGTCAAAGCCATCGATGTTGAGCATTTCCTCCACCGGTACGTAGGCAATCTCTTCCAGGCTGGTAAAGCCTTCATCAACCAGTACCTGCGCGAGGTCTTCATCAACTTCAAGCTCTTCGATGAAGTTACGCAGGATGTCGCCGGTTTCTGCTTGCTGTTTAGCCTGGATGTCCGATTCGGTCATCACGTTCAAGGTCCAGCCAGTCAACTGGCTAGCCAAACGTACGTTCTGACCGCCGCGACCAATCGCCTGGGCCAGATTGTCTGCGCCAACGGCGATGTCCATTGCATGGGCATCTTCGTCAACAATAATTGCCGCTACTTCAGCTGGCGACATTGCGTTGATCACGAACTGCGCCGGGTTGTCATCCCAAAGGACGATATCCACTCGCTCTCCGCCCAACTCACCCGATACTGCCTGGACGCGCGAACCGCGCATACCAATGCAAGCACCTTGCGGGTCAATGCGTTTATCTTTGGAGCGAACGGCTATTTTAGCGCGAGATCCAGGATCGCGGGAGGCCGCCATCACTTCGATCAGACCTTCGGAGATCTCTGGAACCTCAATACGGAACAGCTCGATCAACATCTCTGGCGCTGTACGCGACAAAATCAGTTGAGGACCGCGGTTCTCGGTACGAATTTCCTTGAGCAACGCGCGAAGGCGTACGCCAACACGGAAGGTTTCACGCGAGATGATGTCTTCACGGGCCAGCAACGCTTCAGCGTTGTTACCCAGATCAACGATCACATTGTCACGTGTCACCTTTTTAACGGTGCCCGAAATGATTTCGCCCAGACGCTCACGATAAGCATCGACTACTTGAGCACGCTCAGCTTCGCGGACTTTTTGCACAATGACCTGTTTGGCCGTTTGTGCAGCGATCCGACCGAATTCGATAGAATCGATTTTCTCTTCGATAATATCGCCAGCTACAGCGCCTGGCTGTTTCGCTTGGGCCTGGTCTACCGCCAACTCGATTGCTGGATCATCCAGATCTTCGTCTTCGACCACAGTCCAGCGACGGAAAGTCTCATAGTTACCGGTGTGGCGATTGATTTCCACACGCAGATCGACTTCGTCTTCAAAACGTTTTTTGGTCGCTGTGGCCAAAGCCAATTCCAGCGCCTCAAAAATAACGTTTGCCGGTACGCCCTTTTCATTGGACACCGACTCAACAACCAGCAGTACTTCTTTGCTCATCGTACGCCTCGCCTTTCGCAAGCCATTGGATCCGCGGGATCCGCGTCTCAGTCAAAACTGGGAATAATGTTGGCCTTGTCGATCATATCGATCGGCAACAGGAATTCATGGTCTTCAACCTGCACCACAATGTCCTGCTCTTCTACGCCGCGCAGAAGGCCCTGAAAGTTGCGTCGCCCTTCAAAAGGCGAGCGCAGCTTGATCTTCACTTGCTCACCGACAAATTGGGCAAACTGTTCGAGAGTGAACAGAGGGCGTTCCATGCCAGGAGAAGAAACTTCAAGGGTGTATTCAACAGCGATAGGATCTTCGACATCCAGAACGCCGCTGATTTGACGACTGACGATAGCGCAGTCATCCACCAGTACGCCGCCTTCCTTGTCGATATACACACGCAACATTGAATGGCGGCCTTGAGCCGAAAATTCAATACCCCAGCATTCATAGCCTAGGGCCACGACCACCGGGGCCAACAAGGCCTGCAACTCTTCTAGCTTGCTCGACACCTGAACCCCCTAGTGCATGTTTGTGCATGCTGTGCAAAATAAAAAAATGGGCGAAGCGCCCATCTCTGAAACGTCGTTGAATACCGACGCTATAAAGTGTCCAGTTAACAAAAAGCCCCTAATAAGGGGCTCCGCTAAAACTGGTTGCGGGAGCCGGATTTGAACCGACGACCTTCGGGTTATGAGCCCGACGAGCTACCAGACTGCTCCATCCCGCGACAAAGCTGGAGCGGAAGTATACGGTTGATCCTTTTCAGGGTCAATCCAACCTTCCACATACAAGAAAGCCCGCTACTGCGGGCATTCTTGATAATTGGTACCGAGAAGGGGACTCGAACCCCTACACCCTATGGGCACAACCACCTCAAGGTTGCGTGTCTACCAATTCCACCACCTCGGCAATACTACGTTTACATCATGAAACCCGTTTTACTTTTGCTCTTGAGCTGGAGGTACGTCAGTCGCAGGAGTTGCCGACTTTTGCTCTTCAAGCACCGGAACATCATCTGAAGCCGGCTTTTGCACTGGAACTTCCAACACCGCTGGATTTGGCAAACCTACTTGAGTCAGCTGTTCAGCTTTCTCTTTAGCAAAGTAACCTAACCCTAAGCTGGTTATGAAAAAACCTGCGGCAAGTATAGCAGTAAACTTACTAAGAAAGGTAGAGGAACCTTGGCTTCCGAACACAGTATTTGATGCACCTGCGCCGAAAGATGCTCCAGCATCCGCCCCTTTACCCTGTTGCAGCAGAACCAGGGCAATTACACCCAATGCTGTCAGCAGATGAAACACAGTTACGACGTTATCCAGCATTTCTCAGTTTCCTGCGGCACGAATGATCGCACCGAACTCATCTGCATTCAGGGAAGCCCCGCCAATGAGTCCCCCATCGATATCCGGCATGCTGAACAGTTCGACCGCATTGGCCGCCTTCACGCTGCCGCCGTATAGAAGCCGCACACCTTGTGCCACTTCAGAATTCTTTTGCGCCAGTTGTGCGCGAATGGCCGCATGCACATCTTGCGCCTGCTGTGGTGATGCGGTCAGCCCGGTGCCTATAGCCCAGACCGGCTCGTATGCAATCACAGCATTTACAAAAGCATCAATACCAAACTCGTCAATCACGGCATTCAGTTGACGCTCTACCACTTCCAGCGTTTGCCCCGCTTCGCGCTGCTCCAGGGTTTCACCTATGCACAACACCGGCGTCAAACCAGAGGCTTGAGCCGCTGCAAACTTGCGATTAAGTGTTTCATCCTGCTCACCCAGAATCAGGCGACGCTCCGAATGCCCCACAAGCACCAGCTTGCAACCTGCGTCCAACAACTGGCTCGAAGAAATCTCACCAGTCAAGGCACCCTGCTCCGACTTCACCGCAGCATCCTGAGCACCAACGTAAATTGGCGCGCCTTGCAAGCCATTGATAACACGATCAATAAACAGCTGAGGCGGGAAAACTGCAACATCAACATCGGTTGGCAAAGCTAAACCACGCAGACCGCTGATCAGCGCATCGACGCTGGCGCGGGTACCGTACATCTTCCAGTTACCAGCTACCATCATGCGACGCATGCTTTACCTCATCGGTCAAAGTGGGCGCAGATGTTACCCAACCACATCCGCGCTGGCAAGCCGAATTCAGGCACAAACTTCACTTACCAGTTTTGCAAGCTCTTCGGCATATCCGCGAACCATCGTTTCATCATCGCCTTCAACCATGACGCGCACTAACGGCTCGGTTCCAGACTTACGCAAAAGCACACGACCACGCCCTTGCATCGCTTCCGTTACCCGCGCGCACGCCTCTTTGACAGCAGGATGTTCCAACGGGTTAACACCCCCACCAAAACGGACATTGACCAGTACTTGCGGACATTTACGCAAAGCCTGTCGAGCTTGCGCCAACCCCTCACCGCGCCGACGCAAAGCCATCAACACCTGAAGCGCCGCGATTATGGCATCGCCGGTTGTGGTGTTTTGCAGACAGAGAATGTGACCGGAGTTCTCCCCACCAATCAGCCATTCACGCTCTTGCAGCTCAGCAATCACATAGCGGTCGCCGACATTGGCGCGCACAAAAGGAATCCCAAGATTGCCTAGCGCCAGTTCAAGCCCCAAATTGCTCATCAATGTGCCGACAACACCGCCTTGCAACTTGCCGCGCTCGTGCAAATCTCTGGCAATGATGAACAGCAACTCATCACCATCAACAATTGCACCCGTATGATCCACCATCAAGACCCGATCACCATCGCCATCAAAAGCAATGCCCAGGTCCGCACCCTCGGCCAGCACCGCCGCCTGCAATGACTCCATATGGGTTGAGCCACAGTTGTCGTTAATGTTCAAACCATTAGGCTGAGCCGATAAAACCGTGACTTGCGCACCCAACTCCTTAAACACACTGGGGGCAACTTTATAGGTAGCACCATGCGCACAATCCAGAACGATATTGAGATCGCTGAAATTGGTGCTGGTAGGGACACTGCTTTTGCAAAATTCGATATAGCGACCCGGGGCATCATTGATGCGTGACACCTTCCCGAGCTTGTCAGAATCAACGACCGTCATAGGAGCATCCAGCAACTCCTCGATCATCAACTCAACATCATCCGGGAGCTTGGTGCCATCACCCGAAAAGAACTTGATACCGTTGTCATCATGAGGATTGTGCGATGCACTGATCACAATACCCGCCTGCGCATGAAAAGTACGCGACAGGTAAGCAATGGCTGGCGTCGGCATTGGCCCCAGCAACATCACATCAGCACCGGCCGCAGACAAACCGGCTTCCAGGGCAGATTCAAACATGTAACCGGAAATCCGCGTATCCTTACCTACTAGAATTCGACAAGCCCCCTTACTGCGAAACGCCATGCCCGCAGCCCATCCCAACTTAAGCATAAAGTCTGGGGTGATCGGATAGACGCCGACCCGACCACGAATACCGTCGGTGCCAAAATACTTCTTTGTCATAACTACTCCATTATTTTTAGTCGGCGGACTCTACTGCTGCGATCATCCGTACCACATCAACTGTTTGGGCAACGTCATGAACACGTAAAATACGTGCCCCCTTGGTCATCGCCAATGCCGCTAGCGCCAGACTGCCGTAAAGGCGCTCTGCGACTGGCCGATTCAAAGCCTGACCAATCATACTTTTACGCGACACACCCACCAACAAAGGACGCCCTAGCGACAGCAAGGCATCCATATGCTTAAACAGGCTCAGATTATGCTGCAAGGTTTTGGCAAAACCAAAACCGGGATCAAGCACTATTCGGTCAGGCGCAATACCGGCCGCCGCACACTGCTGCATACGATCAACCAGAAAAGCCGAAACCTCACCTACTAAATCATCGTAATGCGGACTGTTCTGCATGTCTCCCGGCTCACCCAGCATGTGCATCAGGCACACAGGCAAACCTGTCGCCGCAGCCGCCTGCAAGGCACCGTCTCGGCGTAAAGATCGCACATCATTGATGAGACCTGCGCCAAGGCGGGCAACCTCAGTCATAACAATGGGTGCGGACGTATCGACCGAAATAATGACGTCCAGTTCGCGACTGATGCGCTCCACAACCGGGGCGACACGATCGAGCTCTTCCTGCTGAGAAACTGCCGGGGCGCCGGGCCGGGTTGACTCACCACCTACATCAACAAGAGTCGCACCAGCCAAGACCATCGATTCAGCATGGCGCAATGCAGCGTCCAGCGCTGCAAAGCGGCCACCATCGGAAAAGGAGTCGGGGGTTACATTGAGAATGCCCATCACGTGCGTATGGGCCAAATCAAGAACCCGGTTGCCGCAAGGCAACCGGGTTGAGGGCTGAACAGAGGTCATTTCAAGCCTTATTGATCAGCAGCCGGGCCGCCGATAGGTGTTTCAGGGCGTTCAGTCTTGTCGAGACTCGGCGTTGTCGGAGTTCCCGAACCACCATCCTCCCAATCGCGCGGCTCCCTAGGTGGACGTCCTGCCATGATGTCGTCGATTTGATCGGCATCGATCGTTTCGTACTTCATCAAGGCGTCGGCCATCGCATCCAGCTTGTCGCGATTTTCGGTCAGAATCTGTTTGGCGGTGTTGTAACAGTGATCAATGATGCTGCGCACTTCAGAGTCGATCAGCTTGGCTGTTTCACCCGAAACATTCGCACTCTGACCACCGCCACGCCCCAGATAAGACTCTTCGTCTTCGGCATACATCAGCGGCCCCAGCTTCTCGGACAGACCCCACTTGGTCACCATATTCCGAGCAATCTGACTGGCACGCATAATGTCGTTTGAGGCACCCGTCGTCACACCGTCAAAGCCCAAAGTCATCTCTTCGGCAATGCGACCGCCATAAAGCGAGCAGATCTGGCTGATAAGCGCACGTTTGGACAGGCTATAACGATCCTCTTCCGGCAAGAACATAGTGACGCCGAGTGCGCGACCACGCGGAATGATCGAGACCTTATAAACAGGGTCATGCTCAGGCACAACACGCCCAACGATAGCGTGACCTGCCTCATGGTAAGCCGTATTGCGCTTTTCTTTGTCAGACATAACCATCGATTTGCGCTCGGCACCCATCATGATTTTATCTTTAGCCAGCTCAAACTCTTTCATCTCAACAACACGCTTACCGGTGCGCGCCGCGAACAAAGATGCTTCGTTCACCAGGTTAGCCAGATCTGCACCCGAAAAACCCGGTGTACCACGTGCGATAACAGCCGGCTGGACGTCATCGCCCATCGGTACTTTTCGCATGTGGACTTTAAGAATTTGCTCGCGACCACGAATGTCAGGCAAGCCAACCACTACTTGACGATCAAATCGACCTGGACGCAACAGCGCAGGGTCAAGCACGTCAGGACGGTTGGTCGCGGCAATCACAATGATGCCGTCATTCATCTCGAAGCCATCCATCTCAACCAGTAACTGGTTCAGAGTTTGCTCGCGCTCATCATGACCACCGCCCATACCGTTACCACGGTGACGGCCAACAGCGTCAATCTCATCGATAAAGATGATGCAAGGCGCATGCTTTTTGGCTTGCTCAAACATGTCACGAACGCGGCTAGCACCGACACCCACGAACATTTCAACGAAGTCAGAACCCGAAATAGTGAAGAACGGAACCTTGGCTTCACCAGCAATGGCCTTGGCGATCAAGGTTTTACCGGTACCCGGCGGACCAACCATCAGTACACCACGAGGAATACGGCCGCCCAGACGCTGGAATTTACCCGGATCACGCAGGAACTCAACCAGCTCACCCACTTCTTCCTTGGCTTCGTCGCAGCCCGCTACGTCAGCCAGAGTCGTTTTGACCTGGTCTTCCGATAACAGGCGCGCCTTACTCTTACCAAAGCTCATCGGGCCGCCTTTACCGCCGGCACCGCCTTGCATTTGACGCATAAAGAACATGAAGACCGCGATAATCACCAAAATCGGGAAGCTCGCAACCAACAGTTGAGTCCAAATGCTTTGCTGCTCGGGCAACTTGCCCTCAACGGTCACATGGTTGTCTACCAGATCACCGATCAAACCGTTGTCCTGAATAGCCGGACGGATGGTTTTGAAGGTATCGCCATCACTGCGCTTGCCGGTAATCACGTAGCCATCAACGGCAACGCGTTCGACCTTGCCATCCTTAACTTGCTGGATGAAGTCGGAATAGTTGAGGGTTTGTGGCTCGTTTGGACTGGAGAAGTTGTTCATCACTGTCACCAGGACAGCTGCGATGATCAACCACAGGATCAGATTCTTTGCCATATCGTTCAATTAGCTACCCTCTGAAGCAAGCCCCGTTACTGAAGCGCGCTTCGCATGATATTCACCGGCATAACTTACTACATTGCCCACAACCCTTGTAGGCTCCGTCTGTAACCCTTTGTGAAACTTGACCACACAATATTCTTTATGTCGGCTCTGTAAAGCGATACAAAAAAAACTATCAGCCCGTTCAGAGACGCTCATCGCTGGCAGAACCCTCGATGCCACGGAAGCCACGTCCCAGTAAATACTGTTCACGAGATCGGTCTCGCGACGACGTAGGCTTACGCATTTGTACCTTATCAAACAGCTTTCGTATGTCTTTGTGGTATTGATCGAAGCCTTCACCCTGGAAAACCTTGATCAGAAAATCACCACCCGGACGCAACACACGCCCGGCCAGATCAAGCGCCAGCTCGCAGAGGAACATTGCACGAGGCATATCCACGGCTGCCAATCCACTCATATTGGGGGCCATATCGGAAATCACAAGGTCTACTTGCGTATTTCCGACCGCCTCAAGGATTTGAGCCAGCACCGCATCCTCAGTAAAGTCACCTTTGATGAAGGTCACATCAGGAATGCTGTCCATATCCAGAATATCGGATGCGATCAGACGTCCCTGACCGCCAATCAGACGACTGGTCACCTGCGACCATCCGCCTGGGGCTGCACCCAAGTCAATCACGGTCATGCCCGGACGAATCAGTCGATCGCGCTCTTGAATCTCCAGCAATTTATAGCTAGCTCGGGAACGGTACCCGTCTTTTTGCGCCATTTTGACGTACGGGTCGTTGAAATGCTCTTTCAGCCAGTTAAGGCTAGTCTTGGAACGGGCCACGGGCCACCTCAAAAAATATAAACGGGTCGTGATTAACCGGGCGGTCTCGGACTCGCTCGGGTAAACTGGCCGCCGCTTTTTACAAGATCAGACACAGGGGTCAGATTATGCCGCTCACTCAAGAGCAGAAGAAACAGTACAAATCCATTGGCCACCATCTGAAACCAGTATTGACTGTGGCTGACAATGGTTTGACTGAGGGTGTTTTAACCGAACTCGAACGCGCTTTGGGCGATCACGAGCTGATTAAAGTCAAAGTCAATATTCTGGATCGCGAATCCCGTTTGGCTGCCATTGCAGAACTCTGCAAGGCCGGCAAAGCGGAATTGGTACAGGTTATCGGCAAAATGGCGCTTCTGTACCGCAAAAACGTCAACGTTAACAAGCAACTGTCGAACATCCATCGATTCAAGTGATGCCGACAAGGGTCAAGAGTGCGCCTGGCGCACTCTGATACTCTTGGTCACAGCCTGTCACATCACTGCCCGCGCAACGCACCCGGCAGCTTCAGCACCTGACACACCACCATCCTCGAAAAAATGCTCGAAGCACTCAGACAACCACCTGACGTTTCGCCCAACATCGACGCCAGTCTATTCGACCAGCACCGCTAAACAATTCTGTGTAAAGCCAATGCAAGCTGCCAACCCGTAAAAACGGGTTAGCCGCCAAAACAACACGCCCGCACGAAGCGGGCGCTTTAACTCAGATGTGACGGACTTCGATGATCTCGTACTCAATGACACCGCCCGGCGTTTTCACCGCTACGACATCACCCTCTTCCTTGGCAATCAAGGCCCGAGCCAGTGGCGAACCCACTGAGATTTTGCCGAGTTTAAAGTCAGCCTCATCCTCGCCCACGATCTGATAAATCACCCTTTCGTCAGTTTCAACGTTGGCGATTTCAACCGTTGTACCGAAAATCACTTTGCCGGTATGAGGGATAGTCGTGACATCAATAATGACCGCGTTTTGCATGCGACCTTCGATATCACGGATACGCGCCTCAACCATACCCTGCTGCTCACGGGCAGCATGGTACTCAGCGTTTTCTTTCAAGTCACCCAACTCACGGGCCGTGCCGATATCCTGGCTCAGCTTGGGGCGAACAACCTTGGTCAAGTGTGCGTGTTCTTCTTCCAGGGCTTTCGCGCCCTGGACTGTCATTGGGTATTTGATCATGCCTTCAATCCTGCGTGTAGATCCTGCAAGCTGCGTACGGTTTTTTCAGGACCGAATTTAAGCGCTTCACAGATCGCTTCGCCAGCAGCAATGGTCGTTGTGCAGTAAATCTTATGCTGCAGCGCGTTGCGACGAATGGAATAAGAGTCAGCAATCGACTGACGACCTTCAGTGGTATTGATGATCAGGCTGACTTCGTCATTCTTGATCATGTCGACAACGTGTGGACGACCTTCTGTCACCTTGTTCACGCGACGAACCTTAAGACCGGCGGCCTCAATAAACTTGGCAGTACCCACTGTAGAAACGATTTCAAAGCCCAGATTGATCAGATCACGCGCGACACCTGCCACCAAAGGCTTGTCATCGTCACGCACGCTGATGAACGCAGTTCCACCTGTTGGAAGTACTTCGCTCGCACCCATTTGGGCCTTTGCAAATGCCTCACCAAAGGTATCACCCACGCCCATCACTTCACCGGTGGACTTCATCTCTGGGCCGAGAATCGGGTCAACACCCGGGAACTTGGCAAACGGGAAGACAGCCTCTTTCACACTATAGAAGTTAGGAATGATTTCTTTGGTGAAACCAATTTCCTTCAAGGTTTTACCAGCCATGACGCGTGCTGCGATCATTGCCAAGGAAACCCCGATGCACTTGGATACGAAAGGAACAGTACGCGAGGCACGCGGGTTCACTTCGATCACGTAGATGTCTTCGCCTTGCAGGGCCAGCTGCACGTTCATCAGGCCGACAACGCCCAACTCCAGAGCCATTTTCTTGACCTGTTCGCGCATTTCGTTCTGGATGTGCAGAGGCAAAGAGTACGGCGGCAGCGAGCACGCTGAGTCACCGGAGTGAACACCCGCCTGCTCGATATGCTGCATGATTGCGCCGATGACTACATCGGTGCCGTCGCATACCGCATCCACGTCCATTTCGATTGCGCAGTTCAGGAAGTGATCCAGCAGCACCGGGCTGTCATTGGACACTTTCACCGCATCACGCAGATAGCGCTTGAGTTCTTCTTCTTCGTAGACGATTTCCATCGCACGACCGCCCAACACGTAGGAAGGACGTACCACCAGCGGATAACCAATTTTGGTGGCTGCGCGAATGGCTTCGTCTTCGCTGCGCACTGTCGCGTTTGGCGGCTGACGCAGGTTCAAGCGTTCAACCATTTGCTGGAAACGCTCACGGTCTTCCGCACGGTCGATAGCATCAGGGCTGGTACCAATGATTGGCACACCTGCCTCTTCAAGAGCACGCGCCAGTTTCAGCGGAGTTTGGCCGCCGTACTGAACGATCACGCCTTTTGGCTTCTCGACACGAACGATTTCCAGCACGTCTTCCAGGGTTACGGATTCGAAGTACAGGCGATCAGAGGTATCGTAGTCAGTCGAAACAGTTTCCGGGTTGCAGTTGACCATGATGGTTTCATAACCATCGGCACGCAGCGCCAAAGCGGCATGAACGCAGCAGTAGTCAAACTCGATGCCTTGACCGATACGGTTCGGGCCACCGCCCAAGATCATGATCTTGTCACGATCCGAAGGGTTGGATTCGCACTCTTCCTCATAGGTGGAGTACATGTAAGCGGTATCAGTTGCGAACTCGGCCGCACAGGTATCAACGCGCTTGTAAACCGGGAACACTTCCAGCTTGTGACGATGGCGACGCAGATTTTTCTCGGTAACACCCAGCAGTACAGCCAGACGCGCATCCGAGAAGCCTTTACGCTTAAGGCGATACATCGCATCGCGATCAATTGAGGACAATGCCATCGTCTTGATCTTTTCTTCGTCCTTGATCAGATCTTCGATCTGCACCAGGAACCAAGGGTCAATCATATTCATGCCGAAGATATCTTCGACGGTCATGCCCGCACGGAACGCGTCAGCCACGTACCAAATACGCTCGGCGCCCGGCACCGTCAGCTCGCGCTTGAGTACGGCCATGCTTTCCGGATTGCTCAGATCAAGCTTTGGATCAAGACCGCTAACGCCTACTTCCAGACCGCGAAGGGCTTTTTGCAGGGATTCCTGGAAGGTTCGGCCGATAGCCATGACTTCACCTACCGACTTCATCTGTGTCGTCAGGCGCGCGTCAGCTTTCGGGAACTTCTCGAAAGCAAAACGAGGCAGCTTGGTCACAACATAGTCGATGGACGGCTCGAACGAGGCAGGCATCGCACCGCCGGTGATTTCGTTTTGCAACTCATCCAGGGTGTAACCGATGGCCAACTTGGCAGCGATGCGCGCGATCGGGAAACCGGTGGCTTTTGAAGCCAGCGCCGAAGACCGCGACACGCGCGGGTTCATCTCGATCACGACCATACGGCCAGTGTCTGGGCAAATACCGAACTGAACGTTGGAGCCGCCGGTCTCAACGCCGATCTCACGCAGTACCGCCAATGAGGCGTTACGCATGATCTGGTATTCCTTGTCCGTCAGGGTTTGCGCTGGCGCAACGGTGATCGAGTCACCCGTGTGCACACCCATCGGATCAAAGTTTTCAATCGAGCAAACGATGATGCAGTTGTCCTTTTTATCGCGGACAACCTCCATTTCATACTCTTTCCAACCAATCAGCGATTCGTCGATCAACAACTCTTTAGTCGGCGACAAGTCCAGACCGCGCGAGCAGATCTCTTCAAATTCTTCACGGTTGTAAGCAATACCGCCACCGGTGCCGCCCATGGTGAAAGACGGACGGATAATGCAGGGAAAGCCCAGCTTTTCGAGAACCGCATTGGCCTCTTCCATGCTGTGAGCGATACCCGAACGAGGGCAATCAAGACCGATAGACTTCATGGCCTTGTCGAAACGCGAACGATCTTCAGCCTTGTCGATGGTGTCGGCATTGGCGCCGATCATCTCTACGCCGAACTTCTCCAGAACGCCTTCGCGCTCCAGATCCAGTGCGCAGTTCAGAGCAGTCTGGCCACCCATGGTTGGCAACAGTGCGTCTGGACGCTCTTTTTCGATGATCTTGGCAACGGTCTGCCACTTGATCGGTTCAATATAGGTCGCGTCGGCCATGTCCGGGTCGGTCATGATAGTGGCCGGGTTGGAGTTAACCAGAATGACGCGATAACCCTCCTCGCGCAGAGCCTTGCAGGCCTGGGCGCCGGAGTAGTCGAATTCACAGGCCTGGCCGATAACGATCGGGCCAGCGCCGAGAATCAGGATGCTTTTAATGTCTGTACGTTTTGGCATGGGTTTGTCACTCAAATCCGCAGGTCAGTCGGCAAGCCGTCGATCAAGATGCTGAAGCGCCCGAGGGGCCACCGAAATTCGGGGCCATCATCGGATCGCAAAGGAGCATTGATCAGCGGCGCTTGGCCATCTCATTGATGAAGCGATCGAACAGAGGTGCCACGTCGTTCGGGCCCGGGCTGGCTTCAGGGTGACCCTGGAAGCTGAAAGCGCTTTTGTCGGTCAGCTCGATACCCTGCAGGGTGCCGTCGAACAGCGACTTGTGAATCGCACGCACATTGCCTGGCAAGGTGGCTTCATCCACCGCAAAACCGTGGTTCTGGCTGGTGATCATGACAACGCCGGTGTCCAGATCCTGAACCGGATGGTTAGCACCATGGTGGCCATGACCCATTTTCACGGTCTTGGCGCCTGAAGCCAGTGCCAGCAGCTGATGGCCCAAGCAAATACCAAACACCGGAATCTCGGTAGTCAGCACCTCCTGAATCGCCTTGATTGCGTAGTCGCAAGGCTCAGGATCACCCGGACCGTTGGACAAGAACACGCCATCAGGATTCAGCGCCAGTACATCACTGGCCGGCGTCTGTGCCGGAACCACGGTCACGCGGCAACCGCGCTCAACCAGCATGCGCAGGATGTTCCACTTAACGCCATAGTCGTAGGCCACAACGTGGTAAGGCAGCTCGCTGGCTTCGATTGTCGGGTGACTGTCTGTCGCCAGGTTCCAGACGCTGGAACGCCACTCGTAGGCTTTATCGGTCGTAACGACTTTCGCCAGGTCCATGCCTTTAAGGCCAGGGAAACCACGTGCAGCGGCAATGGCAGCTTCATCAGAGATGTTGTCGCCAGCCATGATGCAGCCGTTTTGTGCGCCTTTCTCACGCAGAATGCGTGTCAGGCGACGCGTGTCGATACCCGCGATTGCCACCACATTGTTGGCTTTCAGGTAGTCGGACAACGACATTGTGTTACGCCAGTTGCTGGCAACCAGCGGCAGATCACGGATTACCAAACCTGCGGACCAAACACGATCAGACTCGGCGTCTTCCGGCGTAGTACCGGTATTGCCGACATGCGGGTAAGTCAGGGTCACGATTTGCTGAGCGTAGGAAGGATCCGTCAGGATCTCCTGGTAGCCAGTCATTGCGGTGTTAAACACCACCTCACCAACGGTTTGACCGTCGGAACCAATGGCTTCGCCGCGAAAAATGCTGCCATCAGCGAGGGCGAGTATGGCTTGCTTAGTCAAGAAGACCTCCCGTAAATAAAGCCTGAAAGGGCGATCGCAGGTTGTAAAAAAGCGGAGTGACGTATGGACACGTCACTCCGCTTCTTCATCGAATTATCTGCGCGCTTTTAGTGGACACACTAAAGCTGTAGCTTACAGAAAAAGGCTTTTTTGGTCTACCGCTAAAGAGCCGAAAAGGCCGAGGAATGCGACAGGAGATCGCTTAGCGGTTAAAAATCGAGCTGTTGGTAGCAACAGCCCGATTTTACAGAGGCATTTCAACGCAGGTCGAGCACATCCTGCATGTCAAACAAGCCAGGTTCGCGACCCTTCAGCCAAAGCGCAGCGCGAACTGCGCCCTTGGCAAAGGTCATGCGACTGGAAGCTTTGTGGGTTATTTCAAGGCGCTCACCTTCAGTCGCGAACAGCACCGTATGATCACCGACCACATCGCCTCCACGCACAGTGGCGAAACCAATAGTTTCGCGCTCACGCGCGCCGGTATGCCCTTCCCGACCATAGACCGCAACCTTTTGCAGGTCACGCCCCAATGCATCGGCAATCACCTCGCCCATGCGCAGGGCAGTGCCCGAAGGCGCGTCGATTTTATGACGGTGATGCGCCTCGATGATTTCGATGTCCGCATCCTCACCCATCACCCGGGCAGCCATATCCAGCAACTTGAGCGACAAATTGACGCCAACGCTGAAGTTCGCCGCAAAAACGATCGGAATGTCTTTGCCAGCTTCGGCGAGCAATTGCTTTTGCGCCGGGCTCAGCCCTGTCGTACCAATGACCATCGCTTTGCCTGACTGACGGCAAATCTCCAGGTTTTTCAGCATAACCTCGGGCAACGTGAAGTCGATCAATACATCGAAATCATCCACAACCGCCTGCAAATCAGACGACAGCGGAACACCCAGTTGACCCTGAGAGACCAATTCACCGGCATCAGCACCGATCAACGAACTACCCGGGCGAACAATCGCAGCGGTCAGGCCGCACAGCGGCGAACGCTGCTGGACCGCATCGATCAGGGTTTTACCCATGCGCCCGGCAGCGCCCATTACAGCTATACGTCGCATGCCTCGCCCCTTATAAGTCGCCGAAGAAGCGCTTCACGCCTTCGAACCAGCCCGTTGCGTTAGGCGAGTGACTGCTGTCACCTTCCAGCGTGGAACGAAACTCTTCCATCAGCTCACGCTGACGTCGATTCAATTTAACCGGTGTTTCAACAACAACACGGCACATCAAATCACCAGCACCACCACCACGAACAGGCGCTACACCCTTACCGCGAATACGGAACTGCTTACCGCTTTGCGTACCCTCAGGCACTTTCAACTTGACCCGACCATCAAGCGTCGGCACTTCAAGTTCCGCCCCTAACGCTGCATCAGCGAAATTGATCGGCACTTCACAGAACAGATGCTTGCCGTCGCGCTGGAAAATCGCGTGCTCGCGCACCTCGATCACCACGTAAAGATCACCCGCAGGCCCACCTTGTACGCCAGCTTCGCCTTCGCCCGACAGACGAATCCGATCACCCGTATCGACGCCCGCAGGCACTTTGACTGAAAGGGTTTTGTATTCTTCTACGCGGCCTTCGCCACGGCAGCTGTCGCAAGGATCGGAAATGATCTTGCCCTGACCATGACAGCGCGGACAGGTCTGCTGCACAGCGAAGAAACCTTGCTGCATACGCACCTGACCAATACCACCACAGGTCGTACAGGTAACAGGCGAAGAACCCTTCTTGGCGCCAGAACCGTCACACGGCTTGCAATTAACCAGTGTCGGAACACGAATATTGACCGTGGTACCGCGCACAGCCTCTTCCAGATCCAGCTCCAACGTATAGCGCAAATCGCTACCACGCTGAGCGCCGCCCCGGGAGCCGCCACGACCACCACCAAAAAAATCACTGAACACATCGCCAAAAATATCGGAGAAGTTCTGCCCGCCAAATCCGGCTCCACCGCCACCCATTTGTGGATCGATGCCAGCATGACCATATTGATCATAGGCCGCACGTTTGCTGGCGTCCGACAGGACTTCGTATGCTTCGTTCGCTTCTTTGAACAGCTCTTCTGAAGCCTTGTCATCCGGATTACGGTCCGGGTGATGCTTCATTGCCAGACGTCGGTATGCCTTCTTCAACTCCACCTCAGTGGAAGTACGCTCGACACCCAATATTTCGTAATAATCGCGCTTTGCCATAATTCTTTGCACTCTCAAGGACGTTCGGCAAAACCCTCCCGAGCCTCACCAAACCCGCCAAATCCGATAGAGATCAGACTCGACTCACGTCTTTTTCAACGATATTGGTTTCTGATTAACGGCCAATGCACTGACCGACAGGAGCGGTGACTTGCGGGCGGAAAACAATAAATTCTCCCGACCCAACCGCCAACATCCGACCTTGTCGCATGCTGTAAAAATTCCTCTACTCCAGACACGCCAACGCGGGAGCAAGCTCCCGCGCGGCGACATCCTACCAGTCACCGCTTATGCGCGGTCAACCGGCCGACAAACAAGCTAATTACTTGTTGTCTTTTACTTCTTCGAACTCAGCATCGACAACGTCGTCTGCTTTTTCAGCCGAATCAGCTGGCTTGGCCGCTGCGTCTGCCGGGTTCGCTTGCTCGGCGTACATCTTCTGAGCAACTGGAGCAGACACTTTGGACAGCTCTTCAACCTTGGCTTCGATAGCCGCTTTGTCGTCGCCTTTTACGGCGGCTTCAAGAGCTACTACTGCAGCTTCGATTGCAGCTTTCTCTTCCTCGGTCACCTTGTCACCAGCATCCGCGACCATTTTGCGAGTCGAGTGAACCAGTGCGTCACCTTGGTTGCGGGCAGCAGCCAGCTCTTCGAACTTGCGGTCTTCCTCAGCGTTGATCTCGGCATCGCGAACCATCTGAGCAATTTCTTCCTCGGACAGACCGGAGTTGGCCTTGATCACGATCGACTGCGACTTGCCGGTCGCCTTGTCTTTCGCGCTCACGTTCAAGATACCGTTGGCATCGATGTCAAAGGTTACTTCGATCTGAGGCACGCCACGTGGAGCAGGTGGAATGTCAGCCAGGTCGAACTTGCCCAACGACTTGTTCTGAGCCGCTTGCTTACGCTCACCTTGCAGCACGTGAATGGTCACAGCGCCCTGGTTATCATCAGCAGTCGAGAACACTTGCGATTTCTTGGTAGGAATCGTGGTGTTTTTCTCGATCAGAGCAGTCATGACACCGCCCATGGTTTCGATACCCAGAGTCAGCGGGCTCACGTCCAGCAGCAGAACGTCTTTAACATCACCGGCCAATACCGCGCCCTGGATAGCAGCACCCATTGCAACAGCTTCGTCCGGGTTCACGTCTTTACGTGCTTCTTTGCCGAAGAACTCGGTCACCAGCTTTTGAACCAGCGGCATACGAGTCTGACCACCGACCAGAATCACGTCGTTGATTTTCGACACATCGATACCTGCGTCTTTCAACGCGATACGGCAAGGCTCGATGGTGCGTTGAACCAGGTCTTCAACCAGCGATTCCAACTTGGCGCGCGAAATTTTCACGTTCAAGTGCTTAGGACCGGTGGCATCTGCAGTGATGTAAGGCAGATTCACGTCAGTCGACTGGCTCGAAGACAGTTCGATTTTGGCTTTTTCAGCAGCTTCTTTCAGACGCTGCATAGCCAGCGGGTCACCTTTAAGGTTCATGCCGCTTTCTTTCTTGAACTCGTCAACCAGGTAGTCGATCAGACGAATGTCGAAGTCTTCACCACCCAGGAACGTGTCACCGTTGGTTGCCAGCACTTCAAACTGATGCTCGCCATCCACTTCGGCAATTTCGATTACCGACACGTCGAAAGTACCGCCACCCAAGTCATAAACGATGACAGTGTGGTCGCCTTTCGCTTTATCCATACCGTAAGCCAGAGCAGCAGCGGTTGGTTCGTTGATGATGCGTTTTACGTCCAGACCCGCGATACGGCCGGCGTCTTTGGTCGCCTGACGCTGGCTGTCGTTGAAGTAGGCCGGAACGGTAATAACCGCCTCAGTCACTGGCTCGCCGAGATAGTCTTCGGCGGTTTTCTTCATTTTTTTCAGAATTTCAGCCGAGATTTGTGGCGGAGCCATTTTCTGGCCGTTCACTTCAACCCACGCATCGCCGTTATCAGCCTTGACGATTTTGTAAGGCACCATCTGAATGTCTTTCTGTACAACTTCTTCGTCAAAACGACGACCGATCAGACGCTTCACCGCATACAGGGTGTTGTGCGGATTGGTCACTGCCTGACGCTTGGCCGATTGGCCAACCAGAATTTCGCCATCGTTGGCGTACGCAACGATCGACGGCGTAGTGCGCGCGCCTTCGGCGTTTTCGATAACTTTTGCTTTACCGTTTTCCAGAACCGAAACACACGAGTTAGTGGTCCCGAGGTCAATACCGATAATTTTGCCCATGTTGACTCTCCCTAAATTTGAATTTTGTTGCCGCAGCAGTAATGACCAACTGCGGCACTGCTTAACGCTTGACTTCTAAATGGGGGCCTTGCAGCCGATTTCAAGCCTGCTCGTCAATCGAAGGCGAAACCGGCGCTGGCGCCTTGCTGACTACAACCATCGCCGGGCGCAGTAAGCGACCATTGAGCTGATAGCCCTTTTGAAACACCTTGAGCACACTGTTTGGCTCCAGGTCAGCACTTTCCTGCATGGCCATAGCCTGATGATGCTCGGCATTAAAGGGCTCACCATGCGGATCGATCGCTTCCAACTGATAACGCTTCAGAGTGTCCTGGAACATTTTCAGGGTCAGCTCAATCCCTTCGCGCATCGGACGGATGTTTTCGTCGTCCGGGCTGGACAGCTCAAGGCCGCGCTCAAGACTGTCGATCACTGGCAAAAGGTCGCCAGCGAATTTTTCCAACGCAAATTTATGTGCTTTCTCGACGTCCTGTTCAGCGCGGCGGCGAACGTTCTGCAGATCAGCAGCGACACGCAAAGCCTGATCATGAGCGGCTGCCAGTTGCTCTTCGAGCGACTGAACACGGGCCACCAGATCTTCACCACCGGCGTCGGCGGCCTGATTAGCCTCTTGGTTTTGCGTATCCATAGTCTGTTCGTCTGCCATAGATTTCTCCTTTCAAACTTTGTCCGCGAGCTCGACTCGCGCTTCTGCCAAGGTATATGGGGTCGCAAATTTCAGGTTCAAGAGCCACAACGCACTAACAATACGTCTTTGTCCTGCCCGCAATCCCCATCCAAAAATCAAAACGCGCTAAAAAATCACAAAACCCAAGCAAATCGTACTAAACACAGCCATTGTCAGCACGAAACAAAACACTGTATAAATAACCAGACATTACGTTTTGGAGCAGCTCCTATGCTGGTGCACCTGTCCGTTCATAACTACGCCATCGTTGAACATCTCGATCTTGAACTGGATCGCGGGATGAGTGTAATCACTGGCGAGACCGGTGCTGGCAAATCGATCATGCTTGATGCCTTAGGCCTCACATTGGGAGACCGCGCCGACAGTGGCGTAGTTCGCCCGGGCGCCGATAAAGCGGACATCCTTGCCACCTTCGACCTGCAAGATATTCCCGAAGCACGTGCCTGGCTTGCCGACAGAGACCTGGAAAGTGATGGCCCATGCATTCTGCGCCGCGTGATCACGACCGAAGGGCGTTCGCGCAGCTATATCAACGGCACGCCCTGCCCTCAAGGCGACCTGAAAGCCTTGGGTGAGTTGTTGATTGATATTCACAGTCAGCATGAGCACCAATCGCTGCTGAAACCTGACACCCATCGTCGCTTGCTGGACGAGTATGCGGGTGCCACCGACCTGTCCCGTCAGGTTCAACTGGCTGCACAACGGTGGCGCCAAACGCGACAGGAACTCGAACACCTCACCAACTCTGGCGATGAACAACGCGCGCGTCATCAGCTATTGAGCTATCAGCTTGAAGAGCTGGAAACTCTGTCGTTGGGTGAAAACGAACTGGAAGAGCTGGAGCAGGAACACAAGAACCTGACCAATGCCGAAACCTTGCTCACGATCTGCCGCCAAGTGGTTGAACAGTGCAGCGAAAATGACTCCGGTAACGTCCTTAATGCATTGACGGTCAGCCTGAACCGACTGTCGAGCATCAACAACAGCTCCGGCTCACTGAGCGAAGCCACTGACCTGCTGGCCAGTGCACAAATCCAGGTCGAAGAAGCCGTAGGCGAACTCAACCGTTTCCTTGATCATTTTGATGCTGATCCGGGACGGTTGCAGTATCTGGAAGAGCGCCTCGACACCATCTATACCCTCGCGCGCAAACATCGCGTGCAGCCGAACGATGTGCCCGCTTTACAACAACGACTGCTGGATGAGCTCGAAAGCCTCAATGCCAACGATGAGTCCATCGAACGTCTGGCCAACGAACTGACTGCCTATACCCGCCACTATCAAGAATGTGCACGCGAACTCAGCAACCTTCGAGGCCAGGCCGCTACCTGCCTGAGCAGCGCAGTTGAAGAAGAAATTCAGCGACTGGGCATGCCCGGCGGGCGTTTCTTGATCGAGCTGCGGCCGCAGGCCAGCGCTGACCCGATGCCACATGGCCTGGAGCAAGTAGAGTTACTGGTCAGTGCCAACCCCGGCCAGCCTCTTAAAGCGCTGGCTAAAGTAGCGTCGGGTGGCGAGCTGTCACGCATCAGCCTCGCCATCCAGGTCATCACCGCGCAAACCTCACGGGTGCCGACCCTGGTATTTGACGAGGTTGACGTCGGCATTGGCGGCCCGACGGCTGAAATCGTGGGCCAACTATTACGCCGACTCGGCGAACGCGGCCAAGTGCTCACCGTCACTCACTTGCCGCAAGTGGCTGCGCAATGCCATCAGCATCTATTTGTACACAAGGTTCGAGAGAGCGACACCACTCGCACCGCGGTGTCGAAGCTGAGCAAGAAAGAGCGCATAGAAGAAGTTGCACGCATGCTTGGCGGCATCGACCTGACCAAGGAATCGTTGGCGCATGCCAAGAAAATGGTGGTTACTGCAAAAATTCTTGCAGCTTAGCGACGAACGGTAGCAAAAGCCGCCAGCCAGACAGCACAAAGGCGACCCTTGGGTCGCCTTTGTTGGTTTCGCGAACCGAAATTCGCGCTACAGACTTATTTTGTTTTCTTGCGCACGTACAAAACAAGATTGTGATCCACCAGCTCAACACCGTGTTTAGCAGCGATGGCATGTTGCAGTTTTTCGATGTCTTCGTCGAAAAATTCGATCACTTCGCCGCTGTCCACATTGACCATGTGGTCGTGATGGCCACCATCGGCATCAGCCAATTCGAAGACTGCATGACCGCCATCAAAATTGTGGCGAATCACCAGCCCTGCGGACTCAAACTGAGTCAGTACACGGTAAACCGTGGCCAGTCCTACGTCCTCACCAGCGGTCATGAGTGCCTTGTAAACATCCTCGGCGCTCATGTGACGCTGCTCGGCAGAGTCAAGCATTTGCAGGATTTTGACTCGTGGCAGAGTCACCTTCAGTCCGGCTTTACGGAGTTCGCTATTTTCAACCATGGTTAGCTTTCTCGCGGAAGCCGCTTCGCAGCTTCTATTAATACGGGTATGATCGGCGTTTACGTTGTCCCAGCCAAGATAGTGGAAGTCGCCCACCGATGCAAAACACCAAGCTCTTGCTAACCAGTTTCACCTTTGTGGGACTGCTCGCACTCGCCGGTTGTTCATTCCCCGGGGTTTACAAAATCGACATCCAACAGGGCAATGTCGTCACGCAGGACATGATAAACCAGTTACGCCCGGGAATGACCCGCCGGCAAGTGCGGTTTATTATGGGCAACGCCCTGCTGACCGATACATTCCACCCTGATCGCTGGGATTATTTGTATAGCCTGCAGCCCGGCGGCGGTGAGCGCCAACAAGAACGCATCAGTGTGTTCTTCAACGAAAATGACCAGCTCGTTAGCTTGTCAGGCGACTTCAAGCCAGGCGTAAGCCGTGACGAAGCCATTCTCGGCAAGGACGGCGCCACCAATGTGGTTGAGCCGGCAGCGCCTGACGCGCCTGCTGAAGAGAAGAGCGAAGTTCCTGCCAAGCCGGGTTCGCTGCTCGATCAAATCCAGAAGGACGTCGACGGCGTCGAAACGGTACCCGTTCCGACTCCAGAGCCTCTGGATACCGACGAATAATTATCGTTCGGTACAAAAAAGCCCGGCATGCCGGGCTTTTTGTTGCCTGAGAAAACGCTCTTACACCTGACTCTGACGCTTGGCTTCGGCCGCTTTAGCGGCCCGTTGGCGGCGTATTTCTTTTGGGTCTGCCAACAGCGGGCGGTAAATCTCGATGCGCTCCCCCGCCTGCAACACCTGATTTTGCGGATCCGCCACCTGCTTACCAAAGATACCCACAGGGCAGCTTGTCAGATCAAGCTCAGGAAACTCATTTCCAATGCCCGAAGCCAGCAACGCAGCGCGCACGCTTGTTCCCTGCGCAACGGTAAAAGCCAGCAAACGCTGTCGATCAATCGCCGCATACACCACTTCGACGTCAATCAACGAATCAACCATAGAGCTGTTTGGCTCGCTGACAAAACGCATCCACTAACGTATTGGCCGCCTGATTGAACAAAGGCCCCAGCGTCGCCTTGACCAGCGGCCCGGCGTAATCGAAGGTCATGTCCAGACTGATCTTGCAGGCCTTCTCACCCAAAGGCTTGAACACCCAGAGACCATGCAATTGCTTGAAAGGCCCCTCTTCCAGGTTCATTTCAATGGATTGTCCCGGCACCAAGGTATTGCGCGTTACAAAGTGCTGGCTCAGCCCGGCCTTGGCCACGCCCAGACTGGCACGCATCAGCACATCAGACTTTTCGATCAGCTCGACGGAGGAACACCACGGCAGAAAATCCGGGTAATGCTCTACATCGTTAACCAGGTCATAAAGCGCTTGCGCCGGATAAGGCAGCAAAGCAGAGCGTTGGATATGGGTAGTCATGTCAGCGTTATTTCCACAGCTGGGCGGCAAACACAATCAGAATGCCGAGTGGCGCCACATAGCGCATCAAAAAAAGTGTCAAGGCGAACAGCACCGGGCTGCGCATCGACAATTCGTCGCGTACCGCGCCACGCCCCATGATCCAGCCTGCAAAGACCACAAAGCACAGCCCGCCCAAAGGCAACATGATACGCGAGGTGAAGAAATCCACGACACCAAAGAAGTCGAGGCCGCTCGCAGCGCCCCACTGATACAGGTGAAAACCTGAGTCTTCACTCACAAAGAACTTGGCTTGTTTCCAGATGTTGAAGGAAAACACCGTGCCCAGCCCCACAAACCAGCAACTGAACGCCAACCAGAACGTTACCCATAAGCGTCGAACCTTGGTTCGTTCGACCAGATAAGCCACCATCGGCTCAAGCAATGAAATTGCCGAGCTCCAGGCCGCCACGGCCACCAACACAAAGAACACCACGCCCATAAGCTGCCCAAACGCCACATTGCCAAAGGCAAACGGCAAGGTCACAAACATCAGACCGGGCCCTTCACTAGGGTTCAATCCCGAAGCAAAAACAATTGGAAACAATGCCAGCCCGGCGAGCAATGAGACAAACGTATCGATCAACGCCACACCGACCACAGTCCCGGAGATTGAAGCGTTCTTGGGCATATACGCACCATAGATCATGATCGATCCAACGCCCACACTCAGAGAAAAGAACGCGTGCCCCATGGCTGCGAGCAAACCATCGAGCACCCGATCTGGGTTGAAGTCGAACATAAAATGCACGCCTTCCATAAAATGCCCCGTGGTCATGCTGTAACCCAGCAGCACCAGCAGCAGCACAAACAGAATGGGCATCATGATCCGCAGGCTGCGCTCAAGCCCCGCCACCACCCCTTTGGCAATCACATACGCCGACAACAGCATAAAGGCCGTGTGCCAGAACGTCAGACGCCACGGGTCAGCGATCACACTCCCGAAGTAAGCACCGACCTGATCTGCCGTCGCGCCCTGAAAATCGCCCTTGCCCATATTGATGATGTAATCGAGCGACCAGCCGCCCACCACACTATAGAAAGACAAAATCAGTAATGCCGTGATCATCCCGGCAAAGGCGCCCCACGACCAACGCGCCGAATGCCCGGCCTCGACCGCCAGCACCTTCAAGGCATTCGCCGGGCTCAGCTGCGCCCGCCGACCAATCAAGGTTTCGGCCAGCATGACCGGCACACCAATCAGCGCGATACAGGCCAAGAACACCAGCACAAAGGCGCCGCCACCATAGACGCCGACCATGTAAGGGAATTTCCAGATACTGCCCAAACCCACGGCAGAACCGGTCGCAGCGAGAATAAAGACCCAACGGCTTGCCCAACTGCCGTGGACAGAAACCTTGTCTGTCGACATCGTTACTACGCCCAACCACTAAAAAAAGAGGGCGCATTGTCCGGGAATCACCCTACCGGCTCAAGCGCGCTGTCCTGCACACGTAATCTCGTTGCATGACCGTAGCCGACACGCTCGCAACTGCCTATAATGCCGGCCCTATGGCTAAACAGAAGAAACACCCCACAGGGACCATCGCGCAGAATAAAAAAGCGCGACACGATTACTTCATCGAACATCGGTTCGAGGCTGGTCTGGTCCTGGCCGGCTGGGAAGTAAAAAGTCTGCGTGCAGGCAAGGCACAGCTGGTCGACAGCTACGTGCTGCTCAAGGACGGAGAAGCATGGTTGCTTGGCAGCCATATCGCCCCCCTGACGACCGCCAGCACCCACGTTATCGCCGACCCTACGCGCAGTCGCAAACTGCTGCTTAACAAGCGCGAGCTTGAAAAGCTGTTTGCCTCGGTGCAGCAAAAGGGTTACGCCTGCGTCTGCCTCTCGCTTTACTGGAGCAAGCACTTGATCAAGTGCGAAATTGCCCTGGGTAAAGGCAAGAAGGAATACGACAAGCGCCACACCGAGCGCGAACGCGATTCCGATCGCGAGCTACAACGCGCGGTGCGTAACAAGGGTAAGGAAGACTAGTTTCCGAGCGCCCCCGCACCTCGTAGCAGCTGACGAGCCTGCGAGGCTGCGTTCGGTCGCGAAGCGATCGTAAATGCTAGAAACGCGACCTGCCACTAAGGTCTCGCTAACCGGCTTTACGACGACTACGTCGCCGAACGCAGCCTTCGGCAGCTGCTACGTATTGAATCACAGCCCATTACGCCGCTCTGCCCGCGCCATGCGCTGCACTTCCTGACGCACTTCTTCCAATACTTCCTGCACATACACCAGATGCCGACTCGCCACTTCACGCGCGTCTTCTGCACGCCCTTCGATAATGGCCAGATACAACTCGCGATGCTGACTGATCAGCATGTCGCGCGTTTCGCTGCGCTGCTTGTACATGCCGCCAATGTTAGTCACCACGTTGCGCTTGAGCAGGTCAAATAGCCCGCGAATCGTGTGTAACAACACGGCGTTATGACTGGCTTCGGCAATCGCCAAGTGAAAGCTGGCATCCGCCTCACCCTCCTCGGCCCGGCCCACTTCATCAACCCGCGCATAACAATCCTGCAATCGCTCGAACGCCAGACGCAAACGCTCGCGATCCATCTCCGTGGCGCGCAACGCTGCGTAATACGCGCACGACGCCTCCAGCGTATGACGGAACTCAAGCAGGTCTCGCTGCGCTTCAGGGTTACTTTCGAGCAATTGCAACAACGGGTCGCTGAACGTCGAACCCAGCGAAGTCGCTACATAGTTACCCCCGCCCTGGCGACTGACCAGCAAGCCCTTGGCCGCCAGTTTTTGAATCGCCTCACGTAACGACGGCCGCGATACACCGAACTGTTCAGCTAACGCACGCTCAGCCGGCAAACGCTCGCCCGACTTCAAGGTGCCCTCAAGGATCATGCCCTCAAGCTGCTCGACAATATCGTCCGACAAACGGCGCTGACGGATTTGATCAAACCCCATAACTACTCTCCATCCTCCCAACCATGCGTCGGGGGGCCGCTATTCTCGCCGATTGACGCGCCTTATACACCCATCAGAAAAACCGCACCGCACCGCATCAGATGCGCCGACAACGAATATATCGACGAAAGATTTAGCAGCGGCAAATTGACACACACCACACGAGGCTTCTAACCTAGCGAACAGTGATTGTAAATTGGTATTACCAATTATCCAATAGCACTGATGGCATTGACCAATAACAATTAGGGGCCACCCCATATGCAAACCTGGCAACAGCTCTATAGTCCGCTCGGCAGTCTTGGCTGGTCCGCACTCGCGGCCGTCATTCCGATTGTGTTTTTCTTCCTGGCACTGGCCGTGTTCCGTCTCAAAGGGCATGTGGCCGGCAGCATTACCCTTGCCCTGTCGATTCTGGTGGCCATCTTTGCCTTCCAGATGCCGGTCGACATGGCCATCGCAGCAGCGGGCTATGGATTTGCCTACGGCCTTTGGCCCATTGCATGGATCATCGTGGCCGCGGTGTTCCTCTACAAATTGACCGTAAAAAGCGGCCAATTCGAAATTATTCGCAGCTCCGTGCTTTCGATCACTGACGACCAACGCCTGCAAGTGCTGCTGATCGGCTTCTGCTTTGGTGCCTTCCTTGAAGGTGCAGCGGGTTTCGGCGCGCCTGTCGCCATCACTGCCGCATTGCTCGTAGGCCTGGGTTTCAACCCGCTGTACGCCGCTGGCCTGTGCCTGATCGCCAACACCGCTCCAGTTGCCTTTGGTGCCTTGGGCATCCCGATCATCGTGGCGGGTCAAGTGACCGGCATCGACGCGTTTAAAATCGGTGCAATGGCCGGTCGCCAACTGCCGCTGTTGTCGCTGTTCGTGCCGTTCTGGCTGGTCTTCATGATGGACGGCCTGCGTGGTGTACGTGAAACCTGGCCCGCAGCGCTGGTGGCGGGTTTGAGCTTTGCCATCACTCAATACTACACCTCGAACTACATTGGCCCTGAACTGCCGGACATCACCTCGGCGCTGGCCAGCCTGATCAGCCTGACCCTGTTCCTGAAAATCTGGCAGCCAAAACGCACCGCAGGTGCCCAGATTGCTGGCGTCAGCTCTGACGTAATCGTGACCGCCAGCGCAGGAGGCTTTGGCAAACCGACCAACCTGATGTCGTCGCCTTACAGCCTGATGCAGATCCTCAAAGCCTGGTCGCCGTTCCTGATCCTGACCGTACTGGTCACCATCTGGACCCTAAAACCGTTCAAGGCACTGTTCTCACCCGGTGGATCGATGTACGGCTGGGTATTCAACTTTGCGATCCCGCACCTTGATCAACTGGTGATCAAGACCGCCCCCATCGTTAACGCTCCGACCGCCATTGCAGCGGTGTTCAAGCTAGATCCGATTTCGGCCACCGGCACGGCGATTTTCTTCTCGGCGCTGATCTCGATGATGATCTTGAAAATCGATTTCAAAACTGGTCTGACCACTTTGAAAGAGACCTTCTACGAACTGCGTTGGCCGATCCTGTCCATCGGCATGGTGCTGGCCTTTGCTTTCGTCACCAACTACTCCGGCATGTCCTCGACGATGGCACTGGTGTTGGCGGGTACTGGCGCTGCGTTCCCGTTCTTCTCGCCGTTCCTCGGCTGGTTGGGCGTATTCCTGACCGGCTCGGACACCTCATCCAACGCCCTGTTCAGTTCGTTGCAAGCCACCACCGCGCACCAGATCGGCGTCAGCGACACCCTGATGGTGGCCGCCAACACCAGCGGCGGCGTGACCGGCAAGATGATTTCCCCGCAATCCATCGCCGTAGCCTGTGCGGCCACTGGCCTGGTGGGCAAAGAATCCGACCTGTTCCGCTTCACCCTCAAGCACAGCCTGTTCTTCGCCACCATCGTCGGCCTGATCACCCTGGCCCAAGCCTATTGGTTTACCGGCATGCTGGTGCACTGATAAGGACTATGGTTACTGCACGTTAATGGCGCCGGGGCACTCCCCGGCGTCAGTAATTCACGACCCGGTCCACTCGCGTGGACATATAACCGGGACCACCCGGAGACGCCTGATGAGCGAGCTTTTTTACAACGCCGTGCCGAATGCGACCCGTGTCGCCCCGCCCTTGCCTGCCCCCCGTCACTACCCCGCGCAAAAACCGCGCAAGGTCTATCTGTTCGGCACCTGCGTGGTCGACCTGTTCTTCCCCGAAGCCGGGATGGACGCCATTCACCTGATCGAACGTGAAGGCATTGAAGTCGTTTACCCTCAAGGCCAAAGCTGCTGCGGCCAACCGGCCTACACCTCGGGTTACACCGAACAGGCTCGGGAAGTGGCCCGCTCGCAACTGGCCCTGTTTGCCGAAGACTACCCGGTGGTCGTGCCCTCCGGTTCCTGCGCCGGCATGTTGCGCGAGCACTACGAAGACCTGTTCAAAGACGAGCCCGAGACCTTGAAAAAGGTCCACGTATTGGCTGAACGCACCTTTGAACTCACCGAATTCCTGTTGTTTGTGTGCAAGGTGCAATTCAAGGACCACGGCGCTCCGGTCAAGGTCGCGCTGCACACCTCCTGCTCGGCCCGCCGCGAAATGAACACCCACCTGCACGGCCGCGAAATGCTCGCACAACTGAGCAATGTCGAACGCATTGACCACAGCCACGAAAGTGAATGCTGCGGTTTCGGCGGGACATTCAGCGTGCGCATGCCGGATATTTCCGGCGCGATGGTCGCCGACAAGACCCGCGCCCTGATTGAAACTGGCGCGCATCAAGTGCTGACCGCTGACTGCGGCTGCCTGATGAACATCAACGGCTCGCTGGAAAAACAGAAACAAGCCCTGCGCGGCCAGCATCTGGCCAGTTTCCTGTGGCAGCGCACCGGAGGTGAGCAATGAGCACCAGCACACTGATTTCTACCGTTGCCGTGGAAGAAGACTTCCGCGAGCGCGCCCATGAGGCGTTAGCCGACCCGCAATTGCGAAACAACTTTCGCAGCGCCATGGACTCTCTGATGACCAAGCGCGCCGTGGCCTTCAGCGACGCCCATGAGCGCGAGCATTTGCGCGCACTGGGCAACGCTATCCGCGCCCGCGCCTTGTCCAAACTGCCCGACTTGCTGGAGCGACTGGAAGCTAACCTGACCCGCAATGGCGTGCAGGTGCATTGGGCAGAGACCGTTGAAGAAGCCAATGAAATCGTCATGTCCATCGCTCGTCGCCGCGCCGCCAAACAGGTGATCAAAGGCAAGTCGATGGTCAGCGAAGAGATGGAGATGAACCACGTGCTCGGCGCCCAAGGCATTGAATGCCTGGAATCCGACATGGGCGAGTACATCGTTCAGCTCGATAACGAAAAACCGTCCCACATCATCATGCCCGCCATCCACAAGAACGCCGGGCAAGTGGCCGATTTGTTTCACGAAAAACTCGGCGTCGAGTACACCAAAGACGTCGACCAACTGATCCAGATTGGCCGCCGTGTACTGCGGCAGAAATTCTTCGAAGCCGACATCGGCGTGTCCGGTGTCAACTTCGCCGTGGCCGAAACCGGCACCCTGCTGCTGGTCGAGAATGAAGGCAATGGCCGCATGTCGACCACTGTGCCGCCTGTGCATATCGCCGTCACCGGCATCGAAAAAGTCGTCGAAAATCTGCGCGATGTCGTGCCGCTGGTATCACTGCTGACCCGCTCAGCCCTCGGCCAGCCGATTACCACCTACGTCAATATGATCTCCGGCCCGCGCAAACCCGGCGAGCTGGACGGCCCCGAAGAAGTGCATCTGGTGCTGCTCGACAACGGCCGCAGCCAGGCATTTGCCGACAGCGAATTGCGCCAGACCCTCAATTGCATTCGCTGCGGCGCCTGCATGAACCACTGCCCGGTGTACACCCGTATCGGCGGCCATGCCTACGGCGAGGTTTACCCCGGTCCGATTGGCGCCATCATCACGCCGCACATGGTGGGCCTGAACAAAGTACCGGATCACCCAAGCGCTTCCTCACTGTGCGGCGCGTGCGGCGAAGTGTGCCCGGTAAAAATTCCGATCCCGGCACTGCTGCGCCGCCTGCGCGAAGAAAACGTCAAATCGCCCGACACCGTACCCCGCATCATGCGCGGTCAAGGCAGCAAGTACTCACGCAAAGAGCGCCTGATCTGGAACATGTGGGCCAAGCTCAACAGCTCGCCCGCCCTGTATCGCGTCTTCCTCAAGGCTGCCACTCGCTTGCGCGCACTGACGCCGAGCAAGGTCGGCCCTTGGACGCAAAACCACAGCGCACCTAAACCCGCCGCCCGTTCGTTGCACGACATGGCCCGTGAACATTTGGCGAAGAAGTCGGGAGACCCGCGATGAGCGCTAAGCAAAATATCCTGAATAAATTGCGTAATAGCCTGACAGGCACCACACCCGTGGCGGACAACTTTGACGAAGTGCTGGTCACTGAGCCATGGACTTACAGCGCCGAGCAGCGCATCCCACAACTGCGCAAATTGATGGAAGCGGTGCACACCGAAATCCACCTCAGCACCGAACAGGACTGGCCCGCGCTACTGGCGCAACTGGTTACCGACCGGCAACTGCCCAGCCTGCTGATTGCCCCAACCACCCCACATGGGCAAAAAGTCGCCGCGCACTGGGCGCAACATCCCGCATTGCCCGCACTTAAAGCCTACGACCGCCCGGTCGAAGAATGGAAAGCCGAGTTGTTCAACGACACCCCGGCCAGCCTGACCACCACCTTGGGCGCTATTGCCGCGACCGGCAGCCTGATTCTGTGGCCGACACCCGAAGAACCGCGCCTGATGAGTCTGGTTCCGCCGGTGCATTTCGCCCTGCTCAAGGCCAGTCAAATCCGCGACAACTTCTATCAAGTGCAACGGGAGATGAACTGGACCGCAGGCATGCCAACCAATGCACTGCTGGTGTCCGGCCCGTCGAAAACCGCCGACATCGAACAAGTACTGGCATACGGCGCCCACGGCCCGAAAGATCTGGTGGTTTTGATTCTGGAGGACGCATGAGCCTGCCCGCTGCCTTTGTGCGTGACGCCGAACGGCTGATCCCGCCAGACCGCCGCTTTACCGATGCGCTGTCGACACTGGCCTTCGGCACAGACGCCAGCTTTTATCGGCTGATCCCCAAGCTGGTGATTCGCGTCGAGTCTGAGGACGAAGTGGTCGAACTGCTGCACCTTGCGCGACGCGATCAGGTGTCGGTGACCTTTCGTGCCGCAGGCACCAGCCTGTCGGGCCAAGCCATCAGTGACTCCGTACTGATCGTGCTGGGCGACAACTGGAACGGCAAAGAAATTCGTGGCCAGGGCACGCAAATCCGCCTGCAACCTGGCGTGATCGGCGCGCAGGCCAATGCCTGGCTGGCGCCCTTTGGACGCAAGATCGGCCCTGACCCGGCCTCGATCAACGCCTGCAAAATCGGCGGCATCGTCGCCAACAATGCCAGCGGCATGTGCTGCGGTACGGCGCAAAACACCTATCACACCCTGGCCGGCATGCGCGTGGTATTGGCCGACGGCACCCGTGTCGACACCGAAGACGCGGCCAGCGTCGCGGCCTTTCGCCAAAGCCAGAGCGCACTGCTCGATCAGCTTGGGACGTTAGCCCGAGAAACCCGCGCCAACGCCGAACTGGCGGCCAAAATTCGCCATAAATACCGTCTGAAAAACACCACTGGCCTGTCACTCAACGCCCTTGTGGATTTTGACGAGCCGCTGGATATTCTCAGCCATTTGTTGGTGGGGTCCGAAGGCACACTGGGTTTTATCAGTTCGGTGACTTACGACACTGTGATTGATCACCCGAACAAAGCCTCGGCACTGATTGTCTTCCCCGACGTCGAAACCTGCTGCAACGCCGTGACCGTCCTCAAAAGCCAACCGGTGTCTGCCGTCGAATTGCTGGACCGGCGTAGCCTGCGCTCGGTGCAGGACAAACCCGGGATGCCGGCTTTCGTACAGCAATTGTCGGCCAATGCCTGCGCCCTGCTGATCGAATCCCGCGCCGCCACTCAGACCTTATTGCACGAACAACTGGCGCACATCATGGCCTCACTGGCCAGTTTCCCGGTTGAGAAGCAAGTCGACTTCACTGAAGACCCGAAAGAAAACGCCAAGCTGTGGGCCATCCGCAAAGACACCTTTCCAGCCGTCGGCGCGGTGCGTAAGACCGGTACGACCGTCATCATCGAAGACGTGACCTTCCCGGTGGAACAACTGGCCATCGGTGTCAATCGCCTGATCGGGCTGTTCGAAAAACACCACTATGACGAAGCGATCCTGTTCGGCCACGCGCTCGAAGGCAATTTGCACTTTGTCTTCACCCAAGGGTTCAACAACCCCGAAGAAGTGGCCCGTTACCAGGCGTTTATGGACGATGTGGCGCAACTGGTGGCCGTGGAGTTCGGCGGTTCGCTCAAGGCCGAACACGGCACCGGGCGCAACATGGCCCCCTTTGTTGAGCTGGAATGGGGCAGCGACGCCTACCAATTGATGTGGGCACTCAAACGCCTGCTTGACCCGCAAGGCATTCTCAACCCCGACGTGGTGCTCAGTGAAGACCCGCACATCCACCTCAAACACCTCAAGCCGATGCCAGCGGCGGACGAGATTGTGGACAAGTGCATTGAATGCGGTTTCTGCGAGCCGGTGTGCCCGTCCAAAGGGCTGACCCTCAGCCCGCGCCAGCGCATCGTGATCTGGCGTGATATTCAGGCGAAAAAGCGCGCCGGTGTGGACACCCGAGAACTGGAAGAAGCCTACGCCTACCAGGGCATTGATACCTGCGCGGCAACCGGGTTATGCGCCCAGCGCTGCCCGGTCGGCATCAATACAGGGGAGTTGGTCAAGAAACTGCGCGCCCGCGACGCCAGTCACCTCAAAACCGCCGATTGGCTGGGCAATCACTTTGCTACCACGCTGCAAGGTGCACGCTTCACCCTGCATGTAGCCAATGGTGCGCGCATGATGTTGGGCGCGCCGCGTCTGGCGAAGATCTCGTCGGCATTGACCAAAGCCAGCAAAGGCCGCGTGCCGTTATGGACCAATGCCATGCCGCAGCCTGAGCGGGCGATTCGCTTTACCCCACCGGTTAAAGATGCACGGCCACGCGTGGTGTATCTGGCAGCCTGCGTGTCGCGCGTGATGGGCCCGGCGGCGGGCGACAAAGAGCAAATGTCGTTGCTGGACAAAACCCGTGGTCTGCTGGAAAAAGCCGGTTACCAAGTGGTTTTCCCCGAGCACATGGACAGTTTGTGCTGCGGCCAGCCATTCGCCTCCAAAGGCTACACCGAGCAAGCTGAGCACAAACGTCAGGAGTTGATCGGCGCCCTGCTGCACGCCAGCCGTGGCGGACTTGACCCGATCTATTGCGACACCAGCCCCTGCACCTTGCGTTTGGTGCAAGACCTCGGTGAATCGCGCCTTGATCTGTACGACCCGGTGCGTTTCATTCGTACGCACCTTGTGGATAAGTTGACATTCACCCCCCAAACCGCACCGATTGCCGTGCATGTCACCTGCAGCACCCAGCATCTGGGCGAAAGTCAGGCGTTGATCGACATTGCGCGGTTGTGCAGCACGCACGTGGTCATACCCGAAGGGATTCATTGTTGCGGCTTTGCCGGTGATAAAGGCTTCACCACGCCGGAACTGAATGCGCATTCACTGCGCACATTGAAAGATGCGGTTAAGGAGTGCAGCGAAGGCATCTCCACCAGCCGTACCTGTGAGATTGGCCTGAGCCAACACGGCGGCATTGATTATCACGGGCTGGTCTACCTGGTGGATCGGGTAACGCGTTAAGGGGCTGCCACATCGAGAGGTTTGACGCGCCTGTCGCCAAGCAGGCGCGTGCTGCATCAGTGCGTTATCAAACCGTCCAGCGATTTATCGACATACGCCTTGGCCAGCTCCACCAAATGCGTCACCGACAACACCAGGTCGCGCTGCAACCCGCTCAAACCCTTCCCCGCCTCACTGGCCGAAGCACCCGCGCAGCGCAACAAGTCTGACGCTTGGGCCAAAGCCGCTTCTAAATCGACACTGTCGGGAATGGCATACGTGACCGTGGCCACCTGCCGTGGAGGCTTAAAGTCGAGCAAGTAATAATCAAGGGCGCGATTGGCGGCGGCACGGTCCAATAACTGTGCAACACACGGAGCAGCAGCCTGCGGGGCAAACACAGGTGGATCGGGGGTGATTTTTTTCATGTCGTAACTCCAGATGCATTCAAGGAGCTGCCATTGCTCGCGACTAAACGAATGGGTGGCAGCCGTACGCAGGTTAGTCGACCGGTGCATCTGGAAACCGGCGCGCCCAAAGGCGCCCTGCGCACGGCCACCATAACGCGGGGCCGAAAAAAAGCGCCTCACGGAGGGTGGCGCTGATGCGCCAGATGGCAATCCGGGCGACTAAACCCGACCGCTGATGAGCAGCGATGGGCCGAGACTATGCCCCGAAATGAACTGGCACAAGCGAACGGGAGTTTCTCGGAAGTTTCACCAGATGGAAAGCGACTCGTCGTACGAAACGGCTGATTTTAAGGCTCGCCCTCATCCTCGTTGCCGAAAACGGCTGCGCAAAAGGCCTCAGTATTTGCCCTGTTTTAGGGCGCAAAAAATAATCCTCAATGATGGCTCAATGAGAGCAGAACTCCTGATCCCGGCTATAGTCAATAGGCTTAAGGCCCCGTATCCGGGGCATATAACCGAGCCTGGAGAAACCGGGCCTATCATGAGCACAAGGAGTTTTCCCCTATGAAACGTTCCGCATTTGCTGGTTTGTTCATTTGCGCTGCGATGTTGGCTTCTCCGGTATTTGCGGCCACAGATGTTCCCGCGAAAGGTGATTTGTGCGCCATCAATTTGGCAAAGATTAATGATGCAATGGCAACGTCTGGTCAAACGAGTGAAAACACCGACACCAATCTCCAGAAGGAAATTGCCAAGGCCAAGGCTTATCACGAAAGCGGCAAAAGCAAAGAGTGCATTGACGTGACCAGCCAAGTGCTTCAAAAGCTTCAAAATATCAACAAAGGTGGTCAAGGCTAAAACCTTCTACAAGGTTGCCCTTTAGCATGGGTTAGGCGTAGACTGCGCAGCTTGCTGGTTACATACAGCAAGCACTGGGGCCGTTTAGGATTCGACGCCGGTTGCGAAACTCTAGGTGCATGCCGAGTTGGTAACAGAACTCGTAAATCCACTGTTGCAACTTTCTATAGTTGCCAATGACGAAACCTACGAGGGTCAAGCTCTCGCAGCGTAAGCTGCCTTAGCCATCCTCCTGGTACCTTCGGGTCCAGCAATCACTAGGGGATGCCTGTAAACCTGAAGTGATTGTCATATAGAACAGGATCGCCGTGCAGTACGTTGTGGACGAAGCGGCTAAAACTTACACAACTCGCCCAAAGCACCCTGCCCTTCGGGTCGCTGAGGGTTAACTTAATAGATACGGCTAAGCATGTAGTACCGACAGCGGAGTACTGGCGGACGGGGGTTCAAATCCCCCCGGCTCCACCAATTTGTCTTCCCGGGAAGACCCAGAAAAGCCGTAAAGCCTAGAGAAATCGAAGCTTTACGGCTTTTTTATTGCCCGCGTTTTCCCACCTGATCCCAGGGCCTGTTCGCCACAACCTACATAGGGCTACTCGACTCGTAGCCACTATGTAGGCAATGGATTGCTCTTTTTTGCAGCGTGGGGCTTTGCATACGTCGACTACGCAAGTTCGCTATGACGACGCGCACAAACGCTGTGTATCTCAGCGGTCAGGCATGGGTGGACGGGCGTTTGCAATCGCAACCTGATGGCCCCAAGACAGCAATTCGGGCGAGCAGTCGTCCCGTTCTATGACGCATTCGATCAGAGTAGGTCCGTCACTGTTGGCGAGCGCTGTCTCAATGGCCTTCGCCAGTTCGCCGCCTGTGGTGGCTCGAAGGCCCCGACCTTTACCATCTTTTGCATTGAAGGCATCAATGAGACCCGCGTAGTCCCAATTCTTAATATTGTTATAGGGGCCGTCGTGGATTTCGACCTCAATCGTATAGCCACTGTTATTGATCAAGAAAATGATCACAGGTAGCTTGCGTCGGATCATTTGCGCCACTTCCTGCGCTGTCAGCTGGAATGACCCGTCGCCGACAAGTGTTATGACGCGCCGCTTGGGCGCGCCGACCGCATACCCAAAGGAAGATGGCACCGACCAACCGATATGCCCCCATTGCATTTCAATCTCAAAACGCGCGCCGCCAGGTAAGGCCAGTTTCATCCCGTTGAACCACGAATCGCCAGTTTCAGCAAAGACGGTCGTCTGGGCATTAACCATCGGGCCCAACTGCCGCACAATTTCCGCACGCATAAGCCTGGCGCTGGGGTCTGCTGCCTTTTGGACAGTCGGCTGTGGTCGCTGGCGCTCATACTCGACTCTGGTTGAATCACGTTTCACGACCTTCTTGGCCAATGCCGAAAGAAAATCGCGCAGGTGGATGCGACCGAAATCGTGACCTTCGAAATAGGCGCGCTCGATGTCGGCGTTGAGCACGTTTGCGCCAGCAGGTATAGCTGTCCAACCCACTGTTGCGTAGTCATTTAGCACTGTCCCGATTGCGACCACGCCATCGGCCCAATCGACGATCTCGCGCGCTCCCGGCGAACTCACCTCACCCCAATAAATGCCGGCAAATTGCGGGTGATCCTCGGGGAAAAAACTTTTGGCGGCGGCCATGACGACTACTGCACAACCAAGGGCATTGGCAAGGTCTACCGCTGCACTCTCGGCGCCTGCAGCGCGCAATTTGCTACCGATCAATATCACCGGTTTTTGTTTGCTTGCCATGAACGCAGCCGCAGCGCTGACCGCCGCTTCCAGCGTCTCAGCGTCACTGGGCTCCGGACACAAGACTGCACTTATGGGGCCAGGAGCGGCGCAAGGTTGATTCGAGAGATTGCAGGCGATCTCAATATAGGCAGGCTTTCTCGCTCTTAATGCCGAGCGAATGGCGTGATCGATCAGTGCTGGCGCATCGATAGCCGAAGTAATCGATACTGCAGCACAGGTGATGCGCTTTGCCATTTCGAGTTGGTAGGTAAAATCATGCGTGCCGATGGTGTGGTGGAGTATGTGCTGCGAACCATTGTCATTGCTGTTGGGTGCGCCCGAGATCAGGATCACGGGCAGGTTTTCCGCGTAGGCGCCTGCAAGTGCATCAAACGCTGATATAGCACCGACGTTGTAGGTCACTACCGCAGCTGCCGCACCGTTTGCCCGCGCATAACCTTCAGCGCTGAAACCGCAGTTCAGCTCATTGGAGCAATAGACCTGAACCATGTCTTTGTTGCTCAGTAGCTGGTCGAGTAGTGCGAGGTTATAGTCACCCGCCACCGCGAAATGGTGTTTGAGACCGATTTGCGAAAGGCGTGCGGCTAAATAACTTCCGACTGTATACATTGACTGCTCTCTTGGGGGCAGGACGATAACCCCACGCTGGGATTTGAGAAGCCATCGAATGATTGGCTTTCAGAGAGTAGGTCTAAAAAGAGGGGTGTCAAGCTGCGGCCAGTGGCTAGAAATCTGCTCATTAACCACCCGCAAAATCGTGCGCGACCTCGGCCATTCCTTGCCTGACTTCGCTTTGCCCAAGGAGAATCCGCCCCCTCCTGCCAGACTCAACCAAGGCCAGCTATTTCCAGTCTCTAGAACAGCAATAGTGGAACGTCCTGTGCGCTGCGGTCAGCGGCGATTGGAACGGTCTGACACTCCCCTGCACCGTTCCGCCCGCCCACCCCGTCACCGCGATGAAAGCATAAAGGTGTCGTACTCCAAATCCTGTAGTGCCGTGCTCAGTCTGTGCAACCCCAACAAGACGCAAATCAGCAGCGAGAGGGTGAAGCCGTAACCGAAGAAGCTTGGGCCCAGGTACATGCTCAGTAGCGTCAATGCGCCGTTCAACACCGCAAACAGTACGCACAGTTCAAGCACCACGGTGCGTTTGTCGAGGTAGAAGAACACGTTGAGCAGCGCCATGAATACCACCTGAATGCTGACGCCGATCAGATCGATGTAGAACAGTGGCAGGTAGTAGCTGGAGATGCCCAGCCATTCGAGCAAGCGCGGGGCGAACAGGAACAGCAGCACCACCGTAAGCCCCTGCACTTTGCAAATTTCCAGCAGGCCCTGGCGAATCGACAAGGTCATCTCGGTTTTCAACTGACCAATATGCTGCAACGTTTCGCCGTCGCGAATGGCCCGGAACAACCGGTCGTACCATTCGGCGAAGTCGGTTTCAATGCGCACCAGGAACACCGCCATGCCGGGGATGATCGCCAGGTAGGCGAGGAAGATCGGCAGGTCGTAGAGGATCGAGGCGCGCAATGGGCCCACGATGGCGTGGGAGGTGCCAGGGTTGAACCAGAACAGAAACTTGTCGATCCAGATGCCGCAGTTGTAGAAGAAGCCGGTGGCCAGCAGGCTGAGAAAGACCTGGCGACGCTGGAGGAAGTCGAAGGCGATGAGTTTTTCCGCACGGTATTCGCGCAAGATGTCGTAGAGAAACAGGAACAGCAGCGTGCTGTGCCCGATCAACAAGGCCAGCAACAGGCCCGGCATCTGCAGGAAGCTGAGCAGGTACGCGCTCGCTACCATCAGCGTGTAGCCCACCAGCATGACCAGCAAAATGCGGTTATAGGCTTTCATCCCCGAGAGGAAGATGATCACCAGCCACAAGTTGCACAGCACCACAAAATTCGACAGCACCAGCACCCGATAGATCAGCGGCTGGTCGAACAGCAAGCCCAGCACGATGATGCCCAGTACACCGGCCGCGATGGTGACGAGCAGCAAAATGCCCAGCAGGTTGGGCAGAATCTGATCGTATTTTTTCTCAAACAAGCGGTCCGACACGAACCGGGTGAAGAACAGTTGCAAGCCCCCGGTGAGGATCAGCGAGGTGGCCATCAGGTAGGTCACCGTGACCAGAAACTGTCCAACCAGAACGTTGGGCAACAACAAGCCCAGGCTGATAATCCCCACCAACATGACGCTGATGATCGATAACACCCACGGACCGGAGCTGATCAAGCCGGCATACACGTAAGCGTGCAAGGTCGCCGTGTAGGAGTCGCGCGAAAGGATTTTGCGCAGTTCGAAGCCAATACCGGCCATTTAACTGTTCTCCATGGCAGCTTTATACAAGTCGCGATAACGCTGCAGCATCAAGGCTTCGGTGTAATAACGAGTGACTCGCAGCAAGCCGCTGGCCTGTGCGGCCTTCCAGCGTTGCGGGTTGCGTAGCAGCTCAAGAATGGCGGCAGACGTGGCCTGTGGGTCAGCAATGGCCACCACGTTACCGGCAAGCCCAAGGTCGCGATCCTCAGCGTTGGCGCCTTCGATCAGTTCTCGGCATGAACCCACGTCACTGGAAACCACCGGCGTACCCGCGGCCCAGGCTTCGAGTATCACCAGCGGCTGCGCTTCACTGATCGAGGTCAGTACCATCAACCCCAACTGGGGCAGGATGTCCTGAATGCGCTGGAAGCCAAGGAAATGCACTTTGCCCTCCAGACCCAGACTGGCCATCAGGCTGCGGCATTCGCTGACATATTCCGGGTCTTCTTCTTCGGGCCCTACAATCCAGCCCTCCGCCTCAGGCATAGCGCTGATCACACCACGCATCGCCCGCAGGAACGTTTTGACGTCTTTGATCGGCACCACTCGCCCAATCAGGCCTACCACCGGATTGATGCCCGGGGCTCGGGCTTGCAGGGCTGCGGTCCATTGAGGAAGGTCGATGCCGTTGGGAATGATCTGCGTGCGGGCGGGGTCAGCGCCGTCTTTGATCTGCCGCTGACGGTTGCCGTCGTACAACGCGATGATGTTATCGGCGCTGTTGTAGGTCAGTTGGCCAATGCGCTCGAAGAAGCGCACCCACAACGTACGGATGTAACCAGAACCGGCGTCCAGGCTGCTGTTCAGCGCTTGACCGGAGCTCTCGGCGATCCAGCTGGCCTGGGCCAGGTCGATCTTGCGCTCTTTGGTGTAAATCCCATGCTCGCTCAGCAGATAGGTGCAGTTCCAGCGCTGTTTGAGAATGCAGCCCAGGAACCCGGCGTAACCGGTGGAAATCGAATGCAGCACTCGCGCACGGGGCATGTTGCGCGATGCCTCGGCGAGCATCAGCAACGGCGATTGCATCGAGCGCAGTGTCCAGAAATAGTTGACGAAGGACGGGTCGGCACAATGCTGCCGATAACCCTCGCTCAACACCTCCCAACTGGCGCGGCTGCGCAATACGTCGTCAAGGGTCATGTGGCCCTGCGCCATGCGTTCGAGCATGCGCTCGCCCAATGGGCGGGCGGGCGCATCCGGGTGATGCAGGAAGCGGTACAAATCTTCAAGCTGCTGCTGATCGGCCTTGCGGGGTTCACCCCGCATTTGGGTCAGACGCGTTGCGTCTTCGAGAAACACCTCTTCGATGTGGACGACATTCGACGGCACTTCGTATCGACGCTCTGAATACGCCGAACGTTGCCCGCCGATGAACATCACCGAAAAGGTTAAATCCGGCAAACCGAGAATCATTTGATGAATCCAGCTCGATACTCCGCCACGCACGTACGGCCAAGTGCCTTCGAGCAGCAGACAGATGTCGGCCGTCACGGCCTCTTCCTTGTGGTTCATGTCCAACTCCTCACCAGCTCGGCAAAACGGGGACGCTGACGGGTTTTCTCGGGAAGTTTGGCGAGCAATTGGGGGATTTCATGGTAACGACCGGCCTCGAATGCCAGCTCCGCGTGAAAGGGCAGCACCTGAGCAGCGCCCATGCCGTTCTCCTGAGCCTGATGCAACAGCACTTCGGCGCGTTCGACATCCCCTCGCTCCAGCGCAATGCGCCCGGCCAATAAATACAGCTCACCGCCCTCGCCCGCTTGTAAGCCTTTTTCGGCATGTTCACTGGCCTGATTAAGTACGTGCTCCAGCACACTGCCTTGCGCCAGGCCAAGGTACGCCAGCTCCCAATACCAACGCGCCAGCGTGGCATGCAGCGCACCTGCGCTTTTGGCCGTCACACCGGACAACTCACCCAGTGCATTCTGAATGTGTGAGTTGATGTCGCTTTCCTGCTTGTCGAGCATGGAGTACGCCAGCAGCCGCACGTCATCGCTGGGATCGCCCAGCGCCAGCTTGAGGATCGGCACCGCATCCTTGCCGGGCATGCGCCGGGTTGCCAGCAATGCAGCCAGCCGCTGATCCGGGTCCGGCGCGTGACGCAGCACGTCCTGCAAACCGCCATCGGCAAAAATGGGTGAGTGGTGCTGCAACTGCGCGCGAAACGGCAGGCTCGGAATTCCGACAGCTTGCCAGGCTTGCTTATTACGTTTGCGCGGCAGGTAAAGCGCGGGGAATATCGCTGCGACCACCCCAATAGTGCCGATGACCGGCACAAAGAAGGCCAGGCTGAAAATAAACAGCGGGCTCCACGGCAACGGCATACGGTAGCGTTCCGGCAATAACAGCCATACCGCTGCGCACAGCAATACACACGCCAACCCATGGCTGAGGGTGAACACCAGCAATTGTTGTAACTGAGGCGCCTCAAGCCACAAACTGGCCCAACTGCCCGCCTCCAGTAACAAAGCCCCGCTAAACAGCCACTTGCTGATCATTCAGGCCACACTCGTTGAACAGGAAGTTACGCAGCCCGTTGCGATCACAGCCAGGCTCCAGATTAAAAGGCAAGACCCGCACGCCCAGACTTTGCATGTCACTCTCAATCCCGAAGTGCTCATGCAACAACACATTGATGCGCGCCAGATAACCTTCGGTGCCTTGTGGGCTGGTCAACGGCAACAGCACCAGCAGCAGATGGTTATCACGGTTGTTACGCACCGGCAGGTGCAGGTCCAGACCCCGCTGGCTGCGCTCAAGCAGTCGCGTCAGTTCATCGTTGTGACGGGTCAACTCAAACGCAAACAGCCCGGCAGGCAGTGTGTGTTGCTCAACGTCCATCAGCGATCGTTTGAGTTGCAAGGTGAATTGCTGGGCATCGGCGTCAGGCAGTTGCAGCACGTGCGGATCACGGCGCATCAAGTCGGCAATGTGTCCGCCCAGCAGCGCCAACAGGCTCAGGGTACGGTCCTGAAAGGCGAAAAAAGGCATCTGTCTGACCGCCAGAATCGCCAGCAAGCGACCCTCGGCGTCGATCAACGGAATGCACGCCTGCAAGGATGAAAACTGCGAGTAATTACCCGAATCGATCAGCTCCTGACGCACGCTGACCAGCTCGCCGCGCTCAAGGCACAATTTGACCAGACCGTCTTCGGTGCCCAGCGGTCCCATCACGCCGATCATTGCCAAGGGCTCTGGCAAGACATTCTCTTCACGCTCGTCAACACGGTACAACCCGGCCATGCGCAAGGCGCCGTACTGACCCAGTATTGCCACGATCGGCTCTGCCAGCGCGCTCAGTGCATCGCCCGCGTCCGGCAGCAAGCGCAGGTTTGCGCGCAAGCCCAATAAGGAACTGCGCAGGCTCTGGTCGCTACCGGCTACGCGTTGTTCCAGTAAATCGTGGGAAACCCGCAGGATTTGGTGAGCGCGAGTGAACTCGTCCAGACGGTACTGACGATATTCGTTGGCCATTTGCAGCCGCTCAAGGCGGCGCATCCACAAGTCGCGAACCTCGCCCACCAGCATGCCGCAGACCAGAACGCCGACGATAAACGACGGTTCCAGCTCGGCGTAACCTTCAAGCCCCCGATAGCGCAGGACCAACACCGCCAACACCAACAAAGCGGCACTGACCAGACCGCGTACAAAACCGTAACGCACACCTACCAGCAGCGGCGCCAGAATCGGCCAAGGGAAACCCGCGTGCATCTGCAACGGGTCTTCAGGCGTTAACCACAGCCCGAGGCCGATGGCCAAACCCGTCACCAATATCGTTTCCAGCCAAGACACCGGGCCGCTGGCGCGTGGCGCCAGGCTGTAATCCATGTGTGGAGAGTTCATTGCATTCACTCGAATCGAAGGGCGCCAACAAGTTTATCGAGCACCGTTTGAGCAGTACCCGCGAGGCTTTCACGGGACCAACCGGCGCGCGCGCCGCTTTTGCTCCAGAGCACTTGACCGGTACGGGCTTCGAGCACACGCAGGCTGATACCTACCGCCGGCTCACCGTCCAGACCGTTCTTGTATTGCCACTCTTCAACGCTACCGGCGACCACATAATCAAGCTTTTGCTGACGCGCCCAATCGAGGGCCACGGCCAAACGCTCGCTGTCATCCATCAAGGCTTGCTCGCCCTGAGTGCTGGCCGGGTAAACCTGAGGACGCAGGCCGTGCTCGCTGAGCACACTGAGCAAAATCTGCTCGCTGCGCTCACCGGCCTGCGGGGTCTGCGAATAGTTGACCATTGGCACAATGCCCCACTGCGCATCGCGCGACAGTTTCGGGCTGGCATCGTTGGTGAAGCTGGCGCAGCCGGCGACGAACAGGACGGCCATGGCCAAACCCAAATTACGAATTACTTGCATCGGTATTTCTCCCGTAGACATTCCATGATCAGCGTCCAAAACGCACGCCGTAGCTCACACCCAGAGTTCCACCAGCTTTACCGTCCCCACCTTGTGGTGCGGATTGGTAGCCGAAGGTCAGGGCCAGTTCGTCATCACCCAGCACTTCGAAGCCGATCCCGGTGTTGATGCCGTAGTTAAATGTTTGATCAAACCATTGCCAGCCCGCGGTCACGTCTACCAGCCAGGTGTACTGTGGCTTGGTGCGTACCAGCGCACCCGGAATTCCCCGGCGCCAGGAGCTGCCCACATAGAGTTGGCCGTAGCGGCTTTGCAGCAGGTCGCTGGCGACTACGTTGACGGGGTCATCCGAACCCTTGACGTTGGTCACCGCGCCGCCATTTGCGAAGGCCAGATAATCCAGCGTGGGGTTCTTCACATTGTTGTGCTGGTAATCGACACCGCTGCGCACGGTCCAGTTAGGCCCGGCGAATTCCAGCGTGTGGTTGAGTTCAAGCTTGAATGCCTGACCAGTGCCGAGGTTGTCACCGGCACGGGTTGAAAAGGATTTTTGCGCCACTTCCCAACTGAGCTGATCGCGGGCGGTCAGGCCATGGCGACCCCCTACCCACACAGCGTCGTGTTGACCGAAGGCGCGCATCAGCCCGCTTTCCTCACTCTTGCGGTGCCAATCCAAACCAAGTTCGATGACATGACTTGGGGTCAATTGCCAGCTGCGGGAAATGCCCAAGCCGTTGCGGTCATCGTCTTTGCGCTGGCTGGTGTCGGCGAACAGTTTATAGCTGCCACTTTCCACCGAACGCTGCAAGGTCAGCGCTGCGTTACGCTCTTCGCCAATTCGCGAAGACTTGATGGTGTCTCCACTGTATTTGCCTTGCTCCACCTCCAGATTGGCGTACCAGTTGTCACCCAGGTTATGGGCGATCTGCAGGCGTGGGCCACTGAAATCGAGGCCGCCATAATCCTGTTCCTGCCAGGAAATCTGAGCGCCTTGTGGTGTAGCTTCATGGATTTCCACAGCCTGAAGTCGCAATTGCTCGCGCACCGCCATAGGCTGATCGTCGCCGAGCGCGGACAAGCTGACGTCGAGCGCTTCACCCAGACGGCCCAGACGACTGAGGGCCTGAGCACGCTGCGCCGGGTTCAAGTCGGTTCTTGCCAGCAACGCTTCAATCTGCTCTTTATTACGGCTGCGCAGCGCCTCTTCAATGAGCTCATATCGTTCGACCTTCAGGCCCTGACTGCGCGCCCATTCCAGCCACTGGTCTTTCTGCGATTGCTGATTGGTCGCATCGAGACTCGCCAGCAAACGCCCAAACCACAGGTTAAGCATGGCCGGCGAACCATCCTTCCACTTCGACACTTCGCGCAGCGCTTTGCCGGGTGAATAGCTGCTCGCCATCAGGCGTAACCAGGTCGCGTAACGCTGTGACGACGGTTGAATGTTTTCCCCTTCGGGGCTGCGCAGCAATTTCAAACGCAGACGCTGAGCGGCGTCCACATATCCGGCGCTTTCGAGTGCATCGGCATACGCCGCCTGCACCAGCCAGTCATTCGGGCTGGTCTTGAGGTACATCCGGTACCAGGCCAACGCTTCGCTATCACGCCCCAGCATTTGGCTGGCACTGGCGAACGGCAACCACAAAATACGGTCTGCACGCGCCTGCGCCCGCCATTGAGTAATCAGCGGTTTGAGTTTGCCGATATTGGCCTGATCGATGTAAAGCCAGACCAGACGCTCGCGGAACAGATTGTCGTCAGGGAAACGCTCCAGGCCCAGCAAATACAGGCGCTCGGCCTCTTCGCCTTGCCCTTCGTTAAAGGCCAACGCGCCGCGTACTGCCAGCACCTGCGCCTGCTCATAGGCGTTCGGGTACTGCTCGGCCTCTTTGAGCAGTGCAACGACTTGTGGCCAGTCCTGCAACTCCTGCGCTTGCTGCAAGGCTTCGACCAGACGTTGCGGATTTTTGCCATGCTTCCAACTGGCAACCATCAATGCCAGAGCACGCTGAGGATCGCGGGTGCGATACAGGGTGATCAGTTGGCTTTCGTCGCCACTGGTTAGCTTGCCGTCGAGGGCGAGCATTTTTTCCAGCGACACGCGCAAGTCTTCATCGCGTTCCAGGTCCCACGCCACAGAAGCCCGAGCGCGCCAGTAATCCGAGTCAACGATCTCTTCGTCGGCAGCTTGCACCACACCCCATGCCGCTTCGTAATCGAACAGCTTCAGGTACGTGTTGGCCCAATCGACCTGCTCTGTGGTGGTCAGTTTGAAACGTTTCGAATAATTCTGATAAACCTCGGCCTTGGCCGCGAACTGTCCGGTATTTTCAAGGCTCTGCAACAGGCGCGACCATGCCAGACGATGCATCGGATAGGTGCGCAAGTAGGCACGCAACCACGCTTGAGCTTCGGCGGGCGTGCCGCGCGATTCATGCCCGTAGATCAGCGCATCAAGCTCGACATTGGTGAGCATGCGCTGGTGCATGATGTCGCCCAGCAACGGAATTGATCGATCAAAGTCGAACTGCTGACTCGCCAGATGCCACGCGTGTTCGCGAGTCGCCGGGTCTTCTTTGAGCGCCAGCAGTTGAATCCAGTACCCCAGTGCCACCGGGTTATTGCCTGCCACTCACCAAGATGCGCCATTTGCTCAAGCAGCGCCTGATCGTCGGGGTGATCAACCACTAGCTGCTGGCCGGTTTCCCATGCGCCAGCGAGATCACCAATGGCCAGGCGCACGTGGAACGCTTTCAACGCGATATGGGGATTGTCCGGCTGCAACACTTGCCATTGGTTGAGCACGCGCTGGGCCAGAGCGAAACGCTTGTTCGCCACTGCGACATCGACACCCTGTTCCAGCCACGCCGCATCGGTTTGCGGGTTGTTGAGCAGCGGCAATTCGTCGGACAGCACTTGGGCGGCACCGTCTCCTTGACCCGCAGACAACAGGCCATTGAACGCCAGTTGCGCATATTTGCGCCGCTCGGCGGCCTCTTGACTGTCACGTCTGAGCTGCAAATAGATCTGCGCAGCACGCCCCGGCTGTTCGGCCGCCATGTACCACTGCGCAGCGGCTTCGAGTGACTCGTTATGCAGCGCGGGGTCACGGTCGGCAATCTCTTCGTAGACACCGGCGGCAAACGCCGGAGCCTGTAAAGTCAGCGCCAGTTTCGCCAGTTTCTGCAACAGAGGAACCGGCAGCTTGCGGTGGTCGAAGCTATTCAAACGCTCCATCAACGCTTGCTGAGCAATCAGATCGTTACTTTTTGCCGCGACCAGTGAATCCAGTTCAATCCGGTAGTACGCCTGGGTTTCCGGCTGCGGTTTGGGCCAGGCCTCCAAATGTTGACGGGCCTTGGTGTACTCACCCAGACGAATCAACAGGTCGACCAGCTGGATACGCAAATGATCGTCATCCGGGTGGGCTGACAGTAACAACTCGGCATAGTTGGCCGAGACGGCATCCGGCTCACGGCCATCGGGCTGGAACACTTCTTCGCGCTGGAACGTCGTCCAGAGCAGGCCCCCTACCGCCACCGCTACCACCGCCAATGCCCAGGGGTTGAGCAGGCGGCTATTTTTAGTTACAGACGAGCTGGCCATTACTCACCTGCTTCATGGGTAATTGAAAAGTCCACAGACCGGCAGATGCCTTGCCTGTAAAACGCTGTCCATCCACTTCCACCCGGCAAGGACTTGCCGAGCGTACCGAGAAGGTCAGATCGAACTGACCGGCAAAGGAAAAGTTCACACGCTGATCATCCAGGTAACGCCATTCCAGCAACGGCAAATTGGCTTCCTCAAGCGCCGGTCTGCCGTCCCGATCAGGTCGCAGAACCAGCAACGCGCGGTCGCTGCTCAAGTGCACATAGCGGCCTTGGGGCAAATCGCGTACGCCGGCAATGCCTTGTGAGCGCGACAGATCCGGCCAGCCCATTTGCGAATCGAGACGAACGGTGCGCAACCCGTCCATGCCGCGAATTTGCCACGCACCGTCGGCGGTGCGCGCCATGCTGGCCTGGTACAAGCCATGCAAACGGTCGAGGTAGTCGCTCATCCACATTGACATGGGGTGCTGCTCGCGCATAAACCCGTAGATGTCATGCATCGCCTTGATCGACGCCTGCTTGGTGCTCGAATAAAAGTGGTAGTAGAGGTTCAGACCGCGCAGACGGCGTGGGCTGTCTGTCAGTTGAAAGGTATCGATCACCTCGTGAAAACCGTAGTACGGGCCTTTCCACAGGTTGGTGTACAAGTTCTCGTTAATGATCGGCGCGTAGTATTGCAAGCCACCTTCGGTGGGCCGCAGCAGCGGGTTCAGGCCGGTCAACGACGGATTGGCCTTGGTCATCATGGTCTCGGCGCCGTTGACGTTTTTCAGCCCGGCATCGTAGGCCAGCTTGAGTGTCGCCGCCGATGGCAAGGCGTCACCCGGCCAGAACACCATCTTCACCGGTTTTTCGGGGGTGGTCAGGTGTTCATTGATGTAGTCCCGGGAGCCAAAAATCTCCCGCTGAAAATCAATCTTGTCGTAACCCGGTATCGCCATGTTCAAGCCATATTCGGGCTTGAAATTCTCGCGCTTCATGGCCTTCTCTGGTTGCATGAAAAACGGATGGCTAAAGGTGTGGGTCGCTACTTCAACTTTCGGGTTGGCAAAAATTTCACGGGCGATTGGCTCCAGCTCACGGGCCAGATACGGGTACATGCCGCGCGGTGAAATTTCTCCTTCGACGATCGATACCGAGGTCAGAAACGGGTTGGGCTTAATGAAATCTTCAAGCGTGTGCCGACCCGCGTAGGGGGTGCCACGCACCTCAGCACGGGACGGGAAGCCGTCGCCATCAATATGGACCGTTGCAATTCGACGGCCGTTTTCCGTGGTGGTGTCCGGACGCGGCTGCACCGGCAGGTGCAAACTGGCCTGAAGAAACGCAAACGGATCAAGAATCCAGCGGCTGCGCTCGTTGTTCACTTCAAGGATATAAGGTGCAAGTGCAAGCCCACCCCATTCGCCCACCACCACCGGGGTGTAGACCTGCCCGGCGGCGTTGGTCAGCGATAAAACGGGCGTCGGCCCGTTTGGCAGCACTGAAACGGCAGTCAGGTCGCGCGACCTGGGCATCACCGGTGCTTCAAACGCACCGATCAGCGTTTTGTCCTGATGGGTAATGGTCAATGCCTGAATGCCTGGCGACACATCGCGTTCCAGACCAAAACGCTTGAGCAGAACGTTGTCTTCGATGGGCAACCCGCCGAAAAACACCACCGGGACCTGTTCGTCGAGTCGCTCGCCAATCCAGCGGTTGAACGCCGGGCTGTCCTGTGGAGGGCCGCTGGTCATCCAGGTCACGACACCGGCATACAGACCGCTGAACGCGTAGCTGGGCATGGCGCTGGTGGTGGGCAGGTAATCGACGCGATAACCCAGGTATTCCAGCAAACCGCCGAGCAAACTGTGGCCAGCGTTATCCGCCAAATCACCTTCGCGTGGATCGTAAACCAGCGCAATGCGCCGAGGCTGAATTTCAATGCTGCTGATGCCCATCGAGTTCAGGTCGGGCGTGCCAATGTAGGGGATGAAGCCTTCCTCACGCAGACGCTTGGCCAGCTTGCGTGCTTCTTCGCGACGCTCTGGCGGCAAGTAGTCAATGGCGACCAAAGGAATGCCTTTGGCACGCAAGGGTTGCAGGAAAGTCTCGAGCCATTGGCGATCGGATTCAGACACTGGACGGTAACGCTTGGTGGACGCATCCCAACCGGCGTGAATGGACTCAACCGCAACCGCTGCCGGCACGCCGTCGAGATCGGGCAGGACTTCAAAACCTCGATTGAAAAACAGTTTCAGCGTGGGTTCGCGCTGGTGCAGTTCACGCAGGAAACTGGCGAGGGCGACACGCTGAGATTCACGCGAGGCTTCGGGCAGCAACTGAAAACTGTCGAGCGTATCGAGGAACAGGCCGCTATAGCCCTGAGCTTGAAGGTCCTTGGCAGCGCCGAACAAATGTTCGCGCCAGGCGGGTGCCGACAAGTCCATGACTTGACTGTCCCACGAGTCATTGCGCACAGGGCTGACGGCTTGATTCAAACCGGCCTTCTCAATTTCAGCCTTGGTACCGCTGAATTCGCCCACGGACAAGTAAGCGAATGGCTGGCTGCCTAACTTGCGCAGGGTTTTGACGTCGCCCCGGGTCATGTGTCCCGGCTCGACCACCGACCAGTCGAACTGGGCCAACTCGGGAATCGGCGGTTGGTCTGCGTACCAAAAAGCCACGCTGGTGGGTTGAGGTAATGATGCAGCCTGCACGGCCGGAACGCTGACAAACAGCGCCATTGCAGCTAACAGCCGTTTAGCGGCCGAGCGCAGACGCGTCCTGCGAAAAACAATTTCCATAACTCACTCTTAAAGGAAACGAACCGGAACAGCCTGCACACTGAAGGTGTGGAATCGGCGGGATTACAAACTGCGCAAAAGCTGTGCTAGACCGTCGCCAATCGAGGTCGGAGCCGCAAGCTTGAAGCGCTCAAGCAAGCGCGAATTGTTGGCGCGCGAGTGGCGGATGTCGCCCTGACGTGCCGCCTGATAGGTCACTGCCATAGGCGTGCCCGTGGCGTCGGCCAGTTCAGCGATCAAGTCATTGAGGCTGGTAGAGCGACTGAGCCCGACATTCACCGCGCCGGGTTTCGGGTCGCTCGCTTCTACAGCCTGAACCAGGATGCTGACCAAGTCCTTTACGTAAACAAAGTCACGGGTCTGTTGGCCGTCGCCGAAAATCGCCACGGGCTTTTGCGAAATCGCACGCTCGGTGAAGATGCTGATCACACCGGAGTACGGAGAGGAAGGATCCTGGCGCGGGCCGAAGATGTTGAAAAAACGCAGGATTACCGGCTCAAGACCATGCTCACGACGGTAAAAATCCAGATAGTACTCGCTGGACAACTTGTCGCTGGCATAAGGGGTCAACGGTGATTTAGGGGTGTCCTCGTCGATCGCCGAGCCTTCACCATTGTTGCCATAAATCGCAGCGCTGGAAGCGAACACCACACGCTTGATCCCGGCGTTCAACATGTGTTCGCACACGTTGAGGGTGCCCACAAAGTTGCTTTGATGGGTGGCGACCGGGTCATCCACTGACGCTTGCACTGAAGCCACCGCCGCCAAGTGCACGACTGCGCTGCAATCGCGCATAGCCTCTTCGACAACCGCACTGTCCGCAACATCACCGACAATCAGGTTCAAATGGCCATTACCTACCGGCAAATTGCCGACCTTACCGGTCGACAAGTTGTCCAGCACTCGGACTTTGTAGCCCTTGGCCAGCAATGCTTCAACGAGATGAGAGCCAATAAAGCCCGCACCGCCGGTGACCAGAATTCGTCCATCAAGCATTAGTTCTTCCTGAAGTTCAGCGGATACTGTCGTTAAAAACCGCTGGCAATGGCTTTGTTAAATTGTTGTTAAGCCTTGTATCGCGCTTAACGCATATCGCTCTACTACGCGCATGACCGTAATTAAATAGAGAGAAAACTCTAAATAAAAATTGGCCATGCCGAAAGAAGATTGATGGCGCTAGGCCACTAAATCGCCGCAGATAATGTGAGAATGGACAGTAACTGTCAATAGTTTGTCAAAATAACCGCCATACGGTACAAAACCCGAACAGTCGCCACTTTTTTGACGTCATTAAGTTATTGATTCGTTAACTTTACTTTTTATCGACTAAAACGTTTCCGCTATGGGCATCACACTCTATGGCACTGTCGCTGACATTAACTTAGCGTTAGTCCTTATCCCATAAGTCCTGTGCTCTAAATGGCATGTCTTAGCAACCGTACTTTGGTATTAAGCTCACACTTGCTCGGGACAGTGCTTAGACCGTAATGACTGCTGAGCACTGTTTGAGCCATTGACCAAAATGACAAATAAGCAAGGGCCGCTACTTATACACAGTGTTCCTTAACGCAGCCTAAACGGCGCTCTTGCACCCGAATTTTAAAACCCAACTTATTCAAGAATCCGCCCAACCTGACGATTCGCAGACAACCGGTTTAATTGTGCAAGACGGGATGCCACGACGGTTTCATTTAGCCTTCCCTGCGCGCCCCTTAAAGCCGTAAAGCCTGGAGAAAGCAAAGCTTTACGGCTTTTTATTGCCCGGGTTTTCCCACCTCGCCACCCACATTCCAAACTGACGAACGGTATTTAATTTGGCACCACCATTGCACTGATGGCTTATAGCCATATACTGCCGCTCAAATTTTTTTGTTTGAACAGGGAGCGATCCATGGGCGTCAAGGTGTATGAAGGTGTTGTAGAGCGTACGAGTAACGCGACCGTCTTGAACGGAAGAGTCACCCGCTACGAGTTCATCGAAATCGGCGGCCAGCGCGTGATGAATGTGCAAGCAAGCAACCTGATCGACACGTTTATCAACGTGGGCGATGACATTGCCATTGGCTGTGAAAAGGGCTGGTTTGGCCCGCATAAGGTGTGCGCGATACGCGAACCTAACGGACGAATCACCAAAGAAAATCTGGCCGCCTTCATCATCGTCGCACTGATCATGTTCGGCTGCGGCATTGTGTTGGCATTGATTCCCATGGTCCTCGCCTTCGGCTTTATGTCCCCCGGGACTGTGGTGACCCTTTGGGTGGGTTTCGCAGCAGGTTTGGCCTATCTGGTGATGAAAAACCTGTTCAAGGCACGCAACGCATTAGACGCGCTGCCAAGCAAGAAACCCGTCGTTCAGCCCGCCTGATAACGCTGAGCCGCCGTGAGCAGTCGCTGCTCGGCGGCCATTGATCCTCTATTACCCCCACTCGAATTCAGATCATCGATCAAAAAGGATATTGATATGCCGCTTCCACTCATTCTGGGTGCTGCCGCCTTGGTCAGTGCCGCCTACGGTGCCAAGAAAGGCTACGACGGTTACCAGAAACACTCGGAAGCCGACGATGTCGTCAATGCAGCCAAGCTGCGTTATGACAATCAGAAAGCGTCTTTTGATACGCAGGAAGACAAAACCACATCCGCCCTTGTGGTCCTGGGCAAAAAAGAGCTGCTGATCGGCCAGCGTTTTGATGAGTTCAAGACGTTGGCGGATAAGTTGCTTTTGCAACTTAATAGCGGGCGCCAGGACAAGCTGGTCATCAATATCCCTAAGCATAAGCTGCAGACCATCGAGAGCTACAGCTATACGGCTATCGGCGTGCTGGGCTCGGCAGCAGGGGCTGGGGCTGCGGGGGCTGCGGCAGGCTTTGCGGTGTATGGCGGCGTGATGGCCTTGGGTGCGGCGTCCACCGGCACGGCCATCTCGTCACTGGCGGGGGTTGCCGCAACCAACGCCACCTTGGCCGCGCTGGGCGGCGGCTCACTGGCAACAGGTGGCATGGGCATGGCGGGCGGTACGGCTATTTTGGGCGCAGCAGTGGCCGGGCCTGTCATCGCGATCGCTGGCTGGGCTTATAACAGCCATGGTGAAGAAGCGCTAAAGAACGCTCGCAAGATCAATCTTGAAGTGAACCAGGCCGTCGACAAGTTGGCGAGGGCGATCATCCAGCTGGGTAAAACCTACACCTATGCTCACAGCATCTGGGACACACTGAACACGCTGTTCGACACCTTCAATGAATACTTTGAAGGCCTCAAGAGCATGGAATATGTGCTCAAGGACGCGAAAAGCCGCAATGCCGATGTGCAGGTGGAACTGGCCAAGTTCAGCGACTCAATCATGCGCAATGTCGAAAACGGATATGCCTTGGCCGCGATCATGGTCAACATCATCACCACCCCGTTGTTCAAAGTAAAAAAAGCCAATGGCCAAGTGGTCACGGACAAAGACGGTGTGCCGGTCATGGAAACAGACGCTTACGACTCGATGATTTTGAACAGCAGCAAGCTGGATGAAGTGCTGCGCGAAGCCAAAGCCGCTTAACCCCGTAGAGATTACGTTTGAAGGGAGGATGCCTGTCTCTCCCTTTTACCGACTGCCTTCGTTTATGGACGCCATCATGCACGCTGCTGCGCAGGATTACCCTTGGGCCGAAGAGCTCGAGAAGACTATGGTCACCAGCCTTGTCACGAGTTTTGGTCTGGATTTTCTTCTTTTCAAGGACAAGGTCGGCGGGAATGTAGACACCACCCTGAATGTGCGCAAAGGCATTTGGGGCACCGAGCAAGAAAAGCTGCGCTATGAGCAGCGTGGGGATTACGACTCTACGCCCTACCATCAGCACAAGAATTACAAAGCCACCGGCAAGGATGACAAGGCCAGCCATAAAGAAGGCGTCCTGCATGACCCCTACCGCAACACCACGCTGGGGGCGGGGGAGTCGCGAAATCTGGACCATGTGATCAGCGCCAAGGAAATTCATGACGACGCGGCACGCGTGCTGGCCGGACAGGACGGTGTGGCGTTAGCCAATCAGGACAGCAACCTGCAATCGACCCATGAGACGGTCAATAAATCGAAGAAACAAACCTCTATTGATGACTACTTGAGCAAGCTGCCTACTCTCATCAGCCAGCATGAAGCCACGCTGACCAGAGACACGGCACGCCTGAACGCGGCACCGCGCACTACACCCGAGCAGATTCACAAGGCTCAGATGCTTGAGGACAAAATCCGCAAGAATCAGGACAAAATCCGCGAGCTCAAGGCCATCGACCCCGAACAAATGCGCAAGCGCGATAAAGCCGCCCGCCAGCCTTACGACCAGCAGATCGATCACGCGTACTACACCAGCAGCAAGTTCTTCAAGCAGACGGCTTCTGCCTCGGGCCTGGCTGGCGTCGCGATGGGCACCCGGCAGATGCTGGGGCTGGTCATGGCTGAAGTGTGGTTTGAACTGCGCGACCAACTGCCTGCGATGCTGGAGAAGATCAAAGACAAATTTGACCTTGAAGGGTTTATCAGCAGCATCAACACCACCTTGCAAGGCATCTGGCAACGGGTTCAAGCACGCTTTCAGGACTTTCTGATTGCGTTTAAAGACGGGGTTTTCGCCGGTGTTCTGGGCAGCTTGACCACGACACTGTTCAACATTCTGGCGACCACTCAAGCCCTGGCCATCAAGATCATTCGCGAGATCTGGGGGCAACTGGTCAGCGCCATCAAACTGCTGATTTTCAATCCCGAGCAGTTGGCATTTGTGGACCTGTGCAAAGCCGTGACGTCGCTGCTGTCCATTGGCTCGGCAACGGTGGTGGGTTCAGTGGCTTATGCTCAACTGTTGCCCTTTTGCAGTTTCCCGTTCGGTGGCGAGCTGGCGGCGTTTGCCAGTGCGCTGGTGACGGGCGTGGTCACGCTGGGGTTGAATTACTTCATGCTGCACAGCCCCGTGGCCCTGAAACTCTGGGTATTTATCGCGTCGGTCATGCCCCATGCCGGCATGCTCCACAACTTTCAGGCCATCAACACCGAGCTGGATCGCTACCTGGGCGAGCTGAACGCGCTGGAGTTCAATCTGGATGCGGATGAGCTGGAGGATTTTTCTCGGGAATTGATGGCGTGTAACGACGAACTGCAGCGCAGTTCGGTGCTAAGGGCAGAAGTGGAAAAGCGCAATATTGCGCTTCCTTTCGAGATGGGTAACGCCGCCAGCACGCGCTCATGGCTGGCGTCGCTGGCCTAGCCTTGAACACCTTTCCCTGCACCCAATGCGGCCTGTGTTGCCAGAATGTCCATCTGGCGGCTGAAACCCGATACCTCGATCGCGGCGATGGTACCTGCACGCATTACAGTGAGTTAACCACAGGGTGTTCGATCTACGCTGAGCGACCCGACATTTGCCGGGTCGATCGGCAGTTCGCACTGAATTACGCGCAACAGTACAGTTGGCAGACGTTCGTGGAGCTCAACCTTCAGGTCTGCCGTCTTCTGGCTGAACAGGCCGCAGTGCCTGCTCAGCGGATTCGGCTGGTAGACGATCCCGATCTTTGAAAATGGACGATTCAGGCAGGCCTCAGTCGTACAGCCAGGGTTTAAGTTCCTTCAAGTTGGCCACCACAATTTGCTGCGCCTCGGGCCGCGGGTTCAGATTTTTCGGGTCGATCTGGTATCGGTGCAGGATGTATTTGACTAACGCCTGTCGGCTGGGGATTTCCAGCTTGCCGTCGATCATCCCGAAGTCGGTCTGAATAATGTCTTTTTGCGCCGGGTTCAGGCGCTCATCCGGAGTGATGATGACGCAGACTTTATTGTTCCAGTCATCATCGCCTGCGATACCGTTCTGCGTCTCATCGTCACGTAACTCGGGAACCCCGCGCAAACGACTGAGTACGAAGTCGCGGTAGCTGCGGTTTTTCTCGCAATAGGCCCGCACGTGCCATCTCATGCCGGTGTAGATCAAGGTGTGTGGCGCAATGGTGCGCCCTTCTGGCTCGGGCGCGTTAAGCGACACATAGTCAATGTCCAGCCTCAAACGTTCACGGCAGGCCTTGAGCAGCGGGCGCAATATTTCCGGTTTGATGGAGCGGTCAGGCACTTGCAGGACTTTGGTGTGGGCATAGGCCAACGCCAGCCCTTCGACATGCGGCATGCGCGTATGGGTCTGATTCAGCAGGTGTAAATACGCGCTGGCGCTGTCTTCGATAAACCGTGGCTCGAACCGCTCGGTGGGGACATAGCCCTTGATCTGTTTGTCATATGTAAGATTTTCAGGCGCATGTTCATTGATGTAGGTGTTGATGTCTTTGGAGGCCTGCTGACGACTGATGCCAAAGCTCTGGATCAAGTGCCCCGTCGTCAGGCGCCCTTCCCACCAGGCAACGGTTTCGATCAAACGATAGCGAAGTGCCAGATCCCATCGAACCTGTTTGAGCTGTTGCTCGCGTTTCATGGCCTCTCCATGTGCGTGATTTGTTTACCTGTATAAGTCTACATTCTATACGTGTCGTAAATCACTACATATCATTGTGCCACTTCGGAACTCATCGAAGCATAAAAAGGATGAACACATGACAACGTCGGAAGTGGTGTCAGCAGGCGCTTTGCTGGTGATGGTAGTGGTCGCATTGGTGCTGTTGATTCAGTACCTGAAGCTACAGGACATCTGGCAGATCATTGTTGACTGCAAAACCGCTAACCGCTGGGCAAAGATCTGGGAAGTGGAGAATAAAGAGCTGCGCTCGGCACTGCGCGCCGAAAAGGAACAGGTCGGTCAATTGCAAAGAAAAGTGGCGTTGTTGGAGGCGTTGGTTCCTGCTTAAAGGCGCGTTAGGCGCCCTCCTCTGAAAGCCAATGCCATAACGCCTGCTCATCGTACTCACGAAGAGGCGGCGTTATGGCCCTCCAGACTCTTACGAGCGACACGCCTCGCCTCACTCCACTGCGCCAGTTTGCGGTTGTACAGACTGTGACCCTTTGCGGGTATTTACGCCCTTCACCACACGTACTGCATTCGCACCGTCCAGGTATTCACATCAGGCGAACCGCTACGTTCGGCAACCGTATCGGAGTAGGCAATCAACCCGCCGAACTGGGGCGATAGCATAAAGCCCAGGCTGGCACCCACGACTGTGTTCTCCTGCTTGTTGTCTTGATTGACGCCGTTGATTTTGGTTTCACCTCCTGTGCTGTAGGTGGTGTCCAGCGATGCCCACAACGCCCGATTGAAGGTGTAACTGTAGTGGCCTTCAATGGCAAACAGCGCCTTCTGTTCCAGTTTGTTATCCCCCAGATAGTCATCGTTATCGCCAAACAGCGACACATAGGTGTTTAGCTCAAGCCACGTGGGGCCGATGGGTGTGCCGAATGCCAGTTCGGGTTTGAACACCCAGCGATTGGCGCCGATATTGATGACCCGGTTTTTGTCGTAATCGCCAGTGGGGGTCGTCACCCACAACGCGCCCGTCAGAAACGTTTCCGGCTGCCAGTTGGCAAATTGCTCCTGACTCAGCGCAGGCCCACCGAACACGTTATGCACCAGAACCACCTGAGTGTCGCCGGTGCCACCGTTATGTTTGGTGCCATCGAAGAACCGGGCATTGTCAAAGGACGCGCTGACATCGGCATAGGGCTGGATGATTTGTATCGCTGAGTTGCGGCCATCAACTGCAAATGAACGGGCATAACGCAGAAGGTAGAGGTCGCCCTTGAGCGATAACCCGTCGATGGGCAACGAGGTGTCTATCGGTGTGTTGGAGTCGATCCGGTTGTAATAACCAAAAATCATGTTCAGGTCAGTCGGCAGGTTTTGCCAGTCGCGGGCGTTGTCCGCATGCACCGCGACGGATGACAAACCCACGGTAAAGCCAAGCAGCGTAGCGCTGCACGTGCGTGAGCGAAGGCCCATTGTGCGTCTCCCCTGTGAGTGTATGAGCAAACCCCGGCAACGGTTGCCGGGGTTTCAGTCAGCGTCAGGGAGTGACAATGTCGAACATGGTCGGGAAGGTATCCAGCAACCCCAGCAGTTCCTTGATTTTTTCCGGGTCGCCTTCCACTTTCGCTTTGCCCGCTTCGATTTCCTTGTCCAGTGTCGCCCCGCCCATCATCAGCCCCGCAAAGCCTTCCTTGTCTACGGTGAGGGTCGCGTCAGGCTTATCGAAGACTTTGTCTTTGGTGTAAATCACTACACCATTACGCAGCTCTATCGCGTAGTTTTCGCCATCGGGCTGCTTCCAGTTAAGCAACAGGTGTTTGCCGATGGCTTTCGGGCCATTGAGGCGCACACCCAGGTAATCGAGCATCAGGTCAGGACTCATGGCCGCCACCATGTCGGCACTGGAGGTGGAGATGCCCGGCACATTTGGCACGCCGTTACGCAGCTCATAAGCGCCCATCAGATACTCGTTACGCCAGGTCGGGTTTTCGGTCTGGTAGCCCAGTTGCTCGAACGCATCGGCTTGCAGGTTGCGGGCTGTCTGGTTGGTCGGGTCGGCAAACACCACGTGCTTGAGGACCTCGGCCGCCCAGCGGTAATCACCCTGAGCAATCGACTCCTTGGCCTTGGCGATAATCGCGTCGGCACCGCCCATGAACTCGACGTACTTCTTGCCCGCTTCAACCGGCGGTAACGGGTGCAGGTTGGCCGGGTTGCTGTCATACCAGCCCAGATAACGTTGGTAGATGGCCTTGGCGTTGTGGTTCACCGAACCGTAGTAACCCCGGTTGTGCCACTGCTTGCCGGTGCTGTCCGGCAATTGCAGTTGCTCGGCAATCTCGTTCATGGTCAGCCCTTTGTTCGCCAGATTCAGCGACTGATCATGGATGTACTTGAACATGTCGCGCTGATCACCGAGGAAGCTGACGATGCGTTCCTGACCCCACATTGGCCAGTGGTGTTGGGCAATGACCACATCCACCTGATCGCCGTAAGTGTTGATCGCCTGATTGAGGGTTTTCCACCAGTTGGCCGCGTTGCGCACTTGGGCGCCGCGCAAGGTGTAGAGGTTATGCAGGGTATGGGTGGCGTCTTCAGCGGTGTTGAGCATTTTGAACTGCGGGAACCAGATGAGCATTTCTGAGGGGGCTTCGGTGCCCGGCGCCATCTGGAATTCCATCTCAACACCATCGACGTTGAGTTTCTCGCCGGTTTTGGAAATGGTGTCGGTCGGAGGAATGAGCGTGAACGTGCCCATTGAGGTGGTCTTGCCCAGCCCCGCATCCAGCTGGCCGCGAACACTGCGCGGCAGCAAGGCGCCGTACTGATAAAGCGTGCGACGGCTCATGGCGTTGCCGGCCAGCACGTTCTCGCTCACGGCTTCTTCCAGGAAGCCCTCTGGCGCAATGATCTTGACCTTGCCGGACTTCACATCGTCTTCGCTGACGATGCCTTTGACACCCCCATAGTGGTCGGCGTGACTGTGGGTGTAGATCACCGCCTTCACCGGCTTTTTCGGACGGTTTTTGTAGTAGAGGTCGAGACCGGCTTTGGCCACTTCAGCCGTAACCAGCGGGTCGATAATGATCAGACCATTGTCCGACTCGATAATGGTCATGTTGGACAGGTCGAAGCCGCGAATCTGATAGACCTTATCGGTCACTTTGAACAGGCCATTATTCAAGTTCAGTTCAGCAATGCGCCACAGGCTGGGATTCACCGTATCCGGCGCTTCGCCTTTAATGAAGTCATAGCTGGTCAAGTCCCACGCGGTCTGGCCTTTGGCATCTTTGATGGTCATCGGCACCAGCGTTTCGATAAAGCCTTTTTTGGCGTCCTCGAAGTCCTGTTTATCCGCGAAAGGCAACTCTTTAAGGACTGCTGCGTTGGCCTGACGGGTTTGTTCACTCGCGTCTTTCGGCGCTTCTTTAGGTGCCTCGTCAGCGAAGGCCAGCACACTGTTGAAACCTAACGCCAAGACCAATAACTGAGAACTGAACTTCATCGGAACACTCCTGTGAGATGAATTCGTACGACTCTTTTTGTTGTTGGGACTTTAATGCGGGCAGCCGCAAGCGACCGTGGGTGGAGCATAGACGTAAGGAGATATTTCGCAGGATGAAGCGAATGGACGCCGACAGCAGGTAGAAAGCGGGGGGATGAAGCCCGGCAAGCCGGGCTTCAGGGGCAGCAATCAGTTGGTTTCGAGGGTGTAGCTTTTGCTCACAAACAGCCCGGCGAACAAGGATTTGTCCTCCTTGAAGGTGTAGTCCTCAGTGAACTTGCCTTCGCTGACCAATTTCTGGGCGATGCCACACTCGGAGTCGTTGTGCTTTTTCGCCTTGGCGCCAAAGTCGTTCTGGTAGCCCGAAAGCCCTGTCTGTTCACAGTAACCTTCGAAGTCCTGACGTTTGGTGGCGCTCTGGTATTCCTTGAAACCGTCTTCCAGTTGATCAAAACCTTTATAGGTCAACGAGTAGTTGGCCACTTTGGCTTTGCGGGCAAAGTTTGCGGCGGCATCCGCCAGCACCGACTGCCCCATGGACGTGCTGTAAGCGCCCATGATGAAGCCGCTGTACGCCCCTTTGAGCAACTCCTGCACGTCATCCAGTGGCGGCAAAGTGGCAAATTCAGCTTCGCGGGTAATGCGGCCGGTCTCGCTGCCGTCATTGCGGTGCACCACGACAAACTTCATCTTGCCTTCACCGTCGTCCGAGCGTTTAAGCGTGAAGTCCAGATCAACCTTGACCCCGACATCGCCCGTCGCGGTGCTCAGGAACGCCCCGGCAAAAGGCAGACGAGACACGATGTTGCTGCCCCACGAGTAGTTGGAGTTGACCACTCGCCCATTGGCGTCCAGTTCGGCACGGGGTTGGATTTCATCCGCCACTTCCGAGACCAGCACCACTTCGGAGCCCGCGTGGGAGATGTACGGGTTGGCCATGTCCAGACCTTTGAGCTGGACGCGAATTTCGCCATCCTTGCTGTCACCGGAGCGGCTGATTTTCAGAGAGTCGGCCTTCAGGTACACGCCCCCGGCATTACCACCGCCGGTGCTGGCGTTGAGCAGGTAACGCGACCACCCTGCCAGCCCGGTTTCATTGGATGCACCATTGGCACCGCCGAGCAACGACAACATGCCTTTGAGGAAGCCTTGCGCACCGTTGGTTTGCGCCGCGACCAGACGGATTTCAGGCTCGTCCACGGTGAGGTTGCCGGAGAAGATGGAGTAGGAAACATCCCCTTCGTTCAGCACGTCCGTAAGAAAGAATTGCTCTTTCAGGTCTTCGTAATAGCCCAGTGTTTTCTTTTTACCGGCGCTCGACATCATCGACGCCGTCACCCCGAAGACCACCACAACGGCGGCCGCAACGGCGATGATCGTTTGTTTCTTGTTCAACGCTTTCATAGGGACGAGGCCTCAACTTGGGCAGATGCTTGCTGCCAGGCATTCACAAACTGCTGGGAGACGTCAGGGGTCCAGCTGAAGTCGATTCCGGCGTTCGGAAACTCCTTGGCCAGCACCACACCGAAGGACACGCGGTCCGCGCAGTGATCCTGTGCACACGCCTCGGGGATGCCCGCCGAGTACACGCGGTAAGTTGGAATAGCACGGCCATCCACCAGCGGCACGTAAGGCGTCATGTTGGCGGCATAAAGCACGTACCACTGCTCTTCCAGATCGGTTTCAGCCTGCACACGGCCTTTGCGCGGGAAGTCGATGTCATAGAAATCGCCCCGTTTGCCGGTGACGTGGATCATCATCGGTTCAGCAGATTTGGAGCTCGACGGGTTGAGCAGCACCATCGGTGCCGGGAACGCCACTTTGATCCCGGCCATTTGCGCCAGCGCTTCAGTTTCGCGACCTTCAAAAGCCTTCATGCCGTTTTTCAACTGCTCGTACCGCTCCAGAATGCGGGCGTGCAAGCGGGCTTGTTGTTCCAACTGACGACGGGCTTCGCGCACGCGCAATTCTTCACGGCGTTGGCTGTAGTTGGTGCCTTCGCGTACATCAAAGTAAAACTCGCCGCGGTTTTCACCCATTCGCGTGCGCACGATTTTCAGGTCGTCGCTGGAGCTGTAACCCTCTGGATAGAGCGTGTCCAGGTTCTTGGCGATAAACAGGTTGTTCACCCGCGCGGTGGTCGGCGAGAGGGTTTTGATCAGCTGGAAAATCTCGGTCACGGCCTGCTTGTACTGGACGGGGTCCAGGGCAAACGCTTCGTTCGTTGTGACCGCCACGTAGTACGGGTCGCTGTTGAACGGTGTCAGCACGCGGTAGCGCGAGCGATCAAACGCCAGGTAGACCTTCATGCTGCGGGCCGGGATTTCACCCAGCTCGAACAAGGCCTGATCGGCATTGGGGCTCAGGTACGACAGCGCCTTGCCTTTGACCACAGAGGCCGTCGACTGACCGAACATCAGGCCACTCGGGTGGACGTAGGCGCGGTTCCAGGAGTCGCCGCGGTAGGTGTTGGGGATCGACCAGCGCAACTTGTCGAACTCACCTTCGGCGTACCCGGAGGCTGCGCAAGGCATGGCCGGGGACGAGGCAAACGCGATACTCGGGTCGCTGGAATCCATGGCGGTTTTGCTGAGCAGCCACTTACAGCCTGCGCCGTCAGTGATCGTCATCAGGTTTTTGTTGCCCACGACCAGCGGACGGCCGAAATCAGCCGTAGGGGCTGCGGCAATGGCTGCTTTGGGCGCTTGTGGCGCGACAACAGCAGGCTCGATGCTGACCGGCGCGACCACGGGCGCCGGAGTCGGCGCAGGCGCGGCAACGGGAGCAGGCGCTTGAGCGACAACCGGGGGCGCTACCGGTGCGGGTGCTTGAGCTACCG